>JAZLHI010000085.1:0-3247 GCA_045616725.1 Prevotella sp. | reverse complement strand
TGACGAAGAGCACCTTCTCCACCGACCGAAGTAACCTTACATTTCTGACCTATCGACAATTCACTTAATCTCATTGTTCTGCTTTTACGGCTGCAAAGATATATAAATAATGTGTAATATCAACAATATGTCCAAGAAAATACCATCAAATAGGTATTTTGTCAAAAATAATAATTATATTTGCCGAAACGACACGACAACCACTAAATCATATAAATATGAAAACAAGAATCCTTCTCCTAGCAACATTCCTTGTTGCAGCCTTCTCGTCTTTTGCACAGAAGAAATGGCAAGATCGTAAATTGAGCGAAGACGAACGCATCACTTCTCTAATCCAGGAACTCACAATCGAAGAGAAAGTCGATTTACTTGGTTCGGCAGGAATACCTCGTTTAGGCATCAAAATGCCTGGAAGTAATGAGGCAATTCACGGAATAGTACTCGGTGGACCAGCCAGCGAACGAAAACCGCCTCACGTCACATCTTCTTTCCCTCAAGGCTATGGACTTGGACAGACTTGGGACAGAGACCTTATGTATAAGTTCGGTGAAGAAATGAGCATCGAGGCTCGTTCGATGTACCAGAACAAAGACGGAAATCCATCTCATGCAGGAATAGTGCTTTGGGCACCTAATGCAGATCTCGGTCGAGATCCTCGTTGGGGTCGCACAGAAGAATGTTTTGGCGAAGATCCTACTTTGGTGGGAGAACTTGCTGCGTCGATGATTCAAGGTATGCAAGGTCCAGATCCAAACTACTGGCGTGTATCGTCTCTCATGAAGCACTTCCTTGCCAATAGCAATGAGGACGAACGTGGTTGGTCAAGCTCCAATTTCAGTGACAAACAATGGCGTGAATACTATAGCTACAGCTTCTACAAAGGATTCACTAAAGGCGGTGCTTCCTCTTTCATGGCAGCATATAACAAGTACAACGGAATTCCTTGTACTGTACACCCTATGCTCAAGGATATCGTTCATGACGAATGGAACGTGAAGGGAGTATATACTACCGATGGTGGCGCTTTCAGCCAACTGGTAACTGCACACAAATACTTCAAGGATCTGCCTGATGCTGCAGCAGCATGCATCAAGAACGGAATCAACCGATTCCTCGACAAGTACACAGAAGCCGTATGGACAGCTCTTGCTAAGGGGCTTGTGACAGAAGCTGACATCGACAATGTAATTAGAGGACAAGTGTATGTAATGCTCAAACTCGGCTTACTAGATGATCCAAAAGATACAGCTAATCCTTATCTTAAGATTGGTGTGGAAACAGATCTCGCACCTTGGGACGATCCAAAGACTCACGAGCTCGTTCGCCGTGCCACTGACGAGAGTATAGTATTGCTGAAGAATAATGGCATTCTTCCTCTCAAAGACGACATCAAGAAGATCGCTGTGATTGGCAACCGCGCTGACACTATCCTTCAGGACTGGTATGGCGGCGATTTGCCTTATTATGTAACACCTCTTCAGGGAATCAGAAAAGCTGCTGCAGAAAAGGGTATTGAAGTAGAATTCATTGCTCTTGACAATGGTGGTCATGCCGAAGAGATTGCACGCAATGCCGATGTAGTAATCGTATGTGTTGGTAATCACCCTATCGGAAATGCTTCATACGACAAAAAGAATGCTCCTTGGGCAACAGTAGCTTCACTCAGCGACGGACGCGAGGCGGTGGATCGTCAGTCTCTACAGCTTGAAACAGAAGACCTGATCCGTGTTATTTACAGAAATAATAAGAACACCATCGTTGCTCTTATTTCTTCATTCCCTTACACCATCAATTGGACAAAAGCCAATGTCCCTGCTATCATACACACCGCACAGAGTTCGCAAGAGCTTGGCAATGCCATTGCCGATGTGATTTTCGGAAAGTACAACCCTGCCGGACGCCTCTCACAGACATGGCCTGCTTCTATCGACCAACTCCCAGATATGCTCGATTATGACATCGAGAATGGTCGCACATATATGTATAGCAAAGTTCAGCCATTGTATCCTTTCGGCTACGGACTCAGCTATACTACTTTTGCCTACGAAGGTCTGAAAGCGACTCGAGATGGCAACTATCTTAATGTCGAATTCAATATCAGAAATACTGGCAAGCTCGATGGTGACGAAGTAGCACAGCTCTATGTCAATATCCCAGGAGACAATGCAATCAAACGCCTTAAAGACTTCGTTCGTGTCAATGTCAAGGCTGGTAGCAAGGAAAAGGTGACTATGCAGATTCCACTCGATGATCTTCGCCTATGGGACGAGACAGCTTCTGCATGGGCTCTTCCAAGCGGAAAATATACAATACAGCTTGGAGCTTCAAGTGTAGATATCCGATGCAAGACTAAGGTTGTTATCAAGTAATGCCATAAACTCCCATTTATAAAAGTTACGCTTTGCAGGAGATTTTCTGCAAAGCGTAATATTTTATGAATTCATGTTTCGCAAAGTTACGACTTGCTTACTTTATGGGAGTTAAATTACTTTCTGTTACTCAACGCCTCGAAACGCTTCACAAAATAATCATGCCAGTATGTTGCCATCTGCTTACGATCCATGCCGCTATAGCTTTCGCGCTTGCCGATCTCAACGACAATAGGACTTGAACCGAGAACGCCTTTGGAATTCAACACTTTTCCGGTGCCATATATAGTAACAGGGATTATATCGCATTTCAGGCTCTCTGCAAAGAAGAACGCACCGGCACGGAAAGGCAGTATGCTCAAGTCTTTCGAACGTGTTCCCTCTGGGAATATAAGGAACGAGAAGCCGTCGGACATCTTCTTACGCACATAAGTCACGACTGTGCGTACAGGTGCAGCATTGCTTACCAACTCCTTGTACTTTACCATTGAACGGAAAAAGACGTTGTGGAATAGTGCCTCCTTTGCCATACCAACAATCTTCGGATAAAGCATAAAGATTGCAGGAATGTCGAGTATAGACTGGTGATTGGCAATAATGATAGCTGGCTTCTCAAACTGTTCGTTATTGGTATTGATAATCTCCACATTGGTATATGGAAGTTGCTTGCACATGAATAGCTTGCAATACTCTGCCTGTTTGCGATGATACCACTCCTGATGGCGCTCTTTCCAGTTTTTATACCTTATTATATAATATAGCTTAACCAATCGGCTTGTCACAATAGGGAAAAACGCAAAAACGCATGTATAATAGGCAATGACAATTGAGTCGAAAAACTTTTTCATTTCTTTTGTAACTTAATTATACCTGTTGAT
>JAZLHI010000084.1:0-24047 GCA_045616725.1 Prevotella sp. | reverse complement strand
ATTGATCTTCTTGCGTACAAACATGGTGCAAAGGTACGAAAAAAACGGCTTGCGTCACCCAAAGTCACCCAA
Source organism: Prevotella sp. (assembly GCA_045616725.1). GTDB lineage: Bacteria > Bacteroidota > Bacteroidia > Bacteroidales > Bacteroidaceae > Prevotella. The sequence continues at coordinate 23,975 of JAZLHI010000084.1, read as the reverse complement.
TTATTTTACGTAACTCGTTGATTTTCATTCTGCGCCATGTGATGGCGCAAAAAAGTGATGAAGTCAGGAATTACCCTTCCATTAGTGATAGTTCCGTCACATTCTACAACAAATTTCAACACCACACGATGATTGTAATCTTGTGTCCTACTAGTAGAAGCTTCATTTTTGTTGTAAAAGTCCTTCATGGCACTCCAACCGCCAGGGAAATCTGGGACTTTATCTACTAATTCGTATATGGTGGTATCATTTGCCGCAACATTCAGAACACCATTAGGAGTTGACTGGGTGAAATTCCTTATATCTTGACCTCCATACAGGCACGTTTCGTCAAGCCCAGGCTGCATTGCCCAAACTCCCAATGAAGTCTTGGGATATTCGTATGTAGTCTTCGTTTCTTTTGAACAGAGATTGTATTTATTATCATCGCATGAAAAAGAATACTTTATCACCTTTGGAGAAGTCCCTTTATACGTCATCTTGCCCGAACACAATAGCCAAACCTTTGAGCGTAGGTCATCTGCATAGCTTTTGAAATCCTTATCAGACATGCGGAACTCAAGAACCACATCTGAGGTCTTCACAAAGATTGTCTTAAAGACAGAATCGTCACTATAGTCGGTCTTCACTTCCAGAATGGTGTCATTGTAGAAATATCGATCATACGAACGAGCCATCTTGTCCCATTCGCTTTTCACGACTCTATATCCATTCTTCTTCCATAATTCATAATCCATACGACTATACCACATATCTTTGTCTTTCCTTACATATAAACGCAAGGAATCCCTTTCATCGGAACTCTTCACGAATATGGAATCGCCCTTGTCCCAAACATAGACACAAGGTTGCTTTTCTGCTGTTCCTTTTCCTTGCATTGTAAGTTCGTCAAAAGTCTGGTAAGCTTGAAAGTGGTTCATATCCAGGTCATAGTACCCTATAGTATTCTGTGTACTATCGTCGCAACTCATGGAATATTCGGGTTTTCTTGAATCACTCTCCGTATTGGATACGTAATTCTTACAACCAAGCAAATAGCAAACAAGAAATATGTAAATTAAGCATTTCATAGCATGTTTATATTGGTCTTTATTATTATAACGAACAATCTGTTGAAACCTTGCAAAAATGTGAGTTAGAGATCCGTCCCTTGGCTCACTTACATAACTTCTTTATTGTTTAGAAATCTGCTACAAAGTTAATCATTTTAGTTGTTTCCTGCAAGAAATATCGGCAATAAGAATTTTCCATGAATTATTTTCAAAGATACAAAACAATGATAATCAACACATTAACTACACTTGCACGAAATTTTTGAAAATTATTTTTGGCAAGAAATTTCAGTAAAGGAATCAAAATGTGTAAATTTGCATAGCAAAACAAAGCAAATCCTATCTACTGAAGAATGAACAAACTACTGTGTATATTGATACTCTGCCTCTCAATGGTCTGCTGCACAATCTCCACTGGCAACGAGGAGAAGAAGCAGCACGATAGCATGGCTAAGGAATCCTATCAGGATTCTGCGAAAGTATCTACACAGATGCTTGACAGCATAAAGCATTTCCTGAAGCTTGGGCAATACGACAACGCCAAGCAATGCATGGACTTCTACGAACTGCAATCAGGAATAGCCAGCAGCGAAGTGGTTGCGCCTGGCTATGAATCATACTATTACATCAAAGGCATTTATTATATTAATGTAAACAAGCCTGATTCCGCGCAGATTCTTTTCCAAAAAAGCAACAACAATGATGTTGATCCATACATCAGGATGTTGGTTTACGGTGGTCTTAGCCTACTATACGACAAGAAGGGCGTAGCCGATTCCACTGCCAAATATGCTTTGCTTTCGTACGAAGCCAACAAATCGCTGTCGCAGAGGGAAACGGAAGAAGCAAAAAAGAAATCGGATGACATCATAGCACTGCAATGGTGGCTCCTCGTAGCCATCGTAATCATTATCCTGATAGGCGGCAGTTCTATATTCATTGACAGGAAATCCAGAAAGGCAAACGAAAGGAAACTCAGAAACGCAACCGAGCGTTACGAAAGGGAGAAAGCGCAGCTCAGAAACGAGATGGAGGATATGAACGCCCTGCTTGAAGAGAAGGTTGTACTTCTTGAAAGCAAGGACCAACTCTTTGAGCGCCAACGCATGGAACTGGATGAGGAGATAGCGCAAAGGGAACAGTCTATCAGCGAACTAAAAAGCCGAGTGTCTCAATACGAGCAACAACTAAACATCAAGAACACGGCAATGATTGAGGATGAGATACAATCGTCCCCAATAAGAAGCACGTTTGAATACTACATAACTCACGTCACAGAACATCCGACAGAGAAGCAATGGAAGGACCTTGTCCGATTCACAAAGAAGCATCTTCCGCAGATGTTTATCCTACTCAACAAGCATAACGTAACCGACCGTGAGCTAAGAATCTGCATCCTCGCCCGATTGAAGTTCAAACCAGGCGAGATTGCTACAATAATGGACTGCCGATTTCCAGAGGTTTCCCTTACCAGAAGCCGACTGCTGAAGAGAATCTACGGTGTAGAAGGCAAAGCTGTCGACTTCGACAGGCAACTGATGCTGCTGTATTGAGTAGATTATCTGATGCATTTTTGGCAGTCTTTTGACGTTGCTCAGAAGAGTAAAATAGGCGCTTTTCTGCGGATTTCTTGATATAGGTTTCGAATATTGCAATTTTGAAGGCTAAAAAACGAAAAAAATCACGGTTTTTAGCGGGTTTTCCCTACATCCCTACATAGATGTATTGTAATAGATTGATAATTAGGTTGTTATGTCTATGTAGGGTGCTTATTGACCCTACATAGACCCAACATACCCTACAACATGCTGTCTTTTCCTAAAAGAAGTTGTGCCTCGGCATTTCTTTGAGGCTGGGAAAACTTTCCTTCCCCACGAAGGAAACATTTCCCGTTAAGGATGACAACTTTCCTTCGTGGGAAAGGAAAAGCGTAAAAGTGTAGTTTAACGATTTTAGCCTAAGAACAAAAAAAGAGATACCTTACGAGTATCTCTTTTTGCGCTCCAGGATGGGCTTGAACCAACGACCCCATGATTAACAGTCATGTGCTCTAACCAACTGAGCTACTGAAGCATTTCTTTTCGCATTCAAGGGGGTATTCCTTTGTTTGCGAGTGCAAAAGTACAAAACATTTGCGACTTACAGGGCATAAATCGGCAGATTGTTGGCAAAACGCTGATATTACCTAACAAGGGTCAAGGAATGGACTTTAACTTTGACTTTAACTTTGACTACAGAGTCTTCACATAGCATTCGCGACGCTTGTGGACGATAGGGTCAAGAGGTCCCCACTGTGATGTGGCGTTGGCATTGTCCTCAAGTTGCACTTGGGTCTCTGCCCACACGCAACCGTAGTCTATGTAATGCGGAATAAGGTCTGTGAAGAGAAGTGCATTGGCGCCCTTGGCACGATACTCAGGAAGTACACCGATGAGCAGCAGGTCGATGACAGGCGACTTCTTTGAGAAGAAGAGTGTCTTCACGATATGCCACCAGCCGAACGGAAGGAGACGTCCCTTCTTTGTCTTCTGGAGAGCGTATGAAAGCGATGCGATAGACAGACCAAAACCCACCATCTTCTTCTCAGGAGTATTGTGGTCACGGACGATGGTTATGAACTTAGGATTCACGAAAGGAATATACTGAGCAATGTACTGGTTGATCTGCTTTGGGCTAAGGTCATTATAGCCGTAGATGTCCTTGTAGGTCTCGTTGAGGAGTTCGAAGACCTGACGGCCTACTCCCTTCACGATGAGGTCCCAGCGCGATGGCTTGTAGACATGGAGGTTGTAGCGCTTCTGCACCATCTCCCCAACCTTCATGTATTTAGCAGGGACTTCCTTTGGAGCCATGAGCTTCGTCTCACGATAGCGCACATCCACGGTGTAGCCTTCCATGGCGTGCATGTGCTCCTTGTAGTAAGGAGCGCCGTAGCAAGTCATCATTGTGCCGAGCTGGTCGAAGCCTTCGGTGAGCATGCCTTCCTTGTCGAGGTCGGTGAAGCCGAGAGGACCGACGATCTCTTCCATGCCGTTCTTACGACCGTAATCCTCCACTGTCTGAAGGAGCTTTGCGGAAACCTCGCGGTCGTCAACGAAGTCGAACCATCCGAAACGGACACGCTTCTGCTGCCAACGCTCGTTAGCCTTGTTGTTGATGATTGCGGCAATACGGCCAACGATCTTACCTTCGTCGTTGTAGGCAAGGAAGTATTCTGCCTGACAGAAGTCGAAGGCGGCGTTCTTGCTTTTGTCAAGACAGTTGTATTCGTCCTGGAAGAGTGGTGGCACGAAGTTTGGATTTCCATCAAAAAGGTCATAGAGGAAGTCAACAAACTGCGTGAGTTCCTTCTTTGTATTTACGGTCTTTATTGTAATCATAGTTTCATTTGGCGATTTGATGATTTGGCGATTTGATGATTTTTCTCGCTGGAAAAGCGGTACCCGTTTCTAATTTTGCGAGTGCAAAGGTACAACTTTTCATCGTGATAACCAAACTTTTACCTAATTTTTCTTCACTACCTTCCTTCCATTCTTAATGACAATACCTTTGTAGTCGGCAGAAACCTTCTGTCCAGCGAGGTTGTAGGAATTCTGCATTCTGCACTCTGCATTCTGCATTATAGAAGATATGCCATTGGTCTCGGTGACATCCACGACCTTATACTTCGCTCCGTCCTTCTCCGTAGAAATCTCGAAGAAGGAAGTCTGCTTGACATTCGGTACATCGACGGTCTGCGGAGAACCTGCGCCTGTGCTCCATACGAAGTTTACATAGTCGGAAGCGGAAGTGATGCGGTAAGTCTGGTAATACCAAGTCTTTCCGTTGATGCTGGTCTTCTGCGTGACAGCGTCGCCAGGCCAAGCTGCGTTCTTAGGAGAGTGGCCGTCTCCCCCACCCCATGACCAGAAGTTCACCTTTGTCCAATTGACCTTATCTACATTTACATAGACATTGATGTCGTAGGCATCAAAAGCCTCGATGGCGGTGTATCTGCGAGTCTGGATATTCTTCACAACGCCACCTGTGAGCAGACCGACCTTGAGTGTGCAAGGTGCTGAGAGCGAGAGCTTTGTGCCACTTGCCACAGACTTGCTTGCAGCTGTAGGCTCAGTACCGTCGGTAGTATATACGAGCTTCGCGTTGGCATCGGTTGAGATGGCAGTAAGGACAGGTTGCAAAGTGCCACTATACTGACCAGAAGGGATGCTTATCCATGGAGATTCGGCTGCGTTGGACATATAAACCTGATAGTTCTCGCCAGTGATGATCTTCGTGAAACCGGCTGGCGCTGCGTAGCCATTGCCGAAAGCCGTGATGACATCGCAGTTGTTGTTGCCCATGGTGCGGATGGCGGAGTAGTTTGTCTGTGTGGATTGCGCGATGTAACGGCTGCCGTCGTTCGTGATGCCAGCCATCTTACGAGCATAGATGAGCTGCTTTATCTCGTCCTTGTTGCTTTTCCAATGCTTGAGGAAGACGCAAGGAGTGCCGTTGATAAGGAGGATGTAAGCGTTTGCAGCGGCGATGTTCTTCGTGATAGGATCTTGTTGAGCCTGCGCCGAACGATATTCCGTGTCGTGGTTTTCGCAGAATGTGATGGCATATTTGCCCATGCCAGTCATCTTCGCAAGACCGGTACTACCAATCTTGTTCCATGCGTTGCCGTTGAAGACATCGCGGGCGATATAGCGTGTTGGGAAGTCAAAGGCAGCTGACTGTATTGCGCCGTCAACCTTAGTGGATTCGAGCCAGTTCTTGAGGGCTGTGGTGTTTCCGTCCCAATATTCGCCAACGGAATAAAGTGGCTTTGCTGTGGAGTTGTAAAGGCCAGTCCATTTGCCGGCATAACCTTTCGTCATGTCATAGCGTACGCCAGCATAACCGAAGTCATTTAGCAGGAGGTCAAGGTAAGCAAGGACATTCTTCTGCACATTCTTGCTGTTGTGGTCGAGGTCGCGCATTCCGTCCCAGCCTTCGCCGTCATCGTTGAAAGACGAGAGACTGAAGCCGTTCTGCGTAGCCCAAGTCTTTGTAGCGCCATTGTCATCGTTGGCACAGATGTCTGTAGATTGAAGCTGGTATGTCACGCCCTTGTATGTCTCGGCAGGAAAATCCACCCAGTTGCTCACATTCTTGCGGTGGTTGATGACGACATCGGCAATCGTTCCAATGCCTTTCTGCTTGAAGGTTGTGATGAGAGAGCGGAGTTCCTTCTCGTTGCCGAAGCTCGAATTGTAGTTTGAGAACCAGTAGAGGTCGTCATATCCCATAGACTGACCGCCACAGCTTGCACTCTGTGGGATCCAAACGAGGTTGAAGAACTCCGAAAGTTCGTCAGCCTGCGATTCGAGGTTTGTCCACTGCGAGTCGTCGTAGGAATCCCAATAGAAGCCCTGAAGCATTACGCCACCATAATTGGAAGGCCAGCCTTGAGCCACTGAGTTTACTGCAAATGCGATAGCGAGAAGTAAGATTGATGTTAGTTTCTTCATTTTGATAAGGTTATATTTATGGCGCAAAATTACACATAATATGTATGACGGGCACAAAAAACGGCGAATAAATGTTTTGTGCACTTTGCAAACGGTTGCAGAAAGTAGTAGATAAAAAGAAAGGAGAAGACCTATTGCTTGATCTTCTCCCATGTATTGTTCTGTGAAGCGTTGATGCTGAACACGATGTCGTAGATTGTTTCCTTCTCTTTCGGAGTGCCCTTGCCTTTGTAGATATTGGCTATTTCCTCTTTCTTGTAGTCTGTCCAAATCTGTGGCAGACGGCTGAGAGGACGGTCTTCGTGGGCTTTCTTGAGTCCGGTTTCAAGGGCGGTGGTGATTTCCGTTCTGCCACGCTCAGCATTGTTTGCCATCTCGTCGAGACCCTTGCGGTAGTAGTCGTACTGAAGTTGGCGGAAAGGCTTCATGGCTGCTTCAAGGTAATCGTTGATGAAGGCAAAACGGTTGCGGTCGTTCTCGAAAGCTTTCCAGCCGACATACTCCAGGCTCTGGGCATTGTTTACAAGGTACATGCACTTCTGCAGCACCTCCTCGCCTCCCATCGGTGAGAAGGAATCAAGGTCAAGTCCGATGATGAGGTAAGCGTAATAAGCACAGAGGGCCGTAAGCTGATTGTCGACGGTCTCTTCGTTGAAGTTCAGTTGGTCGAACTGGGCAAAGGAGAAGTCGAAGTTGTTGTCCCTATTGTTGTATAAAGTGCTGGTATAAGCGGAGTTATACACAGGACGATTGGCTTGGATGAGGGCGTTGCACGAGAAAAGTCCGCTGCTCTGGTCGTACTTCGTGACGGTGATGTTGAAGTTGCAATTTATGCGCTCGTTCTGCTGGAACTGATACTGCGTCCACTGCTTGTCGTTGATGAACTGCTCCAGGGTTTCCTGCAAGTTGTCGAAGACGCTTGCGTCGGTGCCTTGAATCTGGTTATGGTTGATAGTAACCTTCGCCAACAACTCCTGTGCATTGGAATTGATGGCGACAAGCAGAACAAGGATTATGGATAACAGTTTACGCATGATATTTTTATTTATCAAGAATTTTAGAACCGAAGATAATACTAGTATAAGAAAATCTTAAATTCTTAAATACTTGATAAAACAATAACTAGGTGATTCCAAATATGGTTTCCGATAATTATTTTTTGATGATAGATTCCAGATGATCCACGATGTCTTTTGCGACCTCTGACTTTGGTTTCTTCTCGAAGTCGTACTGGCCTTCGCTATCGATGATTGAAATCTGGTTGTCATCATAGCCAAAGGTAGTGCCTTCGTTGCGAGTGGAATTGAGCACGATGAAGTCGAGATTCTTCTTCTTAAGCTTCTTCTGTGCATTGGCCTCCTCATCGTTTGTCTCCAGGGCAAAGCCTACGAGAGTCTGCTTGTCGGTCTTCATCTTGCCGAGAGCAGCGGCAATGTCCGGATTGGCGGTAAGCTCAATGGTCATATTGGACTTATCCTCTCGCTTTATCTTCTCATCTGCTTGAGAGGCAGGACGATAGTCGGCAACGGCAGCACAAAGTATTGCGGCATCCATCTCTGGGAAAGCCTTCGTAGCAGCGTAGTACATTTCCTGAGCTGACTCAACATCAATGCGATTGATATTAGGCGAGCTTTTCAGATTCACAGGGCCAGCGATGAGCGTCACCTTATGACCGCGAGCAGCACATTCCTCTGCCAACGCAAAGCCCATCTTGCCAGATGAGTAGTTGCCTATGTAGCGAACGGGATCTATCTTTTCGTAGGTAGGACCAGCGGTTATCAATATTGATTTTGACTCAGACTCCAACACTGACTTGCCAATGAAATAAGCCTTCAGCGCAGCTACGATTTCCTCCGGTTCAGCCATTCTGCCCTTACCTTCAAGACCAGAAGCAAGGAAACCTGTACCGGCATCAATGAAGTGGTTGCCATAACTCTGGAGAGTCTCAATATTCTTCTGGTTAGCAGGATGCTTGAACATGTCAAGGTCCATGGCAGGAGCGATGAAAACTGGCGCTTTCATCGACATATAAGTCGTGATGAGCATATTGTCTGCCACGCCATTCGCCATTTTTCCGAGGGTCGAAGCCGTGCAAGGGGCAATGACCATAGCGTCTGCCCACAAGCCGAGGTCTACATGCGAATGCCAAGAGCCGTCTCTGCGGTCGAAGAACTCGCTGACAACAGGCTTATGAGTCAATGTGGAGAGCGTGAGCGGAGTGATAAACTCCTTTCCGGCAGGCGTAATGACAACCTGCACCTCCGCCCCCTCTTTTATGAGAAGACGGATGAGCAAGCAAGCCTTGTATGCTGCAATTGAGCCAGTTATGCCCAATACTATGTGTTTATTAGATAATGATCCCATTGGATAACCTTTAGCCTTTAGCTTTATCCGATTGACTCGCGCTCGCGCGAATTAGTCATTCAAGAGCATTGGCATCAAGAGCATGAGTACATCCTGATTCTCTGGCTGCTCAGACGGAAGGACAAGGCAAGGACGGCTTGGATCGCCAATGCAAAGAGTGATTTCGTCGAAGTTGAGGTTGGAAAGTACAGCCTGAAGAGCAGAACCCTTGAAGCCGATTGCCACTTTGTTGCCAGTATAACTGCAAGAAACTTCCTCCACTGCCTTTGTAGAGAACTCAAGGTCTTCCGACTTGATGGTAATCTTGCTCTCCTCTACATCGAGACGAACGAGCTGACTGCTGTCACTTGCAAAAGGAAGAACACGCTTGAGTGCACCGAGAAGAGACTTCTTGTCAACGCCTACGAGATATGGGTTGTCCTTTGGAATAACCGAATTGTAGTTTGGATAACGGCCTTCAATGAGACGGCAATTGAGAATGCCAGCGTCAAACGAGAACACTGCGTTGCGACCATCAAACTGGATTGTCACCTCTGTCTCGTCCTTGCTGAGGATATTCTTCAAGAGAAGAGCAGGCTTCTTTGGAAGGATGAACGATGTTGGCTCTGCAACCTTGACATCCATAATCTGGTTGCGCACGAGCTTGTGGCCGTCGCTTGCCACAACAACAGCAAACTCAGGAGTGAGGTCAAAATAAACGCCATTCATCACAAGGCGAAGCTGATCGTCGCCAGTAGCGAAGATTGTGCGCTCAAGATTCTCAAGGAGAACCTGAGAAGGCATTGTGATAGTTGTGATATTGTCACCAAGTGCCTGTGGCTGTGGATAAGCAAATGGATCGTCGGAAACGAAGTCATAAACACCATTTGCATACTTCACCTTGACATTTCTTGTGTCGTTGTCAACATCGATAGTGATAGGCTGGTCAGCCAGATCCTTCACTGCATTGAGGATGAACTGAGCATTTATGGCAAACATGCCTACTTCATTGCTTTCAATGACAGGCATGGTCGTAGTCATGGTATTCTCACTGTCGGAAGCAGTGATGATAAGACTGCTGTCGTTCACCTGAAAAAGGAAGCAGTTGAGAATGTTGGAGCTGTTCTTGTTGCCAGCACCGAGTGTTTTTGAGAGTGCACCCAGACGATTGCTTAGGATGTCACTTGAGAGTGTTATTGTCATTTCTTCTACTAATTTATATTTTGCGGACAAAATTACGCAAATTAATACGAACTACCAAGAAAAATTGGATATAATTTAATATTGTGTATTTTTTTTCTTTTTCACTCACTTTTTTGCTAAAAATAATCTATCTTTGCAGTGTTTTTATAGGCGAAGCTATGCTTTTTCGCCAAACACAACTTGTAATTAATTAAAATTCAATAAGATAAAATGGAAATTACCGGTAAAATCATCGCAGTGCTTCCTAAGCAGTCAGGCACAAGTCAGAGAACAGGCTCTACATGGGCTTCACAGGAATATGTAATAGAAACTCACGACCAGTACCCACGCAAATGCTGTTTCCGCATTTTCGGTGAGGACAAGATCGCGAACATGAACATTCAGGCAGGTGAAGAGCTTACTGTAAGCTTCGACATCAACGCGCGCGAATACAACGGACGCTGGTATAATGACATCAGCGCTTGGAAGGTTGACCGCGTACAGGCAGGTGCTACTGCTGCTCCACAGACTACTGCTCAGCAAGATCCATTTGCTTCCCAGCCAGCCCCAGCTCCTGCAGCAACAGTTGTTCAGCCATCTCTTTCTGAAGACATCGCTGCTAGCGACGGAGCTTCAGGCGATGATCTGCCATTCTAATTTGTAAATCCGTAAATCGTAAATTACTACTGTGAACATACTTGAACTTAGTGAACAAGAAATAGGCAGACGCGAGAGTCTGCAAGAACTGCGCAACATGGGCATCGAGCCATATCCAGCAGCAGAATTCCCTGTAAATGCTTGGAGCGACGATATCCGCGAGCAGTTTGTTGACCTCCCTGTCATCGGCAAGGACGAGGATGGCAACGACATCACCGAGACTCCTTCACCAGAAAATTCCCGTTGCGTGACCATCGCAGGTCGTATGATGGGCCGCCGTATCATGGGTAAGGCAGGTTTTGCCGAATTGCAAGACTCAAAGGGCCGTATCCAGGTTTATGTAAAGCGTGACGACATCTGTCCAGATGAGAACAAAGACCTCTACAACAAGGTTTTCAAGAAGCTCCTTGACATCGGTGATTTCATCGGCGTAAAGGGTTTCGTTTTCCGCACAAAGACTGGCGAGATTTCCGTTCATGCACAGGAACTCACTCTTCTTTCAAAGTCTCTCAAGCCACTGCCTATCGTAAAGACGGACGCAGACGGCAACGTATATGACAAGTTCGAAGATCCTGAACTCCGCTACCGTCAGCGCTATGTTGACCTCGTAGTGAACGAAGGTGTGAAGGAAACATTCCTCAAGCGTGCCACTATCATCCGTACTATGCGCAGCATCCTCGATGGAGCTGGCTATACAGAGGTTGACACTCCTATCCTTCAGAACATTGCCGGTGGTGCTTCGGCTCGTCCGTTCATCACTCACTTCAATGCGCTCAACCAGGATATGTACATGCGTATCGCCACTGAGCTTTACCTCAAGCGACTCATCGTAGGTGGTTTTGAGGGCGTTTATGAGATGGGCAAGAACTTCCGCAACGAAGGTATGGACCGCACCCACAACCCTGAGTTCACTTGCATGGAGCTCTATGTCTCTTACAAGGACCTCAACTGGGGTATGGACTTCACAGAGAAGATGCTTGAGCAGATCTGTATCGCTGTGAACGGAAAGCCAGAGGTTGAGATTGACGGCAAGCTCATCTCGTTCAAGGCACCTTTCCGTCGTCTTCCTATCCTCGATGCTATCAAGGAGAAGACTGGCTACGACCTCTACCCTATGAGCGAGGAAGAAATTCGCGAGTGTGCAAAGAAGTTGGGTATTGAGGTTGACGAGACAATGGGTAAGGGTAAGCTCATCGATGAAATCTTTGGCGAGACTTGCGAAGGCGACTTCATCCAGCCAACATTCATCTGCGACTATCCTGTAGAGATGTCTCCACTCACAAAGATGCACCGTTCTAAGCCAGGCCTCACAGAGCGCTTCGAGCTTATGGTAAACGGCAAGGAACTTGCCAACGCTTACTCAGAGCTCAACGACCCTATCGACCAAGAGGAGCGTTTCATCGAGCAGATGCGCCTTGCTGACAAGGGTGACGACGAGGCAATGATCATCGACCAGGACTTTCTCCGTGCCCTTCAGTACGGTATGCCTCCAACATTCGGTATCGGTATCGGTATCGACCGTCTCGTAATGCTCATGACTGGTAAGTTTGCCATCGGTGAGGTTATGCTCTTCCCACAGATGAAGCCAGAGAAGAAGGCTCCAAAGGATCCTGTTTCTGCTTGGACTGCTATCGGTGTGGCAGAGGAACTCGTACCTGTACTCAACAAGTGTGGCTATTACCTCCTCTCTGACCTCAAGGAAAAGAAGGCGCAGGGCGTACAGCAGCAGATTGGTGAAGTATTCAAGAAGTACAAGCTTGACATGCAGAAACCATCGGTTGCAGATGTTGAGAGCTGGATTAATCAAGTAAATTAAAGTTATTTATCACGAACTTCTTTAATTCAAAAATTCTTGGTAATAAAAATATCATTCTTGATATAATAATGTTCGACTGTGGAAAAATAGCGATAATCGGAGGCGGAAGCTGGGCAACAGCCATCGCGAAGATTGTGGTGAGAAGCACTCACCACATCGGATGGTACATGCGCCGCGACGATCAAATTGAAGATTTCAAACGTCTTCATCACAATCCGTCATATCTGCAGAGTGCGCATTTCGACACAAGCGAGATTCGTTTCTCTTCCGATTTGAACACTATTGTCAACGAGTACGACACTCTCGTATTCGTTGTTCCGTCGCCATATCTCAAGAACCACCTAAAGAAGGTCAAGTCAAAGCTCTCGGGAAAGTTCATCGTCACAGCCATCAAGGGTATCATCCCTGACGACAACATCACATGTTCGATGTATTTCCACCAGGCTTACAACGTGCCTTACGAGAACCTTGCCTGCATCGGTGGACCGTCTCATGCAGAGGAAGTTGCCCTAGAACGACTAAGTTATCTCACCATCGGCTGTGCAGACCAAGAGAAGGCAGAAGCCTTTGCCGATGTTCTTGCCAACGAGTTCATCAAGACGAAGACCTCAAGCGATGTGGAAGGCATTGAATACGCAGCTGTTTTGAAGAATGTCTATGCCATAGCTGCCGGCATCTGCAACGGTATGAAGTATGGCGACAACTTCCAGGCTGTGCTTATTTCGAATGCTGTTCAGGAGATGAGCCGTTTCCTTCAGACCATGAACCCGCTGGAACGTGACATCACTGACAGCGTTTATATGGGTGACCTTCTCGTTACGGGCTACAGCAACTTCTCACGCAACCGCACCTTCGGCACAATGATTGGCAAGGGTTACAGCGTGAAGTCGGCACAGATAGAGATGGAAATGGTGGCAGAAGGTTTCTACGGAGCCAAGTGCATGAAGGACATCAACCGCTATGTCCACGTAAACATGCCTATCCTCGACGCCGTATATAATATTCTCTACGAGAAGATTTCTCCTCGCATAGAGATCAAGCTGCTGACGGATAGTTTCAGATAATAGCTCCACCCTACCCTCCCCCTTATGGGAGGGAGAAAACAATGTTCTTGTAAGATCGGGAAAATATAAAAGCCGCACGACATTAGATTGTCATGCGGCTTTATTGTTGACTATTTATCTATTTTACTTCTTCATAACCTTCTTTCCATCGCGGATGTAAAGACCTGCAGGGAGAGCGTTGAAGTCGTTGCCGAGAAGTTGTCCGTTGATGCTGTAAACAGGAGCATTTGAAGCAGGCTGCTTATCAACGATAGCACCTTCAATAGCTGTAACAGAAGGATTGTTAGGATCAGCTCCGAGACCGCATGCCCAACCTGCGTAAGCATGCTTGCGATAGAATGTGTTGAGAGTCCAAAGACCTACCGGTGTGTTGGCACGCCAACCGCTGTTTGCTGGTGAGTCTGTAGCGCACCATTGGCAGATACCCCACTGTTGTGCTGGTGGTACAACCTCAAGGTATGTCTTGATGACAAACTCGTAGTGGTCAGCCATCATCTTGTGCATTTCCTCTGTCATATCAGATGTTGACACGCTCGTGCGATTATATGAATTTTCCGGAGTAGGATCAGGATAATCAATACCCATGTCAAGCTCACTGACACGAACGAGCTTGCCTGTAGCAGCCATGAGTTCAAACATCTGGCGGATATGCTTACGACGACTGTCAAGAGTGTTTTGATCCAAAGCGCAAGAGATGTGCATCTGAGTACCGATACCGTCAATGTATGTCACGCCGTCAGCTTCCCAACGCTTTATCCATTCAATGAGTGATCTCACTTTCTTGTTGTTGTCCCAATCTGATTCAAGGTTGTAGTCGTTGATGAAGAGTTTCACATCAGAAGGGCCGTACTTGCGTGCAAGGCGACAAGCCTGACGAACATACTCAAGATCGCCCATGAAGTCCTGCCAGTAGAACGCTTCTCCACCTACATCCCATGTTCCGTTAGGGTTGTAGCCTTCATAATGCTGGAGGTCATAAATGCCGTCGCCGTCATTGTCAGCGCCAGAGATAGCCTCATTTACGAGATCCCAAGCCTTTACCTTACCGTCGCAAGCTTCCATCATGCCCTTAATCCACTTCTCCATGGCACCTACGAGTGCGTCGTGTTTCTCTTCTGCCGTGAGAGGTGTTGGAGCAGGGAGAAGAAGGTATGTGATGTTCTCTGTAATTGAAGGTGCCTTAGGTCGGCTGCCATTAGTACTTACAGAAAACGAAGATACATCAGTACCTTCAAAATCACCATTTACGATACGCTCTGTACCATTGATGAGGAACGATACATTGTCAAGGAAGAAGCGGTTAGACTCGCCTGGTTGAGCCAAATATAAGCGAACAACAGTGTTTTCTGAAGATGATTGGAAAGTACCGTCTATAGTTACAGTGCGCCAAGTAGGGTCAAAAGAAACTGTTCCTAACTGTTCTGCCTCAACTGTTGCCGACTTATCTGCGCGTACCAACGCAGAGAAAACAAATTTGTCGCCCCTATTTACAGATTTAAGTTTCATAGTGAGTTTAGAATCACTTGATAATTCCGCATCAGCAGGAGTCTCTATAACGAGACAGCGACGGTCTTCGTTGACAGTCTTGCCCATGACAACACTTTCCAAACGGATATTCTTAATATAGACATCACCCACGAAAGAGCCGTGTTGGACGAGAAGGAAAGGACTGGTGACAGTATTGTTGTATTCCATCTCAACATCTTGCCATTCCGTAGTGAACTTGAACGACTTTGTTGTACCTGAGTCCCAGTCCCCGAGTTTTGCATCAAGATAGCCAGATGCACTACCTTTTACGGTAATAATGACTTTATACGTCTTGCCTTTTTCTGCTGGAATGTCAGTAGCTGCGAGGTATTGTACCTCGTAGTTCTGTGAAGCCTTCTTGGTAACTGTGGCTTTCAAGCCGTTTGTAGCATCGAATGAGATGTCATAATTGTATTGTTTGTAATCAGAGTGCCATCCTACATTTTGTTGTGACTTTATACGGAAGTCCTTGTTGTAACACTGCTGATAAACAGGAGTATCGGCACCAGGGATTGGCTCTGCAGGATGGTCTTGCAAGAGAGAAAGTAGCCAACCGTTAGGCTGCTGAGAATGCCATGCAAGAGTGTGACCATAAATCACATGACCTGCTGCAGTAGCTTCATTCACGAAGTTCTTTACGGTTGTAAAGTTCATCGTACCGCTGCTATTCACACAGCTTGCCATCTTCATTTCGTTGCCCGTAACGAGTTCGTCGAAGTTGGCATCAGCAAGTCCTTTCCATGTGGAATTCTTGAGATAGTCGTTTGCGCCAAGGGCAAGAGCTGTTTTGAAGTTAGGATACTTCTCGCGGTCAACATAATCCTTGAGGTTCTTGTATTCCTTCAGATAAGCATAGTTTGGATCGTTAGGATTACCCACCTTCCAGTTCTGGGCGAAAGATAATGCAGAATGCAGAATGCAAAATGCAGAAAGTAGAATGATTTTCTTCATCGATATGTTTGTTTTAGTTTAGTGTTTACTTGATATCCACTGTAACCGATTTCAAGTCCTGAGCACGCGAGCTTGTACCATAGTATATTTCATACTTGCCAGGCTTTACGCGCATTGTGTTTGTGTCAGGATCGAAGAGCTCGAATGCCTTCTTGTCGAGTTTGATGTTTGCAGAAACAGTCTTGCCGGCAGCCACATCCACGCGCTGGTAAGCACGAAGAGATTTTATTGGGCCTTCAGTATCGTCGAGGCGCTTAACATAAATCTGCACAACCTCAGTACCATTCTTTGCACCAGTGTTCTTCACATCAACAGTGAAAGAATCCTTGTTGCCATCGAACTTACCGTTGCTAACCTCAAACTTAGTATATGAGAGACCGTAGCCGAATGGGAAGAGGGCATTGTCGAAATAGCGGTAAGTGCGCCCCTTCATAGAGTAATCCTTGTAGTCTGGCAGCTGGTCAGAGCTGCCGTAGAATGTTACAGGGAGCTTTCCTGAAGGGTTGTAGTCGCCGAAGAGAACATCAGCAACAGCGTTACCACCTTCCTCACCAGCATACCAAGCCTGGAGGATAGCCTCGCAAGTCTTTGTCTCTGGCTCGAAAGCGATGGCAGAACCTGAGCAGTTTACGAAGACTACCTTCTTGCCAGCGTCCTTGAGAGCCTTGAGGAGATTGCGTTGAACAGCAGGAAGTTCAATGTTAAGACGGTCACCGCCCTTGAATCCTGGGAGATCGATAGGCATCTCTTCGCCTTCGAGACGAGGAGAAATACCACCCACATAGATCACTGCATCGCAATCCTTAACCTTGTTGACAGTCTCTGTATAGTCAATCTTGCTCTCAGTACCGAGGTCGAAGAAGAGGTTTGCGTCCCAGTTCTTAACCTCCTGAGCGAAGTTCATTTCAATCTTGTATTCCTTGCCAGCCTCAACATTGATGACGGTCCTAGTGTCAGTCTTGCGCCATGTGTTGTGGCTTGTCTTAACCTCACCGTCAACGATGAGTTCGAATGTGCTGCAGCCGTTGCAGTGGATGGCCACTTCCCCACTCTGCTTTGGCTTGAAAACAGTCTCGTAGTGAGCAGAGAAATCTGTGAGATTCACGCCAGGGGCAAATGCGTAGTTACCCATTGTTGTAACGTTGAGCGGACGTGTCACCTGAAGCGTTGTGACAGGAGTTCCCTCACGCTTTGTGTTGTTCCAGAAAGTTCCCTTCAAGCCCTTCTTGCCGTCGGCAGAGCATTGGTCAAAGAGAGATTCAAGGATGAGGTCGTTCACGAGGTCGCAAGCGCGGAGAGAGACGATCTTTTTCTTGCCAATCTTCTGCTGGATGCCTTCGAGAATTGTAGTGGTAGCGTTAGGAGTACCGTTGTAGTTACCCCACATCATAGCCTCGTCGTCAGCGTTAGGACCAATTACGGCAATCTTCTTGACCTTCTTTGAGAGAGGGAGAATGTCGTTGTTGTTCTGAAGAAGAACCATTGTCTGCTGTGCCATCTGGTGAGCAAGCTGACGATGTTCCTTGCTATCTACGACGCTCATTGGCAAACTGAACCATGAAACCTCCTCTGGTTTGTCCATCTCACCGAGGTCGAAACGGCCTTCAAGGAGACGAAGGATGCGCTCGTCAAGGTCCTTCTCAGAGATGAGACCATTCTTCACAGCCTCAGGAATGCTCTTGTAGGCATAGTCGAAACCACATTCCACATCAGTACCAGTGAGCACAGCCTTTGCAGCAGCGTGGCGAGCTGTTGATGAAGACTTGTGGGAAGTCCAGAAGTCGGAAACGGCACCGCAGTCGGAAACAACCATGTACTTGAACCCCCATTCATCACGGAGGATCTGCTGGAGCAGACGGTTTGAACCACAGCAAGGCTCATCGTCCCAACGTTGGTAAGCACACATTACCTCGCGAACATATGCTTCCTGAACGGCAGCCTTGAACGCTGGCATGTAAGTTTCCCAAAGGTCGCGTGGAGAAACATCGTTGATATTGTCCGTATGGCGGCTCCACTCCGGACCGCTATGAATGGCATAATGCTTTGCACAGGCGAGAGTCTTCTTGTACTTTGTGTCGCGAGGTCCCTGAAGACCGTTGATAACGGCAACACCCATGCGAGAAGTGAGGTATGGGTCCTCACCGTATGTCTCCTGACCACGTCCCCAGCGTGGGTCACGGAAGATGTTCACGTTTGGAGTCCAGACAGAGAGTGAGAAGAAACGCTGGTCTGGAAGATTGTTGCGAAGGCGTTCGTTGTATTTCGCACGAATCTCAGTAGAAGTAGCGTCGAACACCCTGTAAACGAGATCATCGTTGAAGGAAGCTGCCATGCCGATAGGTTCTGGGAAGTTGCTCACATTGCCCTGGTTAGCATAGCCGTGAAGAGCCTCGCTCCACCAAGAGAACCTCTTGATGCCAAGGCGTGGAATGGCTTCACTCTCGTCAAGCATGAGAACAGCTTTTTCCTCAAGTGTCAAACGACCAAGAAGGTCAACGGCACGCTCATGTGAAGAAAGTGCAGGATTCTGATAAGGCAATTGCTGCGCATTAGCGGAAAGCGTAGCAGCAAAGATCAAGATTGTGGTTAACAGTTTTTTCATTGGGTTATTGATTTTTTCTATATATTGCATTTCAGGTGATGTTTCACATCACATTATCGGGTGCGAAATTACGAAAAATCTCTCAATTCTCGCGCATGTATAATAAATAATGTAGAAAAATGTTTCAAAAAAAAAGATTTTGGCACTAAGAAAAGTCGTAGGGCGAGGATTTCCGAGCTGCCAATCTACAGTTTCTCGCTGCAAATCGGCTCAGAAATCTTCGCCCTACATATATGGGGTTGTGAGTTTTTTACTTCACCTCGTAACGAACTTCCTCAGTGCGGAACTTCTTCACTGTTACAGGATACTTCTCTTCTGTCTCACCAGAAACCTTGATGATAACGGCGCGGTTCTCGTCGTTCTCTTCGAATGGTTGAACAGTGTCACCCTTCCAATCTACTGTCATGACTTCTGCAGGAACGCCGGCTGCCTTAAGAGCCTCAGCAACTGTCTCAGCACGCTTCTGCGAGAGAGTCATGTTGATTGTTGGATTACCTGTACCCTTGTCAGCATAACCAGTAACTTCCACCTTGACGTTCTTGTAAGTCTTGTAGAAATCAGCAACCTTAGCGATTACGCTTTCGTTGATTGGTTCAGTCTTTGCGAGTGCGAAATGATCATTGCAAGTGAAGTCACCAGTCACAGCCTTTGTCTTGTATTCTGTGTCGTTATACCAAACAGTATCAATGCGAGTAGCGTAAACTGGCTCTGGAGCTACTACAACAGGAGCTGGCTTAGCCTTAGGCTTTGCAGCACCGAACTTGAAGTTCAATCCGAGACCTGCTCTCCACACCTTGTGTGAGTTGAGGGTAGTCTCAGCAGCAACGCTGATGTTCTTTGCCACATTATATTCAGCCATCAAGCCACCACCGAGGTGATCCCAACCGAGACCAGCAATCATGTAAACATTGAAAGGATAGTAGTCCTTCTTGCCAAAGAGTGTGCTGAGGTTGAAGAGAGCGTCAACATCAACAGTGAAATCCTTCTTGCATGAAGTAGGTTCTGGAGTAACCTTTGCCTTATTCTCGTCATTCTTGAAGTCGCGAGTAACATTGAGTCTAGCACCAATCTGTGGATTAAACATCTTACCTACAGAAAGCGATGCGTTTGGCATAGTGTAGAGAATCTTGGAGAGGTCATGTTCAAGAGGCATGCTAACGCCGCCCTTTGCGCCTACAAACCAGTAAGGAGTAGAAAGATTTTCCTGTGCGTTTGCAGCCAAGAAAGAGACTGTAGCAACAAACAGGGTAACAAATAGTTTCTTCATATTATTTAGGTAGTTAATAGTTTATTTGGGTGCAAAGATATAAATTTTTACACAAAAAGTCACAAAAATACTAAAAAAATGTAAAAAAAAGAGCCAGAAAACTTAAAAATCGGCTATCGGGACATCCTCATAGTCTTTGTAGTTAGCCTTTGAGTATGTTCGCACGAACACTTTGTCCTTTTCAAGTCTGAGCACATAAGCATTGCCAACTTTCTCCGGCTTGTACTGTTCAACGAACGAAACATCCTTCAGTTCCTCGGCTATTCTACTCCTCAGATGTGACATCACAGTCCTGTCCACCTTTGCCGCTGGGAGTCCTGTACCTTTAGCGCGATAAGTGACCGTGGCTATGTTGAAGTACAGTTCGTAACGCTTAGGCATGAGTTTTACCAATCGTTCTCGTCCTTCGCTGAACCTGAATGCCACATGATACTTGCCATCCACGATGTTCTGGCCAAGGAAAACGAGGTCGGGAGCCACTGGCGGTGGGGCTATGAGGAAGTCGAACAGTGCCCTATAGAAGCCAAAATACTTGAATTGTCCCTCATTGTCAGTCAATGTTATCGTCTTTATGCTGACTCTTTTCTGGTAGAACTCAAGGATTTCCTCCACCAACGACAACACTGTCGAGACTATTGGTATGCAGAGGAACTCCGTGTAATACTGTACCCTACCGTCTGCACCACAATATGGCACCACGGATGTTCCAATGTTTATCAGCAATGACGGTTTTGCATCATAAAGAGCCTTCACCTGCAACTTCTCGTAAAGTACGCTGTGGAAGAACTCTGCAGTCGTCATTTTGCAGAGCCTGTCATATACATCTTCCACCACCGCATCATTGAGGTTCGGAGCCATGTAGCTTATTACATCCTTCACATACTGCGAATCCATTCCCTTGAATTCCTCCACCATCTTCGGGATATATACGAAGTTGAACCCATTCAAGCGAGACTGTGTCACGAGCAACTTGAAGTCGCGCATCACTTCCGCGTTGCGTTCCTCGTTGTATGAGCTTTCGAAATAGACCATATATTGGTCGGAGATGGACGATTCGCCTGTAGGACAAGATATGAGATAAGGCTTTGACATCTTGTTTCCGTCAGCATCCTTTCTGTCATGGTCCACCAAGCAATACTGAAGTGCAATGAGAAGCAACGCCTCCTTTGGCACACAGACATTATCGCTGAGGGCTATGGAATAAATGCATTCGAAAAACGATTGTCTCTCCTTTTTCGGCATATCCTGCAGTGTCATGACAGCCTCGGAGAAACGCACATTTCTCGCATCGCTCATATCTTGCTGGGTAATAGCGTATCGCGACATGAGTTTTTTCATGTCGCGAATCTCACTTTCCTCAATTATGTTGTCGGCTTTTATCATATCACTTATGATACGAGCCATTGCTGTTCTTTGCTCTTTTGTCATATATTTTCCTACAAGCTGTTGGCCTTGCGAAGGATTTCGGTTACATCTTCTGTTGAGAGCGACTTGAAATAGCCTGGTCGGAAGGTGCCGTTCTTCGTGCACTTGTTAGCCATGAGAAGGATGTCTTCCTCCGAGACCTTCTTGCCGAGGAGTTCTGTCAAGCCTACAGGCATCTTCCAGCTATGGTAAGCTGCTTCCATTGCCTCGATACCCTTGAGAGCAGTCTGTTCTGGGTTCTCTGGGTCGTTCTCCACACCCATCACATTCACTGCGAAAGACACGAAGCGGCTGATGTCCTCGTTCATCACATAGCGTGCCCAAGAAGACCAGATGGCAGCAAGTCCTGCACCGTGGGCCACATCGTAGAGTGCACTTATCTCGTGTTCTATCTTATGGCTTGCGAAGTCGGCAATGCCGCGTCCCATAAGGTCATTGTGAGAAAGTGACGAAGCCCACATTATGGCTGCACGCGCCTGATATGTTTCCTTCTCCGAGAGGTTCTCTTCGCAGAGAAGCTTGTCGGCAGCAGTCTTTACGGTGCGGAGCAGCGCTTCTGCCATTGCCGATGTGAGGAGCATGTCTGTTTCCTTCGTGAAATAGCGTTCCATGGTGTGCATCATGATGTCAACGGCACCGCAAGCAGTCTGATATTCAGGGAGAGAATAAGAGAGAAGTGGGTTCATGATGGCGAACTTGCAGCGGCAGATATTGCTGTTGCAACCGAGTTTCTGCTGTGTTTCCTCGTTTGAGAGCACGGAGCTGTCGCTCATCTCGCTACCGGCAGCAGGGATGGTGAGCACAACACCTACAGGAAGGGAAGCCTTTGGAGCGGCCTTGCCACAGTAGATATCCCACACATCGCCTTCGTAACATACACCATAGCCAGTAGCCTTGGCAGTGTCAACAACACTACCGCCACCAACGGCAAGAATGAGTCCAACACCTTCCTTGCGGCAGATTTCCACACATTCCCTTGCGAGCGAGATGCGAGGGTTTGGCTGCACACCGCCCTTCATGACATACGCAATGCCAGCATCGTTGTACTGCTTTTCAATGCGGTCGAGAAGTCCGGAGCGACGAGCGCTACCACCACCGTAGATGATGAGCACAGGACCATCCTGTTTGTACTTTCTTGTGAAGTCCACAAGCTGCGATTCTGCGTTTACTCCGAAAGCTACTTCTGTCGGAGCATAGAAAATGAAGTCTTTCATATTTTATTTTGTGTTTAATGTTAGGCTCTCTGATTCTTACCTTATTCTATTTGCACGACAATAGCGCTTCAACTCCTTGTCGCTGATAGCGATATTGTAAACGCGGAAGTCGGAGAGCTGTGTATTGCGAAGATACTTGTCGCCATTGAACGGCGGGCGACCTATCCAGTTGAATGCCGGTGCTGCGGAAGAGAAGATGTCCTTGAATTCAGGGAAGTTCTTCTCCGTGCCCACGAGAACACCGTCAATGAAGAGTTCGCCATTGCCTGCCTTCTGCCTATAGACCACGGAAATCCATTTTCCCTGTTCCGAGACCTTGCCCTTCTGGATGCCTGTCTCCTGCGTATATCCACCGACCGAAGTCTCAAGTCGCTGCTCATTGATGCGATAGGCATGGTAAGGACCTTCCGTAGCCTGGTTGGCTTCCAGGCACGAGAAACACCAGAGGAAGAAGCCGTAGCCCGAAATCTCGGCAGAGGGGTCTATGCGGTAGCGTGCGCAGACAGAGAAGTCGGTGAGGTTCCTTACCGCCTCACCAGCCTTTGCCGTCATGTCGAGATACCCATCGTTCTCACCGAGGTCCAGCACACCGTTCTCCACCCTCGCACCGTTCATCAGTACGGCATCTATCTTCGAGCGACTCTTGTCCTTCACGACACCGTTCTTCGCCTTCTTGAAATCATAGTGAAGCACGATATTCTTCTTTTGTGCCATGACCACGCATTGAGCCGCAGCCAACAATAATACTGTATATATAATTCTTTTCATATCAGACTATCATATCATTTTTTTGAGAGAGAGATGAGAGAGAGAGAGTCTTTCACTATCTTAACACTAATTTTGTTTTCTTTTTTTCGAACACGAATAGAACGAATTTAACGGATAAAAGATTTTGTTCAGGATTTTATCCTCGCGATAATCCATAACCAAAATCTCTGCAGAGTATAAGGAGAGAAAGTAGAATCTTTTTCATATTGCGGGTTATAATTCTGTTTAACAATTTGCGCGCAAATTTAATGATTTTTTTCGAAAACAACGCAGAATAATCGATATTTATGCAAAATCACCCCAAAATCCCAACTTTTTGCAAGGTTCTGGAGTGATAACGAATTGAATTTTACGCGAATGTTTTTTTCTTAACTGCGAATATTTTGTTATATTTTTTTCGAACACGAAACGAAGTTAGGCGGTCCGAAGGAGAAAGCCAATTTAACGAATCTAACGAATAAATTAATTCATTGAGTTAAGGGACGGTTCTCCAACTCACGTAATTAATCAGACAGACAGACCGACAGACAGACAGTTTCTCTCAACTTAAATCCTCGCGTACATATATTATATATTAATTTAATTAAGGAAATATTTATTATAAGGAATAGA
>JAZLHI010000083.1:0-10053 GCA_045616725.1 Prevotella sp. | reverse complement strand
AATGAGTGTTTCATGCCTTAATCTTTATCAATTATTTTGTTGCAATCTGTTGTCTGACGTACGTTGTTGTACCATTTTTGCATAGAGTAACATACGTTTTTGTTACAAAGTTCTACAAATATGTTGTATTGCGCTTGTATTGAATGCATTATTTTTTGTGATTCGGATAGTTTGTTATACCTTTGCAATGTTTTACCTAACGTCTATACCAATTTTTTCTAATCAACATATTAATCCAAAATTTGTTTAGTAATCGTTAAAAAATAACCTCCTAATATTTCCATTTATTTTTATTCGTTTAATTTTAAATTGTTTAGTATGAGTAACAACTTCAGCAAGACAGCTTTTGTCATTGGATTCTGCGCAGTTTTAGGACTGTGTGGCGCACCAAAGACATTTGCTGCAGAGTCTGCTGCTGCCGCGCAACCGGAGCCGCAGACAAAGAAAGTTTCAGGTACCATCTTTGATGCACAGGGCGAAGTAATTGGCGCAACTGTCATGGAAAAAGGTACAAGTAACGCAACCGTTACTGACTACAATGGTAACTTCTCTCTGAACGTAAAGCCAGGTGCTACGCTTGTAATAAGCTACGTTGGCTACGTAACACAGGAAGTCAAAGTTGGTAACCAGTCATCAATCCAGGTCACACTGAAAGAAGACAGCAAGAGCCTCGACGAGTTGGTTGTTGTCGGTTACGGTGTGCAGAAAAAGAAACTCGTTACAGGTGCTACCGTTCAGGTTAAGGGTGACGAGCTTACAAAACTCTCTACTACATCTGCTTTCACTGCATTGCAGAGTCAGACTCCTGGTGTAATGATTATGCAGTCAAGTGGTCAGGCAGGTGAAACATTCAAGGTAAACATCCGTGGTATCGGTACAACAGGTAACTCTGACCCATTGTATGTTATCGATGGTGTTGCCGGTGGTGATCTTAACAACCTCAACCCATCAGACATCGAGTCAATCGACGTACTGAAGGATGCAGCTTCAGCAGCCATCTATGGTGCTCGTGCTGCAAACGGTGTAATCCTCATCACTACAAAGCAGGGAACTGCTGGAAAGTTGCAGATTTCTTACGATGGTTATGTAGGAAAGCAGTATCTGTACAAGTCACCAGACGCTCTCAATGCTCAAGAATACATCTACAGCCGTCAGCTCCGTGCATTCAACGGTGGTGCTGATGTGCCTGACTGGCAAGGAAAACTTCCTGCAGCTATCTATGAGTCACTCTTCGACGCAGACGGCAATGTTCTTCGTAACGGATGGAGAGGAACAGATTGGATTGACGAGTCATATCACAAGGGAGCTGTAACTCAGAATCACGCTATCAACCTCACTGGTGGTAACGACCTTTCTAAGTTCTCATTCGGTTTCTCTTATGTTGACCAAGACGGTATCCTCGGGGGTGAGAACCAGTCACAGTTCGAGCGTTACAACATACGTCTCAATTCAACACACTCAATCCTTCGTTCAAAGGACAACAAGTTTGACGTAATCAAGATAGGTGAAAACATAAACATCAACCGTGGTAGTCGTCGTGGTATCTCACAGTCAAACATGTACTGGAACAACGTTCACGACCTCTACAACGCAAACCCATTGCTTCCTGTTCGCGATGCTGATGGCAACTACTATACAAATGCCGAGATGGCAGCAGAAGGCTGGACACTTGGTTCAGGCGTTAACCCATTGGCACTGGCTGCAACTACAAGCCAAGGTTTGAACGAGAGCAACTACTGGAACGTAAACACAAGCGCATTCTTGGAGATTCAGCCTATCAAGAACTTGATCTTCAAGTCACAGTTTGGTTATCGTTTCGGAAATAGTTCTTATCACTCAATGAATAGAATTCACGCTTCAGGTACTAACGTTGCAACTCAGGACAATGCAGGTCAGCAGATGAACCAGTGGTCACACATCTCATGGGAGAATACTTTGACTTATTCGTTAAACCTCAACGAGAAGCACAACTTCAATGCTGTCATTGGTCAGTCAATCGAACAGAACGGTTATGGCGAAAGTCTTTCCGTAACAGGTTCTAACCTTCTCTTCGGTGACAGTTGGGAGCACGCATACGTAACAAATGCACAGATCCAGAAGCTTGCAGACGTAACAATAAGCGGCGAACCTGCAAAGGACAGTTCACTTGCATCATTCTTCGGTCGTGTAAGTTACAACTTTGACGAGAAGTACATGCTTCAGGCAACTCTCCGTGCTGATGGTTCTTCAAACTTTGCAAGAGATCATCGCTGGGGTTACTTCCCTTCAGCATCTGTAGGTTGGGTTTTGACAAATGAGAATTTCATGGAACCTGTAACTAGCGTTGTGGACTTCTTTAAGCTCCGTGCATCTTGGGGTCAGAATGGTAACTGTAACATTCCTAATTTCTACTATCTGACACAGGTTAGCTTCAATGCTTCTGAAGCATACTACTTCGGTGTGGGCAATCATGAAACAGCTACAACAGGTGGTTCATTCAGCATCCTTGGTAACCCAGACCTTACTTGGGAAACTTCAGAGCAGCTGAACATCGGTTTCGATGCACGCTTCTTGAACAGCCGCCTCGGTGTTGCATTCGATTGGTACAAGAAGACAACTAAGGACTGGCTCGTTCGTGCTCCAATCCTTGGCGTTTACGGTATCGGCGCTCCATACGTAAATGGTGGTGACGTTGAAAACAAGGGTGTTGAAATTGCTATCAACTGGAACGACCAACTTGAGAACGGTCTCCGTTACGATGCATCTTTCAACATGGCATACAATAAGAATAAGGTTACAAAACTTGCTAACGATGAGGGTATCATCCATGGTCCAGGTGCTGTATGGCATCAGCTCGAAGGTGAAATCTATCGTGCACAGGTTGGTGAACCTATCGGCTTCTTCTATGGTTTCGCAACTAATGGCGTATTCCAGAATGGCGAACAGATTGAAGAATTCTCAAAGGTATATCAAGACAAGATGCACGGTGGCAATGATAAGCTCCGTCCTGGTGACTTGATTTATGTAGATGCTAATGGCGATAAAGTTATCGACGACAATGACCGTACAAACATTGGTGACCCTCATCCAGATGTAACAATGGGTGTTAACCTCAACCTTGCATATAAGGGATTTGATTTCTCTATTACAGGTAATGGTGCATTCGGTCAGCAGATTCTCCGCACTTGGGCTAATCAGGATTTCCTTCAGGAAAACCTCAACAAGAAGATTGTCTATGGCTCATGGAAGGGTGAAGGCACAAGCAACAAGCTTCCTATCTTTGATAGCTTCGACGCTGTAAACTGGAAGTACATGTCACAGGCTATGCTTGAAGATGGTGATTACTTCAAGATTCAGAACGTAACTCTTGGTTACGATTTCAAGAATATTTGGAAGTCTTGCCCACTCAGCCAGCTTCGTCTCTATGTTGCAGTTAACAACCTTTATACATTTACAGGTTATACAGGTATGGATCCAGAAGTTGGTATGAACGGTGGTACAGCTGATACTTGGGCTGCTGGCATCGACACAGGTGTTTACCCTTCTCCAAGAACATATTTGATTGGTGTAAATATTAAATTCTAAAAATTGTTGTAACATTCCAATTAAAATAGTAGATATTATGAAGAAAATAATTTTAATGGTGGTTATGGCAGTTCTCGCCTTTACATCTTGCGAGGATTTTCTTGATTCACAAGACTACACAGGAAAGAACAGCACAAACTTCCCTACAACAACAGAAGATGTTGATAAAATGGTAGCTGCCGTTTACAAGTCAACCTTCTATGGCCCATTCCAGGGCAATAACCTTGAGCAGTACTTCTCTGTTGCTAACATCATGTCTGATGATATGTTTGGTGGCGCTGGTGTAGGTGACCCATGGTGGCAGGCAATTGACAAACTTATGTTTGCTCAAACAAACCAGATGCAAGACCTTTGGACTTATGCATACGAAGCTATCTCTCGTGCTAATGCTGCATTGGCAGTGGTAAAAAACATTGCAGACGAAGAAACTCGCAACCAGACAAAGGGTGAACTTCTCTTCATGCGTGCACTCAGCTACTATAATCTTGTTCTTGCTTTCAATAACGTTCCTGTTATCGAAAAGGCTCCTGAAACTGTACAGGAAGCTCAGACAGCTCCAGAACAACGCGATGGTAAGGAAGTATTCAAGCTTATTGCCGATGACCTTTATGAAGCTACATCTATCATGCCTTCATACAAATATGATGGCTGGCAGACACTTCAATTCGGTAAGATTACTCGCTGGGCTGCAGAAGCATTCCTCGGACGTGCATTCTTGTTCTACACAGGTTTCTATGGTGAAAAAACTATGCCTATGACAGAGGGTGAAATCAATGAAGATTATGTTGCAGGCTGTCTTTCCGATTGTATCGAGAATTCAGGTCACGACCTTCTTCCTGACTATCGTTCACTTTGGGCTTACTCTAATAAATATACTGCAAAGGATTATGACTATGTGGTGGATATGGATGACTCCAGCTATTATCAGGAAGGCAACAAGGAAGTTCTCCTTGCTATCAACTTCCAGTATCAGGCAGGATGGACAACTAACCTTCACCTGACTAATCAGTACGGTCTGTTCTTCGGTATTCGTGCCGATGGCAATAATATGGATGATGATCGTTACCATGTAGGTACTCCTACTTCTGTTTATCCATTCAGTACAGGATGGGGTTGCGGTACTGTAGCAACTAACCTTGTTAATGATTGGAAGGCAATTGAGCCAAACGACCCACGTCGTGATGCTTCTATCATTGATATGAGCAAGACTACGCTTGACCCAGGAACATTCTCGGACGGTGTTGAGTTGACTATGTATCATCAAAAGAAGATTACTTCAGTACGTTCAGCTGGCGGTACCAACTATTCTTGGTCAATTGAAGCAATGGGTTCAAAGGAAGCTGGTAACTATCAGGCTTCTAACTGTACTCCTCTTACTATCTATCGTTTTGCAGACGTTCTCTTGATGTACTCTGAACTTCGAAAGGATCCAGTTACACTCAACCGCGTTCGTGCACGTGTTGGTCTGCCTCCTGTTAATGGTTATTCAGAAGAGAGTCTCCGCAACGAACGTCGTTGGGAGTTGGCATTTGAAGGAAGCCGTTGGGATGACCTCCGCCGTTGGCATATTGCTCCTGAAGCACTTGCAAAGCAAAACAATCAAAAGATGTACAATAAGGGTGCGGAAACGAAGATGAACTACGACTATGCTGCACGCTACAACAAGACAAATGGATTCTATCGTATTCCTAAGTCACAGATTGACCTCTCTGGCGGTTTGTATAAGCAGAACGCTGGTTGGGAAAATGATGCTGAGACTCAGTTTGCAGGTTATTAATTCTTAATAGGAAAAAAGTTATGAAAAAAGTTATTTATTCAATAGCGATATTATTCGCTTTCGCACTCACAGCTTGTAATCCTGTTGAGGATTATACTGAGCAGAATGCAGTAAATATCGAAGGGGACCAGATTGACGCAACTCTTGTACAAGAGGACGGCGACAACCTCGTGAAGGTAACAGTTCACACAAAGGGAACAGCTCAAATCTCTAATGGCAAGCAGACAATCAAGGCTAACTATGCTGATTTGATTATGCGCGAAATGGGCGAGAACACAGTTTTCATCACGGTCCTTTGTGCTAACGGAAATATCGTTGAGAAGCAGTACCCTATTACTGTTACAAAGATGACACACGAACTTCCTGTACTCGAAACAGTTGTTTGGCAAGGCGAACAGTCTTGTGGTGGTTGGGACGGTGCAAGCCTTCGTTTCAGTGATACTGAAGGTAAACTTCCTACTCTTAGCGATGAAACATACGACTGGATGGTTGGTAAGAAGATGTGTCTTGACATTTCTGCAGTTAATGGTGATGGAACTACTATCCGTGTCACTAACGGACACTGGTCAGAAGAATATGTAAAAGATACAGAAGTTAAAGCTGGCGACAAGTTCGTATTTGAATTTACTCAGCACATGGCAGATGTCTGCAAGAAGGGTGGCGAAGGTAAAGACCTTTTGTTCGTAAGTAACAATGGTCTTACTATCACTAAGTTCTACTACGAACTCTAATACTCTAATCTCTTAATTAATGGGCTGACTCATTTATTTGAATCAGCCCATTATTTCTTATTTCTTGCTTTGGCTCATCGTATTCAGACGCTTTGCTTGCAAAGAACTGGCTAAAGCCGATGACTATAACAAAAAAACAATGAAAAGGATTTTTGAAAATAGTAGATCTTTCGTAATCGGTATTATTGCGTATATCTTTTGGGCTTTTCCTTTCAGAAGTGCTCTCAATTATCATGAAGAGTTCCAACTTTTCTTGACTGATTCAGAGTATTTCCTCACCCACTTAAAGCAGAGAGGAGGAATAGCAGTTTATATTTCAGAATTCCTTGTACAGTTCTATAACAACTATTGGATTGGCGCACTTATCATAGCCATTGAGTTTGTCCTAATCCAAAGATTATCCTTATTAATATTACAGGGCATCAACGCAGCATGGAAAGAAAAGCACAACTACTTGCTCTGCGCTCTTTCACTCATTCCATTGGTACTTCTATGGATAGTGTTAGGCGATATTAACGTGATGCATTCCTTGATTGTTGCTGTTATCATCGCGTTATCATTGATTTATGTTCTCCTGCGAACAGTCAGAAGAAGGATTTACAGAATTATCGGAATCATTGTTGCGACAATTCTATATATCGGATTGGCAGGCACCAGTCACTACCGCATTCCAAATATCATTCTGACTTTGTCGAACATTTACAACGCAAAGACATACGAACTGCTCGACTATGACATGATGGTAAGGGCAAACCGCTGGAATGATATTATACAAAAGGCCGAACGTCAGCAGCCCGACCTCCCTATGAGCGTATGTGCCACAAATCTGGCATTGGGCATGACCAATCAGTTGGGCGACCGTGCTGGCTATTTCTTCCAGAATGGCACAGAAGGACTCATACCTCCTTTCGTTAAAGAGCCATTCATTTCCCTAACCACTGCCGAGGTCTATTTCCAATTAGGTTTAGTCAATACTGCTCAACGTTTTTATTTCGAGGCAATGGAGGCAGCACCAAACTATGCAAAAAGTTGTCGATGCATCAGGCGTCTGGCTGAGACAAACCTTATAAATGGTCAATACGTAGTAGCTCGCAAATATCTAAATATTCTCAAAAAGACTATCTTCTACAAGAAATGGGCACAACGCACCTTGGA
Organism: Prevotella sp.; assembly: GCA_045616725.1. Classification (GTDB taxonomy): domain Bacteria; phylum Bacteroidota; class Bacteroidia; order Bacteroidales; family Bacteroidaceae; genus Prevotella. The sequence continues at coordinate 2,826 of JAZLHI010000083.1, read as the reverse complement.
CATGATTGACAAAGGCGAAGCTGAAATTAACAGTCATCCTCTCTATGGTCGCACTCGTAAGATGATGCTCAACGAGGATTTCCTTTTCAGCGAGGCTGAGGTTGACAAAATCTGTGGTAGATTACTTATGCACAACCACGACAATGTCCTTGCTCTGCAGTATATGCTCATGTTCCCACTGCTTGAAAATAATTACGATAAGTTCGCCCAATACATGTATCTCGTCAAAGAGGAAGTGCCGTACAGTCAAGAACTCGCACAGTTTACAAGATATCTAAGGCGAAAATAGATAAATATGAGGTTTTTAGGTTTTTAGGTTAAATTGTAAATTAACCCCATTGTAAATAAATAGTACATAGTAAATTGTAAATCGTAAAAAAAATCTGTAAATATAATTAATCCGTAAATCTCATAACAGTAAAATGAAATTATTTATAACATACCTCTCTATTGCCATGTGCCTATTGTTCACAGGATGCAATAATACCCCCAAAAACGTAAAGCAAGTAGATTGCCTACCTAATATCTTTCCTGATTATATAGGTGTGACTATCCCTATTGAGATAGCACCGATGAACTTCAATCTTCTTTCCGATGACGACGTAGATTGTGTCGATGTTGTCGTTGAAGGCAGCAAAGGTGGCGAGATTCACAGCAATGGCGAATGGGCAAAGTTCGACATTGACGAGTGGCATGCGCTTGTACGTCAGAACAAAGGTGGCAAACTTTCATTTACTGTCTGTACCAAAATAAATGGTCAATGGTTGCAATACAAGGATTTTGACATGTATGTAAGCCAGCAACCACTTGAGGAATGGGGACTCACTTACCGCCGCATAGCCCCAGGCTACGAAGTCTATAGTCAGATGGGACTATGCCAGCGGGACATATCTTCATTCGATGAATACGAGATAATCTCAAATACAAGGATTCCCAACAATTGTGTCAACTGCCACACAAGTAACCGTACTAATCCCGAACAATTCTTGTTCCATGTAAGAGGCAACAATGGTGCGACAGTTGTACGTAATCGCGAAAGCATTGAATTGTTGAACACAAAGACCGATGAGGCGCTCGGTGCTTGCGTCTATCCTTATTGGCATCCTGACGGCAAATATATTGTCTTTTCAACCAATACTACGCGGCAGTCGTTCCATGTGGCAGGTGAAAAACGCATTGAGGTGTTCGACGAAACAAGCGACCTGCAGGTATATGACACAGAACGACATCAATTTATACTCTCCCCTCTCACCATGCAAAAAAGCAGCAACGAAACTTTTCCAGCATTCTCGCCTGATGGAAGGACCATATATTTCTGCACCGCAACAAAACGCGACAATATTAACGAGACATGCGACATCCGCTACGACCTTTGCTCCATCGACTTCGATGTCGCGACAGGTCGCTGCGGCAACAAGGTAGATACGCTTGTCATTGCATCGCGCGATAGCATGAGCATCTCAATTCCTAAACCTTCATACGACGGTCGATGGATCATGTACACGCTTGCCGATTACGGAACCTTCCCTATCTGGCACAAAGAAGCCGACCTATGGTTGCTCGACTTAACGACAAACCGCACGCGTCCACTCACTGAAGTCAACAGTTCCGACACCGAGAGTTATCACAACTGGACCCAAAACTCACAATGGTTCGTGTTCTCATCGCGACGCGATGGCGGAGGACTATATACACGTCTTTATCTCTCGTCAATCGACAAGAACGGCAAAGCCACGAAGCCATTCCTTCTGCCACAGAAGAATCCACAGCGATACTACGATCGCTTGCTCCACAGTTATAATGTTCCCGATTTTACAAAGTCGAAAGTCGATGTTGACTGCAGCCTCATGAACTCACTGCTGACTACATGCCGCAGCAACCATGATGTCAATCCGAGTCTCTATCCCAGCGACATCATATCAAGAATGCCGTACATAACAAAGGCTACGCATGAGGAACTCGTGGAACTGCTCCCTCACAGATGGAAACTGCAGCACAAGGATACCATAATGACAAAACTGCGTGAGGAAGTTTAGTAGAACAATAATTAAAGAATTCCGCAGTTTAGACCCTATACAAATTGTACTTATATTGTTAGATTTGCAGCTATATTTAGTGATTCTGCGCAAAAACAAGTAATTTCCATTCGTGTTTCTGTGCATTGAAAGCTAATATGCTGCATATATCAATCTAAAATTATGTGTATATGCTGTGGTTCCTTGTAAGATGTATAGGGTTGACCCAATACACTTAACAGGAAGAATTGGAAAGCAATAACCATCAATGCATTGATAACTAACCATTTAAAAGATTGACAACTCACGTATAGGGTACATATCTCGGACTTCTTTAATAATTTATTCAACTTTCGCTTTGCTCAAGTTCTTCGACGAGCGAAGCGGCAGAGCCGAGCGGAAGCGAAACTCTTGAGTAATATTATTCTGCTTTTTATCTGTTCCTTTGTTCGCTCAGCTTAGCCAATTCTGCACCTGCAAGTATTACGGGACCGTAGCCGTGTGCTGCAAAGACGTTGACAGGGCGGTTGGCGTAGAATGTATTGGTCCAGCCGAGTCCGGTGCCTACGCATGTGTTCTCTACCTGTCCCTTTTCATTTACCTGCTTTGCGATTCCATTCCAGCCAGAGCGAGCCACATCGATGTATGCCGTACGGTCGAGCCAGCCCTTGCTTATTGCGTGAGCAATGCTGTAAACGTACATGGGAGTGGCGCTCGTTTCGAGATAGGTCCCGGTTTTGCCGATGAGCTGATGCCATACGCCGTTAGGTGACTGATATGCCGTAACGCTCTTTACGAAGGTGCGGAAGAG
>JAZLHI010000082.1:0-2724 GCA_045616725.1 Prevotella sp. | reverse complement strand
AGAATTATGGCAGAAAACAACATAGAAGGACGCTACCTCAATCCATTGACCGATTATGGATTCAAGAAGGTATTTGGTGAGAAGGACATCATGATAGCCTTTCTCACAGACTTGCTGAACCCAGCTTCACCTATCGAGGATGTCATATTCCTCGATAAAGAGATGGAGGCAGACGGTGAAGATATGCGTAGTGTTATCTATGATCTCCGTTGCAAAACTCAGGCTGGTGGTGAGTTTATCGTTGAGATGCAGAATAAAGGACAGAAGCATTTCAGCAATCGTATTCTTTACTACCTATCACATGCTATCTCTGAACAAGGTGAGAAAGGTACCAGTTGGAACTTTGATCTCCACCCAGTCTATGGTGTATTCTTCCTGAACTTCCACATGAAGGGATTGAAACCTCAGGCAATTCGTACCATTCAATTGAGGGTGGATGAGACTGGTGAGATCTTCTCGGAGAAGTTGAAAGCCTTCACACTTGAACTGGTTGACTTCAAGGATAAGCCAGAGGCATATCCAAAGTCGCAAATAGAATATTGGTTGTACAACCTCGTAAATATGGAGTCTATGACAGAAGCATTACCTTTCCAGACACAGCAACCTATCTTCAGTAAGATGGGTGGCATATCGGAGCTCAGTCACATGGATAGCGAGGAGCGCCGTAAGTATTTTAACAGTCTCAACAAGTATCGTACAAACCTCTCAGTCATGCAAAACGAACACGAAGAAGGGCGTAACGAAAGAACTATCGAGATTGCTGCGAATTTAAAATCATTAGGCATTAGCATTGATAAGATAGTTCAAGCTACAGGTTTGTCTATTTCGGAAATAGAAAGTCTCTGACAGCCTCTTTGCCAAATCATAACAGGGCATACGGTTCGAAATCGTATGCCCTGTTTCGCTAATCACCGATCAGATAAATCAGTAGAAAGTTGTATCAATGCCGTTGCATTCCTTAACCTGACAACAGGAGGTGAAGGTGTCACCGTAGATGGACAGGAACTTGCCGATGGTCATTGAGTCTATTCGTAGTACATTGATTCCGTCCAAGGTTCGGTTGATGCTTTCCTTCGGTATCGATGATTCCGAGAAATACACATTCGGATAGATGTATGGCTTCGGTGTTATGAATGAGAACGAAACCACGGAGTCTTTAGAGAACTTGGGGATAAGTTCTACAGTCACGCTAGTTGATATAGGAAGCGATGTGTAACTGTAGGTCTTTACATAGCAGTTGTGGTTGTCGAATCCCGTCCTACATTTAGTAAGATAAACCTCAAACAAGCCACCATTTTCCCAATCCTCCACAACAATACCACCGTTCTCTTTGCGGATTGTATCGACTTGTATCAAGCCGTTGTCGTCCGAGTATCGCACAACATAATCGAAATACTCCAAGGACGTAGATTCAACAGGAACCATCACTGTCATATCAATCTGCTTAACAGAAGGGGAAGAATCTACCATAGGATTGATCTCGCAACTTCCAAATAGGAGCATACTCAAGACTCCTACAATAATCAAATTTGATTTGTACATCATATCATTAAGTTTTATATGACACATTTATAATATACACGCGTGCGCACGAGAACAGAATTATGACAAGCACTTCTTGTAAGCATTAGCCAACTTCACGTCGTACTGGTTCTGAGCGTATGCCGGACCATTGTATGCCTTGGCAAATGCTGCCCAGTTCTTCTTCTGCAAAGCATCGAGCATTACCTTGTTGCCATTGATGAACCTCGCGCTGAGCAAGAGCTGGTCAATCTCTGAGCGACACATAGCTTCCACAAATCCCGATACCGTCTTCTCGCCGCAAGCCTTGTGGTTGAAGCCCATAATCTGGAACATACCCCAGCTTGCCGATGCATCAGCGGCATCACGATTGATCTTCCTTGCACGCTCCAGGCGGTCATACTCCTTCACACCACCCTTGTAGTGCGACTTTGTCCATTTCTCATAGACAATATCCTCGTTGCCTTTCACTACAGAAAGTGGATTGATACCGTGAGTCTTCAGCTGCTTCCAGAAGATATGACCCTCAAAAAGGATGGCTGGCTTGTCATTGCTGAAGAAGCCACCTCTACCACCAGTCTCAACCATCTGCACAGCTTTCAATGCCTCCGGCTCACAGTCAAGGAGGCGAGCTGCCTTCCTGAAGTCCTCTTCACTGATGCCACGCATAGGCTTCTCACCCTGAAAAAGCAGAGCCTCCCAAGTACGATAACCCACGATGCCGTCAGCCGTAAGACCAAGCCTCTTCTGAAAGTCAATTACTCTGTCGTTTGTTTCGACATCAAACTCCTGGCTCTCTGCCAGACCCAAAAGTGAGCGAAGCAATCTTACTTCCTCACCTGTACTTTGATACTTTATAGTTTTCATTTTTGTACTTTATTGTTAATGGTTTGTGTAAGCTTGCGGATGCAAAGTTAGTTCCGAAATTCCGACCTTGATGAAAATAAAATCCGAACCGTTACTTCGTGCGTGTGTTCGTCATCCTGCTAAGGAACGAACGTCACAACTCACGCACAAATGACCAGTTCAGATATTCCTTTTACCATCACAAACCAATTCTTCGTTACTTTGCCAACAAAAAAGGCAGAATAACAATGAAAACTATCCGACATTCCCTATTGCTGTTAGTGCTATTGGCATTCTCTGCATGTTCCACTCAGCCAGTAGAATATCCATCAGGCAGATGGTATAGCGTACAGAACA
>JAZLHI010000081.1:0-4164 GCA_045616725.1 Prevotella sp. | reverse complement strand
CCTTGCAATGTCACAGATGAAAGGAAGCATCAGTCGTAAGCTGAGTGAACTGCGCGAACAATTGCTCACTATGACTTCCCTACTCGAACTTGAACTTGACTTCAGCGAAGAGGATGTCGAATTTGCCGATCGCGCCAAGCTACTATCTCTCGCTCATGATATAGACAGCGAAGTGAAACATCTTGCTGCTACTTTCAGCACAGGACAAGCTATAAAAAACGGTATTCCTGTAGCAATAATCGGCGCTCCGAATGTAGGAAAAAGCACTTTGCTCAATGCGCTGCTCAAAGACGATCGTGCTATAGTCTCTCCAATCCAAGGTACAACACGTGACATCATAGAAGATACTATCACTCTTGGTGGATTCCTTTTCCGTTTTATCGATACAGCAGGTATCCGCGAAACAAGCGACCACATCGAGGCAATGGGCATAGAACGATCTCGCCGTGCCGCCGAACGTGCTCAGATAATAATACTACTTACTGAACCAGGAGTAGAATACATACCAATCGAAGCTCGTGCCGACCAAAAGGTAATTCATATAGTAAATAAGGCAGATATCTCAACTTCTTCTGTTGACAACATTGCCTCTTGCGAATATCTGAATATTTCTGCCAAAACAGGAATGGGCATAGAAGAACTCGAGCAACTTCTCATCGCACTTGCAAAACCTGCGGAAGCCCAAGGCGATATCATCCTAACCAATCGTCGCCATTTTGACGCACTTAAAGACGCGCACAATTCTCTTAGCAATGTCATATTCGCACTGGACTCTCAACTCTCAGGAGACCTTGTGGCTGAAGACCTCCACGCAGTCATCGAAAGCCTCAACTCCGTCCTAGGACAAAGCATAACTAGCCAAGATACACTAAACAATATCTTCAAGAATTTCTGTATAGGTAAGTAAAACCAGACGCTTTTGTGTAGAAAGTTTTATTCGCCTGAATATCAATATTTTAAGCATCCTTTGGCGTGGCTCAAAAATCAGTCCATTAACACATAACTGACTGATTTTCAGTTTCCAAATTTTGCTGTATAGGAAAACTTACTTCTACAGCTGGTCTTTTAGAAGCCGTAGGAAAAGGTAACATAAGCGTCACATTTTCAAAGTCAACATCGGCTGTAGAACAAATTTCTGAAGACAGCAAGCAAAATGATGTTATCATCAATCTCAACGGCAGAAGACTGAACAAGAAGCTGGAAAAAGGCGTATTTATCAAGAACGGGAAGAAGGTAATCAAATAAACCAGAAATTAATAACGAACTGTCCACATAGACCCACAAACGTAGCAGAGAATCTGTACTTCGAGTGTACTTGCCCAAAGGAGTGTCCCCGTCACGGCACATGCTGTGCTTGCGTAGCTCATCACCGCAAAATGGGAAAACAGCCACATTGTTTGAGGAGAATTGAAGATGAATAAAACTGCGAATGAATTAATCTCTACCATGCAGATACTTGAGAATCCAGAACAACGGAAGGTGCTGATGGGATTCTTCAAGACGGCCAAAGGATAATATGGCGAAGGCGATGAGTTCCTGGGATTGAAAGTTCCCGAAACACGTGCTTTCGTCAAAGAATATCGCGACCTACCCTTGTCCGAGGCTCAGATGCTTCTTGAAAGCAAATGGCACGAAGTAAGGTTGTGCGGTTTTCTTATCCTTGTTGAACAGTATAACTGCAAAAAGGTAATCGAAGAGGACAAGAATGCAATTCTCAACATGTACCTTGATAATACTACACGCGCCAACAACTGGGATTTGGCTGACCTAAGTTGTTACAAGATTCTCGGCAAATGGCTCGTCGAATCTGACGTGACAAAGGCAGAGAAGCTGAAACTGATGGATAAGCTCGCCAACAGCGATAATCTCTGGGAACAGCGTATCTCGATAGTCTCTACGATGGCTACACTCAAAGCTAGAGACACATCCTATACCCTTCGTTATGCCAAGCATCATCTCAACCATAAGCATGACCTTATGCACAAAGCTGCAGGTTGGCTATTAAAGGAAATGGGCAAGCGATGTGGAATAGACGAATGGACAAGGATGAGCGTGAATATTGGATGAACAAGAAAAATAGGGGTAAAGCATAAGATTTCTTGCAAAATGTTTGTTATATTAAACATTTATTATTACTTTTGCACGAAATAAACAACATATATGGGAAAGAATACATTCGGAAAGATGATGCCGAGGGCATTGAGCCAACAACTTGAGTTGATGGGCGAACAGATAATGCTGGCTCGCAAACGCAGGCATCTTTCTATGCAGGATATTGCAGACAGAGCAACGGTGACACGCTTGACCGTTTCAAAGGTAGAGCATGGTGACCCTACGGTCAGCATGGGTATTTATGCACGTGTACTCTATGCGCTCAACTTGGAAAAAGACATCACATTGCTGGCTGCTGACGATGCTCTTGGCAGACAACTGCAGGATGCAGAACTTCTCAAAAAGAAATAATAAGTAGGTATATTCTATGAAACGCATTACCGTTTACGCAGACTTCGACTTTCTGACCACACCACAGGAGATTGGGGTGTTGGGATATGAGCATGTTCGTGGCAACGACCACTTTGTGTTTGAGTACTCTCGCGAGTGGCTCAAGCAGTATGGTGGTATTGTGCTTAGTGGCGATTTGATGAATGTGCCTTCGCTTCAGCATCCTCGTAACAATGACAATGTGTTCGGGTTTGTAAAAGATTCTTTCCCTGACCGATGGGGACGATTGTTGCTTGACCGCAAAGAGCGCATCATGGCAGCAGCAGAAGGTCGCCCAAAGCGAATGCTCACCAACTATGACTATCTCATAGGCATTGAGGACTTTACCCGTATGGGAGGCATCCGTTACAAAAGTGATGATAGTGATGCCTACATCAATGCAAGTGATAAATATCTTGTCCCTCCTATTGAAAGTCTTCGCGCTCTGTGTGATGCGTGTCATGAGATAGAATTGGCAGAAGAACGCAACGAACTGCCAGAACAGCGTTGGCTCGACCAACTGATTGATCCAGGAACATCGCTTGGTGGTGCTCGCCCCAAAGCCAATGTCATTGATTCTGATGGCAAGCTGTATGTAGCCAAGTTCCCATCAAAGAAGGATTTGGAGAATACTGAGTTGATTGAGCATTTCTCACACCATCTGGCTGTATCTGCAGGAATCAACGTTGCCAAGACACGTACCATCAGGATTTCCAAAGACCGCGACCTATTGCTTTCCGAACGTTTTGATCGTACTGAAAATGGAAAACGCATTCATTTTGCATCAGCCATGTCATTACTTGGTCTTGATGATGGAGCAGGCTGTAGCACCGGAAACGGCTATCTTGACATTGTGGATTTCATCCTTCAGGGATGCATAGATGTCAAACAAAACCTTTGCGAACTCTATCGCAGAGTCGCCTTCAATGTGATGTTTGGAGATACCGATGACCACTTCCGTAATCATGGTTTCCTACTAACCCCAAAAGGTTGGACACTCTCACCTGCTTATGACATCAACCCAGGTGCAAAGTCACATCAAAGCTTGCTTATTGATGGCTACACCGAACAGTCAGACATTAATGCCCTACTCTCTGCCAGCGAGAGCTACATGCTTGAACGGCAGGAAGCAAAAGAAATAATAGAAGAGGTTCGTGATGCCATAAAAGACTGGCAACAAGTAGCCACACGACTTCAAATATTCCCCCGACTGCTTGAAGCATATTCCAGCCGTTGGGACAACCTATAAACGTCATTCATCAAAATCATCAAAACAATGCACACTCCACCTTAGTTAGCAACATCGCAAAGAGATCAAAATCAGCGACTTAATCCACAATGACACCATTTGTACCTTATTTTTACGAAAACGCTGATACTCGCAGTTTAACAAATACGCATCGGCAAATAGTTGTCTATCAACGTACTTAAGCAGATGTCACTAAATTTCAGGAAGCAATCTATTAGGTTATCGTTCTTTATTTAACACTTCTTAGGTGGTATTTGTTAGTATCAGTAATTCTTACTAATTTTAACCCAAATTTCATCCAAACGCCTCCAATAACACAAAAGCGTTACCTGTTACCCGTTCTCGAACGAAAACAGATATACATACATTACCTCAAAGGGAAAAGCATGGTCGATGACATGTGAAACTTTTCCTTTGAGGTAAATCTATTTATT
>JAZLHI010000080.1:0-3010 GCA_045616725.1 Prevotella sp. | reverse complement strand
ATCTCGCTGAAACTCTTTGGCGTATTCTCAAAGGCAAATGGATCCGTCCAATGGATTATGTCTCAAATGACACTTTGTTCTATTGCGCGAATCGAGCACTCGCTGCAGTCGGTCTAAGCCTCTTCGTCAATTATTCAAAATTATTGTTGTCCGCTAAACGTAGCAGGCTCTCGTGCCTGCGCGCACATACATGCACAAGTCTGAAAAAAAATAAAAAAGGCTGATTCCTCTTGCAGGAGTCAGCCCGTTTGTTTATCTTTGCGGCGACCAAACCAAAAGAAATAAACAAACTCATGGGCAAAGGTACACATTTTCTCGGACAGCCGATACTAAATCAGCTATTATTTTACTTTTCCAAGGCAAGAATTCTCCAAATCAGTCGAGATTGTAAAGGCGAGCGGTATATTAAGAGCTTTAATGCATGGAATCATCTTGCAGTAATGCTATATGCAGTCATCATGCGATTCGACTCTTTGCGCGAAATCACCTCAGCCACAATGATGGAGTGGCGCAAACTCGCACATCTGGGCATAAACAAACTGCCGAAGCGCAGTACACTCGCCGATGCCAATGTCAGACGATCACATGAGATCTTCGAGAAGATCTATCAGGACCTTTATCAGACAAACAAGGACAAACTTTCGTCGGACAGCCCATCCGGTAAGGTCCCCAATTGGATGAAACAGCTCCAGATCATCGATTCTACGACGGTAAGTCTCTTCTCGAATCTCATATTCAAGGGAGTCGGACGCAATCCAAAGACCGGTCGCAAGAAAGGCGGCATAAAGGTACATACCTGCATCCATGGTAACGAAGGTGTCCCATGTGACGTGCAATTCACTTCTGCCGCCACGCACGACCATTTCATGCTATGCCCCGGCAAACTCAATAAGGGAGACATCCTCGCCATTGACAGAGCCTATATTGACTATGCTAAATTCGAGGAAATGACACAGCGTGGCGTCATCTATGTCACCAAGATGAAACATAACCTTACCTACGAGGTGGAGAGACGTACGCACTACATGAATGAATCCGGCTTGATGCAATGGAAAGAGGAGCTTGTTGTCTTCCGAAAGGAGAAGAAAGGCCATAATGAGGAAACCGGGGAAGAAGAGAAAACCATTATCGAGCATAAGGCCCGTATCGTGACCTATGTGGATGAATCGAAGAAGAAGCTGATACGTCTCCTAACCAACGATCTTTCCTCCCAATATGAGGAGATTGTTGCCATTTATAGGGCGAGATGGGCCATAGAGCTCCTATTCAAACAGATCAAGCAAAACTTCCCACTTAGGTACTTCTACGGGGAGAGTGCAAATGCCATCAAAATACAGATATGGGTAACGCTCATTGCCAATTTGCTTCTAACGCTCCTACAAAAGGGTGTCAGCCACTCCTGGAGCTTCTCTGGCCTCGCTACCATCGTCCGAATCATGCTGATGTACTACATTGATGTCTATGGATTCCTTGAGCATCCGGAGAAGGACTGGGAAGAGACTATGGCTAAGATGGTAGAGGGGCCACCGGTGGAAGACAATGGTGAAAAATAGCCCTCACGTGTATGCGCTCTTACACACACACGTGAGGGCTTAGATTGGTATCGAATGTCTGGATTCTTTGATTATTAATGGATTCAGACTGATGAATTGTGTTTAGCGGACAACAATAATTGAAAATGTGTATAGTTAATTTTGAACAACTACTTATCTTTTATTAATGATACACCATAGAGAATCAATCGGTTTATTCTATGATCGTGAATATTGATGATTTTTCATTATTGGCGCACGAGGAATTCTTTGAACCTTTCTTGACCCTCTTAGAACTGCCTGAATAGCTCCAATTGACAAGATATACAATATCACCATAAGCAATAGTATTACGAGAGATTGTAGCCGTTCTTCAATTGTTTGATTTGAGTATTGAATATATTGTTGTCCGCTAAAAGTTAGTTCTTCGCATACGCGTGTATGCCTACATATGCAAGGCACGAAAAATAAAAAAAAGCCTGATTCCTCTTGCAGGAGTCAGCCCGATTTGGTAAATTTGCAGCTGCGAAACAAACAACATTACCAAATCATGGGCAAAGGTACACATTTTTCGGACAGCCGATACTAAATCAGCTACTAAATTACTTCAACAAGCAAAAAATTCTTCAAATCAGCCGTGAAAGTGGCGGAGAGAGGTATGTAAAATCGTTTAATGCGTGGTGTCATCTTACAGTAATGCTCTATGCTGTCATCATGCGTTTCGACTCTCTGCGCGAAATAGCCTCTGCCACAATGATGGAGTGGCGTAAGTTAGCTCATCTTGGCATAAAGGATCTTCCTAGGCGCAGTACACTCTCTGATGCCAATACCAGACGGTCACATGAGATCTTCGGGAAGATCTATCAGGGGCTTTACCAGACGTACAAAGACAAACTTTCATCGGACAGTCCCTCTGGCAAGGTGCCGAAATGGATGAAGAAGCTACATATCATCGATTCTACGACCATCAGCCTCTTCTCTAACCTCGTCTTTAAGGGTGTAGGGCGCAATCCTAAGACGGGAAAGAAGAAAGGCGGTATGAAGGTGCATACGTGTATCCACGGCAATGAAGGTGTACCATGCGATGTGGAGTTTACTTCAGCAGCCACACACGACCATTTCATGCTTTGTCCAGGAAAGTTGAACAAGGGAGATCTCATAGCCATCGACAGGGCGTACATTGATTATGCCAAATTCGAAGAAATGACGCAACGTGGCGTGATTTATGTGACCAAAATGAAGCAGAATTTGACGTATGAGGTCACAAAGAGCATTTGTTACATGAACGAGGCTGGACAGATGCAGTGGAAAGAGGAATTGGTCGTCTTCCGCAAAGAGGTCAAGTGTAAGAATGAGCAAACCGGCGAGATGGAGAATACTACGATAGAGCACCATGCCCGGCCCGTATCGTCACCTACATCGATGAAAAGAAGAAAGGCAATGCAAAGCTCATACGGCTACTTACAAACGATCTTGAC
>JAZLHI010000079.1:0-36537 GCA_045616725.1 Prevotella sp. | reverse complement strand
TCTACTTCTTACGACTCTCCAACAGCAATTTGGTCTGCTTACTATGAGTCTATCGCTCAGGTAAACCAGATTCTCGTTTCTATTGACAAGTATCTTGAGAAGCAGCCTGACCAGAAGAAGTCAGATGCCATCGTTGCAGCCATTGCAGAGGCTAAGCTTATTCGTGCTTACAACTATTTCTGTCTCGTAAATGTATTCTCTCCTGCTTACCGTTCAGAGAGCCTTTCTTCTGACCCTCAGGTGGCAATCGGTGTGCCATACATTGACAAACCGGAAGACAAGGTGATGGTTCAGTACGATCGTGGTTCGGTTACTGATGTATATAAGATGATAGAAAAGGACCTTGAAGAAGGTCTCAAGGATATCACGGATATCAACATGGGCAAGCCAAAGTGGCGCTTCACTCCTGCTGCTGCTCATGCTTTCGCTGCTCGTTTCTATCTCTTCAAGCATGATTGGAAGAAGGTTATCGAGCATGCTGATGCTGTTCTCGGTACAGACTATTCTTCACTCCCTGACCATCTTATGACTTACACTGTCTTTGAAGGTGCTACAAGTGGTTCTGACTATGTTACAAATTGGCAGCATCCAAACCTTGCCAACAACATCATGCTCATCTCTACTTCAAACAGCTTGCTCGGTCGTCGTGCTGCCGGTACTCGTTACGGCTTCACTTCTACTCCGCTTACAGAGGTTTGGCAGCACTGGGGACCAATCAACTCCGTATACCCATTCCCAACACTCTTCTCTTGCGGTTCTACTTACTACCGTGGAGAGTCTGACTATGGCTTCTTCCAGATGAAGGTTAATGAGGAATTTGAATATACTGACAAGGTAGCTGGTATCGGTTATGTTCACCATATCCGTCCTGAGTTTACTGGTAACAAACTCCTTCTTGAGCGTGCAGAGGCTAAGCTCATGCTTGGTGACCTCCAGGGTTGCTCACAGGACCTTTGCGCTTGGAGCGACACTCGTCTTACTCTCCCTAAGGATGCATACGCAGCATACGTAGAGACTGGAAAGCTCAAGCCTCTTACAGATGCACTTCTCGTAAACTTCTACAAGAACCCTAATAATTACAACTGCTTCACTGCTGAGCAGTGGAACGAGTGGATGCAGACTGTATCTAATGAATTTACTCCTATTACAGAGGAGATGCTTCCATACATGAACTGTCTTAACTACTCTCGTCGTTACGAGAACCTTCAGGAAGGTTACCGTTTCCTTGACATCAAGCGTTGGGGTATGGAGATCACTCACGTTATCTCTGATGGTAAGGGCGGCACATTCACAAAGACACTTACAAGTCTTGACCCACGCAAGGCTATTGAGGTTCCTCATCAGTGTCTCGCTGCTGGTCTTGGTTCTTCTATCGCTACAAAGCCGGCTGTGTCTGCATTCTCTGGCGGTTCAGCAGGAGTGAAGGCATGGAAGCCTGTTATCGTTGATAAACCAGCTGAGTAATATAATTATATAAATGAAGAATATTATTATGAAAAAGATATTTAATATATTCCTTTTTGCTGCAGCGGCAACACTTGGCCTTGGTTCATGTGCTGACGATGATCTCTCAAGCGAGAGCATCTTCGACGTTCGCCCTGACCTTATTGACAAGACGCAGTTCTCTGCGCCGCTCGACTCGTTCTGCAAGAAGAATTTCCTCCAGACATATAATGTCGATTTCAAGTATAAGATGCAGGACATCTCTTCTTCTGTTGACAAGAACCTCACGCCAGCTTCTTACTCCAAGTGTGAGGAGATGGCAGTGCTCATCAAGTACCTTTGGTATGATGTATATCGTCAGAATGTAGGTGATTCTGAAGCTGACGGTACTGAATTCCTCAAGCAGAACTCTCCACGCATCATCCACCTCATCGGTTCCAAGAACATGAACCCAGTACAGGGAACAGAGATTCTCGGTACTTCGGAAGGTGGTATCAAGGTTACGCTCTATCGTTCAAACACTCTCGATATCAACGACCTTGACTATTGCAACAAGTACTTCTTCAAGACTATGCACCATGAGTTCGGCCACGTGCTCCACTCTCGTTATGTTGTGCCTCTTGAGTATCGTCAGCTTTCTTCTGGTTTCTACGATGCTCTCGGTTGGCAGGAAACTTGCGACTCTGTTGCCCTTGGTGACGGTTTCATCTCACAGTACTCTCGTAACAATTACAATGATGACTTCGTTGAGATGCTTGCCAACTACGTGACAATGACTCCAAAGGTTTGGGAAGACCGTCTTGCAAAGGCTGCTTTCCAGTGGGAAGAGGTCACATACGACAGGGACTCTCACGGCTGGCAGCAGTTTGATAAGATTCGTGCCAAGTACGCTCGTGAAGGTGGTGACATTGATTCTATCGGTTACATCAAGTCACAGACAGAGACAAAGCTTACCATCGTTCGTAAGATCATCAAGCGTGATGTCACTGAAGAGAAGAATGACTATGCTTTCGCAATTCCTGATGAAGACGGAAAGATTCAGTACATCTTCAAGGAGGAAGGCAAGACAGGAACGGAACTTATCCTCAAGAAGCTCTCTCTCTTGAGAGAATGGATGAAGGAGCACTATAATGCTGATATTGACAAGCTCCGTAATGCTGTTCTTACTCGTTCATACGTAATGGATGAGAATGGCGAGATCGTTTACGACGAGAGAGGACAGGCTGTCAACAGAATCCTCCAGCCATACGGAGGTATGCCTACCCTCGTTGAGTATCTCGTTAATGAGATGAGAAACTACAATACGGTAGATACCTTTGATTTTATCAAGTAACGCTCTAAAGAACCTGAAACAATGAAGAAAATATATTCAATACTTTTGATTTCTGCTGCAGCTGCTTCTTTCACGGCATGTAGCACCATTGAAGACGATTTCATCTTCGACAAGTCGGCAGCAGAGCGTCTTAACGAAGCTGAATCAAAATATTCAGAGCTCCTAACAAAGGCTCCTTACGGCTGGGCTTTCGAGTACTATCCAACAGGCGATGCTGACGATGGCGCTTTGCTCTACGCATTGAAGTTCTATAAGGATGGTACTGTTATGGTGTCAGGCGATCCTTCTCAGGAACATAATGTTATGGTCGAATCTTCGCTTTGGGACATCATCCTCGACCAGGGTCCAGTGCTTTCTTTCAGCACATACAATAACCTCATCCATATATGGTCTGACCCTCTCAACGATGGTGAAGGCTACATGGGTGACTATGAGTTCTCTTTCGTTTACGATGAGAACGAAGATCCAGATAAGGTTGTCATGCTCCGTGGTAAGAAGCGTGGCCTCAAGAGCCGTCTCAAGATGATTGATGAAGACGTTACTCCTGAAGAGTATCTCCTTGATGTCGATGGCAAGATGCAGCAGATCTTCCCTACAAGCATGAAGAACTATGCTCTTCTTCACATCGGAGAGGATGTCTATCGTCTTGATGACATGAACACGATGGTTCCTGAGTATTACCCATTCGGCACAGACCCAGTGTTCTTTGGCAAGCCAAACTCATACCTTCTTGCCAAGTATGGCGGAAAATACGAGATGCGTTACAACAAAGACTTCTATAACAGCGACTCTACTCTCGTTGAGAAGAATTTCGTCTTTGATGCTGAGAAGCAGGAGTTTGTCGGTGAGAAAGGTAATGCCCGTATCACTCCTCCTGTAAGTCATGAACTTCTTTGTGATGGTCTTCTTGCTGGTGATATTACTGGTGCCAGACTGCTTAAGAGCTGCGATATGAGCGATTCTTTCAAGGCTCTTTGGACAGCTGCAGAGAGTGCGCTCAAGTCAAAGAATTACACTCTCAACGAGTCTGTACTTTCTCTTGAAAAGGCTGATGAAACAGGTAATTGCACTATTACCATCAAGTATAAGCCTCGTACAGGTACAGCAGTAACCCTCTATTACCTTTATAATATCTCAAGAACAGATGACAAGGTTACTCTCTCTTACGTAGGTCCTTACAATACCGGTGCTGCGAACATTCTCACAAACATACCTGACTGCGAGAAATACATCAAGGCATTTGCTGGCACATATACAATCTCTAATCCTTCAGAGGATAAGTTTGCTGTTGCCAGTTTGAAGTTCACTAGTGTTGACGATACAAACAAGTCGTTCGTTATGAACATCACTTTCCCTGCGGAATCAGGAAAGGAGTAATTTGGAACATTAAATTGAACGCGGAACACGCACAAAGTACAAATAAGTGCAAGGCTGTGTGCTCCGTGTTCAGAACACAAAAATCATAAACCAACATTTGTTTAATTAAAATTATTTATTATGAGAAAACTTTTACTTCTCGCTGCTGTAGCCTTCACAGGTTTGACAGCTAATGCTCAGCTTCTTAAGAAAAATGCTGAGGCAAAGACAGCTAAGATGCCAATGACTCAACTTTCTTCTGAGAAAGCTATGGCACAGAGAGTTGATGCAACAACAACGAAAGGCATGAAGAAGTCTCAGGCCACAGGTCTCTGGTATCAGGTTGAGGAAGGTATTCCTTTCTATGGATGGGATGAGAGTGGCAGCGGCTATGGTGCTTCTTTTATCACAGTTCCTGCATTCACAGATTTTACTGCAAAGAACAAGTCTGAAAATCCAACAGAAACAAAATGGTTCATTGGTAATACTGACGTTACAGAGATTGCAGAAGCAAACGGAGACTTGATTCTTAGTGTTCATGCAGGCTATCAGAGATCAACATATACACTCGCATCTGCTGATGGTAATGACACTTTCAATTATACTGATCTGATGAATGCCCGTTTTGATAGCGGCAGTGGAAAGAAAGCTTACTTCCTTCCTGGGGATGAGGTTTCTCCACTTACATTCATGGATGTACATGTTGTAACTGCATATTATGGCACAGGTTATCTTTCAAGTAAATACATTTTTGGTACTGGTGAACATGTAGCTAATGGTGCTACATACCGTAGCTATGGTTACGCACAGGATTATGCAAAACCAAAGTCTCCTATGTATGTAGAGAGTGTCTTCATTCAGTCACTTTCTTATGGCGATAACCCACTTCCTGCTGGTGAGGAACTCAAGATGCTTATTGTTGATGCAGAGGGCAATCAATTGGCAGTTCTTACTTGCAAGCCAGAGGATCTTATTATTGAGGAGAAGAACTCTTATGGTTTCGCTCCTATCACAGCAGTGTTCGCTAACAAGGAAGTTGATGAGCTTACTGGCGAAGAAGTTCCAGTTCCTTTTGTTCTTGATCAGGAGTTTTCTGTAATTGTATTGTACAGTGCACATAGCGATATAGGCTTCTATGGCGCTGCTAACATTGGTGATGTATTCCCTGTAGGTAAAGGTCTCAACCTCTGTTACAATGTAGCAGATGAGTCTGATGAGGCTGCTTTTGCTTGTACTTTCAGTGTAGGTGCTGCTTCTGCACCAGTCACATTCAATGCTTTGTTTGACAAGATTCTTGTTTGGGAAACTGCTTCTGCTGAGGATCAGGATGAGGATATCGCTGATTTCAACGTGCTTAAGGTTTCTGCTGATGCTCAGACTATAGAAAATGCAGGTTACCCTAAGTTCAAGGGTGTTATGGCAAACACTGCATTCTCTTGGTTTGATGAGGAAGGTAATGAAAATTACTATCTTGATGTAGAAGGAAAATTAGAGTTCCCAGAATGGATTCTTGGTTATAGCGTAGATAACTCTAGTTGGGAGGCAACAACAGAGGATGAGTTTGACCCAAGCGTAGCAATTTCTCTTGAGTGCGATCCACTTCCTGCAGGTGTAGAAGGTCGCGGTTGCAAGCTTTATGTCGTAGGTCGTGGCTTCATTTCAGAGACTCCTATCTATGTTCTCCAGGGCAACTATACTAAGGAGCAGTGCGATAAGGATGAAGAAGCTGCTGGCATCAACAACGCTACAACTTCTGTTAAGGCTCAGGTTAACGGTACTTACAACCTCGCTGGTCAGCGCGTGAACAAGGAGTTCAAGGGTATCGCTATCCAGAACGGTAAAAAGGTTATCAAAAAGTAAAGACCCTCTAAATCTCCTACTTCGATAGGCTCAGCACATCGCTTAAAGGGAGACTTAAGATTATAATAAAGAATTATGCCCGGCGCATCCGCGTCGGGCATTTTACGTGCTTAAATCACTGGGGGAGAGAGGCTTACTTTATACGGTAAACCTTGAAACTCATTGCTGGAAGCTGGTCGTTGAGGACTGGTGTCTTGCCGTCCATTGATACAGCGAGTGTTGACTTCTTAGGAGCAATCTTGTTAGGATTCTCGATAGAGTTTTCTGCGTCCATCTCTGTGCAGTGGAGAGTTGAAACCTCTGCAGAAGAAGCAGCCTTGAGGCCATTGAGCTTTACACTTACAGGCTGTGCAGACTTTGAAACATTGGCAACCTTCACGATGATGCTGCCGTCAGCTTTGTCGTAAACGGCACTTGCTTCGAGACCATCCTGACCAGGAAGATTTGCAACAGGCTTCTTGTCCATAGTGAGAGTGAGCATGTTCGTACCCTTGTTTGTAGCGTAGAGCTGCTGAACATAGTAGCTGCAAGTCTTGAAAGTAGAAGTGTTGTTGTACCAGATAAGGTCTGGACGCCACTGCCAACCCTCAACATGAGCAAGGAGAGGAGCGTATGCAGTCATGTGAACAACGTCAGCATTGCGCTCGAAGTCTGTCATGAAGCCAGCCTCGAGGATAGATGCCTCGTAGTGGTTCCACTTCTTGCCCTTTCCGTGGCAAGCATATTCGCCAGCAAAGATCTTTGGGCCCTTGCGGTCGTAGTTCTCGTAGCGAAGAGTGTTTGTATTGTCGAGGAACCAAGACTCTGGACGATAGAAGTGCTCATCGACGAGGTCAGCCTTCATCTCCTTCATCTTAGGCTTGAGGATGTCGAACTTCCAGCCCTCAGAGTCAGGACCAGTAGTACCGACAATCTTCATTGTAGGGTACTTGGCGCGGATAGCCTTCATGAATACTGCGAGGCGCTCTGTGTAAGCAGCATTGTCCTCGTAGTCCCACTGCTCATTACCAACGCCGATCATCTTGAGGTTGAATGGCTCTGGGTGGCCCATGTCAGCGCGAACCTTACCCCACTTTGTACTTGCGTCGCCATTGGCAAACTCGATGAGGTCAAGAGCATCCTGGACGTATGGCTCAAGGTCTGCTATTGCAACGTGTGCGCTGGCTACATAACCGTGAGCAGCATCCTTGGCACCAGCATTACCATTCTGGAACTGACATGCAAGACCACAGCTTACAACAGGGAGTGGCTCTGCACCGATGTCCTCCGAGAGTTGGAAGAACTCAAAGAAGCCGAGACCGTAGCTCTGGTAGTAGTCAGGGAAGTAGCGATGGTCAAAAGTATATTCCCAACGGTTCTGGTTGAGAGGACGGTTCTCTACAGGACCAACAGTGTTCTTCCACTGGTAGCGAGTCTCGAGGTCAACACCCTCTACGATACATCCGCCAGGGAAACGGAATACGCCTGGATGGCAGTCTGCCAATGCCTGAGCGATGTCTGCACGGCAACCGTTCTCACGATTCTTGAAAGTGTTTACAGGGAAGAGGCTGATGTGCTCAAGCGAAACGCCGTTTGTGGAGTTGAGGTATATACGGAGCTGAGCCTTCTCAAAATCAATTGGCGACTTGATAGTCACGGTGTATTTCTTCCAATCCTGTGAAGTGATGTCAAGCTTCTCCTCAACAAACTGCTGCTCCTCACCCATGGAAGCAGGGTCTATGAGCTGAACGCGGATGGCAGAATTGCCGCCATTGCCCTTAGCCCAAACAGAGAACTTGTAGCTTTCGCCCTTCTTTACACCGATGCCGAAGTAGCCTTCGTTTACGAGACCTGTGCGGCGATCCTTGTGGTTAGCCGCAGAGAGTTTTACATAGTGAGGACAACGCTCGAAAGGTCCATCGTTCATGATCTGGTAGTTGCCGAAAGCCTGCCAGCCCATGAGTGTCTGAGGGAATTCAAAAGAACGGTTCTTGACGAGCTCACCGTATAGGCCGCCATCGGCAGCGTAGTTTATGTCCTCGAAGAACATGCCATACATTGTACTTTGGATGGGAGCACCAATCTTCTTGGCGTTCACATCGAGAGTGTGCGTCTGTGCAGGAAGCAATGTTGCTGCGGCCAGCGCAAGAGATGATAGGAAGAGTCTTTTCTTCATGTTATTTTTGATATGTTAGTTATGGTTATTTTTACACTTGTTAACACAATATTGTCAAATCAAGGTCAAATGTGAGAAATGTATTTCAAAATTTCGCCACAAAAGTAAACATTTTTTTGAAACAGACGAAGAGTAAGCATTTATTTTTTTACATTTGCACAACAATTTTAGGACGATATGACTATTTTCTACCAGATTAACACATTAAATTGTATAATTAACATTTACTAAATATAACTAACTAAAACTAAAACAAACACATGAAGAAATTCCAGTTTCTTTTGATGGCAGGTCTCGCTCTGTTTGCTGCAGTTCCATCAACTGTATTGGCAAACGGTGCTAACGAGGTGCATGCCACTCAACAGTCGGAAGTTACTGTTACCGGACAGGTCGTTGACCAGGACGGTGAGCCTATGATTGGCGCAACGGTTGTTGTTGACGGTACTTCTCAGGGAGCAATTACCGACCTCGACGGTAATTTCACGATCAAGGTCCCTGCTAATGCAAACCTTAAGATCTCGTCTATCGGCTACAAGTCGAAGGTTGTAAAGGCTAAGAATGGTAGCATCGGTGTTATCACGCTTGAGTCTGACAACACTGAGCTCGACCAGGTTGTAGTCGTAGGTTATGGTGTTCAGAAGAAGGCAGACCTTACAGGTTCTGTTTCTATCGTGAACGCAGAAGAGATGAAGAAGGTCTCAAACTCAAACATCTCTACAATGCTTGAGGGAAAGGTTGCCGGTGTGCAGATTACTTCTGACGGTCAGCCAGGTGCAGACCCTTCTGTACGTATCCGTGGTATCGGTTCGTTCGGTTCTACAGCACCTCTTTACGTAATCGACGGTGTGCCAATGGGTACTACAATCCGCGACTTCTCTCCAAACGATATCGAGACTATCCAGATCCTCAAGGATGCTGCTGCCGGTGCCATCTACGGTTCGCGTGCTGCAAACGGTGTCGTTATCATCACTACAAAGAGCGGTAAGAAGGAGCAACCTCTCCGCGTTGACTACTCTGGTTACTTCGGTGCCGACTTCATTCCAAGCGATGTCTATGACGTGATGGATGCTGCACAGTACAGCAACTACCTCGGTGTCTCTGCCAACAACTCTGGCACTACACTCCCAGGAGGCTACTCTTACAATCAGGAAACTGGCAAGTATCAGTTCATGGACAACACAAACACAGACTGGTTCAAGGAAGTATTCAAGACAGGTATCCGTCAGGACCACAACGTAAACCTTTCCGGTGGTGGTCAGAACAATACTTACAACATCGGTCTCGACTACTTCTCGCAGAAGGGTACACTCGAAGGTGCTGGTCCTAACTACGACCGCTTCACTGCTACTGTGAACAACACTATGGACACTAAGTTCGTGAAGTTCCGCACAAGCTTGAAGTACTCTCATTCTAACCAGGACAACATGGGTCTGTCTAATGCCTCAGAGTATGTTCAGGGTCTCTATGGCGACGTTACAAACGTTCTCCGTGGTACTCTCCTCATGCAGCCTACAATCAAGGCGTATGATCCTTCTACATGGGTGCTTGACGATAAGGTAGGTGCTGCCAATGGTTACAACTACGACGCATATGGCTATGGTGTTTATTATGACAAGATTCATGGTGACATCTCTGCTTCTAACCCATTGCTCGTAAACAACCTCCTCAAGCGCAACACCCTCGTTGACCGTATCCTCGCTACTGGTTCTGCTGACGTAGATCTCTTCAACCTCTTCGGCATCAAGAGCAAGAACCACAACATCCACTACAACCTCAACCTCTCTTACTCTAAGACTCACGCTCAGGACAACACATTCCTCTCTGCATGGATCCAGTCTAACCGTGTATATCTCGACAAGAGTAACGAGCGTCTTACAAAGGGTTCACGTACTTATGCTGATTACCTTATTGAAAATACGATCAACTATAACGGTAGCATCGGTAAGCACAACATCGACCTCGTTGCAGGTATGACATACGAAGAAGAGAATACAAACACACTCACTGCATGGGGTATCGAGCTCAACGAGCCTTACTTCCTCCAGATCCAGAATGCCAAGGAGACCAACGGTGAGTCGTTTGAGTTCAAGCACGCCCTCGCTTCTTACATCGCTCGTTTGAACTATAACTACGACGAGAAGTACCTCCTCTCTGCAATCGTTCGTCGTGACGGTTCTTCACGCCTTAACCCTAAGAGCAACTGGGAAACATTCCCTTCAATTTCTCTCGGTTGGCGTTTCGACCGTGAAAAGTTCTTCCCATTCAACCACAATGTAGTGAACATGTTCAAGGTTCGTGGAAGCTACGGTGTACTCGGTAACGAGAATATCGGTGAGTACGTTTACCAGGCAACCATGATGCGTAACAACATGACTTACTCGTTCGGCAATGTTCCTGTAACAGGTTCTGCTGTTACTACTTACGTTAACGACAACCTCAAGTGGGAAAAGAAGAAGACTTGGAACGCTGGTATCGATATCGCAATGTGGAACAACCGCTTGGAGTTCACTGCTGAGTGGTACAAGAATATCTCTGAAGACCTTCTCTACGCTGTTCCAGTGCCAACAAATGCTGGTGTATCCAACACAGCTGTTACAATGAATGCCGCAACAATGGAGAACAGCGGTTTCGAGTTCGCTGCAACTTATCGTAACCATGACCACCCATTGAAGTACGACATCTCTGCTAACTTCTCTACACTCAAGAACAAGGTTACTTCCCTTGGTTTCGGTAACGAGAAGTCTATCAATGGTACTTCCATCACTTACGTAGGTCGTGAGCTCGGTCAGTTCTACGGATGGGTATATGAAGGCATCATCCGCACAGTAGATGACATCCCATATTATACAGATGAGAATGGCACCCTTCAGGAGAGCCAGCCAGGTGCACAGGTTGGTGACTGTCTCTACAAGGATATGAATGGTGATGGCAAGATCAATGCTGAAGACCAGGTTGTTCTTGGCAATGCAATGCCACGCATGAACTTCGGTCTCTCTGCTCGTCTTGAGTATAAGGGCTTCGACCTCAGCATCTCTACTTTCGGTGCTCTCAACTATCACGTAACAGACGACATCTACAACTCTCTCAACTCATGCTACGGTTGGGCAAACAAGTCAACTGACATGCTCGATGCTAACCGTTGGTCAGAGGATGGCTCTACATATCTCTCAAGCGTACCACGCACATACGTAGATCGTCCTGCTGGTGCAAGCGAGAACTGGAACGACCTCTTCTCTTCACGCAAGATTCAGAATGCTGCTTACTGGAAGATTGCCAACATAGAACTTGGCTACAACTTCAAGGACAAGTGGTTCAACGGTGCTGTAACAGGTGCTCGCATCTATGTATCGGCTCAGAACCTCTATACATTCACAAAGTATCATGGATACAATGTTGACTACGCTGGTGGCACATTCACTCCAGGTTACAACTTCTGCTCATTCCCAACTCCACGCACATTCATGGCTGGTATCCGCTTCTCGTTCGGTGGCGGTTCAAGCAAGCCAAAGGCTGCCGTTCTTCCTAACTACTCAGCTCCACAGGAGAAGGTCGTAGAGAAGGTTGTAGAGAAGGTCGTAGAAAAGGTTGTTGAGAAGAAGGTTCCTGTAGAAGTGGCTAAGGAAGTAAAGGTACAGAACACTTACGTCGTTACTTTCGAGGTTAACTCTTACCAGATTGCCAACGTTTCAGAACTTGCAGGCATCCCTGCAGGTGCAAAGGTTGAGGTTGTAGCATACGCTTCTCCAGACGGCAATCCACAGGCTAACGAAGTACTCTCTCAGAAGCGTGCAGACGCTGTTGCCGACTACCTCAAGTCGAAGGGCGTAAACGTAGTTCGCACAGAGGCTAAGGGTGCTGACACTTCACACGCTAACCGTATAGCAATCGTTACTGTTAAGTAATAACTTGATAGGTTATAAGGTTTTAAGGTCTTTAGGTTATAAGGACCTCACAACCTCAAAACCTCATAACCTCAAAACCTCAAAGAAACAAGACATGAAACTATATAAAATCTCACTCGCCCTCATGTTAGGGCTCAGCACTCTCTCTTCTTGCGAAGATAAGCTGGAATTGACAAACCCAAACCAGCAGACCACATCTACCTTTGGTAACAATGCCAAGGATCTTGAAGAGTGTGTCATTGCTGCTTACAATCACACTCGTATGGAAGGTTCATACGGTCGTGTAGGTTATAATATTGATGTCTGCCGTGGTGACGAGGCATGGAACTCATCTCAGGTATGGTATCTCCCATTCGACGACCTCAACGTTTCTGCTCTCGACGAAATCTGTATGTGGTCATGGCGTGAATGGTATTATACTATTAATGTATGTAACTTCGTGACTACTCGTGTAGAGCAGACTAATATGGAACAGACAGAGGCTGTAAAGCGTGCTTACGGTCAGGCTCTCTTCCTCCGTGGTCTCGCTTACTATAACCTTGCTACCTACTATCAGAACCCAGCTCTCATCACAGACTATAATCAGTATGGCTCTCTTGATGGCCTCTACGCTTCAAACAAGGTGGAAGGTAATGACGATCCTAACGCACAGTTTGACCTTGTAATGGATCAGGTAGAAAGTGACTTCAAGGCTGCTATGGAACTGCTTCCTTCACGCGACGCTAAAGGCGAATGGGCTCAGGGACGTGCTACTTGTGGCGCTGCTGCAGGTTATTACGCTCGTGCTCTCATGCAGCGTCATAAATATACTGAGGCACTCGATATTCTCAAGGGCATTATAAGCGAGAATGATGGTGGCAAGCAGCTCTATGGTTTCTACAAGCTCATGCCTAACTATGGTGACAACTTCCGTGAAGGTGCTGCTTACGAGAACAATGACGAGAGTCTCTTCGAGATTCAGTTCCTCGATAAGGACCAGCAGGGTACAGACGATGAATGGACTCCAGTGAACACTTCCGTAAACGCTACTCAGGGTTCTGCCATCGAGTCTAACTTCGCTCCTGGCGACCTCGGTGGTTGGGCAGACATCTCTGCATCTCCATGGCTCTATCAGCTCTTCAAGGCTGAGCGCACAAAGGACGGTAAGCTCGATCCACGTCTCTACTGGACAATTGGTACATACGAGGCTGACTGGGAAGGTTTCGAGTTTGGTAATGTGGCTTACACACAGACCATGACTCCTGACAACATCATCGTTACGAACAACAACAATGGTGGTCTCCCAATCGCTAAGTGGACTCACTTCCGTACAGGTGAATATGAGAAGGTCGTAACTGGTCTTCGTGACGGTATCAACCTCCGCTTGATGCGTTACTCTGACGTTCTTCTCCGTGCTGCTGAATGTATCAACGAAACTGGTGGCAACGTGGATGAAGCTATCAAGTATATCAACCTCGTTCGCCGTCGCGCTAACCTTGCTGATCTCAATGCTGATGATTTCAGAAATAATCCAGACAAGCTCTTCGAGCAGATTGCCAACGTAGAGCGTCCAAAGGAGTTCGGATGTGAGTACGGTCGTGGTCTTGACCTCATCCGTTGGGGATGGTTCCACAATGAAGGCCGCCTCCAGCAGCTCAAGGAGCATGGTGCTTTCAATCTTTGGAAGAAGTCTGATTATGACGAAGGCAAGATCACTTACACTCCAAAAGATCCTGTAGAGTACTCATCTTGCTCAAAGAGCTCTTTCGACAACTATCTCGCAGGTCATGAGTTCCTCCCTATCTATCAGTACACTCTCAATGATAACTCTAACCTGAAGGGTAACTCTGCAAACAATGGTACAGACAACTCTTCTTACTTCACTGGTAAGGGTTGGAAGGTTCACCCAGTTGTAAAATAATTAATAATATAAGTTTTGAGTTTTTGGTTTTTAGTTGTTACCTTACAAGAAACTATTAACCCAAAACTCAAAACCGAAAACAGAAAACTATAATTATATGAAATATCTAAATAAAATAGCAACTGTGTTCTGCTCTGCTGCCCTCGGTATGCTGGCGATGACAAGTTGTGAGGGAGGTGATCTCTACGGAGTTGATTCTCCAGATTGGATTCAACAGAAGATTGACTCTATCGCTGCGACTAAAGGTGGTGGGGAAGAAGAAATTGTTGGATTGGAAGAAGACGTTTATACAGTTGGTAAAACAAACTACTCTTCTGGCTGGTGGGCTGATTTCTCTAAGTACTATGTAGTTCCTGCTGGTCAAAAATGGCAAGCTCAGTTCAACCTTAACATCAATCCAAGTGATGATGTTTATTATAAGAACTTTGCCCTTATCATTGCAACGGACGATGAGCGTGGTGGCTCTGGCTACAAGGAGTATGGCGCAATACGTTTTGATGCCACTGGAGATGCAACAAAGTACAACTCTAACTGGGGTAATGATGCTACAGATCAGAAGTATATAGGTGTTATAGACGGAAGCCAGTTCAAATATACAGAGAGCTCTCTCCTTCTGTCTCCAGATGCAGAAAACAAAGATGCCAATGTGCATAAGCTTGCTGGTAAGGTTACTCTTACTGTTGACCGCACTGAGGATCATTTCTACGTTACAATTACAAACGGCGTGGCTACAAAGACTTACAAGCAGCCATTCGACTTTGTGGGTGAGAACAACTATAATCTGGATCCTGCAAACACAAACATCCGTTGTTTCATTGTTCCTGAAGGTTCATACATCAACTTCCTCGGTTCTACTATCGAGCCTATCGGTGGCTTCACTTCTGCTGAAGACAAGCAGCCTCTTTCAATGAAGCTCAGCGGTGTGCCTGATGAGGTTCTCGTAGGTACAAAGCTCTCTGACATCCAAGAGTCTATCAGCGCTACTATCACTTTTGAACAGGGCGTTGTTAAGCAGGCTAACGGCACTGAACTCATTGTTGACGTTGTTGAAGGCGGAGACATTGAGACTGTAGGCGAGAAGACTCTTGCTGTGATCTATAACAAGACATTCAAGGGCGAAAATTGTGACCATCCTATCGCTACTATTGCAAAGATTAAGGTTGTAAACGAACTTTCTGCATTTACTCAGAACTACGTTTGTCCTAACCCAACCGTACTTGGTGCTGAGGACAACTCAACTCCTTGGTGGACTGCATTCACTGACTACGTAAAGGTTGAGCCACGCCAGACTACTGTCGTAACGTTCACAAACTACACTCCAACTACTAACAACTGGAACAACTTCGTGACCATCCTCAGCAATGGTGACGGCTCAAAGGAGTACGCTGTGGTACGTGCCGACAACTACGGTTGGGGTGACGGCTATGCAGCTTGCACACATTCACTGTCTCCTCTGCCAGAAACTGATGAGGACTGGGCTGCATGGCGTGCTGCAATGAACGGCGCTCATGTAACTGAGTACATTACCAACAATGGCAATGGTACTGCTACTGTCAAGGCTGTTATTGCCGGAAGCGACGGTCAGGAGTATGTCTTGACATACGATGGCATCAACACTGTTGACAAGGACGAGATGTACTTCCGCTTCGTTGTTGACGGAAGCCACATGGTATTCGATACGCAGCTTGGTGCTGCTGACTGCTCATCACCATGGTGGTCTGAGCACTCTACAAAGATTCAGGTTCCTAGTCACACAGTTGCTTCAATGTCATTCATCAACTATTCCTGTGGTGCTAACAACTGGAACAACTTCTGTGTTGTACTCACCAATGCTGAAGGCAAGGAGTATGCTGTAGTACGTTCTGACAACTATGGATGGGGTTCTGGCTATGATGGAAATCCTAACCTCACACACGAGGGCACTCAGGGCGAATGGCCTGTATGGCTCGCTGCCATGAACGGTGCAAAGATTGACCTCACCGTTACCAACAACGGCAACGGTACTGCTGACGTCAAATTCATAATGCACGGCAACAATGGTGTTGACTACACCCAGTTCTACAACGGCATCAGCGGTATCGATGGCGACAACTTCTATTATCATCTGACCATTGACAACTCTTACGTGAAGTTTACGCCAGAGGTAACTAAGGTTAAGGCTTTCAAGCAGATAGGTAGAAGATAGTTGAAACGTAAATAAAAAAACTCCGCAAGTTGACTTTCCGTTACCTTGCGGAGTTTTTTTTGTTAAATCAGTTGCCCATGTCAAAAAAAAATAATAACTTTGCCGCAAATATTGAATATAAACTTTATTATGAGAAAACTAATCTATCTAGCTATTGCTCTTGCAACATGCGTATCATTCACTGCTTGTGGTAGCGATGATCCTGCGGATCCTACGCCTACGCCTCCAACTCCTAAACCAGATCCTACTCCAGACCCTACACCAGATCCAACGCCTGATACATACAAGGCGCCTACGTATCCTGATGATTACACGAGTATCAGCAACTGGACAAACCGCTCGAAGTGGAATCTTGGCAATGTGCATGACCCAAGCGTTGTGCTTGCTGACGATGGTTACTACTACATGTATCAGACAGATGCTGGTTACGGAAACCCTCATGATGCTGACATCGTGAACAACAAGCACGGACACTTCTATTGCCGCCGCTCAAAGAACCTCGTCGATTGGGAATTCATGGGTGCTACCATGCGCGGTCTTCCTTCGTGGATAAAGGAGAAGCACAATGAAATCCGTGCTGCCATGGGACTTGGCGAGTCTTCTCTTGACTATACAAAGGATGGCGCAAACTCCGGCTTCGGCTTCTGGGCTCCTGTAGTTCGTAAGGTAGGCAATGTCTATCGTATGTACTATTCTATCAACATGCCTTCTGTTGGCGTTACTAACGACAAGATGTCTGCCGCATCCGTTGTTCCTAACGTTATCGGTATGATGGAAACATCTACTCCTGACAAGGTTTCATCGTGGGTTGACAAGGGCTTTGTCATCTCTCAGTATTCTGACAAGGAGAAGAACTACAACGGCGCAAGCGTTTGGGGCGGCTATTGGAAGTACAACGCCATTGACCCTACTTACGTTGAGGCTAAGGACGGCAAGCACTGGCTTATCTACGGTTCTTGGCATAGTGGCTTTGCTGCCGTTGAGATAGACCCAGCTACAGGTAAGACAAAGGCTACGCTCGGCAATCCTTGGGGAGCTGCAAACGAGGCTGCTTACGGCAAGCGCGTGTTCACAAGACTCGTATCTACAGACAGGGACTCACGTTGGCAGGGTAGTGAAGGCCCAGAAGTTGTCTATCGTGATGGCTACTACTATATGTTCATTGCCTACGGACAGCTTGAAGTTGCCTATAACACTCGCGTAGTACGTTCGAAGAATCCTGACGGTCCTTACACAGACATCCTTGGCAAGGACTTTACAAATGGTCAGACTGGCGGCAACGCTTATCCTATCCTGACTCACGCCTATAAGTTCGGCAACGATCACGGCTGGGTAGGTATCAGCCACTGCGCAGTTTGGGATGACAACAAGGGCAACTACTTCTATGCTTCTCAGCAGCGTTATCCTGAGGGCTATGGTGGTAATAAGTATAGCAACGCTATCATGCTTGGTGGTGTTCGTTCTATCGTTTGGACAGAAGACGGCTGGCCACTTGTTCTCCCTGAGCGCTATGGTGCTGTGCCACAGACTGCTATCAAGGATGCTGACCTCGTGGGTAAGTGGCAGAACGTGAGCCTTGGCGGTTGCACAGACATCTGGGATGCTAACTGCAAGATGGCTGCTTCCGTTGACTTCGAACTCGGTGCTGACCATAAGGTTACAGCAGATTCAAAGTGGTCGCCAGGTCAGGCATGGAGTTTCGATGCCACAAAGAACATCCTTACCGTCAACGGCATGAAACTTTACCTCAAGCGCGAACTTGACTGGGAGGCTACTCCACGCGTTCCTACTATCGTCTATGCCGGTCTCAGTGCCGACAAGAAGACCACCCTCTGGGGTAAGATGGTGAAATAATACGTAATTTCAAAACTTGTAAAAAGCCCTGAAAGTAAATGCTTTCAGGGCTTTTTTATCATAACTTAAATCGTTAAACTACAGCTTTACGCCTTTCCTTCCCCACGAAGGAAAGGCGTAATCTTTATTGGGAAGCTTTTCCTTCCTTAAGGAAGGAAAGTTTTCCCGGCTTAAAAGAAAGGCTGAGGAAAAAGTGGGAGGTGCGTTGCCCTCAGACGTAATGCGCTGTGTCTAACACTATATGGCTTATCAATTTTCCTTAACTTCCTTTGTGTAGCCGTAGATAGTCAGTTCTTTGTCTGCAAGAGGCGTCTTGAAGAAGAGACTGGCGATGTAGCCTACTACGAGCACTACGATGTGGCTATATACGCCGAGCATGTATGTCGAGTGAGGGAAGTTCCATGAGCCGAGGTCGAGAAGGAGTTCCTTGCCATTGCCCATGTCGAACTTCGTAGATGTGAGCACTGCATAGGCGGTGAAGAGCACTGAAGCCACGATGCCGATGATCAGACCTTGGTTGTTTGTGCGACGAGAGAACAAGCCGAGGATGAACACGCCGACGATGCCTGCTGAGAAGATTGCGTAGATGGCAAAGAGTGAGCCGAGAACGCTCTGACCGCCCCACTTGAGATAGAGGGTTGCGATGTATGTGGCGAGTACGCCCACTACGAGAACGGAAATCTTGCCCACGCGAAGCTTCTGCTTGTCGGTGGCGTTCTTCTTCATTCGTCCGTAATAGTCCTCAACAACGACTGCCGAGATGCAGTTTACGTCAGAGTCTATACTTGAAATTGCGCCTGCTACGAGGGCAGCAACTATGAGTCCTGTGATACCGATAGGCATCTGTGTCTTGATGAACTCAGGGAATACCTTGTCGTTTGCTATGTCGGCAGGAAGAAGCGTTGGGTTCTGCTGGTAGAAGATGAGCAGACAGGTACCGATGAACATGAACAAAGCCCATGCAGGAACACTCATGAACACTCCCATGAACGAAGCCTTCTTTGCCTCCTTGTCGGAGCGAGCTGTGAGGTAACGCTGCACGATGCTCTGGTCTGTACCATACTTCTGAAGGGCATAGAAGAAACCATTGAGCACCATTACGAGGAATGTAGTCTCAACGAGGTTCCAATGTTCGGTGCCGAGGTTGATGAGGTTCTGTTCAGAAGATTCATGAATGACTGTTCCGAGTCCGCCATCGATGGAAGTGAGAAGTACGATGATTGCCACGATACCACCGAGGATAAGCAGGAATCCTTGCACTACATCCATCCAGATGATAGCCTCCATACCACCGAGGTATGTCAGGATGATCACCACGACACCAATGACAAGGACAATGGTCTGTGCGTCTATCAATCCTCCGGCAAAGACTTCCGTAGCCGATGCCATGAGATAGATGATGGCTGCCATCTTTGCGAAGTGCTCTACGAGGAAGGCTATGCTGCTGTAATAGCGTGCAAAGACACCGAAACGACGCTCGAAATATTCGTATGTGGAGAGCTTGATAATCTTTCTGTACAATGGTACTATGAAGCCAATCATTCCGACAAGAACGATAGGCACCATGAGTCCTTGCACGAGAAGTACCCAGTCGCCGCCGTATGCGTAGCCGGGATAGGCAAGGAATGTTACAGACGAGATGATCGTGGCAAACATGGACATGCCGACAGCCCATGCCGGGATATTGCCGCTTGCTGCGAAATAGGCGTCAGTGGATTTCTGCTTGCGCGAGAACCACACGCCGACAACTATAGCCAAGAGGACGGAGACAACAACTATCGTTGAGTCTATCCAGTGGAGATAAGTGTTTTGCATGGTGGGTATGTTTACAGATACTTTTCAATTATAGGTTTCGCTTCAGCCTGAATCTTAGCCACCTGCTCTGGTGCAAGCTCTGTGAGAGGTGCGAGCATGTGTGGTTCGCAGAGACCGAGCATGTTCATGATGACCTTAAGACCAGCGAGACTCTGACCGAGAGTGAGACCAGCTGTGTTGATCTTGCCAATTTCGATAGTGAGCTGCTGAAGGCGTTCACATTCCTCGAAGTCGCCCTTTACGCCTGCTTCATAGAGATCTTGATACATCTGTGGGAGATAGTTTCCTACAGAAGGCACGATGCCGTCACCACCATTCTTGAGAGCAGCGCATGAATTTGCAGCACAACCACAGAAGTAAGCGAAGTCCTCACAGTCGGCAAAGAGCTTGCAGCATTCCTCAAGACGTGGAAGATTGTTCTCTGAATCCTTGAGACCAACGATGTTTGGATGGTGCGAAAGACGCTCAATGACCTCAAGCGGAATGCTCATGTGAGTAGTGATAGTGATGTTATAGAGCATGAGAGGCACAGTGAGGAAGTCTGCAAGGTCAGTGTAGTACTTCTCCATCTGCTCGTCGGTGAGAGCGTAATAACTTGGAAGAGTTGCTGCAATGACATCTGCTCCGGCAGCAATGAACTCAGTAGCCGCCTTGCGCTGGTCACTAATGCAAGTGCCAGGAAGTCCGACATAGATCAACACGCGACCGTTGGCTGCACGCTTAGCGGCTGAAACCATAGCAACGCCATCGGCAATGGAGCAAGAGTTTCCTTCGCCAGTAGTACCCATGATGAGTGGTGCACACTGGTGTGAAGCCATGTTATCAACGATTCTTTCTACTGCTGCGACATCAATGCAGCCATCCTTTGTGACTGGAGTAGCCATTGGGACTACTACTCCATGGTATTTCTTAATTGTTTTCATTTTTAGGTAGGGTTAGCTTGAAAGTGAAAAGTGAAGAACGAAGAGTGAAGAATTTAAGTTACCGTTGAAGAAATCTGTCAGCAAAGGTAATTCAGATTCTTCACTTTTCACTCTTCGTTCTTCACTTTAATTTATTCGTAATTGCGGAGCGCCATGAGAAGCTCTTCGTTTTCAGATTTTGATCCGATGGTTATGCGGAGACAGTTGCCACAGAGAGCAATCTTGTTACGGTTGCGAACGATGATTCCGTTGTTTACAAGATAGTCATAGATAGCCTTGGCATCAGTAACCTTGGCAAGGAAGAAGTTTGCGCTTGTAGGGTAAACCTTCTCGCAGAGTGGCAGTACCTTCATCGCCTCAATCATCTTTGCACGCTCATGGAGAAGAATCTGTACCCATTCGTCAACCTGGTAATAATCGGAAATCACTTCCTTCGCCTTCTGCTGGGTGAGCATGTTGATGTTATAAGGATATTTCACCTTATTATATATAGAGACGATGTCAGGATGAGCGAATGCCATACCGAGACGAAGACCTGCCGATGCCCATGCCTTGCTCATCGTGTTGAGAACAATCATGTTAGGGAACTTCTCCAACTCAAGACGGAAAGACTGTGCAGGAGAGAAGTCGCTGTAAGCCTCGTCTATGACAACAAGCCCGTCAAAGCCTGTGAGCACTTTTTCAATCTCTTCGCGACTGATGTCATTGCCGGTAGGATTGTTCGGAGTACAAATCCAGATGACTTTCGTGTTGTCGTCGCAAGCAGCGAGCACTTCCTCTGCGTTCATCTGATAGGCTTCGCTAAGAAGGACCTTGCGATATTCCACGTCATTGATGTCCGCACAGACCTTATACATTCCGTATGTAGGCTCAATGGCTACGACATTGTCAATGCCAGGACGAGTGAAGCAGCGATAGACGAGGTCTATGGCTTCATCAGAACCGTTGCCAAGGAAGATGCACTGTGCAGGAACGCCCTTAACCTTGCTTATCTGCGCCTTAAGCTCACGCTGCAAAGGGTCTGGATAACGATTGTACGGACCATTATACGGATTCTCATTGGCATCGAGAAAGACGTGCGCTTCCTTGCCCGAATACTCGTCGCGGGCAGAGCTGTATGGTTCAAGTGCCCAGATGTTTGGGCGGGTAAGTTCTTGTAAACTTTTCATTATTTCTTGTTTTTCTTCACCTTCTTCACCACATAGACAGGTCGGATGGACATTCCATAATAGAACCAAGTTCCATAACTTTGAATGGTATTTCTACCTTCGTTGAACTTGATTGCCCAAGCGGAACAGTCAGAACTCTGTGTGGATGTCCAGTAGTAGCCAAGGAATTCTGTGTTGACTGCCTGGCGGTTCTCGTATTGGTGGTTAGCGGCAGGGAGGAATATCCTGTTGCCGTTCTTCTTGCTTATCACCTTGAAGCCCTTCACGCCATTGAGCTCTGCCTGCTCCCATTTGCAATGCTTGCGAAGCTCATCGAAATGACCGAGATTAGGCATTCTCCAGTTGCCTCCCCAACGAGAATAAGCAGCATCGTAATCACTGTTGCCAGCTATGTCGAGAGGAAGAACCTGATAAGCTGTAAGATAAGGGCCATCTGCCTGATAGCTCTGTCCTGGAGTATTGTTTCCCTCTGGTCTGAGATGCATGTATGTATTTGCCGTATAATGAGACTTTGGCAAAAGCTCACCCCATGCAATGTAGTCGCCATAAGCCTCTGGAGAAGCGGCACCGATGTTGCACGAAGCCCAAAGCGTGCCTGAAGGCAAGCCGAGATCAACAGCTTCTACAGAAACCTTCTGTCCCTTGACAATAACAATTTGTTCAATACCAGTCTTTGACTGTGCCGAAGCACTGACAAACAATGTAACGGCAAATAATAAAGCAAGAAAATGTTTCATAAGCAAGTAATCATATTTATTTTTATAATCAAGAATTAGTGAATTCGAGAATTTCTATTTTGTTGTTTTCTTATAATTCTTTTGAATTCAAGAGAATAAGAGAACCTTGCGGATAAAAATTGACTTTCTGCTTCGCACCGCCGACCTTTGGTTCTCTAATTCACTAATTCTTGATAATTATAAAAATTATTTTGTACGGAAACTTAATATTTGTTGTTTATTGTTTAAGGCTTTCCAAACGAACGGTCATTGCATTCTTGTGGGCATCAAGGCTTTCGGCTGCTGCCATGAGTTCTACTGCGCGACCGATAGAGCGGACACCGTCTGCAGAGAGATGCTGGAAAGTGACCTTGCGCATGTAGGAATCGAGGTTCACACCGCTGTAGCATGTTGCCCAGCCGTGAGTTGGGAGCGTGTGGTTTGTGCCTGAAGCATAGTCGCCAGCGCTCTCGCAAGCGTAGTTTCCGAGGAACACTGAACCTGCATTGATGACCTTCTCAGCGAGCATTTCGTACTTGTCTGATGCAAGGATGAGGTGCTCTGGAGCGTAAGCATTGCTGAGAGCCATAGCCTCCTCGTAGTCTTTTACGAGAACGAGAGTTGAGTTCTCGAGAGTCTTCTTCGCCATTTCCATGCGTGGAAGCAACTCTACCTGGCGCTCTACCTCTACCTTAACCTTCGCGAGCATGTCCTCATCGGTAGAGATAAGGATAACCTGAGAGTCGATGCCATGCTCTGCCTGTGAGAGAAGGTCGGCTGCAACGAACTCAGGATTGCTTGTCTCGTCGGCAACAACGCAAACCTCGCTTGGTCCTGCTGGCATGTCGATAGCCACATCACCAAGAGAGACAGCCTGCTTTGCTGCCATCACGAAGCGGTTGCCAGGACCGAATATCTTGTAAACCTTTGGCACGGATTCCGTTCCGTAAGCCATAGCACCGATAGCCTGAACGCCACCAATCTTGTATATCTTGCTAACACCGGCAATCTCAGCTGCTGCGAGAATGGCAGGATTAACCTTGCCCTCTGCATTAGGAGGAGTACATAGCACAATCTCCTTGCAACCTGCTATCTTGGCAGGAATGGCAAGCATGAGAACGGTTGAGAAGAGAGGTGCCGTGCCGCCTGGGATGTAGAGTCCTACCTTCTCGATGGCAACACTCTTCTGCCAACAGCGAACGCCTGCGCAAGTCTCTACGACCTGTCCTTCAAACTTCTGGCTCTCGTGGAACTTTGAGATGTTGGAGTGTGCAAGACGAATGGCGTCAAGCAGTTCGGCAGAGCCCTCATTCATTGCCGCATCAATCTCTTCCTGCGAGACGAGCAATGTAGAAAGCTCCGCCTTATCAAACTTCCTTTCATACTCCTTCACGGCCTCATCGCCACGAGCCTTGATGTCAGCGAGGACAGTAGAGACCGTCTCGTTGAGCGAAGCAAGGTCTATGACAGGACGAGCGCAGATGGCAGCGTAGTCAGTAGTTTGTGGATTTTTCAGTATTTTCATGTGGATAGTTTACGTTAATTCCTCGTTTTCCTTAGGATTACACATCATAACTCATAGGATTACGCACCATAACTCATAGGAATACGCATCAAAAAATGCATTTTTTGGAGCAAAACTCAGGGAGATTTTTTCGCTTTTCCTAAAAGATTGGATACCAAATACTTAGCAAAAGTAATCTTTTCAGCTGTATTTATGTTCTTCCTTTGAGTGGAGAATGTGGTTGTACTTACAGAATCATCTTCTCGATTGGAGTGACGAGGATACCCTGAGCACCGAGTTCCTTGAGCTTACCGATGATGTCCCAGAATGTTTTCTGGTCGAGAACGGCGTGAACTGAACACCAATCAGGATCTGCAAGAGGGATAATCGTTGGACTCTTCAAGCCAGGAAGAACATCGATAATCTCCTGCATCTTTTCCTTAGGAGCGTTCATGCGGACATACTTCTTGTCCTCTGCCTGACGAACAGCCTCCATACGGAAGAGGATCTGTGCGAGAATGTCCTTCTTCTCCTGAGATAGGTTCTTGTTGCCAATGAGCAAAGCCTCGCTCTTCATCACGACCTCCACCTCACGAAGGTTATTGCTTACGAGAGTGGAACCGCTGCTCACGATATCGAAGATAGCGTCTGCAAGGCCGATGCCAGGGGCAATCTCCACTGAACCAGTAATCACATGTACGTCAGCCGTGATGTTATTCTCCTTAAGGAACTTGTTGAGAATAACAGGATATGAGGTGGCAATCTTCTTGCCGTTGAACCATTCAAGGCCCTTATAGTCAATAGCCTTAGGGATAGCAAGCGAAAGACGGCACTTA
This sequence comes from Prevotella sp., assembly GCA_045616725.1. Taxonomy (GTDB): domain Bacteria; phylum Bacteroidota; class Bacteroidia; order Bacteroidales; family Bacteroidaceae; genus Prevotella. Next base: position 11,586 of record JAZLHI010000079.1, on the reverse strand, counting down.
GAGAAACCGAGACGCTTGATGATCTCTGCGTCTTCTGCCTTCTCGCAGAACTCGTTTTCACCAACAATACCAACATCGGCTACACCTGAAGCCACGCTTTGTGGAATATCGTCATCACGAAGATAAAGTACTTCAAGTGGGAAATTAGACGACTGCACGAGCAGTGTACGCTTTGAAGAACCAACCTTAATGTCTGATTCTGTGAGCAGATTCATTGTGTCTTCATAGAGTCTGCCCTTACTCTGAATAGCGATTCTTAACATCTTTATTTAGTTTTTGTATTTGTTCTTATTTTGAAATATTTGTAAATGTATCTTAAAAATACGGCGCAAAGATACTATTTTTTTGTATAATTTACACTGATTTGCGTAAAAATAACTAATTTTGCGCCAAAATATTAAGATAATTGAAACATTTACTACCTATTATATTCATTCTCTCCGCCTTGATGTTGTCTTGTGAAGACAAAAAGAGCAGCTCAAATGAGATAACAACACCCTGGGGAGACACACTTGACACCAGCGGTAATTTGACCGGCGACACAAGCAATACATTCTCCGTTTCAGACCTTATCCGAAACGGCGAAATAATCATGCTTACGGAAAGTGGTCCGAAGATTTATTATGAATATCGTGGATGCTCGCTCGGAACGCAGTATCTGCTGATAGAAAACCTTGCGCAGAAACTTGGTGTTCGTGTGAGAGTGGAGGTATGCAAGGATTCTGTTGATATTGTGAAGCGCCTTAACAACAATGAGGGTGACATTGCCGCCTTCCGAACTGTGGGCAGTTTCAAGGCAACGAATCCTGACCTTCAGAAGATTCTCAAGAAGCATGTCACCTTGACTCTCATCAACAACATGCTGAAGAAGGAGTCTAGAATCGTTTCCAGTGGTGGCGTCAGAAGAAAAGTTTACGACATGTTCCGCGATCCAGTAAATGGCGTGATAAGCGACTACGACGGATATTTCAAGCGATATGTCAAGCAGACTGATTGGGATTGGCGACTGCTTGCTGCCCAATGCTATCAGGAATCATGCTTTGACCCTAAGGCGGAATCGTTTGCCGGTGCAAAGGGACTTATGCAGATAATGCCAAAGACCGCTGAGCATCTTGGACTTACTGCCGCAGACATCTTCAACCCGGAGAAGAGTATCGCTGCTGCTTGCAAGTATATAGGGGAGTTGACAAATGATTTCTCCGATGTTCCGGATGGCTATGAACGCCAAAACTTCGTACTTGCTGCTTATAATGGTGGCGTTGGTCACCTCCGTGATGCTATGGCAATGGCAAAGGCTGACGGAAAGAACCAATATTTCTGGGATGAGGTCAAGCCGTATGTGCTAAAACTTGCTACGCCGGAAGCTTATCGCAATCCTATCGTGAAACATGGCTATATGCGTGGTTCAGAGACTGTTGGCTATGTCGATAATATCCGTCGCCGCTATGCAACTTACGGCGGCATAAACAAGATTTCTGGTAGAAGTTACGAGCCTGTAAGCAATCCTCCAACGAGCATCAACGAATATGCTCCTACAGCTACGCCTCAAAGGGCTAAGAAATGACGCAAAGAACACAAGACTAAATGAGAAAATTCCCTTTCATAATATTCCTTTCATTGATTGTCCTTGCTGCTTGCCAGAAGGGTAACTCAATGGAAAACTGCTTGATAACACCGCAAGGAGACACCATATTCTTGAACGATACCACGCCTCCTCCCCACGCTTTGACTTTCAAGGAGTTGAAGGAGAGTGGCAAGATAAGGCTTGTTGCATCCATAGATGACAAGACTTACTATAGGTACAATGGTCAAGAGCTTGGCACTCAGTATCTTATAATGAAGGAGTTCGCTAAGCATCATGGCTTGGAACTCGTGGCTGATTCTTGCAAGGATTCTACGGAAGTCAATGCTAGAATGAAGGCTTTGATGACTGATTTCGGCGCTTGCGACGAGCCTGGCGAGTTCAAGGCTACAAGCAAAGAACTTCTCGACAGCTTCTATGTTTGGTATGATGATTCCATTGTACGCTATGTAGAGCAGATGGAAAGGGATTGGCTCAACAATGGTGGCATTGTTCGCCATGAATATCCGATGTATATTGACCTCAAGGCAGGTCATCTTTCAGAGTATGATCCGCTTTTCAAGAAGTATTCAAAAGACTGCAAATGGGACTGGAAACTCCTTGCTGCCCAGTGCTATCAGGAATCGACATTCGACAAGGAGGCAATATCCTTTGCTGGTGCTCGTGGACTTATGCAGATAATGCCAGAGACAGCAGAACATCTCGGCTTGTCGTTCTCGGACATGTTCACTCCTGAGTACAATATTAAGGCTGCAACTAAATATATAAAAGAACTTGAAAAGGACTTCGATTTCATAGAGAGTTCCTACGAGCGCCAGAACTTTGTGCTCGCTGCTTACAATGGCGGTGGCAAGCATATCATGGACGCAATAGCATTGGCAAAGGAGGATTCTGTTACTTCTCTTGTGTGGGATTCCATTGCTCCGTATGTGCTTTGCCTGGCAGAGTCGAAATACAATCGACATAAGGTCGTGAAGTTTGGCTATATGCGTGGTACTGAGACTGTTGGCTATGTAAGACGCATCCGCCAAATATATGAGAAATATGGCGGCAGCAACTTCCTACAGGAAGAGGCTTACAAGATGGCTGACTTCGGCAAAAGACGCGAATTGGCTGAGCTTAAAGCTGAAGGTGGAGATAGCGTAAGGATAGCTGAATTGGAGGAATTGCTCTTTGCAGATAAGTCTTCTGACAAGAAAAAGAAGGGCATGAAGTCTGATTCCGATAAGAATCCTAGAAAAGTCCGAAAATCAAAAAGATAATGCAAACAAAGAATCTCTCCATAGGATATCCCAAACGCTTGGTGGCTTCAGGCATAAACATATCGCTTGAGGCTGGCAAACTCTCGTGCCTTATCGGAGAGAATGGAGTGGGGAAGAGCACCCTTCTGCGCACGCTGGCTGGCTTCCAAAAACCGTTGGCAGGCGAACTCCTTGTTGATGGCGTGCTACTTGAGGATATTTCAAAGCGTGATTTGGCAAAGAAAATAGCTGTCGTTCTTACGGATAAGCCTGACGTTCAGAACACCTCTGTCTATGAACTTGTCGCCATGGGCCGAATGCCTTACACAGGTTTCTTTGGCAGACTGTCAAAGGAAGACGAGGCAATCGTTGAGGATAGCTTGAAGATAACTGGTGTTGAACCTTCGCGAAAGGTGAACAATCTCAGTGATGGTGAGCGTCAGAAGGTGATGATAGCTCGTGCCCTTGCCCAACAGACACCATACATCTTTCTCGACGAACCGACAGCTTTCCTTGACTATCCGAGCAAGGTTCGCACGATGGAGATGCTTAAGCAACTTGCCCGCGACTACAACAAGACAATTCTCCTTTCCACTCACGACCTTGAAATAGCTCTCGCTCAGGCAGATACGATTGTGATGATGGAGAAAGAGACCCATGGGGTCGTTAAAGTTCATATTGGTAACCCTAAACCTCGAAATAATGAAAAAATACCTTCTTTTACTGCTGACGCTCTGCTCGTTAAGCCTTAGCGCTGCGAATAAGTACGACAATCCGGACACCCTTTTTGTGGCTCGTGACGGCTCTTGCGAGTTCCGCAATGTTCAGGATGCCATTGAAGTGTGCCGTGCCTATATGACCTACCATAAGGTGATCTTCATAAAGAAAGGCGTATATAAGGAGAAAGTCACTGTGCATCACTGGCTTACAAACATAGAGCTCTGTGGCGAAGATGCCGACAAGACCATCATCACATGGGATGATCATGCCAATGTGCCAATCGCTGGTACGCAGAATCCGATGGGAACTTTCCGCACTTGGACATTGAAAGTGGAAGGCAACGACATCACACTGAAGAACCTTTCCATTGAGAATAACTCTGTTCGCAAGGGACAGGCTGTAGCTCTTCATACCACTGGCGATCGCATTCACGTACTCGGATGTCGACTTCTTGGTCATCAGGACACGCTTTTCACTGGCGTTGAGAATACTCATCTGCTTTTCAAGGACTGCTATATCTGTGGCACGACCGACTTCATCTTCGGCCCTTCCACAGTGTGGTTTGAGAAGTGTCTCATAGAAAACAAGAACGACTCTTACGTCACAGCGGCAAGTACTCCGAAGGATGTGAAGTATGGCTATGTGTTCAACGATTGTACTCTTCGTGCAATGTCGCCAGATGCTCCTCTTGTAGGTGATGCATTAGACGCTCCAAAGCCTAATGCAAAGAAGTGTTATCTCGGAAGACCTTGGCGTCCATACGCTTACACTCTCTTCATGAACTGCGACCTCGGTGAGCACATCCTTCCTGAAGGTTGGCATAACTGGGGCAACAAAGACAACGAACAGACATCCCGTTACCTTGAATATAACAATCGTGGTGCAGGTGCTTCGAACGGCAATCGTGTCCCTTGGGCAAAGCAACTCACAAAGAAGGACGTGAAGGAAATCACGATGAAGAACGTCATCGGTTGGGAAGAGTAGTTTCTGAAACCCTTGGAACTTCTGAAACCTTTGGAACCCTTGGAACCTATCTGTTTTTCAACATCTTCCTGAAGCGTTCGATGTCTTCTGGGAAGGTCACTTTGAAGTTGTCCTGTTCACCTTTTGCTACGAAAATCTTCACCTCTGGTAAGTATTTGTGGACAACACCACAGTCGTCAGTAGCCTTGAAGTCAGGGTCTTGCAGTGCGATGTCAAAGGCACGCTTTATTGTTCCACGACGGAAGCACTGTGGAGTTTGGGCATTGCGGAGCATGGAACGAACGGGAATGTCCGTGATACAACCATCCTCGTCGATGCCAACGACGGTATCAGTCGGTTCTACGCCTATTTCAATGGCATCGTATTTCTCCAATCCTCGTGCGCATTCATCTATAATATTCTGTGATACACCCGCACGTACACAGTCGTGAAGGAAAAGGCAGTCATCATCGTTCGTGTATGCGTTGATGGCAGCAAGCGATGAATCGTATCGCTCCTTGCCGCCTTTCAAAAGTTTTCGAACCTTTCTGAAACCGTTCTTTTCAATGAAAGATTCTACCAGAGGGAAGAATTCCTCCTTTGTGACAACGGCAATCTCGTCTATGTTGTCGTTCTGTTCAAAGGCTGAAATGGAGTATTCCATTAGTGTCTTGCCCTCGATTTCTATGAATTGTTTGGGCGTTTTTGAGCCCATTCTGGTGCCACTTCCCGCAGCAAGAATTATCGCAATATTCATTTAAAAGTGTTAATTTTCTGCAAAAGTAAACAATTTTCTTGCATTATAAAAGAATTTGGTCTAATTTTGCAGCATAAAACCAAAAACAATTAAAATTATGAAGAAGTTACTACTCGCTGCAATGATTATGTCGGCAGCTCTCACAGCAAATGCTCAGTGTGATAAGAAAGTTCAGTGTCCTAAGAAGGATTGCAAGGAAATGAAGTGTGAAAATGCTTGCAAGGACAACAAGGACTGCAAGCAGATGAAGGCTTGCAAGGAAGGTAAGCAGTGCAAGGAAATGAAGGCTTGTAAGGCTGAGGCAAAGGCTTGCAAGGCAGAAATGAAAGCTTGCGAGAAAAAGTGTGATGCCCAGACAGCTGCTACAGCATCTGAAAACAAGTCAAAAAGCGTTAAGAAAGCGCCACAGAAACTTGCTGTCAAGAAGGCTAATATTCGCAAGAATGTTGTGAAAAAATAGTTTTTTTGCCGAGATACTACATTAGCATAGATTGTTAAAAGTATTAAAAAAAGTGAAAAAAGTCCCGAAACGTGCCAGTTTTCGGGATTTTTTATATACCTTTGCACCCGAGTTCGGTTTTGAAAGCGCAAATACGCGTCCATTGACTCCCTACTCCGGACAGGCTTTTAACCCCATTTTTCCTGACCTGTCCTTCTAGAAAAGAATATAGAATTATGAGTTTAACATTAAAGATTAAAAACCTCAAAAAACTAACCCTCGTAGCAATAACGGCACTCTGTGCCTCCACCACCGCCGTGGCGCAAGATAGAATGGCAGCTCTCGCTCCTTCAGATGTTAAGATGAAGTCAGTCGATACTCTCATGTTGCACAATCTTCGTAAGCGCGAAAATGCGGCAGCCCCTTCGAACAATCTTTATGAGGAATGGAACAATAAGTCTGTAAGCCAGCACAATCAGGCCATTCCTGAAACTTATACAGTAGATCTTCGCCATTTTGCAATGCCTACAAAGAACCGCGTGGTGACATCAGGTTATGGTCGCCGTTGGGGTCGTATGCACAAGGGTCTTGACGTGAAGGTTTACATTGGTGACACAATCGTTTCTGCTTTTGATGGTAAGGTTCGCATCGTTAAGTACGAGCCAAACGGATATGGTAACTATGTCGTTATCCGTCATAATAACGGTCTTGAAACTGTTTATGGCCACCTCTCAAAGCATCTTGTAATTGAAAATCAGACAGTTAAGGCTGGTCAGCCTATCGGTCTCGGTGGTAACACAGGCCGTTCTACTGGTTCTCACCTCCACTTCGAAACTCGTCTTCTCGGCATAGCTATCAATCCTGCTTTCATGTTCGACTTTGCAAATCAGGATGTTAAGGCTAATAAGTACGTATTCCGTCGCTCAGAGCATATAGCTCAGGCTGGTACTTCACGTACACCTGCCGCAGCTCCTGCACAGAAGCAGCAAACTACTATTACTCAGAAGCCAACTCCTTCAGCTGCCCAGAAGACAGCTATGCAGCAGGCTCCAGTAGCTCAGAAGCCAGTGGCAACTCCTGCTAAGCCAGTAGCCGTAACAACTACTCCTGCAAAGCCTGCTGTTACTGCTCAGGCTCCAGTAGCGTCAAAGACTTCCCATAAGGTTCAGCAGGGTGAAACCCTTTATTCTATCGCACGTAATAATGGTATGACAGTAGATCAGCTCTGTAAGAAGAACGGTATTCCTACTACATACACAATCAAACCAGGCGAAACTCTCAAGCTTAACTAAGGTTAGCTCTATAAGCAAGGCTGAAGTCCAAAAGCGCATTAAACAAAAGGCTTAACCAAAGTAAACAATAAACGAACAGGAGCAAAATAGATTGATATTTCGCTCCTGTTTTGCTATAATCCACTAAATCCCCAATCAGCCACCGTTCCAGAAGTGTCCACTTCAGGTCCTGTTCCTCCATCCAACACAAAACCACCCTCCCAGCGCTTTCTGCTGGGCTTAAACCACACAAAGAATATGAAAACATTCATCAACTGCAAAGACCTCGGCGACCTCAACAAGGCTCTCGAAGAAGCTCAGGAGATAAAGGCCGACCGCTACAAGTATCAGCATCTTGGCAAGAACAAGACCCTGCTGATGATATTCTTCAACAACTCTCTCCGTACACGTCTCTCTACCCAGAAGGCGGCCATGAACCTTGGCATGAACGTTATTGTTCTTGATGTCAACGCAGGTGCTTGGAAACTTGAGACTGAGCGTGGCGTTATCATGGATAGCGACAAGAGCGAACACCTCCTTGAGGCCATCCCTGTGATGAGTTCTTACTGCGACATGATTGGCGTTCGTTCGTTCGCTGGTCTTACTGACCGTGAATACGACTACGCAGAAACCGTTCTCCATCAGTTCATAAAGTACAGCGGAAAGCCTGTCTTTGCCATGGAGACAGCTACCGTTCACCCTCTCCAGGCATTTGCCGACCTCTTCACTATCAAGGAACATTGGAAGCCAACAGCCGAGAAGAAGCGTCCGAAGGTTGTCCTCACTTGGGCTCCTCACTGCCGTGCATTGCCTCAGGCTGTGCCAAACTCTTTCGCAGAGTGGATGAATGCCGCTGATGTTGACCTCGTTGTAACACATCCAAAGGGCTATGAGCTCGACCCACAGTTCGTTGGTGATGCAACCGTAGAATACGACCAGATGAAGGCTTTCGAAGGAGCAGACTTCATCTACGCAAAGAACTGGAGTTGCCCAGGCGTAACAAATCCTGAGGATTACGGAAAGATTCTTGACGACTACAAGACAATGATGGACTGGACTGTTGACGACAAGCACATGGCAGTCACAGACAACGGTAAGTTCCTCCACTGCCTCCCAGTTCGTCGTGGCCTCATCGTAACAGACGATGTCATCGAAAGCGAGAACTCACTCGTCATCCCAGAGGCAGCCAACCGCGAAATCTCTTGCTCTGTAGTCATCAAGCGTATGCTTGAAGCGCTATAATAAAGTGGATATTTCGTAGTTTAATGATATATAGAAAAACAGGAAATGGCAAGTTGTCATTTCCTGTTTTTCATTTTCTGTTATTATGTTTATTTTCCCAAGATTCTCTTTATCAAGCCTTCGAGGGCGTTGAGGTTGCGAGGATCGGCATTAACGTCAAGGAGATTACCCTCTTGGTCGATGAGCTTGTAAGATGGGTAGCCGTTTACCTGGAGGTAGTTCTCTACAGCCTTCTGTTGGGCTGATGGGAGATTGTAGTGAACAACGTTGTCGCCAGTGATGTTATATTCCTTGATGACGTTCTTCCAGTTCTCTTCAGGCGAGTTGTTGGCGAGGTAGAGATAGACGATAGGATAGTCCTTCAAGCGCTCGTATTCCTCCTGAGAATGTGAGAGAGCCTCCTTGCAAGGACCGCACCATGTGCCCCATACGTCGACCAGAACGAGTTTGCCACGGTAAGGTTCAATTATCTTGCGAAGTATCTGTTCGCCTTCGCTGAGGTCCTTTACGTCATCGTTTGATCTGAGGTTGTCGGAAGAAAGTGTGCGCTTACCGATAGCCTCGTATTTTTCATTGAGTTCATGGATGGCTTGCTTGGCAGCCTCATGCTCGATGTTGGCATCAGCAAAGGTGAGGATATGCGGCTTCAATGGCATACGGTCATGGTCGATAAGGTCATAAATCCTTCTAGCGAGCACGATGTCCTGCTGCGTCTTGTTCCACCCGAGCGAATCGGTAACGGTAAGGAATCGTTCATAGTTGTAGATGTTGAGGATTGGGATAACAGCTTCCTGCACACCTTCGCGCGAGAAGATGGCATTAATCTTTGTCACGACTTCGCTGTTGTTGAAGTCGTCCACCACCTTCTGCTTAAGGCTGTCAGGAGCCTCTGCCATGTCCTTCTTGAATGTCTGGTAGGCAGCGGTATGCTTGTTGATGATAACCATGTCCTCATCGCTGAGCTTTATCTTACCTTCCCTGTTCGCCCTCTTTATGGCATGTATGGAAGGCATCTCGTCAGGTTCCGGCAGATGACTGATCAAGTAGTCGCTATAGTCGCGGATGAAGGTGTTATAGCTGTTGCCAAGGGCGGTGTATGGTCCTTCAACCTTCTTCCAAAAGTTCTCCGTCACATAGTCAACGTATTCCTGTGGCAGGGTGTAGTTCGGTGCCATAAAACGCCCCTGCATCAATGAACGTCCTGCTGAGGTGATAATATCGTTACGTAGGAGATTGACGGTACGTGCAGAGAGCGTAGGATGCTCCTTGCACAGGGCATCGAGTTTTGCAAGAGCCACATTCTTAAGGCTGTCGCAATTAGCGAGATAAGGCATTGCACCTCCTAGTTCACGAAATCTCTGGTAGTTGCCTTTCTCGTAATATGTATAATTTGCCAGCCACTCATTCTGCAAGCGTACATTACGTCCCATCACGAGAGTCTTGTCCTCTGCAAAGTCCTTCAGGAGGAAGTATGTCTCACCAGGCTCAGCCAGGAACTCAACGTTGCTTCGGTGCCAGTCGCAATAGAGCTTCTGAGTGTTCTCTACAGGCATACGGAGCGTGAAGAAACCGAGAGAGTCGATAGGGGTAGAGTACATCTTCTCGCTATCGGTAAAGATGCCCTCGTATGAGGCTTCAAACTCATGGCTGAGGTCACGCATCTCCTGAGGCATGTCCTTGTACCAGCCGATGATGGTGATGCTATCGCCAGGGCGGTAGGCGTTTTCTTTGAGGCCCAAACCCGATGCGGATGCATCGGGAACAGTGGCTGGGTAATCAGGGAGATAGCTGGTGGTGATGTAGCTGCAGATGGCTTTCTCCTTAAAAAGGATCTCAACATGACTGTTCTTCAGATTTTTCCCTACAACAGGTCCCTTGCCCACCGTGATAGTGCGCTTGCCCGCCTTTTCCTTGCTGATATTGATGATTATGGCGTCGTTGGCGTCTTTTGCATGGATGGTATAAGCACCCTTCTTCTCTGTCTGCAAAGTGATGCTCCATATTCTGCTGTCGTAAACAAGGTGATCCTTGCCCACGCCAAGCATCCAATCGCCAGTACGGTCGTTGCGCCAATATGTGTCAGTAATGCCTTCCTTTGGTGTGTTGCGGTCGTGAATATCGTTGATAGTGAACGCTCCCGGCATGTTGAACGTCATGGACTTCACACCCTTTGGCAGCGGATTGAAGATCATGTCGAGGTCGAGTTCTCCCGACTGATGGATGGTTATTCCGGCGTTGAGGGCATAGTCCTTGATACCCTTCACCTTATAGTCCTTGCCGTCAGCTTGTAGCATGGTCTCGCTTGTGAAACCAACCTGCAATCCGGAAGAGAACTGAAAGTGGAGAGTAAGCACGGTAGCCGTATCGCAGAACTCCACCTTGCTGATGCTAAAGCGTTCTGAGATGCGACTAAAAGTTGACAATGGTTTCTCCCAAACCACAGTCTTCTGTGCCCAGCCATTCATGGTGCCAAGCAGTAACAATAAGGATAAGGTTAATAGCTTAATAGGTTTCATATCAGGTTAATATTTAGCTTTCTATTTATATATACGCGTGCAAAGTTACATATATTTCATCATTCTGCATATAATTATTGCTGTTTTGAATCAAATTGACATAAAACAAACATCAAACCACATCCAATATAAACGAAAAACTTGGCAACCTTTTAGTCACCAAGTTCTTCCTAACTAAACTATTAAAAGCTCCCCCTTCGGGGGCTGGGGGGCTCCTATATATACTTCTTCTTGCCATCAACAAAGCTCTTGAGCTTATACCATTCGTGTGGTACAAAGAGGCTGTTTGTGACATCCATCACAGCTATGTAATAGCCTTCTGGAGTTGCTCCCAATAATACTTTTGTGGAGACATGCTCTCCAATACGACCGTTGAACATCTGAGTGATGTGTTTAGCTTCTACGTTCTGCAACACTCTTTCCGGAGCATTATATGCATAACTAAATCTCTGCTCAGGATGGAGATCGGTATGGGCAAGTGTGATGCTGTCTATTGATGTAAAGATAGCTTCTGCCAAGTCTTTCTTCTCACGAGGAATGAAAAACATCGTACCTGTGGTGTGACCTTCGTTTGTGAATCCCACACTTTCACCCCATGCAATCTCCTTACCCATATTGGCATCGACATCAAAATCTGCGCCCTGTGCCCAAGTGAATTTCCAAGACTTTATGCCTTTATGCTTCAGAAGTGGAATAATCTTTTTCAGATATGGTTCCTTCTCAAAAAGATAGCTTTTCCTTTCTGGCAGATACACATTCTTGTTGTAAGAGAGTATTCCCATTCCGCTAACGTGCTTTCCGCATGCTTTCTTGCTGGTTGTAAAGTTCAGGGAGACTGTTTCCAGAGCATTTGGG
>JAZLHI010000078.1:0-57823 GCA_045616725.1 Prevotella sp. | reverse complement strand
TATCAAGGTATTCCAGGACGCTAAGATCCTCTACTCTCCAGGTAAGGCTTCTAACGCTGGTGGTGTATCTGTATCAGGTCTCGAAATGGCTCAGAACTCACAGCGCCTCAACTGGACTTCAGAAGAGGTTGACGCTAAGCTCCTCTGGATCATGGAGAACATTCACGAGAACTGCGTGAAGTACGGTACAGAAGCTGACGGCTATGTAAACTACGTGAAGGGTGCTAACGTAGCAGGCTTCATGAAAGTTGCTAAGGCTATGATGGCTCAGGGTATCGTTTAATACGACAAAGCTTTATAGTTAATATACGAGAAGTGCTTCCCCACAAGGAGGCACTTTTCTTTTTGTGCAAATTGTAAAATATCAAAAACAATCGTAATAAGTGTTATATTCTTGCGATTGCTGCCAATATATTGCAAAAAACTTCGTACATTTGCACCACTATTTTTGATAATAATAACACAAAAACAAATATGAAACTCAAGATTGCAGTTCTCGCTGGTGACGGTATCGGACCAGAAATCATGGAACAGGGCGTAGCTGTCATGAACGCTATTGCCGAGAAGTTCGGACACGAAGTAAGTTACAAGGAAGCTCTCTGTGGCGCTCATGCCATCGATGAGGTAGGCGACCCATTCCCAGAGGAAACTTTCCAGGTATGTGAAGAGGCAGACGCTGTGCTCTTCGCTTCTGTAGGCGACCCAAAGTTTGACAACAACCCTTCTGCAAAGGTTCGTCCTGAGCAGGGTCTTCTCGCTATGCGCAAGAAGCTCGGTTTGTTCGCAAACATCCGTCCTGTACAGACTTTCAAGTGCCTTCTCCACAAGTCTCCACTCCGCAAGGAGCTCGTAGAAGCTGCTGACTTCATCTGCATCCGTGAGCTTACTGGCGGTATGTACTTCGGCAAGAAGGTTGAGCCAACTGTAAACGCTGACGGCGTAGAGGAAGCTCTCGATACAAACTACTACACTCGCCCTGAGGTAGAGCGCATCCTCAAGGTTGGCTTCGAGTACGCCATGAAGCGCAACAAGCACCTCACCGTTGTTGACAAGGCTAACGTCCTCGCATCTTCTCGCCTTTGGAGAAAGATTGCACAGGAAATGGCACCACAGTATCCAGAAGTAAACTGCGACTACATGTATGTTGACAACGCAGCAATGCGCATGATCCAGGAGCCTACATTCTTCGATGTAATGGTTACAGAGAACACATTCGGCGACATCCTCACCGACGAAGGTTCTGTAATCTCAGGTTCTATGGGTCTTCTCCCATCAGCATCTACAGGCTCTTCTACTCCTGTCTTCGAGCCAATCCACGGTTCATGGCCACAGGCAAAGGGCTTGAACATCGCAAACCCACTCGCTCAGATTCTTTCTGTAGCCATGCTCCTCGAGTACTTTGACCTTAAGGAAGAAGGCGCTCTCGTTCGCAAGGCTGTTGACGCTTCTCTCGACGCTAACGTTCGCACACCAGAGATCCAGGTTGAAGGTGGCGAAAAGTATGGCACTAAGGAAGTCGGCGCTTGGGTAGTAAACTACATCAAGAACGCATAATATTTAATGCGTAACGCAGAATTCGTAATGCGGAATACACTACTATCAATATCACTTCTCCTTTCTCTTTCTGCCTATTCACAGCAGAAGGAGGAAGGAGTTGGTTTTTCTACGCTCTCTCCTACTCCACGGCAAGAGGAAGCCGTTGTAGATGATCCATACGCAGGGCTAACTATGGAACAGCGTTTCTCAAAGGCAGCCGACTATATGGAGGATGACAAATGGCAGGCTGCAAAGGATGTTTACGACAACATTCTACACCTCTCGCCGGAGAATTTCCGTGCCCTTTATTTCCGTGCATACGCCAACGAAAGACTGTTTCACTACGGTCTCGCTCGTGCCGACTATGACGCAATACTGAAGAAAGAGCCAGAGAACTATCACGCACTCACAGGTCGTGCCATCCTCAACGAGAAGGACAGCCATCACACAGAAGCCCTTGACGATGCAAACCTCCTTGTGGAGCAATATCCTGACAGCGTGCAAGCATGGGTGGTACGTGCCGGTATCGAAGAGAAACAAGGCCATCTGTCGCTTGCGGAATTCGATTATCTCCAAGCCTACCAGCTTGATCCGTCAAAAAGGGAATACATCCTGCAAGCCGTTGACCTGCAGCTCCGTCAGAAGAAGAAGGAAGATGCCAAACGCACCCTCGACAAACTCGTAAAAGCAGGAGCGCCAAAGAACTCTCTCAAATATTATTACAAAAAAATAAATCTTAGAAATCCTTAGGAAAGAAGGGGGATTATCCTTAAATATCCGTGGAAGTTATTGGAATATCCCTTAGCTTTACACATCGTATTTGTAAGGAATACGTACCATAACTCATACGAAAACGACCCGTAATCGATAGGATTACGAGTCGTAAACGATAGAGATATTTCTGAATAAATCCCCACTTGGATTTGGGTCGGGGTCGGGCCGCTGGGTCACATACATATATATGTATATGTGACCCTACGACCCTACACCCCATCCATTAGAGTGACCTTATAATTAGTTGAGAGAGAGGCTTACGATAGAATGAGCAGGGAGCTTGATAGAGAGCTTGCCATCCTTGATCTTCACATCCTTCTTCACGTTGAGAGCAGCAGGAGCTACGAGAGTTGGTTTGTTGAAGTCGTTGTAGTCGTCGAGGTTCTTTGCGTTGAGGATAGTTCCTTCAATAACCTTAGAAGCTGCGCCACCGAGGTCAACTTCCACAGTCTGTGCCTTCTCTACATTGATGTTTGTAAGGCAAACTGTAACCTTGCCGTCCTTCTTTGAAGCTGTGATGGAAGCAGAAGGAATCTTCTTGTCGGCTGTAGCCTGAATCTCCTCACACTTGATAGTAGCAGGGATGTAAGTAGCGTCCATGTGAGGCTTGTACATCTTGAAGACATGGTAAGTAGGAGTGAGCACCATTTCCTTGCCACGAGTGAGAATCATAGCCTGAAGAACGTTTACAACCTGTGCGATGTTAGCCATCTTCACGCGTGCTGTGTGCTTGTGGAAGATGTCGAATGTAGTAGAGGCAACGATAGCATCGCGCATAGTCTGCTGCTGGAAGAGATGGCCCTTTGTAGTACCAGGCTCTTCGTCCCACCATGTACCCCATTCGTCAACGAGGAGGTCAACCTTATGCTCTGGGTCGTACTTGTCCATAACATTCTCATGAGTCTTGATGAGGTCTTCCATGTAGAGGGCACGTTCCATGTTGTCATAGAATGTCTTTGTGTCGAACTTTGTGGCAGAACCGTGGTTGTCCCAGTTGCGAACTGCGTAGTAGTGAACAGAGATACCAGGCATGAGGCTGCCAATCTTCTGCATACAAACTTCTGTCCAGTGAGCATCGTCGCCATTGGCACCAGAAGCAACGCGATAGAGCTTGTTGCCGCTATAGTCACGAGCGTAGATAGCGTAACGGCGATAGAGGTCTGCGTAGTATTCAACGAACATGTTGCCACCACATCCCCAAGACTCGTTACCGATACCGAAGTACTTAACCTTCCATGGCTTCTCACGACCGTTCTTGCGACGCATCTCAGCCATTGTAGAGTTTGAAGCGGATGTCATGTATTCTACCCACTTAGCCATTTCCTCTACAGTACCGCCACCAACATTACCTGATACATAAGGTTCGCAACCAAGCATTTCGCAGAGGTTGAGGAACTCATGAGTACCGAAAGAGTTGTCTTCAACGGTACCACCCCAGTTGTTGTTTACGAGGCGAGGACGCTTCTCCTGAGGACCAACACCATCCATCCAGTGGTATTCATCGGCAAAGCAACCGCCTGGCCAACGGAGAACAGGAATCTGGAGTTCCTTGAGAGCCTCGAAGACGTCCTTGCGATAGCCGTCGATGTTAGGAATGTCGGAATCCTTGCCTACCCAGAGTCCCTGATAGATGCAAGAACCAAGGTGCTCGGCAAACTGTCCGTAGATTTCCTTAGGGATTACTGTGTTCGCATCAGCAGGATTCAGCTTTGCTGTAACATCCTGTGCAAACGATGGAGCTGCTGTGGCAAGTGCGAAAGCAGCTGAGAGAAATAGGTTTTTCATATTAATTAGGTTTAGTGATTGTTTTTGAATTTGGGCACGAAGTAGAAGCTTTGTGAATGATGGGGTTATTTATTCGCGTTGTAAGCCTTCCAGAAGTCTGGCAATCCGTAGCCGTAGATATTGTCCGGGAAGTCGGCGCGGTCGCCACTCTTGCGGATGATGTCCATAATCTCGTAGGCAGTCTTGTTGGGAAGGGCTTGCCATAAACATGCTACCATACCACAAAGGACAGGTGCGGAGAAGGATGTTCCGTTGAGAGCTGAGAAGAAGTTGCGAGGTGTGAGACATTGGGTACGATAGCCTTGTGCCACGACATCCGGCTTTATTCTTCCGTCTGCGGAATTGCCAACGCTACTGAACGTGGCAAGCATTCCCTTGTTGTCAACAGCTCCCACGGCGAGGATGTTCTGTCCGTCGGCAAGGAAGTTGATTTTCTTCCATACCTTGGAACCGCTGTTTCCTGCGCTTACCACGCCTATCATTCCCTTCTGAGCAAGTATGGAAGCAGCCTTTGAAATCTGCGCAGTCTTGCCGTTTAAGTCCTTGTATGCATAGTTTACAAGGCTTCCTTTGTCGAACTCCGTATAGCCGAGTGAACTGCAAATGATGTCAACGCCAATGCTATCGGCAAACTCCGCAGCCGCACACCAGAAGTCTTCTTCAGCCGATATTTCTGCTTCTGCGTATTCGCTGCGAAGGAGAATGTAACTGGCTTCAGGAGCTGTGCCTATGTATGTGTATGGAACATTAGTTGCCATGCATGAAAGTACGCTCATTCCGTGTGAGGATTCTGCGTAGATATCCTCTGTATTTGGCCAACAGAAGTCGCGTGAGAGTCGTACGTTACTATTCTTGAGAATTGGGAGAATGTCTGCGTTCTGGAAACCAGCGTCTATGACGGCTATGGCTTTTCCTTCGCCCTTGAAACCAGCCTCATGAAGCTTTATGCCTCCGAGCATGTCTATCTGTCCCTTTGCCAAACCGTAAGGCGAATTACCGATTGTGTCGGGATCGGAGAAATGCAACTCGTTTAAGTCGCGTTCGTCAGGGTAGTTGACTGAGTCTGGCGTTTCCCAAACACGGATTACATCCTTTATGAAGTCCATCTTCTGTCGCCAAAGGGCCTTTTCAGCGGGATCCTTTGTCACGACAAGAACGCTGTTGTTCCACTTTGACTTCGACACAATCTTTCCACATTCCTTTTCGATAGTCTGTAAATAGACAGGGCTTAGAGGGAGATCCGTCTGGTCAATCTTACAACGTTGCTTCTTGCGTCTCTCAATAGCCTTAGGCGAAAGAAACTCTTCCGGCTTGTTGATGGAGTAGGGCGTTCCCTTCTTGTCAACGAGAGTGATGCGAAAAACATACTGCTTGCCGCCAGGGAACTTCTTTTTCTTGGCGGACGCAGGCATGACCATAAGAGTCATGAGGAAGATTAGTATAAGTTTGAATATGTGATAGCGCTTCATTGTGGGTTTGTATAACATGTGCAAAGGTAGTGATTTTGGCGATTATTGCAAAATTTTTCTTGTTATTAAATATGTTTATGGCTAAATATTGGACGATTAATGAAACTTTTCTTGTGCTTTGTACAATTTATGGAATCTTTTTTTTAATTTTGTGCACATTATAAATCAAACCAATATACATGACATTTGAAGAACTCGGAATAAATCCGTTGATACATAAAGCCATCTCTGAGATGGGATTCGAGAATCCGATGCCAGTGCAGGAAGCCGTTATTCCTCTCCTTCTCGATTCGGAAATGAAGGAAGACCTCATCGCATTGGCTCAAACAGGAACAGGAAAGACAGCCGCTTTCGGCATTCCTGTGCTTCAGAACATAGACCCTAATGGCAAATACACTCAGGCAGTTGTAGTTGCTCCTACCCGCGAACTTTGCCTTCAGATAGCTGATGACATTCGTGACTTCAGCAAACACATGGACGACATCAATATCTGTGCTGTTTATGGTGGTACATCCCTTGAGCCACAAATCCGACAGTTGAAGAAGGGTGCGCAGATTGTCGTGGCTACTCCTGGTCGTCTTATTGACCTCATGGAACGCGGTTGCGCAGACCTTTCGCGTGTGGAGAAAGTTGTTCTTGACGAGGCTGACGAGATGCTCAACATGGGTTTCTCGGAAAGTATAAACGCCATTCTTGAAGGTGTGCCTGAGGAACGCCGTATATTGCTCTTCTCGGCTACCATGAGTCGTGAGATAGAACGCATAGCAAAGTCGTATCTTCGTGACTATAAGGAGATTGTAGTCGGCTCAAGAAACGAGGGTGCTGAGCATGTAAACCATATCTATTACATGGTGAATGCGAAGGACAAATACCTTGCCTTGAAGCGAATCGTGGACTTCAATCCTAAGATTTACGCCATCGTTTTCTGTCGTACAAAGCTTGAAACCCAGGAGATTGCAGACAAGCTTATTCGTGATGGCTACAACGCAGAGTCGCTTCATGGTGACCTTTCGCAACAACAAAGAGACCTTACCATGCAGAAGTTCCGTAATCATCTCACGCAACTTCTCGTGGCAACAGATGTGGCTGCCCGTGGTTTGGATGTGGATGAGCTCACGCACGTAATAAACTTCGGCTTGCCTGACGATATAGAAAGCTATACCCATCGTTCGGGTCGTACTGGTCGTGCGGGACGAAAGGGAACTTCCATCGCCATCATCCACACTCGTGAGCGCGGAAAGATGCGCAATATAGAGAAGGAGATTGGCAAGAAATTCGTTGAAGGCGAGATTCCTTCTTCTCAGGATATTTGCAAGAAACAACTCTACAAGGTGATGGATCAGATTGTGAAGACCGATGTTGAGGAAGAGCAGATTGCGCCTTTCATGGAGGATATCAACCGCTACTTCGAATATATCGACAAGGAAGACATCATCAAGAAGATTGTGTCCATGGAGTTTGGCCAATTCCTTGAATACTACAAGAATGCGCCTGTCATAGAGAAGCCTACGATAGAGCGTGAGAAGCGTAATGCTCGCGACAACAAGCACACAAGTGGAAAGTTCAACGGCAAGACTTATCAGGCGGAGAAAGGCTATGCAAAGCTCTTCATAAACCTTGGTAAGATGGACGGTTTCTATCCAGGAGAGGTTATGCAATACCTCAATAAGCATGTGCAAGGTCGTCAAGCTGTTGGCCATATCGAGCTTCTTCGCAACATTTCCTACATAGAGGTTCCTGAGCATGACGCGCAGAAGGTTATGGAAGCTCTCAACGGAACTTACTACAAGAACCGTGAGGTGCGTTGTAATCGTGCTGATGGAGGCGGAAAACCAGCCGGCAAGTCTGGCGTAAAGTCGGAAGGAAAGTATGCTGGTGAAGGCCGTTCCGAAGGTCGTAAGTCCTATGGAAAAGGCAAGTCGGAAGGGTATGGCAAGGGCAAGCGTGATTCTTACGACAAGAAAGGCAAGGGCGAATACTATGTCGATTCCAATCCAAAGAAGAGCCGTAAGCAGAAGGCTTTCGACGATATGGAGAACCCATTCGCCATGTTCGAGAAGAAACTGAAGAAGGCCAATCTCCCTGAAGGCCACGCTCGCAGAAAGCCTAAGGCTCGCAAATAATTTGTGAGGCTAATGGGTAATGGCTAATGGGTAATTGATAATTATCTTAAAATGAAAAGCATAAAGCAAACTATACAGGAACTAAGGCAAAACCAGCCTTTGAAGGATAAGATCTACACGATAATCTTCGGTACGGACACGCCGATGGGAAAGCTCTTTGATGTTATTCTCATCGTGATGATCACATTCAGCGTACTGCTTATCATGATAGACAGCTTCGTGGATAAGAGCCAATATCCTTTGTTCAACATATTTCTTAAAGTTATGGAGTATGTTGTCCAGGTGTTCTTCATCCTTGAGTTTACGCTTCGAATCTACAGCCATCCCCGCCCAAAGGAATACATCTTCAGTTTCTTTGGCGTTGTCGATATGCTGAGCATCATACCTCTTGGCATAAACACATCCATAAGGGCGCTTCGTATAATCCGCGTCTTCCGTGTGTTCAGAATGCTCAATCTCCTTGAGGAAGGCCACGAATTGCTCGTATCCCTACAGAAGAGTATGAACAAGATACTCGTCTTCTTCATCTTTGTCTTCATCCTGAACATCTGTATGGGCTCTTTGCTTTGGGCTATAGAATCTACGGAGAATCCAGACATGAGCAATATGCTTGACGGAATCTATTGCAGTATCGTTACCATGACCACCGTAGGCTATGGCGACCTTACGCCTGTCACTCCGACGGGAAAGTTCCTTACCTCCATAATGATGCTCATGGGTTATACCATCGTTGCCATTCCTACAGGTATCGTAAGCGCAGAACTCGTGAGGGAGAAGTCCAAGCGAAACAAGTTCATTTGTCCTACATGCGGAAAATCCAAGCATAAGGAGAACGCGAAGTACTGTGACCATTGTGGAACGAAACTTGAACATTTTGCCAACAGCTAATCCCACGAAATGTTCAGAACCAACAACTAAGAAACAAGAATATTTTATTACTAACAATTAAGAATATAACTAACATGAAAACCTATCCTAAAATTGGTATTCGTCCTACCATCGACGGACGTCAGGGTGGCGTGCGCGAAAGTCTTGAAGAGAAGACTATGGCCCTTGCAAACGCCGTAAAGAACCTTATTGAATCAAACCTCAAGAATGGCGACGGCTCTCCTGTAGAGTGTGTTATATCAGACACTACCATCGGTCGCGTTGCCGAGTCAGCTGCTTGTGCCGAGAAGTTCGAGCGTGAAGGCGTTGGTGCTACCATTACCGTCACTTCTTGCTGGTGCTACGGTTCTGAGACTATGGACATGAACCCTACTTATCCAAAGGCTGTTTGGGGCTTCAACGGTACAGAACGTCCTGGTGCTGTCTATCTTGCTGCCGTTCTTGCTGCTCATGCGCAGAAGGGACTTCCTGCTTTCGGAATCTACGGACACGATGTTCAGGACTTGAATGACAATACCATCCCTGCCGATGTTCAGGAGAAGATTCTCCGTTGGGCTCGTGCCGCTCAGGCTGTTGCCACCATGCGTGGAAAGTCATACCTCTCGCTTGGTAACACATGTATGGGTATTGCTGGTTCTATCGTGAATGCCGACTTCCTACAGAACTACCTCGGTATGCGTACGGAATATGCCGACCTCGTGGAGATTCTCCGTCGTGTGGATTATGAAATCTACGACCACGAGGAGTTCAAGAAGGCCATGGCTTGGGTTGAGAAGTATTGCAAGCCAAACGAAGGCCACGACTACAACGAAGACCGTACTCCTATCGAAGGCGTTCACATGACTCCTTACAACGGAAAGGGTAAGGGCAAGACTCGCGAAGAGAAGGACCAGGACTGGGAGTTCACAGTAAAGTGCATGTTGATCATCCGCGACCTCATGGAGGGAAATCCAAAGCTTCTCGAGATGGGTTACAAGGAAGAGGCTCTCGGCCATAACGCCATCGTTGGTGGTGTTCAAGGCCAACGTCAATGGACAGACTATAAGCCAAACTTCGACTTCCCAGAGGCTCTCATGTGTACTTCATTCGACTGGAATGGCATCCGTGAGGCTAAGGTTCTTGCTACTGAGAACGACTTCCTCAACGGCGTTTCCATGCTCTTCGGACATCTCCTTACAAATCGCGGCGTGATGTTCTCGGACATCCGTACCTATTGGTCGCCTGAAGCCGTTAAGCGCGTTACAGGAAAGGATGTAGAAGGTGCTGCTGCCAACGGTTTCATCCATCTCATCAACTCTGGTGCCACTACTCTCGACGCCAATGGTGCCGCTACGGATGCTCAGGGAAATCCTACCATGAAGGAACCTTGGACCCTCACTCAGGAAGATGTTGAGGCTTGCCTCAAGGCTACAAACTGGATGCCTGCCGATCGCGACTATTTCCGTGGTGGTGGCTATTCAAGCAACTTCCTTTCGAAGGGTGGTATGCCTATGACTATGTTCCGTCTCAATATGGTTGCTGGTCTTGGTCCTGTTATGCAGATTGCTGAAGGTCAGACTGTTGACCTCGACCCTGAGGTTCACAACACTCTCGATAAGCGTACGGACCCAACATGGCCAACTACGTGGTTCGCTCCACGCCTTGACCCTACGAAGGACAACTTCAAGGATGTCTATTCCGTTATGAACTCTTGGGGTGCCAACCACGGAGCCATTGCTTACGGCCATATTGGTGCCGACATCATCACTCTCTGTTCTATCCTTCGCATTCCTGTTTGTATGCATAACATCAAGGACGAGGACATCTTCCGTCCTTCTGCTTGGAATGCTTTCGGTATGGACAAGGAAGGTGCTGACTATCGCGCTTGCCAGAACTTCGGTCCTATCTATAAGTAATTTCAGAATTTGCACAAAGGGGTCAAACCCCTTTGTGTTACGTTAAAACTTTTTGCAGTTCCCAGCGGTTTTCCGCTGGGCTTATACCCTTAAAATCATGCCAAAGAAACTCTTATGCTCAGCAGCCATCGCTCTTTCTGCTTTGGCTGCCTATGCTCAATCCCCCGTCATAAAGTGCGATATCTCCTTCCAAGGTCGTTCGGATGCCGAGGTCCTTGAGCCTGGCTATACACGTTGGGACCCAGGAAAGGACATCACGTCCACGGAGACAATTATCGACGGCGTTTACTTCAAGATAGAATCCGCTGGCGAACATCTCTTCCGAAACGATTGGAACAAGTCTGACATCACGAATGCCGACTTCAAGGCCAAGAACGGTCGTCTTCTTGCTGACGGTATCATGCTTGACCCCACTTCCGACGAAGGCGCTTTCATCATGACCATCAAGGGACTTCCTGCCGGTCAACATACGCTTCAGGCATACCATAATTGTAAGGACAATCCTGCGAGTGTTGACGTCCGTCCTATGAATGTTCTCCTCAACGGAAAGACCGTCATCGAGAATCACGTGCCAAGTATCCGCGAGTCTGTTGCCGCTAATGCTAGTATCTCTGTCGTTACGTTCACGGTTTCTTCTCCCGAGGATGCCGTGAAGATCATGTTCAATACCATTCCTACGAAGGATCCTGTAACCACGAAGACCATCGTCCGTTCGCCTATCATCAACGGCTTCGAGCTTAATACCGTGAGCATCACTTCCCAAGCCAAGGACCCGTTCCCTACATCTGGCGATATGCACATCGATGCCGACAACGGTTCTTGCCAACTCTCCTGGACAGCTGCTACTGAAAGCGTTTCTGCCCATAACATCTACCTCGGTACTGACTCTGCGAAGGTTGCAGACATGACTGTTCCTACAGCCTCTAATCTTACTTTTACTACCTATCTCGCGTCCAATCTCTCTACTCACAACACCTACTATTGGCGTGTGGATGAGGTTGATGCCCAAGGCAATATTACCAAGGGAAACGTCTGGAAGTTCCGTCCTCGTCGCCTTGCCTTCCCTGGTGCTGAAGGCTACGGTCGTTATGCCATTGGTGGGCGTGGCGGTCAGGTTTACCACGTAACGAACCTCAACTTCGACCATAATCCTGGCTCTCTCCTCTACGGTCTCAAGGACCTCGAGGGACCTCGCACGATAGTCTTCGATGTTTCTGGCGTTATCGACATGAACTTTGAGGCTGTCTTCACTGATCCAAATGTTACTATTGCTGGACAGACTGCTCCTGGAAAGGGTATCTGCGTTATGCACGCCAACCTCAACATCGGTTCTGACGACATCTGCCGTTTCCTTCGCCTCAAGCATGGCTACGGCTATGCGAATGGAGAGCCTAACACGGGTAATGCCATGGGTCTCTCTGGTTCTGACCACGCCATCGTTGACCATACTACAGCCGCTTGGGGAACCGACGAAACAATCTCTGGTCGTGGTGCGAAGAACATCACTTTCCAGTATTCCATGATTGCCGAGGCTCTCGGTATTGCTGACCATAAGAACTACTCCAAAGGCACAAACCACGGCTATGCGGCCACTATCGACGGTAAGATTGGTACCTATAGCCATAACCTCCTCGTCAACTGCTACGGCCGTAACTGGAGTATGGGTGGCGGTATGGACGGTACGAACACAGCTATCGGACAGATGGACATGTTCAATAATGTCTGCTACAACTGGGGTTCGCGTACCACAGACGGCGGTTGTCATGAGGCTAATTTCGTGAACAACTATTACAAGATGGGACCTGCTTCAAGCCAAAAGATTCTCTACTCTCAGGACTACGAGAATGTTGGCTCACCACAAAGCACATGGCAGGCATACATCAGCGGCAACATCCGCGAGAACAAGGACCATACCCTCACTTACGACAAGCAAGGCGATACCTATCGCTACACGCGCTCAAATGGTGCTCCTGAGCCTTCTTACCAAGTCTTTGTGGATAAGCCGTTCTTCCCTTCATACGCGGAAATCCATTCTGCCAAGGATGCCTTCAAGATTGTGACAAGCAATTCGGGTGCCACCATGCCTTGCCGTGACGACCAGCATCTTCGCGTTACCCGTGAGACCATCGAGGGTACTTATACATACACAGGTTCACGCTCGGGCATCAAGGGTGAGATTGACCATGAGAACGACTGTGGCGGTTGGGAAGCTTACCCAGAGGAGTCGCGTCCTGCCGACTACGATACTGACCAAGACGGTATGCCTAACTGGTATGAGGCTATCATAGGAAGCGATGCGAATGTAGCCAACCACAACGCAGACCCTGACAACGACGGCTACACGCTCCTCGAGGAATACCTTGAGTTCATCGCCCACCCATACATTATTATAATGGAAGGCGAGACAGGAACCTTCGACGTGTCAGCTGAGTTCAAAGGCTTCACCAAGTCGCCTTCATATTCCATTGAAACCGCCGACGCATTCCTCACATCCACTATCAGCGGCTCTACACTCTCCGTAAAGCCAACAACAGCAGGCATCGGTAAGACCATCGTGAAGGTAACAGACGCCGAGGGCTCATCCTACACCCAACAGTTTGGCGTTGCCATAACCCGCGACCCTTCTGCCATCCAGAACATCTTCAACGAAGCAAACCTCGACATCCTCCGCCGCGAGTTCTTCACCCTCGATGGCAAGGCCGTCACATCCCTCAACGACCTCCATTCAGGCATCCTCCTCATGAAGATTACCGAACGCAACGGCAAGACACACACCATGAAAATTATCAAGAACTGATATTATGAAGACTGTCTTCTCTCTACATTTTTAGCGCTGTCGTTTGTGGATATTCGCGATGGAGATGTCGCATTCCTTGATGTCGCATATCGTATTCCTATGCTTTACGCCTCGTATTTGTATGCTTTACGCTACGTAACTCCCACAAAAATGACCTGCAAACATTAGGTTACTCCCGACAGAGTTCTGAGAACGGACAGAAATTGCAGTACTTGAGGTCGTCGGTGATGTTGAAATGTGTTGTGCTGAAGATTCTGCCAAGCACTTGCTGCAGCTGAATCTCGTAGTCTTCACGGATGTCTGCAACGGAAGTGATGGAATCTTCGCCAAGCTTGAGGATTGGGTCGTACTTCTCGTCGGCATTGCCAACGGCTTTGTTTCTGATGAAGAGGAGGGACGGAGCAACGGGGAGTTGGCGCGGATTGACCTTGGCGTTTTCGGCAACGGCAATGGAATAGATGCAGGTCTGACGGTAATAGTCGGAACCTTCCTTGCTGTTGTCAAACATGTCCTCCACGGCAACAATCTTCTTTCCGTCTTCCGTGTGGTCCTTACCGGTCTTGTAGTCCACAACTCGCAGACGCTCCTCACCGTCGTTTATCATGTCGAGACGGTCAACGGCACCTCCAACGCTTATGGCTGTATCGCCGAAAGGCGTGGCCACGACATAGCGCTTGTAGTATCTCTGTTCAAGGGAAACGATGCGGAAAGGACAGAACTTGCTGTCGTTCTTGAGAAGGCGCTCGAGATATTTGAGTACGATTCTTTTAAGCAGATGCTCTACCCCACCCGTCTCTATGGCCACATTGGCTCCGTAGAGTTCCTCCTGCGTCTTCTTGAGTGCAGCGTTGATAGCTGGTTCAAGAAGAGCAGGCTTCTTGATGTAAGGTTCGAGCATGCTTGCCGTGATGTTCTCGCCGACGAACTTTCCGTAGAATGCCTCAGCAGCGTTATGGAAGAATGTTCCGAAGGCTGCGTCGTCCATGGTGTCTTCCTCGTCGTTCTCGTTGCGCAATTCCTTGTAATACTCGTAATAGAAGCGCTTCTGACAACGGAGGAAGGTGTTGATTGCCGTTGGCGAAAGGCCTTTCTTCTGTCGTTTCTCGATGTAGTCGCGAAGTTCTTCATCCGATGCGTCGGCAGGCTGCGGATAGAGTGTCTTGGAATGGAAATCCGTTTGCAGGGAGAGTCGGTTTATCTGCGAAGAATTGTTGACAATGAGATTAAGAAGGAAGCGACTCATCTCACCAGGCGAGGTGTCGTTGGAACTGGCGTTATAGACGAGCGTGACATCCTTGCAACGCTTCAGAAGTCGGTAGAAATAATAGGCGAAGATGCCTACACGATCGTCTGAAGTGTTGAGCTGAAAGGCTTTCTTCATGGCATAAGGGATGGTGCTGATGTCCGAATTTCCCTGTGGCATGCAGCCTTCATTGCATGAGAGCATGAGCAGATGGTCGAAATCAAGGTTACGGGTTTCTAGAACACCCATAATTTGGAGGCCTTTTGCCGGTTCGCCGTGGAAAGGAATAGTGGCTGTAAGAAGTATCTGCTTGAAAAGACGCGCAAGCGTAAACGGCTCTATGTCGAGGAATCCCTCAGCATTTAGGGTCCTCAAGCGAGTAATGATGTTATAGACGCGGAAGGTAGCTTCGGAGAGAAGCTGGGCATTAGACGATTTGTTGACTTGTTGATTTGACGATTGGGCGATTTCGTCAGTTGACGATTTGGCAGCGATGGTCATTATAGCCTTCTCAAGATTCTCAAGGATGATGTCTGTCTTAACTTGAAGAACGGAGTCACCGCTGACAGGCTCCGCAAACTTGTAGAGCGGATGACCATGAAGGTTGCGAAGGAAAGAAAGGCGGTAATGGCTTCCATCCTTGCTCAAGCCTTCCGTATAAAGTTCAAGAAGCGTAGCGATGTAAGAGGCAGGCTGACTCTCGGCAAGAGGGAAACCAGCAGTGATGTTGACCGGTCCGATGTTGTCAGGAAGGCTATAGATGGCAGAAGGCAGGAGATGTTCGTCGCAGAGGACAATGGCCGTTCTTCGTCCAGCTTCCATTCGTCCGTTCTCCTTGAGCCACGTCTCTATGTAACGTGTCTGAAGGTCGTCTGTAAGAGTCTGAGCGATGGTTATCCTTGCTTCCGGAGAGACGGTATGGATTGAAGCGTTGTCATTCAGGATGCGAACTTTGTCTGCAAGAACGAGAAGAAGTTTCTCCTCACATTTCAACAGTTGGTTGAAGCCTACAGCATAATACTTCTCAAAAGGGAAATCCTCATATCTAGCATTCTCCACTACATCACGATAGAGCATTCCCTCATAGGCTACGCCAAGGTTTGTGAGCTGCGCCTTGAAGTCAGTATAGATGGCCAGAAGATTGTTCCAGAGAGAGATGAACTTCTGTTGTATGACCGACTCATGGTCTCGCGTGAACGAATGGAAGAAATGCTGGAGTAGTTCCTTCTGACGATCAGTAAGGAAATCTATGGAATCCATCTCATGATAGTTTCCTATATTGTGGAACAACTGCTCAGCATCGGCAAGCGACTTGTCAACATTGTCGAAATCGGCAAGAAGGGTCTCTCCCCACGCATAGAACTGGTCGAGGGTCTGACTTTCGCCCGTCACGCGGCAGTAGCTCTTGTGCAAGATGCTGACAAGCTGGATATGATCAGCAAGGGAAAGCTGCGACTGCTTCTGGAAGAACTCGGAGATGGAGAAATATTGCGGAGCGAACACGGGTTCCCCTTCGGCTGCCTCAAGGAGATAGTCGTTCATCCAAAGCGAAGCTCGCTTGTTCGGGAAAATCACGGCAACCTTCGCAAGGTTCTTACCATGAGTCTTGATTATATCTTGTGAAATCTTTCTTAGAAACATTTTGCGTCAATCATGAATTATGTCCAACTTCCTGAACCTTATCACTATAGACATACCAAAGGTAGCCTTTCACATTAGGAAGTCCAATGGCACGAAGGAGATTCTGATATGCTACGACTTGCTCTTCGTATTCAGGCTTTGGCTTACCGAACTTGAAGTCGATGACGATGGTTTCCTCGCCATTTGTGATGACTCTATCAGGACGACGTTCGCCTTCGGGAGTAAGTATTGTGCATTCGTTATATACGGTCCAATCCGTTGCAAACCAACGCTTTGCGTATTCATTATCGGTGATGCGCTTCTTTATGAGCGATGAATAGCTGCTATTTGAGATAACGCCTTCCATCTCCAACTTCTGCAAAACGCTGTCAACATCTTCAATGCTGTCAATCTGGGAAAGTACGTTGTGAAGGAGAAGGCCGGTGGAGATGTAGGAAGAAGTTTCAGAGGTTTCTGAGGTTTCAGGACTTTCAATGGTTTCAGAGGTTTCTGCAACAAAGTCCTTACTTCGGTTACTCTGGACGAAGGTTACTTCCGGCTTGCTGAGATGGAGCTGGATGTGCTGCGGAACAATTTCCATATCGAACACATTGCCGCTATCAGTTTCTGCCTCATCAACTTTTGAAGCGAAGGTGCCGAAATGCTTTACATAATGGAACATGTTCGGATCTTCGGAATCTTGCTCAGAAGAGAACGACATCTCCATATCATCTACCTGCAAAGCGTCGAGACATTGCTCTACAGTTCCACTCATGTTCTGCGCATCATAGCTCTTCGGCGACTGAAGGTCCTTGACTTCATCATATGTGCTACGGCTCGTCTGCCCATAGAAATAGAGGTTCTTTCCTGCTCGCGTGAAGGCAACATAGAGAAGGTTCATGTTGTCAACAATGAACTGACGAGATTCCTTCTCGTATTCGTCCTTGAAGATGGTGTCTCCAAGTTCATGCGAAGGTGTGACAAGCGTGAAAGGAACAGCAGAGAAGGGCTCGCCGGTGAGTTCCACCCAGATGCGGTTTTGCGACAATTTCGTAGTCCAGGCGCCATCTGCAATTATTACATTGTCAAACTCAAGGCCCTTGCTCTTATGGACAGTCATCATCTTCACGCCATCAACAGATTCCGTCTCGATGGCTTTCTGTGAGATTGTCTCGTCCCACGACTTGAGGAAGTTGCGAATAGTGGAAGTGTTGTTGCTGGCGAAGTCCTTCAGGTAATCGAAGAAAGCCGAGACAAAAGCACTGTCTTCCGTCATTTGCTCGACATTGAACTTCACATAGATGTCTTCAACAACGTCAAGCAACGGACTAGCCAAGTCAAGACCTCCGAGTGCTCTCTCGCAGTCTGTTTCAGGAAGACCGGAATACTTGCTGAGCGTGGCAAGGAGTATCTTGTCAGTAGGCTTCATGAGAAGTCGCAAAGCACAAACCATCGTGTTGACAGCCTTTGAGGTGCTCATGACAAAGCTTTCCATGCTGACAACATTTATCTCCGGATAGATGTCCATGAAACTCTTTGAGAGTTCCTTTAGTATGGATGCACCTCGACCGAGAATGGCAATATCCTTAGCCTGAACACCGGAATCGATAAGGCTCTTCACTTTATCGCAAATCATGCGATGGCGCTGCCTATAAGCTTCCTTAGACATCATGCAGAACTCTATCTCGCCCTTCGGCGTTCTTCCAGGCTTAACCTTCTGGGCAACATCATCATATGCCTTTTCTATTTGGCAGATATCCTTGAGACAAAGGAAGAAAGCATTATTGAAGTTGATGACATTTGCTTCGGAACGGAAATTCGTGTCGAGATTGCGTATCTCGGTTTTACCATCGTCTTCAAACTCTTCATTTATATTGTTGAGAAGTTCCCAATCTCCGTCACGCCAACGATAGATGCTCTGCTTGACATCGCCAACGATCATGGAGCCGACTGTAGCACGAGCGCTTTCTGCGTCGTAATAGCTCATGCATTCCTTCATGAGAATCTTGAAATTGGCCCATTGCAGAGTGCTTGTGTCCTGAAACTCATCTATCATGAGATGCTTGATATGCGTGCCAATCTTCTCATAGATGAAAGGCGAATCAACATCGCCAATCATTTCCGAAAGGAGCTGATTCGTGCTGGAAAGAAGGAAGCGATTTGCTTCCGAATTGCTGACATCAACGGCATCTTCTATGGCTCCAAGGATTTCTATCTTGTTGAGATTACGGAGAATGACCTTACATGAGAGCAGAAGCATTCTGTAATTTCCCTGAACATCGAGATACTCCTTGAGAGCAGGCATTAGAATCTCCCTAATGAGGGGGTACATGTCGGAATATTTCTTGGCGTTTGTCTTGTTGAACCAGTTGTCCTCGCTTTCGCCATAGTCATGCAGTTTCTTCAGGACGGAAGTCACATTTCGACTAGCCACATATTCCCGCAATCGGCCAAAACCGTTGTTATTGTTGGCAAAGATGGCTGTATTCTCTACATTCGCGTCAATGATGCCAAGCAACTTGATTGCCGCATCCATGATAACGTTCTCGGAAGTTTCAATAGTGGTATGGAGAAACTTCTTGTAATTGCCAAAAAGATTTTTGTCCTGCAGACATTCCTTGTATATCTTCGCGTGGCTCTGATAGAAGTTGGTGAAGATGTTCTTGCCGAAATCCTTAAGGTCGTCTATGACATTCCACTTCTTTCCTTCGCTCATGTTTTCCTCTGCAAAGGCCAAAATGCGCTTGAAAAGATTATCCTTTGGCTCAAGGCTGTCAATAAGCGAATCTACAGCTTTCTCTTCAACCTGAGTGCCATTGATTTCCACTCTCATATTGGAATTGATGCCCAACTCACGAGTCATGTTGCGAAGAACGCTCTGGAAGAAGGAATCTATGGTCTCAATGCGGAAATGGCCATAGTCGTTGAGAATCATGTCAAGAGCTTTCGCAGCATTCTTCCTGATGTCATTTTCCGGAAGGCACATCTCCTTGGAGATACATTCCATGTAACCCTGAGAAGACGACAAACCCTCTCGCAACCCGTAGAGCTGTGAAAGGATTCTAAGTTTCATTTCCTGCGTAGCCTTCTTCGTGAATGTCACGGCAAGAATATGCTTGTACTCATCAGGACTGAGCATGAGCAGCTTGATGTACTCTACTACTAGTCGGAAGGTTTTTCCCGCTCCTGCTGAGGCACGATAAACAGTTATTGGTGCTGGCATTAGATTGATTAGACGATTTGGCGATTTATTGATTTTGCGATTTGAGTTTTGGGATTTTGCGATTTGATGATATGTAGGGCGAGGATTTCCGAGCCGCCCAAGCAATGGAACAACTCAAAAATCTTCGCCCTACAAATGGGATAATTGTGATTGGAATATCCTCGCCTTACAATGATTTAGAACTTGTAAGTAAGAGAGCAGAGTACCTGATGGCGATCACTTGTCATGGAAACTGCCTGTGAAGGAGTTACGTAGCAAGCAAGTTCTGAATCATAGCAATTCTGATATGGGAGGTAAGTTCCCTTTGTTGTGTTGTACTGGTAAGCGAGATCAACAGAGAAGTTGTCGATGTTGAAGCCAATACCGCAAGTGAAACGGTTTGTAGATTCCCAGTTTGTAAAATCAGTTGTAGAACTTGTCTCTGTACCAGGGCTGTCGAGGAACATGTTTCTTGCACCTTCCTTCTTGTACATTGGAGAAACATAGTTGTAACCGAGACGAACGGCAACTTCAGGGATTACACGACATTCAGCACCAATCTTGAAAGTAGAAACGCCCTTGAGCGTTGCGCTTGTGTGCTGATTCATTTGCTCATCCTTGTGCGAAGAAGTGTAATAAGTGTCTGTCCACCAATCGTAGCTTCCTCCATCCTTGATCTTAGACTTGATTGAAGAATAGTCAGAATAGTTGTAAGTAGCTCCGATTGCTATGTTCTTTCCAATTGTGGTACCGGCTGAGAGACCGAACTTCCATGGAGTAGAGATTTCAAAGTCGTAGTCGCACATTGTGTTTGATTTTGAAGGACCGATTAAATCCTTAACGTAAACCTTGCTCTCGCCGTAAGTGCTGCTGTAAGACGAAAGGTCGTACCAAGTAGGTGTTTCTACGGAAAGACCGATACGGAAAGGACTAGCCTCTACAGGACGGAAGATCACACCACCTTTAAGATTGAAGCCTGTACCCTTTATTTCGTGGAAATCGTCGATAGTAATACCGTTGCATGGAGTTCCATCATAGATGAGTTTCTCGCTATAGAAGGTGTTGTTCTTGTAATGAACAGTAGAAATTGTAGCAGCAGCACCCCAATAGATGCGGTTCTGGTGGTTTCCTGAGAGTGTGAAATCAAAGTTTCCGATGTATCCACGACGCTCACGATCAAGATAGTTATCGCCAGAACTCATCACGATATCAAGGTAATTGAGTCCAGGATAGCCGAACATGCCTTGATAGATTTCGTCAACCTGTGAATATGTAGAATGAGTACCATGAGGACCTGCTTCAGAACCCTTTTCGAAAGTAATGCCGTGTTGTGAACCTGTTGCAGCAAACTCTTTGACAACATTACCATATTCATCTGTGTCAGTAAACTTGCCATATTCCAAACCACGGCTTGCAACAGAAAGGATCTGGTTGAAGTCGGTGCTCTTATGGTAGTTGATACCGAAGTTCATGTATGAGTCGTAGCCAGTTTTTGTAGCAATTACAAAGCCTACCTGGTCAAGATTAACGACTGTCTTTCCGTCTGCCGAGAGATTTCCAACAGGCTTGTGGGATGAAACTCCCATGGTGAGACTTGCAGCACCTCTACGGAAAAGACCGAGAGCAGCTGGGTTTTCTGTTGCTGCCGACATGTTTGCGCCAAGAGCTTCCATGGCTCCACCCATACCAACGTAGCGTGCATCGCCGTTGAGATCCTTGGTTGCAAGTTCAGCGTTCTGATATGTTTCCTGTGCAGAGATGCCCAAAGATGTGAGCAAGAGAGCTGCTGTCAATATTTTTTTCATAATAAGAAGTATTGTGTTGTTTAGTTGTGAATTCCGAATATTTGGATATTGAAACATTGGATTTGTCGGGATGCAGGATTAGTGTCTTCCGCCAGCTCCTCTTGAGCCGCCACCGCCACCGCCGCTGTAGCCGCCGCCACCGCCACTGTAGCCGCCACCGCCGCCGCTAAAGCTTCTGCTTCCGCTACTGTAATTTCCACCGTTGTTTGTAGGAGTGAAGGTTCTTGTGGTGGAACTTCCTTCATAGCGTCCGCTGTTGACGGAAGTAGGTGTGTAAGATCTAGAGCTACCAGAGTTTATTCTACCTGACGAGCCTTGACCATAATCAATGCTTGTCAACACTCTTCCTGAATGCGAATTAGTAACTGTGCGAACTCCGTATTTGCTTATGTTCACATTGCCATGGTTTCCGCCGTGACCGCCATGTCCACCATGCCCCCCATGACCGATGTAGCCGTAACTAGGGAGATAATAAATGTCGTAGTATGGTCTGTAACCCCAGCCGTAATATCCGTAATAGCTACCCCAGCCCCAATAGCGGTCATACCAAGGATCGTACCAAGAGTACCACCATGGGTCGCTACCGTAGTAGCCGTAGAACCATGGGTCGTAAAAACCTCCGTGCCAACCAGGGAAGAACGGATTGTAGAAACGAGAAGTAGGATAACCCCATGCCCAATTGATGCTATAAGGGCTTGAGTACCAAGGGTAGAACCAAGCAGGAACTCCGCTGTGCTCATCCAAGTCAAGTATGATGTTGTCAAAGCGGCTTATCATCTTCAGGTACTTATAGTTGTCATCAACATTGTAGAGCGTGTCATTCACATTGCTGATAATTATGCGATCGTCACCATTGCCGAGAGAATCGAAGACGATAGTATCATTATTATCGTATGTATAATGACGGTTGTAAGCGTCAACATCCTCGTGATAGAGTCTGCGATACATGCGTACCATCATATCCTCATAAGCACGCTGCTGTTTCTCAAAAATCATTTTTTCAGCGAGTTCCTGACGCGCCCTCTCCACAGCCTTGAGAGAGTCTTCTGTAGCCTTTCGCGCTGCTTTCTCTGCCTTTGTTTCCTTCTTAGGAACAAAGTACATGTCGTCCTGTGCCATAGAAGCCGTTACGCTGGCAACTATCATTACGATGAGTGTGAGGATGAACTTTTTCATAATTATGTTGGTTTTTGTTTTTTTCTGCTGCAAATTTAGTTAGTATTTACGCGCAAAGATAGGAAAAATCCCTACATCATGCAAGGAAAATCCCTATTTAATCCATAAATGCCCTATAAACTATTGATTTTTGCCATTATAGGTGTACGAAATACAACGTGTTTTCCATACAAATCCTGCCACTAACCCCAACTGTAAAACGCTCATAAACCTATGCTTTGGGCATCGTAAACAATAGCTTTACGAGGCATAATCCCAAGCTTTACACACGGTAACTGACATCTTAACACACACATCAAAGACTATCCCCCCGAACCTCCGATAGCCGATAGCTCTCAAAAGTACTCTCATAGGGGGGGCTTATTTTACTTCCGATATTCACTTTTGTGTTTGATTATTTATATATATATATGATACTCTAAAAATATATATGAGAGTAGTATAAATACCCCCCCCTTGTGAGAGGGAGTGAGAGAGGGTTCGGGGTGTCGGAGATTCGGCAATAACAGAAAGCGCAGAAAAATGAATATGCCTCGTTTGTATTGGTTATAGTTGAGAATAATTCTTCTTCCCCAAAACGAAATATTGCCAAAGGATAGACTTTCCATTAAGGTCTTCCTTCGGGTCAAGAAGACGTTTTGATTGGATGCTGCGTCTGCATTCTGCATAATCCTTCTGCCATGCCTTGAAATCCTTCCTTGCCTTCATGATGGCCTTGACATCTGCAAGATTGCCCTTCAAAAGACTCTGGAGCATAGCAACACGGTCAAGCCAATAGCGGGCCGTCATTACCTTCTTCAAGTCCTTCTCAGGAAGGTTCTTGTAGAGCATCGTGAGGTTGTTGCGGAAGTTGAGGTAAGTCTTTCGCGGATTTCCCTGCGGAAGTGTACCGCCACCAACATGAAAGACCTTGCTATCCGTAACACAATAGATTTTCTTGCCGTAGATTCTCATTCGCCAGCAGAGGTCAATCTCCTCGTTATGGGCAAAGAATCTGCCGTCAAGACCTCCGTAGTCAAGATAGTCTTTTGTTCGAACCATCATGCAAGCGCCTGTAGCCCAATGGATTTCAAGCGGTTTGTCGTATTGACCTTCGTCTTTCTCTACAGTGGAAAAGATTCGTCCACGGCAGTAAGGATAGCCGAACTTGTCGATGAATCCACCAGCAGCACCAGCATACTCGAACATCTGCTTGTCGTGGTAGGCAAGGAGTTTCGGTTGGCAAGCAGCACATTCTGGATGTTCGTCCATGAAAGCGACGAGCGGTGAGAGCCAATCCTTCGTAACCTCGACATCTGAATTAAGCAGAACGACATACTCATACTCGCCCTCCACTTGCTTTATGGCACGATTATAACCTTCGGCAAAACCGTAGTTCTTGTCGAGAGCAATGGTCTTTACCGTAGGAAATTCACGCTCAAGCATGGAAAGTGAATCGTCTGTAGAGCCATTGTCGGCTACGATTACATCCGCTTCCTGAGAGTTTTCAACGACAGATGGCAGAAACTTTCGCATCATCTCCAAGCCATTCCAGTTGAGTATTATGACTGCTGTACGATGGTTTGACATTATTTAACGAAATGAAAAACGGGAGGGCACGAAACCCTCCCATTGTTTTGCAAATAATATTTGTCCGATTAATCTACAATGAGGTTCTCACCTGTCATCTCTGCTGGTTGCTCGAGTCCAAGGATATGGAGGATAGATGGAGCAACGTCAGCGAGGCGGCCGTCCTTTACTGTTGCAGAGTTGTTGTCTGTAACGTAGATGAATGGAACAGGGTTGAGAGAGTGAGCTGTGTTTGGTGTGCCATCTGGGTTGATAGCGTTGTCTGCATTACCGTGGTCGGCGATGATGATTGCTTCGTAACCAGCAGCCTTTGCAGTCTCTATAACCTCACGAACGCAGTTGTCAACAGCTGTAACTGCCTTTGCGATAGCGTTGTAGATACCAGTATGTCCAACCATGTCGCCGTTTGCGAAGTTCACAACAACAAACTGATACTGCTCAGTCTTGAGAGCTGCACAGAGCTTATCCTTTACCTCGTAAGCTGACATCTCAGGCTTGAGGTCGTAAGTAGCAACCTTTGGAGAAGCCACAAGGATGCGGTCTTCGCCTTCGTATGGAGTCTCGCGACCGCCGTTGAAGAAGAATGTTACGTGAGCATACTTCTCAGTCTCAGCAGTGTGGAGCTGCTTGATGCCGTTCTTTGAGAGATATTCGCCGAGAGTGTTCTCAACGTTCTCCTTAGGGAAGAGGATATGAACGCCAGTGAATGAAGCGTCGTAAGGAGTCATACAGTAGTACTGGATGTTAGGGATAGTCTTCATGCCCTGCTCTTCCATGTCTGTCTGAGAGAGAACCTGAGTGAGCTCCTTAGCGCGGTCGTTGCGATAGTTGAAGAAGATTACAACGTCGCCTTCCTCAATCTTACCATTGACAGTAGAGTTTACGATAGGCTTGATGAACTCGTCCGTAACGTCGTTAGCGTAAGAATCCTTGACAGCCTGAACCATGTCAGAAGCCTCAGCACCCTTACCACAAACGATGAGGTCGTAAGCTTCCTTCACGCGCTCCCAACGCTTGTCGCGGTCCATTGCGTAGAAACGGCCTACGATAGAAGCGATGTTTGCGTCGTTGGCAGCACAAACGTCTGTGATTTCCTGAATGAAGCCAGCACCTGACTTAGGGTCAGTGTCACGACCGTCCATGAAGCAATGAACGAAAGTCTGCTGAGAAAGACCGTATTCCTTACCAATCTCAATGAGCTTCTTGAGATGGTCGAGAGAAGAGTGAACGCCACCGTTTGAAGTCAAACCCATGAGGTGAAGCTTCTTGCCGTTTTCTTTAGCGTAAGTGTAAGCGCTCTTTACCTCTGGATTTTCGAGGATAGAACCGTCCTTACAAGCGCGGTTGATCTTTACGAGATCCTGATAAACAATACGACCGGCACCAATGTTGAGGTGACCTACCTCAGAGTTACCCATCTGACCGTCAGGAAGACCAACGTCTTCGCCAGAAGCCTGGAGCTGAGAAACTGAACTAACTGCCTGGAGGTAGTCGAGATAAGGGGTTGGTGTGTTGAAGATAACATCACCATTGTTGTGCTTTCCGATGCCCCAACCATCGAGAATCATCAATAATGCTTTTTTCATTATGATTTAATTAGTTTTGAAGATTTATGTATATTTGGGTGCAAAATTAATATAAATAGATGTAAAACGGAAATAATGAGCACATTATTTATTAAAATATTGCATAATGTTAACCTGAAAGCCGCTTAACATGCGTTTATTTTTTGTAATCAAAAATAAATTCCTTAATTTTGTAGCAGAATATAAACTCAAAAGAAAATGAAAGCATTAACAGAAACTAACTTCAACTTCGAAAATCAGAAGAGCGTTTACCACGGAAAAGTTCGTGACGTTTACAACATCGGCGACGACAAGATTGTCATGGTTGCCACAGACCGTATCTCTGCTTTTGATACTGTTCTTCCAAAGGGAATTCCTTTCAAGGGACAGGTGCTCAACCAGATTGCAGCGCAGTTCCTCGACGCTTGTCAGGACATCTGCCCTAACTGGAAGCTCGCTACTCCAGACCCAATGGTAACTGTTGGTCTCAAGTGCGAAGGTTTCCGAGTGGAAATGATCATCCGTTCTATCCTTACTGGTTCTGCTTGGCGCGAATACAAGAACGGTTGCCGCGAGCTCTGTGGCGTTAAGCTTCCTGACGGAATGCGCGAGAACGAGCGTTTCCCAGAGCCTATCATCACTCCTACTACTAAGGCTGACGAAGGCCACGACATGAACATCTCTAAGGAAGAAATCATCGCTCAGGGTATCGTTAGCAAGGAAGACTACGAAGTAATGGAAGACTACACTCGCAAGATCTTCGCTCGCGGTCAGGAAATTGCTGCCAAGCATGGTCTTATCCTCGTTGACACCAAGTACGAGTTCGGCAAGCGCGACGGCAAGGTTTATCTCATCGACGAAATCCACACTCCTGACTCTTCACGCTATTTCTACGCTGAGGGCTACGAGGAGAAGTTTGAGAAGGGCGAACCACAGAAGCAGCTCTCTAAGGAATTCGTTCGCCAGTGGCTTATCGAGCACGACTTCATGAACGAGCCGGGACAGGTTCTTCCTGAAATCACAGACGAATATGCAGAAAGCGTTTCTGACCGTTACATCGAACTCTACGAGCACATCACAGGCGAGACTTTCAAGAAGGAAGTTTCCGATGAAGACATCGCTACTCGTATCGAGAAGAACGTGGCTGATTGGCTGGCTAAGAATTAATTCTATTCAACTTTCGATAAATCTCCAGTTGAGGCTTATGGCTAATAGCTAATGGCTAATGGTGACTATCCAGAATATGTAGGGCGAGGATTTCCGAGCCGCATACTATCCCAAAGGTGCCATTACCCATTAGCCATTACTCATTAGCCTCGCTCAAAGAGCGAACAAAAATGAAGAAATGGACTGTTGAGGACGCAGCGGAGATGTACAACATCAACGGCTGGGGTGCTTCTTATTTCAACATCAACGACAAGGGAAATGTTGTCGTTCTGCCAAGGAAAGACGGCGTGGAAGTGGATCTCCGTGAACTCATGGACGAACTTGCCCTTCGCGACATATCCGCGCCTGTACTTTTGCGTTTCCCTGACATCATCGACAATCGCATTGAGAACATCTCAACCTGCTACAAGAAAGCGGCTAAGGAGTATGGTTTCAAGGGCGAATGTTTCTCTGTTTTTCCTATCAAGGTAAACCAAATGCAGCCGGTCGTTGAGGAAATCGTGGCACACGGAAAGAAGTACAACCTAGGTCTTGAAGCTGGCAGCAAGCCAGAGCTACACGCTGTTCTTGCCGCTGGTGCCAACGACGACACCCTAATCATCTGCAACGGTTATAAGGACGATAGTTTCATTGAACTAGCCCTCCTTGCACAGAAGATGGGAAAGCGCATCTTCCTTGTGGCGGAAAAGTTGAACGAGCTCAATAAGATTGCCCGCATTTCCCGTCGTCTGAAGGTGCGTCCGAACATTGGCATCCGCATAAAGCTGGCGTCTTCCGGCAGCGGTAAATGGGAAGAAAGTGGCGGCGACGCAAGCAAGTTTGGCTTAACTTCCAGCGAACTCCTTGACGCACTTGAACTTCTCAAGGAGAATGGTTTGGAAGATTGCCTGAAGCTTATCCATTTCCACATCGGTTCACAAGTAACGAATATCCGTCACATCAAGACTGCCATTCTTGAAGCGTCACAGTTCTACGTGCAACTTCGCAAACTCAGCTTCCCTATTGAGTTCGTGGATGCTGGCGGTGGTCTTGGCGTTGACTACGACGGCACTCGCTCTGCAAGCAGTTGTTCATCGGTAAACTATTCTATTCAGGAGTACGTCAACGACATCATGTACCAAATTCAGAATGCCGCAGACACCAACGAACTCCCCCACCCTAACATCATAACCGAGTCTGGGCGTGCCCTTACAGCCCATCACTCTGTCCTTGTCATGGAGGTTCTCGAACATGCAGAACTGCCAGAGATGGATGAAAAGTGGAATCCAACTGAGGATGACCATCAGCTTGTGAAGGAACTTTCCGAGATCTGGGACAATCTTAACCAGCGTTCTGCACTTGAAAGTTGGCACGATGCTCAGGAAATACGCGACGAATCTCTCAGAATGTTCTCTTACGGAATTATAGACTTGAAGACTCGTGCACAGATAGAGAAGCTTTATTGGAGCGTGACTCGTGAAATAAGCCACATCGCTTCTCATAGCAAACGCTTGCCAGAAGAACTTTACGGAGTACATAAACTCCTTGCAGACAAATACTTCTGCAACTTCTCCCTCTTCCAATCGCTACCAGACTCTTGGGCTATTGACCAGGTTTTCCCTATCATGCCAATCCATCGCTTGAATGAACGTCCAACACGTCGTGCAACTCTTCAGGATATGACTTGCGACTCTGACGGAAAGATTGCGTCTTACATAGCTGAAGGTCAGATCACTTCTTCCCTTCCTGTTCATTCTTTGAAGAAGGACGAGCCTTACTATCTCGCAGTTTTCCTCGTTGGCGCTTATCAGGAAATTCTTGGCGATATGCACAATCTCTTCGGCGACACGAACGCTGTACACATCACAGTTGACAAGAATGGCTACCATATTGACAAGACAATCGATGGTGAAACAGTCGATGACGTTCTTGATTATGTTGAGTTTGACACGAAGAAACTCGTCCGCCAACTCGAAACTTGGGTTACGAAGTCAATGAAGCAAGGCAAGATCACGCTTGAGGAAGGCAAGGAATTCCTCAGCAACTACAAGTCAGGACTCTACGGCTACACCTACCTTGAATAGTATTTGAAGCCACATAGCAGTTATCCTTTTGCTACAATACAAAGAAATCCCCTCCCAACAATCGCTGAGAGGGGATTTTCCTTTTATTGCCATTAGCTATTAGCTTCTGCCAAAATTGCCATTACCCAATAGCCAATAGCCTTCACAAGTGTAGCTTGCGGAATCTTACTTAATAGTCAAACCATCGCGGAAAGCATTACCAACCTTTTCGCCTACAACGAGATAATCGTTATGAACCGGGTCGAATGAAATTGGCTGAAGCTTAGCAGGATCTATCTTTCCCTTTTCATTAAGGATGCATTCGTCAGCAGAAACATTTACGATTTCGCCTACAAGATGTCCTGTATATTCATCGTAAGAAACGAGATTGCACTCAAGAGTCATAGGAAGCTCGGCGATAATAGGAGCGTTCACGTAGATAGACTTCTCCTGATGCCAACCAGTCTTCTTGAACTTCTCAGGTTCTTTTGTGCCAGAAACCACGCCTACATAGTCGCAAGCAACGAGCTGAGACTTCACGCCCATGCTAACTGTGAAAGCCTGAGCCTGAAGGAGAGACTTGACTGTCATGTGTTCCTTGGAAAGACAGAGGTTAATACGATCGTTATTATCAATACCACCCCAAGCGGCGTTCATAAGTTGTACCTTACCATCGCTGTCGTAAGCAGCTACAATGAATACTGGCTGTGGATAAGTCCATGGCTTAGAACCGAAGTTTTTTCTCATAGTATTAATGTGTTTTTAATGTGTTTTAATGTGATATTTGTGGCAAAGTTAGTTTTTTTATCCGAAACAGACAAAAAAAATCAAGAAAAAATGATGTTTAATGCTAAAAATAACTAACTTTGCACCAAAAGATAACATTCCATGAAACAGTTCATAACAGTATTATCCCTAATATCATTCCTTATTTCCGGCTGCGTCGTACAGGACTCAAAGCAAGATTCCGAGCAGGAAAACAGCCTGGAAACAACCGAACAATTTGCCAATACAAACGCAAAACAAAGCCGATCACGTCTTCCATATCAGCCTGCTCCAGCAAAGAACAGGGCGGAACAGATTATCAGTCGCGAGGCTTACACATTATCTTATAATAAAGAATGGGTAAACTGCAACTGGGTCTATTGGAAACTTACTCGCGAACATTGCAAGGGCGGCAACAAGAGAGAGAACGAGAAATTCACTGAAGATAATGAGGTTAACGGCAGAAAGGCCACTCATCAGGACTACATTCAGTCCGGTTACGACCGCGGCCACATGTGTCCTGCTGGCGACAACAAATGGAGTAAGGCGGCTCTGAGCGAGACTTTCAAACTTTCGAACATCTGTCCGCAGAACCATAACCTCAACACAGGCGACTGGAATGACCTCGAGCAGGCTTGCCGCTTCTGGGCAAAGACCTACGACGAAGTTTATATTGTCTGCGGTCCTATATATTATAATGGTGTACAAAAACGCTTAAAGAACAAGGTCGGAGTACCAGATGCGTTCTTCAAATGCGTGGTTCGCCTAAACGAAAAACCTTCTGGACTCGGCTTTATCTATAAGAACAGCGGCAAACACAACGAGATGTCGTCATATGTTTGCTCTATCGATGAGGTAGAACGCCAGACTGGCCTTGATTTCTTCAAGGGATTACCAAATGAGAATGCGATAGAATCAAAGGCTGACTTCAACGCTTGGCGTCATTACGACCCAGACTACAACAAGAACCGCGACCGCAACAAGTTTGATAACTCAAAGAGCGGCGGAAAGAACAAGAAGAACAAAAACAAGAATAACAATAGATAATTCGATAAATCGAGATATCGGAGAATAGAAAAACAAATAGAATATGTATCAAAACGAACAACTCTACATCGCTCACTCTGACAAACGCATAGTGATGCAAGGCAATATGGCTAACCGTCACGGACTTATAGCAGGTGCAACTGGTACAGGAAAGACCGTTACCCTTCAGGTAATTGCCGAAACTTTCTCCCAGACTGGTGTGCCTTGCTTCATGGCTGACATGAAGGGAGACCTTTCCGGCATCTCACAAGCAGGTCAGATGAGTGGTTTCATTGAGAAGAGAAAAGACGAATTTGAGGTTCCAAACCCTGAGTTTGAAGGTTGTCCAGTCCGCTTCTTCGATGTCTTTGGCGAGCAAGGTCATCCGCTCCGCATGAAGATTGGAGATATGGACTCAGTTCTTCTCTCTCGTATGTTGGAACTTAATGATACTCAGGCAGGTGTGCTCAATATTGCAATGAAGGTTGCAGCCGACAAGAAGGCAGAAAACGGCGGAGATCCTTCGTGGGATATCATAGACATAAAGGACTTGAAGATGCTCCTGAATTATGTTGGCGAACATGCTAAAGATTATACTGTTCAGTACGGAAACATCACGCCGCAGTCTGTTGGAGCTATCCAGCGTGCTTTGCTTTCAATAGAAACGCAAGGAGGTGACAAGTTCTTCGGAGAACCTGCTCTTGATGTCATGGAACTCATGAGCAAGAAAGGCGGCAAGGGTATTATGAACGTTCTTGCAGCAGACAAGCTCTTCTCGAAGCCTAAACTCTACTCTTCGTTCCTATTCTGTCTGCTGAATCAGATTTACAACAGACTTCCGGAAGTTGGAGACCAGCAGCTTCCGAAGCTCATATTCTTCTTTGACGAAGCGCACACTCTCTTCGCAGACGCATCACAAGCCGTACTTGAATCGGTAGAAAGAATTGTCCGTCTTATCCGTTCGAAGGG
The DNA here is from genome assembly GCA_045616725.1 of Prevotella sp. Taxonomy (GTDB): domain Bacteria; phylum Bacteroidota; class Bacteroidia; order Bacteroidales; family Bacteroidaceae; genus Prevotella. The sequence goes on along the minus strand of JAZLHI010000078.1, from coordinate 26,407 downwards.
CGTCGGAATATACTTTATCACGCAGAATCCTGCCGATATTCCAGACGACATTCTCGGTCAGCTTGGCAATCGCGTTCAGCACGCTCTTCGTGCTTTCACTCCAAAAGACCTGAAGGGCGTAAAGGCTGCTGCCCAGACATTTCGCGAGAACCCTGCTTTCAAGACAGAAGATGCCATTCAGAACCTCGGTACTGGCGAAGCTCTCGTATCGTTCCTCGATGAAAAGGGAGCTCCTATGATGGTGGAACAGGCTAAGATACTCTTCCCTCTCAGCCAAATTGGTGCGATAACTCCTGACCAAAGAGCCTCTGCCATCCAGAATAGCGACATCTATGGCGAGTATGAAAAGACAAAAGACCGCGAGTCAATCTACGAAACCCTCCTTGCCCAACAGGAAGCTGAAGAAAAGGCTAAGGCTGATGCTGCCGCAGAAAAGGAAGCTGCTAAGCAAGCCGAGATAGAAGCCAAGGAAAAGGCTAAAGCAGAAAAGGACGCTGCAAAGCAGAAGGAAAAGGAGGAAAAAGAAAAGGAAAGGGAAGCCAAGAAAAAGCGATCTACCATCATGAAGGTCATCACTTTCCTCGGCATTCCTGCCATTATCCGTAGCATCGTCCGCAGTTTCATTACAGGCAAGAAGAGATAATTCAAATTTATAATACACCATCGCACAATTATCTCCCACGGACATGACTCATAACTCATAGCCTTACATGTGCTAAAGTCTAACTTTACACTTTATGTTTCCCTGAGTTACGAATCGTATTCGTGGGAGTTACCATTAGAGTTTGTATACAAACGCATCTCGTGTTTGTATACAAACGCACTTCATGTTTGTATACAAACTTTTTCCATAATCCTAAGGAATACAACTCGTATCTCATACATTTACGACTCCTAACTGCTACTTATACGCCCCGTAACTGCCACTTATACATCCTTTAACTGATAGGGAAAAACTTAATAAATCCCAACGATAGAATCATTTTCTCTCCGTTTCTGCACATATTATAAATAATTTTACTAACTTTGCGCCCAAATGTAAGTATGAAAACAACGTAGAAAAAACGACAAAAACCTAAGATATGTTTAACAATCATCCTAAAGGTCTGCTTACAGCAGCACTAAGTAACATGGGCGAGCGTTTCGGTTATTACATCATGAACGCCGTTCTCATCCTTTTCCTTTGTTCTAAATTCGGTCTCAGCGATGCAGCAAGTGGCGGTATTTCGTCTGCTTTCCTCACGCTGATATACATCCTTAGCCTTGTGGGAGGTATCGTTGCCGACAAGACAAGCAACTACAAGGGAACCATCGCAGCCGGACTTGTCACTATGACTCTCGGTTATGTTCTCCTTGCCATTCCTATCACAGCTACTGACACAAACCAGTCATGGCTCCTTCCATTCACTTGCGCAGCTCTCTTCATCATCGCACTTGGCAATGGTCTTTTCAAGGGAAACCTTCAGGCTATCGTTGGTCAGATGTATGACAACCTTGAGTCTGACGCTGCAAAGAAGGGCGAAGAGGAATTCAACAAGGTAAAGGGACTTCGCGACAGCGGTTTCCAGATTTTCTACGTTTTCATCAATGTCGGTGCCCTCGTTGCACCTTTCGTTGCACCTTACCTCCGCGGTTGGTGGCTTGAGCAGAACGGCTTCACATACCACGCTAAGCTTCCTGCACTCTGCCACAAGTTCCTTGAGAACGCTTCAAGCATGACTGCTGAGGAAGTTGAGAATATCAAGACTTGGTGTGCTGAGGTAACTAACGGCGCTATAACAGAACCTACTACAGCTTTCTGCAACCAGTACCTCGAGGTATTCAACACTGGTGTACACTACTCTTTCTGGGCTTCTGTACTCGCTATGGGCATTTCGCTCGTAATCTTCCTCGCAAACAAGAAGAAGTTCCCAACTCCAGCTAAGAAGGAAGCTGCAGCAACAGCTGAATACACAGCAGAAGAGCGTCAGACAATGGCTGCAGAAATCCGCCAGCGCCTCATGGCTCTCTTTGCAGTTCTCGGCATCGCAGTATTCTTCTGGTTCTCATTCCACCAGAACGGTCAGTCGCTTTCAATCTATGCCCGCGACTTCGTTGATACTTCTTCCATAGCTCCAGAGATTTGGCAGGCAGTAAATCCATTCTTCGTAATCTTCCTCACTCCTGTCATAATGGCCATTTTCTCATGGCTTGCAAAGCGTGGAATTGAGTTCTCTACTCCAAAGAAGATTGCCATCGGTATGTTCATCGCTGGTATCGCTTACCTCGTATTGCTCCTCGTTTCCGTAGCAAACGGATATCCTGCTGGCGAAGTATTCAACGCTCTTCCTGCTGCTGAGCAGAACGCTATGAAGGCTGGCGCTTGGGTATTGATGACTGTTTACTTCTTCCTCACAGTAGCAGAACTCTTCATCTCTCCACTCGGACTTTCATTCGTATCGAAGGTTGCTCCTAAGCATCTTCAGGGACTTTGCCAAGGCCTTTGGCTCGGCGCAACTGCTGTTGGTAACGGTCTTATCTGGCTCGGCCCTGTAATGCTCAACACTTGGCCACAGTGGATCTGCTGGACAGTATTCCTCGCAGTTTGCCTCCTCTCTATGGCCATCATGCTTTCTATGGTGAAATGGCTTGAGAAGGTTTGCTAATCTAGAAATGTATGGAAATAACATTTGCAGAATATTCAATAAGCGCACCTCGCGAAAGCCTGTGCCCTAAGGACAACAAGCCTGAGTTTGCCTTCATCGGTCGTTCCAATGTGGGCAAATCAAGCTTGATAAACATGCTCACGAAGCGCAAGGGATTGGCTAAGACTTCCGCTACTCCAGGCAAGACTTTGATGATAAACCACTTCATAATCAACAAGGAGTGGTATCTCGTGGACCTTCCGGGCTATGGTTACGCCAAGCGTTCGAAGAGCGTTGTGCAGAAGTTGGAGCAGATGATCTCTGGCTATATACTTCAGCGTGAGCAATTGGTAAATCTCTTTGTGCTCGTGGACATTCGTCTTGAGCCTCAGAAGATTGACCTTGAGTTCATCGAATGGCTCGGACAAAGCGGAGTTCCCTTCTCCATCGTCTTCACAAAAGCAGACAAACTCTCCAATGGAAAGGCCTCGGCAAATGTGGAAGCATACAAGAAAAAGCTGCTTGAGACATGGGAAGAGCTGCCACCAATCTTCGTGACAAGTGCTGAAAAGAAAACTGGTCGCGAGGAACTGCTCAATTATATTGACGAGATACTGAAACAGTAGAAATCAAGTAAACGAACAAATAGTTCTATAATGAAACTCCCATTCTTTGAACAACAATTACCTGACAGCTTGTCACAAGAGATAAAATGGCTGTGGAAGTCATGGAGAGGAAACCGTCTCCAGGCTTTCATAAACGCGTCTCTTGGTGTGATAAGCGTAGGAATCTCACTCGGTCAGGTGTGGGCTGTAAAGAATGCAATAGACATAGCCTCCAACACGAAAGAAGGTTCTGTCATAGTTGCCGTTCTTCTTATGGCTCTGCTTATTGTGGCAAATATGGGAGTCAACATCGCAAGCAACTGGGTGAGTGCCATTCTCGGAGTAAAGGCGCAAAACCGTATGCAGCAAAGAATGCTTGCAACAATCCTTCATGCCGAATGGAAAGGCAAAGGGCAGATGCATAGCGGAGACATGATTAACCGTTTGGAATCGGACGTGAAGCAAGCCGTGGAGTTCCTCACAGTAACCATTCCTAAGACGCTCTCCACACTCATGCTTTTCATAAGTGCCTTTGCCTATCTTTTCATGATGGACAATCGCGTGGCCTTGATTATCCTGATCGTATTCCCGGCCTTCGTGTTTGGAAGCAAGTTCTACCTCAGAAAGATGCGCAACCTTAACCGCGAAGTCAGGGATTCCGACTCGGAGATTCAGAGCGTCTTGCAGGATTCCGTACAGAACAGAATGCTGATAAAGACTCAGGAGAAGGAAGATGCGATGGTGGATAAGTTGAAGATGTCGCACAAAGAACTGAGGAAAAGGATAATCTCAAAGACAAAATTCTCCGTCATTGTAAACATCATAATGACACTCGGTTTCTCGGGAACCTACCTCATAGCCTTCTGTGGTTCAGCTTTGCTCATGCAAAAGGGTGAGTTTACGTTTGGTGATATGACAGCTTTCCTTCAGCTCGTAGCTAAAGTTCAAGGTCCTGCGATGAGCCTCGCAAGCCTGATTCCTGCTTTCGTTCACGTTATTACTGCCGTAGAGCGATTGCGTAAACTGGAAGAAGGCAATATTGAAGAGCAAGGAAAATCAAGAAAGTTGGAAGATGCCGTGGGCATAAAGGCTGAGAATGTTTCCTTTGCATACGATGACGACGAACACAACAGAATGATTCTCGAGAATCTTTCGTTTGATTTTAAGCCTGCCACTTGCAACGTAATCCTCGGAGAGACTGGCTCGGGAAAGACCACGCTCCTTCGAATGATCCTCGCTCTCATCAAACCTACGGAAGGAAAAGTATGCATATATAATAATGTGTGCGAGGAAGAATTATCACACTTGCACAGAACGAATATCGTGTATGTGCCACAAGGAAACACCTTGATGAATGGAACAATTCGCGAAAACCTATACCTAGGAAAGGTTGATGCTACAGACGAAGAGATGAAAGCAGCCCTTGAAATGGCTTGTGCAGACTTCGTAACTGAACTTGAAGACGGCCTTGACACCCATATCTCAGAGAATGGCGTGGGACTTTCCGAAGGTCAGGCGCAGAGAATAGCCATAGCAAGAGCTCTCCTTAGGGACGGTTCTCTAATGGTTTTCGACGAGTCAACTTCCGCTCTTGATGGCGCAACTGAAGAGAAACTTCTCCACAACATACTCGATAAGCAGGACAAGACCGTTATCTTCGTTACCCACAGAACATCGGTTTGCAAGTATTCCGATAACATATTGACACTCAACAGATTGACAAAAGCCTCAAACAAGATAAATGAATAAGGAACAACAAGAACTTCGAAAGAAAAGTCCGGTGCAGATTCGCAACAAGAAAGCATCGTTTGACTACTTCTTCGTTGACGAATATACCGCAGGTATAGTGCTTACCGGAACGGAAATAAAGTCTATCCGCCTCGGCAAAGCATCTCTTGTGGACACCTATTGCTACATCCATAATAACGAGGTGTGGCTGAAGGGAATGAACATTTCCACCTATTTCTATGGCTCTTTCTCCAACCATGCCCCTAAACGCGAACGCAAGCTTCTGCTCAAAAAGAAGGAAATATATCGACTGAAAGAAGACCTTAAGGCTGTTGGTCTCACGCTTATCCCAACCCTAGTCTTCATCGACGACAAAGGTAGAGCAAAGGTGGACATCGCCCTTGCACGTGGTAAGAAGCAATACGACAAGCGTGCCACTTTGAAAGAAAAGGAAGATCGCCGCGAAATGGATCGCGCAAGAAAACACTTCTAATCGCTTAATTGCGAAAGATAGAATGGACAGAAAAGCTTACAACCGCGTTATCTATAATGGAAAGGAATACCGCCAGGCTATCGTAGAGCGTGATGATGAAGGCAACATCATCCACGTTTACGAATTTACCGAGGAAGAACCTTTCACAGAATGGATTGGCGGAACGATAGAAATACAGTCCCACAAAGACTAAATTAATAATTCCTCAAACGACTTAAATGAAAAAGATACTATTCATAGACCGCGATGGCACCCTTATAGAAGAGCCGGAAGATGAGCAGATTGATGCTTGGGAAAAACTCAAGTTCAAGAAAGGCGTCTTCAAGAACCTTGCTTTCATTCGCGAAAAGACAGACTTCATATTCGTTATGGTAAGCAACCAGGACGGACTTGGCACAGACTCTTATCCAGAAGACACATTCTGGCCAACACATAACTTCGTACTCCAAACCCTTGAAAGCGAAGGTGTTGTATTCGACAAGATTCATATTGACCGCCATTTTCCTGAGGACAACCACCCTTGTCGCAAACCAGGAATAGGTATGCTCACAGAATATATCGACAATCCAGAGTACGACCTAGCCAACAGCTACGTGATTGGAGACCGCGAAACAGACGCTCAGCTTGCCGTGAACCTCGGCTGCAAATCGCTCATTCTCTCTGCTGATCTCGGCTGGAACGACATCGCGGAAATCCTCTTTGCTGGCGAAAGAAAGGCTACTGTTGAGCGCAACACAAAGGAAACTCAAATAAAGGTTTCCGTTGACCTTAACGGTTCAGGCAAATGCGACATAGAGACAGGACTCGGATTCTTTGACCACATGCTTGAGCAAATCGGAAAGCATGGCAATATCGACCTTTATGTTCACACAAAGGGCGACCTTAATGTGGATGAACATCACACGATAGAAGATACAGGAATCGCTCTTGGCGAATGTATCATGACGGCACTTGGCGACAAACGCGGCATAGAACGCTACGGATATTTCCTCCCTATGGACGATTGCCAATGCGAAGTCGCACTCGACTTCGGCGGACGTCCTTGGCTCGTTTGGGACGCTCAGTTCAAGCGCGAGAAGGTTGGCGACATGCCTACTGAGATGTTCCTACACTTCTTCAAGAGTTTCTCTGATGCTGCGAAGATGAACCTTTACATCAAGGCTCGTCGAGAAAATGAGCACCACAAGATAGAAGGAATCTTCAAGGTTCTCGCTCGTGCCATCAAGAATGCCGTACGTCGCGACATATATAACTTCAACCTCCCTTCCACGAAAGGAACTTTATAAATGGACAACTTCAAAATCATCATCGTAGAAGACGTGCCTCTCGAACTGAAAGGCACAGAAGGACTCATCAAGTCCGAAATACCTGAAGCAGAGATAATCGGCACAGCCCAGAACGAAACCGAGTTCTGGCGTACCATTAACAAGCAGCAGCCAGACCTCGTTCTCCTTGACCTTGGTCTTGGAGGTTCAACAACTGTTGGTGTAGAAATCTGCCGAGAATGCAAGCAGAAGTATCCGGAGGTAAAGATAATCATCTTCACAGGCGAAATTCTTAACGAGAAGCTTTGGGTGGATGTCCTTGATGCCGGCTGCGACGGAATATCCCTTAAGAGCGGCGAACTCCTCACTCGTAATGACGTTATCTCTGTTATGAAGGGCAAGAGAATGGTTTTCAATCAGCCTATAATGGAGAAGATCATCAACCGCTACAAGCGTAGCGTGAACACGGAGATGATGCGCGGTGACGCCCTTGTAAACTACGACATCGACGAATACGACGAGCGTTTCCTTCGCCATCTTGCCCTTGGCTATACAAAGGAGCAGATTACGAACCTCCGAGGTATGCCTTTCGGCGTGAAGAGCCTTGAGAAGCGCCAGAACGAACTTATCCAGAAGCTCTTCCCTTCAGGCAATTTCGGCGTAGGCATCAACGCTACTCGCCTTGTCACTCGTGCTTGCGAACTTCGCATTATCGATGTTGACAACCTCATGCCAGACGAAGATTAAAAGCAGGAAAAGATGCCGTTATAATAAAGAAAATAGCCACCGTTCCCAACGATTCTTCGTTGGGCAGATAAATCTCTCTTGAAAAAACTCCTACTCATACTCACCCTCTTCTTCGCCTTCCTTGGCATAAAGGCCCAGACCTTCACCCTTCAAGGACGCGTAACGGACACAAACGGAAGCCCTATTGAGTTCTGTTCCGTTTCCATTCCGAAGCAAGGCAAGACCACGATGACCAACCTTCAAGGCGAATATGTACTCACGGTAAACACAGCAGATAGCGTTGTCGTGAGATATTCTCTTGTTGGCTATAAGACGAAAACGCGTGTCCTTCGCAATCCAAAGGGAAAGCAGACGTTCCTCATACAACTTTCCGACGACAACACAAGCCTTTCGGAAGTTACGGTTACGGAGGAGCGACGTCAGACGAGCCAATCGCAGAAACTTGACCTTGAGGATGTTAAGAACGGTCCTTCTACAACGGGAAATGCCGTTGAGGAGATGATTCAGCAGCAAGCTGGCGTCTCTACTCACAACGAGCTTTCCTCACAGTATAATGTCCGCGGAGGATCTTTCGACGAAAACTCCGTATATATTAATAATGTGGAGATTTATCGTCCGTTCCTTGTTCGCAGCGGTCAGCAGGAAGGTCTCTCCATCATCAATCCTGATATGGTGGAGCGTGTGGACTTCTCTACAGGTGGCTTTGAGGCTAAGTATGGTGACAAGATGTCATCAGCCTTGAACATCACATACAAGAAGCCTAAGCCTTTCGAGTCAGCCATTACGGCAAGTCTTCTCGGCGGTTCCGCATACGTTGGCTTTGGAAACAAGAAGTTCACTTGGCAAAACGGCATTCGCTACAAGACAAACAAGATGTTGCTTGGCGGTGGTGACAACAAGGCAGAGTACGACCCTAACTTCCTCGATTACCAGACTTACCTCACATACGAGCCTACAAAGCGTTGGAAGCTTGAAGTCCTAGGCGACATCTCCGAGAACCATTACAACTTCACACCAGAAAGCCGTGAGACAAAGTTCGGTACACTCGAGAGTGTGAAGAGTTTCAAGGTCTATTTCGACGGTTGGGAGAAGGACATCTTCCGTACATATTTCGGAAGCGCAGCCCTAACATATAACGTTTCCGACAAGACAAAACTCCAGTTTCTCGGTTCCGCGTTCTATACGAACGAGCAAGAGAAATACGACATTCAAGGACAGTATTGGCTTACACAAACAGAAACTTCGGAGAACCTTGGTGTGGGAACATACGCTGAGCATGCCCGCAACTATCTGAAGGCAGATGTGAAGAGTCTCAAGCTCTCTTTACAGCATAAGACTCGCCAACACGATTGGCTTGCCGCCCTTACATATAAGATGGAGCATATCAAGGAGCAAAGCAAGGAATATGAGATGCGCGACTCTGCCGGTTTTACCATCCCACACACTGGCGATCGCCTTGACATGATCTACACTCTTAACGCTCGCAACGAGTTGAAAGCCAACCGCGTGGAAGCTTTCGTGCAAGACACCTACAAGTGGATGTCGGCAAGCGAAAAGACCTTCTACACCTTGAACTACGGCTTGCGTTTCGCCCATTGGAACTTCAACCACGAGAGCATCCTTTCGCCTCGCGTATCGCTTGCAATAGTGCCAGCCTACAATAACGATGTAACACTCCGTTTCGCTACTGGCATCTACTATCAGGCGCCGTTCTACAAGGAGCTTCGCGACACGATAACCACAAACGGCATAACCTACGCCCGACTCAACAAAAAGATAAAGTCGCAACAGTCCATCCATTTCATAGCGGGCTACGACTACCGCTTCAAGTTGGCCGAGCGCAAGTTCAAGTTCTCTGCCGAAGCTTACTTCAAGCTTCTCAACAATCTCATCCCATATAGCGTAAACAATGTAAAGATTGTCTATGACGCTTCCCAACAGGTTAGCGGACACACCATGGGACTTGACATGAAGCTCTACGGAGAGTTTGTTGAGGGAACCGATTCATGGATCTCCTTCTCGCTGATGAACACTCGCATGAACCTCAACGGCAAGAGCATTCCTATGCCTTCCGACCAGAGATATGCCGTAAACCTCTTCTTTACAGACTATTTCCCAGGCACAGACCGCTGGAAGATGTCCGTGAAGATAGCCTATGCAGACGGACTTCCTTTCGGTGCTCCACACCGCGACCTATCGCAAATGCCATTCCGCGCACCAGCCTACAAGCGTGTGGATGCAGGCATGTCCTACCGTCTTCTCAACAACGAACAGGAGATCAAGGATTGGGAGGTTACGCAGAAGAACAAGCGCAAGGGTCATCGTGCCTTCTTCCGAAATATCTGGCTTGGCATAGATTGCCTTAACATACTGGGTATCAACAATGTAAACAGCTACTATTGGGTAACCGAAGTTACAAACCATCAGTACGCCGTACCTAATTATCTCACAGGCCGAATGCTTAATGCAAAGGTCACTTTTGAATTCTAAAACTATGATAAAAGACTTATTCCTCAAGCGTCGCAGTCACAGAAAGTTTACTGCCGACGAAATATCTCAAGACGATGTGCAGCTCATTCTCCGTGCTGCCCTCCTTTCACCATCTTCAAAGAGCAAGCGCACATGGCATTTTGTTGTCGTGGAAGACAAGCTCGATCTCGAGAAACTTGCCGACTCAAAGGCTATGGGTGGAGAGTTCCTCAAGGGCTGTAAGGTAGCCGTTGTGGTTTGTGGCGACACTCTCGAAAACGACTGCTGGATAGAAGATGGATCAATCGCTGCTTACGGTATGCTCCTTCAGGCGGAAGAACTCGGACTTGGTGCTTGCTGGTGCCAGATTCACAAGCGTGCCCTTCCTGACGGAACTAACGCAGAGGAAGTTGTTCGTGGCGTACTCGATATCCCTGAGAACCAGAATGTTCTGTGCATCGTAGGTATTGGTCATAAGGAGACAGAGCGCAAGCCTCAGGACGAAGACAAGCTCAAGTGGGAGAATGTGCATGTAAACAAGTGGTAATATGATCAACTACGACCTCACAAAGATCCGCTCCATCATCTTTGACATCGACGGCGTGCTGAGCAACAATACCATTCCGATGGACAATCTCGGCAATCCCATCAGAACTGTCAATATTAAGGATGGCTACGCTTTGCAGCTTGCCGTGAAGTGCGGATTACAACTTGCCATCATCACCGGTGCCAAGGTTGAGAGCGTGCGCCATCGTTACGAAGGACTTGGCGTGCAAGACATCTACATAGCCTGCTCGCGCAAGATTCAGACCTACGAGGAATACAAGCAGAAATACAATCTCCACGACGAGGAAATCATGTATGTTGGCGACGACATTCCCGACTATGAAATCATGAAGCTCTGTGGCTGCCCTTGCTGTCCAGCCGATGCTTGCCAGGAGATAAAGGGGATCTCAAACTATATCTCACCCGTGGAAGGCGGACAAGGCGTGGCTCGCGACATATTGGAGCAAGTCCTCAAGGCACAAGGCCATTGGGTAATGAACGCGAAAGCATTCGGATGGTAACACACAATTACAGAACTCGGTAATTGAACCAAAAATCTAAAAGAAGAACATAAACACACAAGGATGAACAACTACCTTAACGAAGACGACAACCGTCTTGTATCACAATACATAGCCAACGCGGAGGAAGCGGGCAAGATCAAGCCCGACTGGCTAGGCAGAGACCCGAAGGCAAGCTGTCTGCGCGTATGCCAGATAGCCGTGGACGACCTTGGTCTCGGTCGCAATTCCATCATCGCCATTCTGCTCTCGCCATGCTTTACCGACGAGAAAGACGAAGACCTTGAGAAGGTTCGCAAGGACTTCGGAGAGGCGACATACACCATTCTCTCCAGCTACCTGAAAGTCAGAGCGTTATACACCAGTGTACACATCATCGGAAACGATAATTTCCGTAATCTTCTCATGTCGATGTGCGAGGACATTCGCGTCATCCTCATCGTTATTGCCGAGACCGTAGCCTTCCTTCGTGGCGCTTCCCAACTGAAAGAGATTCCTATAGAAACCATTCAGGACTCTGCCCTACTCTACGCCCCTCTTGCCCACAAGCTCGGCCTATACCAGCTGAAGAGCGAGATAGAAGACCTATCCCTCAAATACATTGAGCACGACGCCTACTACCACATCAAGGAGAAGCTCAACGCCACCAAGGACGCCCGCGACAAGTATATCCAGGAGTTCATAGACCCTATCGAGAAGATGCTCACGGACGCAGGCTTGAAGTTCCACATCAAGGGACGAACAAAGTCCATCCACTCCATATGGCAAAAGATGAAGAAGCAGAACTGCCCATTCGAAGGCGTTTACGACCTCTTTGCCATCCGCGTCATCCTTGACTCTCCGCTTGATCAGGAGAAAGTGCAATGCTGGCAGACCTTTGCCCTCATCACAAACAAGTACCAGTCGAACCCGAAGCGTATGCGCGACTGGCTTAGCGTGCCTAAATCGAACGGCTACGAGTGTCTTCACATCACGGTTCTCGGTCCTGAGCGCAAATGGGTAGAAGTGCAGATTCGTACAGAAAGGATGGACGACATCGCCGAACGCGGTCTTGCTGCCCACTGGCGTTACAAGGGTATAAAGGGCGATGGAGGAATTGACTCATGGCTCGGACAAATCAGGCAGGCTCTCGAGACATCACACGACATAGACCTCTACGACAATTTCTCCACCGGAACATACGAGAAGGAAGTCTTCGTCTTCACACCGAAGGGCGAGCTCAAAAAGTTCCCTAAGGGCGCAACCGTCCTCGACTTTGCCTATTCCATCCACTCGAAGGTGGGCAACAGTTGTACAGGTGCGAAGGTCAACGGAAAGGCTGTTGCTTTCAAGTACGAGCTACAGAGTGGCGACAATGTGGAGATTCTCACATCCTCCCAACAGAAGCCTAAGCAGGATTGGCTGAACATAGTCATCACCGGACGCGCAAAGAACAAGATTCGCCTTGCCCTCAAAGAGACGCAGATAAAGGACGGACTCTACGCGAAGGAGATGCTTGAACGCCGTCTGAAGAACCGAAAGATAGAGTTCAACGAGGCCACCATAAACCACACCATAAAGAAGCTCGGCTACAAGGAAATGGCAGACTTCTACCGTGATGTGGCTAACGCTTCGCTCGACATATCAATGGTCATCGACAAGTATATCGAGGTAAAGAATCAAGACGAAGGCGTCACACCAGTCAATCCTCAGAACGACGAACAGCGTAGCGCAGAGAACTTCGTGCTCGACAACAATGCCGTGAACAGCGCCATGAAGTCGCACTTCGCCGCTCAGGGAGAGGATGTGCTAGTCATAGACCAGAACCTCAAGGGCGTGGATTATACCCTTGCCCGTTGCTGTAACCCGATCTATGGCGACGATGTCTTTGGATTCATAACCATCAACGAGGGCATCAAGATCCACCGTTGCGACTGTCCGAACGCGAAGGACATGCACACGCGTTACGGTTATCGCATCGTGAAAGCCGTATGGAGCGGAAAGGGCTCAGCGCAATATGACATCACTCTGCGCATAGTAGGAAACGATGACATAGGTATCGTGTCGAACATATCCAATGTCATATCGAAGGAAGAGCACATCCTCATGCGCTCCATCAACATCAACTCCCACGACGGACTCTTCTCCGGAGAGATCACAATCTCCGTGGAAGGCCAACAACGCCTCAACCTCCTTATGAAGAAACTCCAACAGGTTAAGGGCATCAAACAGGTAACACGATTGTAATATCCCTATGCCTTAAACATCGTATTTGTATGCTTTACACCTCCTAACTCACACAAAAACGCCCTTTAACCAATAGGATTATTAGGCGTCTCTCAAATGTTCGCCCAACTAAAGGATAATCGCAGCCTAATAATAAAACTGCGAAACATTACATTAACTGTCTAATGTCTGTAACATCGCAACATTTCTACCTTATATAGGGAACGATGTTGCGATGTAAAGCCCCAGAGAAAAAGGAGCCTACTCTTTGCATTTTAGAGGAAGCTTTAGTATAATGGAATCATTCTATCATCTGTAGGAACTCGTCTTCGGAAATGATTCGGACGCCGAGTTTCTGGGCTTTCTCGAGCTTGGCTGGTCCCATGTTGCTACCGGCGAGGATGAAGGATGTCTTCTTGCTGATGGAACCGACATTCTTTCCGCCGTTCTGCTCGATGAGCTGCTTGTATTCGTCGCGGCTGTGATGCTCAAAGACTCCGGAGATGACGATGGAGAAGCCTGCTAGCTTCGTGGTCTGCGCTGCCTGCTGCTCCTCGGAAATCTCAAACTTCAGTCCGTAGGAACGAAGACGGGCGATGATCTGCTGGTTCTTCTCGTCGGCAAAATAGCGGATGATGCATTCGGCCAGCACCTCTCCCACTCCATCAACATCCGTGAGTGTCTGAAGATCGGCTGCAATAAGGTTATCCAGAGTCTTGAACTTGCGGGCAAGAATCTTCGCCGTGGTCTCGCCTATCTGCGGAATGCCGAAGGCAAAGAGTACGCGTTCGAAAGGAACATTGCGGCTTTCGGCAATGGCATTTATGATGTTCTGCGCCGACTTCTGCTTGCTTCCGTCGCCATTGAGTTGCTCTACGCGGAGTTCGTAGAGGTCGGCAATATCGTGGATGAGTCCGCTGTTGTAGTAATGCTCTATGATTTCGCCACCGAGTCCCATGATGTTCATTGCCTTGCGAGCCACGAAATGCTCTATGCGGCCTTTTATCTGCGGAGGACAAGAGGAGGAATTAGGACAGTAATAATTGGACGATTGGACGACTTGCTGATTTGACGATTTGTTCGCAACGGCCATCTTCACGAGCTCTGCGCCGCACTCAGGACAGCGCTTGATGAACTCCACTCGCTGGGCAATGATAGGACGCTGGTCAAGGTCGACGCCAACAATCTTCGGAATGATCTCGCCACCCTTTTCCACAAAGACATAATCGCCGATGTGAAGGTCAAACTGACGGATGAAGTCCTCGTTGTTGAGAGTGGCGCGGCGAACTGTTGTGCCGGAAAGTTGCACGGCGTCCATATTGGCAACAGGAGTGACGGCACCTGTTCTGCCCACCTGAAAAGAGACGGAATTGAGTCGTGTGCAAGCGCGTTCTGCCTTGAACTTATAGGCAATAGCCCAACGAGGGGACTTTGCCGTGAAACCGAGGTTCTTCTGCTGACGAAGGCTGTTGACCTTCAGAACAATGCCATCAGTGGCAACGGGAAGGTTCTTTCGCTCCACATCCCAGTAGTTTATGAAGTCGAAGACATCTTCCTTGGTCTTGCAGAGCTTCATGCCCTGCGAAATCTTGAATCCCCAACGGGCAGCCTTCTGGAGGTTCTCGTAATGGCCAGCCTCGGTAGAGGCATCGCCAAGGAGGTAATAGAGATAGGCATCAAGCTTACGACTTGCCACGAGCTTGCTGCTCAGGCTCTTGAGAGTACCGCTGGCAGCATTTCGCGGATTGGCAAAGAGAGGTTCTTCCTGCTCTTCGCGCTCCTTGTTAAGGCGTTCAAAGCTCTCCCATGGCATAAGGATTTCGCCACGGATTTCAAACTCATGTGGAACGTCATTGCCCTCAAGGACGAGAGGAATGCTTCGGATGGTCTTCACATTGCTTGTGACATCATCGCCACGAACACCGTCACCACGGGTAACAGCGTATGCAAGCTTGCCGTCGATATAAGTGAGAGAGATGGAAAGTCCGTCGTACTTCATCTCAGCGCAAATATCGAAAGGTTCGCCGTTCAAGCCACGACTGACCTGATCATAGAATTCCGACACATCCTCGAAGCTGTAGGTATTGGCAAGGGAAAGCATCGGATACTTATGCTCACGCTGCATGAAACCGTCCTGAAGGTCGGAACCCACTCGCTGCGTAGGCGAGTTTGGGTCGTAGAGTTCAGGATGCTGCGCCTCAAGTTCCTGGAGTCTGTGCATGAGGTCGTCAAACTCCTTGTCGGAAATCGTCGGCGAGTTGTTTACATAATAGTTATGGTTGTGCTCGTGAAGCTGTTGGCGTAGAGCGAGAATTTCTTTCTGTACCATTATTCCACCTCCACCAATCTTTTGATGTACTGACAGAGCATGAAGATGCCGGAAGAGTTGTCGCCACCATTAGGAATGATTACATCGGCGTATTTCTTGGTAGGCTCGATGAACTGCTCGTGCATAGGCTTGAGGACTTCAAGGTAGCGGTCGATGACCATGCTGACGGTACGACCACGGTCAACAGTGTCACGAAGGATGTTGCGGATAAGGCGCTCGTCGGCATCTGTGTCCACGAAAACCTTCAAGTCCATCATCTCGCGGAGCTCAGGGTTGGTGAGCGTCATGATACCTTCAATGATGATAACCTTGCGAGGCTCAACATGAACAGTCTCTGGCAAACGGTTTGAGATGAGGTAGCTATAGGTAGGCTGCTCAATGGCCTGACCGCTCTTGAGCTGTTCAATCTGCTCGTTGAGAAGCTTCCAGTCGAACGCATCAGGATGGTCGAAATTGATGAGTTTGCGCTCCTCTGGAGTCATGTCAGAAGTGTCGTTATAATAAGAATCGAGCGGAACAACTGCCACATAATTCTTCGGCAATGATTCCACGATTTTCTTTACTACTGTTGTCTTACCGGAACCTGTTCCACCGGCAATGCCTATGATTGTCATGGTAAAAACACTAATTATTTATTATCTATTTTTTGAACATTTAGAGCCCCTTGATAAGGGGCGGCTATAATGCGGGGATAAAATATAAACCAACACGGATGTATATTTTTTGAACACGAATAACACGAATTATACGAATATGTCAGACATACAGCTTGAATTCGTTTCATTCGTTAGATTCGTGTTCGTAATTATTATAGCCTATTCGTTTCCGCTACATCTTCTTCGCCAGATACATCACTACTGGAAGGTGGTCAGAATAGCCGTTGAGCCAAGAGCCGCCGGCGTGGGTACGCTTCGGATTGCCCTTGTACTTGCCTTCCGTCTGGAAGAGATAGTTGCGCTTGAAGATCTGGCAGGAATGGTATTTGAGAGTTGAAAAGTCCTTGTTGCCATGCTGGTTAAGGAGATTCTGCGAGATTACAATCTGGTCAAAATGGTTCCAAGCGCCGTCCCAAGCCAGTGTTCCGTTGCCCTTCTTGTGGATGTTGAACCAAGGATTATAGAGATCATCCTTCTTCACATCGTCAACCTCCGACTTGCAGCCGAGATATTTACACATTGACTCGTTAGAAGGATCGTCGTTCATGTCGCCCATGATGAATATCTTGAGCTTCTTGTTCTCCTTGGCAAGACGGTCCTTGAGTTCACGAACCTGACGACCTCCCTCATTACGATAGAACGCAACGGCACCACGAGAAGGCCAGTGGCAAACGATGACACAGATTTCCTCTCCGGCCATCTTTCCTTTCACGGTAAGGAATCCACGAGTGGCACGACCCTTATCTTCCGGCTTTGTATAGACATAAGGATAGAGCTGCACATCAGTGACCTCGAAATACTTCGGATTATAGAGGAAAGCACAGTCCACACCACGCTTGTCCGGTCCTTCGATGTGGCAGAACTGGATATTGCGAGCCTTGAGCGCTGGTTGGTTGCAAAGGTCAGTGAGAGCATTGGCATTCTCCACTTCTGAGACACCAATAAAGGCACAGCCATCAGGACTCTTGTCAGTTCCCATGTCAGAAAGTGCCTGCGCCATGTTCTTGAGCTTGTTCTGATATTTCAGTTCTGTCCAAGCATTGGCACCGTCAGGAAGATATTCGTAATCATTCTTACCCTCATCATGCTTTGTGTCGAAGAGGTTCTCAAGATTGTAGAATCCAATAGCGTAACCGGCGTACTGCGCATTGGCAGCAAGCGAAAGGAAGAGTACGAAAAGGAGAAGAATATGTTTTTTTGTCATAGTGATAAGTATTAAAGACTATTATGTAAAGTTTTTCAAAGTGCAAAATTACACATTAATTTATTAATAAGAAACAAAAACAAAGCAAAATGACCCGAAGCAGAGAAAAAATCTCATTTTTCCAAAGATAATTTCCACAAATAACAACTACATTTGCAGAAGTTTTGGCTCAAAAACAGCCAACTTTAACATCAAAAGCATAATAGAAACACATGCAGAAAGACTCACTGAAGATAGTATTCATGGGCACTCCGGAGTTTGCCGTTGGCACTTTGGAGCGTCTCGTAAACGATAATTTCAATGTCGTGGCTGTAGTAACTCAGCCAGACAAGCCTGTAGGTCGTCATCAAGATACCTTGCAACCACCGGCAGTGAAGGTGTTTGCACAAGAGCATGGCATTCCAGTACTGCAACCAGTCAAGATGAAGGACGAAGAGTTCGTGGCAGATTTGAAGAGCTACGGAGCAGACATCTTTGTAGTTGTAGCCTTCAGAATGTTGCCGGAAGTGGTGTGGTCAATGCCTCGCTTCGGCACTTTCAATGTTCACGCAGCTCTGCTTCCGCAGTATCGTGGTGCCGCTCCTATAAACTGGGCAATAATAAACGGCGAGAAGCAGACTGGCGTAACAACTTTCTTCCTTGATCATGACATTGACACAGGCCGCATAATCATGAAGAAGACTTTCGACATTGCCGACGATTACAATGTGGAAAATGTCTATGACGGACTGATGGCTCTCGGCGCAGACATTGCCGTAGAGACTCTCGAGAAGGTCATTGCCACTGACGGAAACCTCGACACCATCGCTCAGGAAGAGACTGTCAGCGAAGAAGAGCTTGCCAACCTCAAGCCAGCGCCGAAGATTTTCCGCGAGACTTGCGAGATAAACTGGCAGCAGTCGTGCAAGCAGGTTTACGATTTCATCCGTGGCCTCTCGCCTATCCCTGGCGCTTGGACAAACTTCACAAAGGGCGCAAAGCCTACAGTGATGAAGATCTACAAGGCAAGCAAGACTGAGAAATCGTGCGAAGGCTATGAGCCAGGCGATGTAATCGTGGAAAACAAGCAACTGCTCTTTGCCACAACAGACAAGTTCCTTTCCGTTGATGTGCTGCAAGTTCAAGGCAAGAAACGCACGGAGGCAAAGGATTTCCTGAATGGATTCAGAATATAAATAATAGGAGTTAAAAGAAGTTACCGCTCCTAATGTCGCTAAGAAGTTAGAGGAAGTAAAAGGACAAATGCTAAATAAGGCAGAAACTATTGTCTTTAATTTCTTAGTGAGTAAAACGAACGGTAACTCCTTTTAACTTCTTTAACTCCCTTATAAAAAGATGTTGAAAAAAGGAGATAAAGTATCGTTTTTGAACGAAGTTGGAGGCGGTGTTGTAACTGGTTTCCAGGGCAATGGCATCGTTCTCGTGGAAGACGAAGACGGTTTTGAAATACCAATGCGTGAGAATGAAGTTTGCCTCATAGCAAGCGAGTCTTACGAAAAGCCAAACCCATACGCACCAAAGCCTAGAGCAGCAAAGGTTGCTGAGAAGAATGAAGATGATGAGGAAGAAGTGGAAATAGAACCTGCTGACCTCCCTGTCTCTTTCCGCGCAGAACCGGAAGAGCGCAAGGGTGGCGACAAGCTCTACGCCTATCTTGCCTTTGTTCCGATGAACGGAAAAGACATGGTGAACAATCGTTACGCCGTTTTCTACATCAACGACAGCAACTATTACCAGCATTTTGTGCTTTCCACTCGCGAGAATAGCGTTTGCCATTTCCGCAAGGCCGCTCTCGTTGAGCCTAACACAAAGCAGCTCATTGATGAAATCGGCAAGGAAGACCTTAACGACATTGAGCGCGTTCTCATCCAAATGATTTCATACAAGGACAGAAAGCCTTACATGCGCAGGCCCGATGTGGACGTGGAGCTTCGCATCGATGGCCGTAAGTTCTACAAGATAACATCCTTCACTGAGAATGATTTCTTCGAGGAAGATGCCATGCTCGTGCCTATCGTTGAGGACGACAGAGTGTCGGAAACAGAGCCTTCGTTCAATGCCGACATTGAAAAGAAGCTCAAGAAGGCAATGACAGAGAAAGCTAATGCCGATAAGAAATCGTCTTCGGCATTTTCCGCTGTGAGCAAGAAGATGCAGGACGGCAAGGAGATTGTGGTTGTTGACCTTCACGCCCACGAGATTCTCGAGACTACTTCAGGCATGGAAGCCGTGGATATTCTCCATTATCAGATTGACTATTTCAACAAGATAATGAAGCAGTATGACAAGAAAGTCGGACAGAAGATCGTGTTCATCCACGGCAAGGGCGAAGGAGTGCTCAGAGCAGCCATAATAAACGAACTCACCTACCGCTACAAACGCTGCAAATATCAGGATGCTTCGTTCCAGGAATACGGTTTCGGAGCAACAATGGTGACGATTAGAAACTGATGTTTTGCATGAAAAACAAAGTGAAGATCCGCAAGAAATCTTAAAAAAACTTAAATAATCAACTATTATTTACTTTCTACTGAGCTTTTCATTGAGATTAATGCGAAAGTTATTAACTTTGCACGCGTTTAAACAAGACACAAATACCTTTTATGCAAAAGATAAACTTATATACATTACTCCTTGGCACAGTTTCACTGATCTTGTCATCATGTGGCGCTTCATACACCATCAAAGGCACAACAGACGGTTCTATGAACGACGGACAGAAATACTTCCTCACAACATTTGCCAACAATGAGATGAAAGAAATTGACTCTTGCGATGTTGTTCATGGCCAATTCGAGTTTCATGGAAGTACGGATTCTGTAAAGTTGGGCTTGATTGTTTCCGACGAGTTCATTCTTCCTATCATCCTTGAAGGTGGAGAAATCACAGTAAACCTCGACAGCAAGACAGGAACAGAGGTCAAAGGAACGCAATACAATGACCTTTTCAGCAATTTCCGCAAGGAACTTGAAAAGACCGACAACGAGGTTGACGAACTCTCAAACAAGCAGCTTGAAGGCATAAAGAACGGTGAGAACGAGGACTCTCTCAGCATTGTCCTCACACAGCAGGCTCGCCTTATCATGGATAAGAAGGAAAGGCTCATCAAGAAATTCATCATCGACAACTTCGACAATCCTCTCGCAGCCGCTACTTTCCAAGGCCTCACCATCGTTCCTTTCATGATGCAAGGCGGTTATGCAGAGCTTTCTCCATGGATCGACGAGATTCTCACCAAAGCCAACGATTCTTTCAAGAACGACCCATATGTGAAGTTCTACATCGAGCGTGCAAAGGTTGTTGAAGGCATCATGAACGGCACAATAGAAATGCCTAACCAGCAGCAAGGAGCACAGCAACCAGTTCAACAGCAACCAGTTCAACAGCAACCAGCTCAACAGCAAGTTCAACAGCCAGCGCCACAGAGCCAGGAAGCTCCTCAGCAGGCTCCTGCAGACGATAGCGCTGACAGACTCAAGGAACTGGAAGGCACAATACCTACTCCAAACCAGCTTGCAGAACCGAAATAATGTACTGCAAAAAATCGTAAATCCGTAAATTGTAAATCAGTAAATCAGTAAATCAACTCGATGAATTATTGTATAAAGAACGGAAATATCGTCGGCGAAGAGAAAGTCTTTGTCGGCGATATTTTGATAATTGGAGACAAGATTTCCAAGATCAGCGAAACAGCAATTGAGGATGTTCCAGAAGGAACAGAAATCATTGACGCCACAGGAAAGTATGTTCTTCCTGGCATCATCGACACTCATGTCCATTTCCGTGAACCAGGTCTCACGCACAAGGCTGACATCGAGAGCGAAAGCCGTGCTGCTGCCTTTGGCGGTGTCACTTCATATTTCGACATGCCAAACTGCAAGCCGCAGACCACAGATTTTGAAACGCTCGCAGAGAAGCAGAAGCTGGCAGCCGAGAAGAGTCATGTAAACTACGCCTTCTTCTTTGGCGCAACAACGGAAAACACCCATCTCTTCAAGCAAATCGACAAGCGAACAACTCCTGGCGTTAAGCTCTTCATGGGAAGTTCCACTGGCAACATGCTCGTTGACGACTACAAGGCTCTTGCAAACATCTTCAAGACCGCTACCGACAATCATCTTCTCGTCATGGCACATTGCGAGTCGAACGACATTATCCAGGAGCAGACAAAGGAAGTCAAGAAACTCTATGGCGACGACGCTGATGTCTCCCTCCATCCTATTATAAGAAACCGTGAGGCGTGCACAAAGTCAGCTCTTGAAGCTTTCACCTTCGCAAAGATGTATCGCACAAAGCTTCACATTGCCCATATCTCAACGGCCGAAGAAGCTACAGTTTATCCGGAAGCGGCCGAATTCCTCGATCTCCCTATCACTTTCGAGGCTTGTCTGCCACACATCATCTTCAACGACTCGGATTACGCCACTCGTGGCACTCGCATAAAGTGCAATCCTGCCGTAAAGACTGCCACCGACCAGCAGGCAATCATCGCTGCCATAAAGTCAGGAAAGATAACAACCATAGCCACAGACCACGCTCCTCACACTTGGGAAGAGAAGCAGGGCGGTTGCCTTACTGCCACTTCCGGAATGCCAATGTTGCAGTTCTCGCTCATCTCCATGCTCGAGCTCTTCACGGACAAAACGACAAACGCCATCTCCGAGGAAGATATAATGATCATTTCTCGTCAGATGTCTTCAAATCCTGCCACGCTTTTCCGCGTTGAAGACCGTGGCTTGCTGAAGGAAGGCTACAAGGCAGACATCGCCATCGTTAGCAAGACTGACGAGCCTTGGACACTTACAAAGGCCGACATCCAGAGCAAATGTGGCTGGAGTCCTCTCGAAGGCGATCAGTTCCACTGGAAGGTCCAGCACACTTTCTGCAACGGAAACCACATCCTCAACGATGGCGTCTTTGACCCTTCTTCTCGCGGCGAGCAGATTATTTTTCATAGAAGACCATTCAAAGAACCAGAAAATACAAAACAAAGCGCGTGGCTGAATTTCTCACTCTCTCCAAACTCCATAAGCTCGTAAGGCAAACCATTGAGCAGAACATGGACTTTGCCTATTGGGTGCAAGCGGAGATCTCAAGCCTTTCTGTCAAGGGACATTGCTACATGGAACTTGTGGAAAACGATGAGCACTCAAACACGCCAATAGCAAAGGCACGCGCCAACTGCTGGGCTAACCAGTGGTCGTTCGTGTCAAACAATTTCCTCATGGTCACGGGCACTCCTCTGAAGACTGGCATGAAGGTTCTTCTTCAGGTCAGGCCTACCTTCCATGAGAGTTTCGGTTTTGCGTGGAACATCATAAACATTGACCCGACATTCACCGTTGGCGATATGCAGCGCAAACGTGAGGAGATTCTCAAAACTCTGAAGGCAGAAGGCATCTACGACCTTCAGCGCGAACTTCCTTTCTCTGCTTTTACGAAGAACATTGCCGTGATATCAGCAAAAGATGCTGCCGGCTATGGCGATTTCTGCCGACAACTCCATGACAACTATGCGGGCTTTGCCTTCAAGACGGAACTTTTTCCTGCCGTCATGCAAGGAGAGAATGTAGAGCAGAGCGTCATCGCTGCCCTCAACAGCATCTTTGACCGTCAGGATGAGTTCGATTGCGTCGTGATAATCCGTGGCGGAGGTGCCACTTCCGACCTTTCCGGCTTCGACTCCCTTCCGCTTGCTGAGAATGTTGCGCAGTTCCCCCTTCCCGTAATCACCGGCATCGGTCATGAGCGCGACAACTGCGTTCTTGACTTCATCTCCCACAGTCGCGTAAAGACTCCTACCGCCGCTGCCGACATGCTGATAGAGAACCTCAATTCCACTCTCGACATCATAACAACGGCACAGGAAAGAATCAGTCGCACCGTGCAGAATGCTTTGCAGAAAGAGCAGCTCCGCATGCAGTCTCTCGCTGAAAGGATTCCAGCACTCTTCTCCATAATCTGCACGAAGGAGGTAAACAAGCTCGACAATCTCCACACAAGGATTACGAATGCCATAAGCAAATCCTTGGAGCAGAATAAGCACAATATCCAGCTTTACGAAGAGAAGCTCCGCTCTCTCGACCCAAAGCTCCTGCTTCAGCGTGGCTATTCCATGACCTTCGCTAACGGCAAGCTCCTTGTCTCAGCATCACAGATTGCAGAAGGAGACATCATCGAGACGCTTCTCAAGGACGGAAGGCTCATAAGCACCGTCTCTTCCGCTACCCAAAAATAGTGATTTATCATTCATCCCTTTCTCTATCTTGAAAGATTTCTGTAACTTTGCAGCATGAAACTGTCTGAATTGAAGAACGGCGAGTCCGGTTACATAGTGAAAGTCCTCGGCCACGGAGGTTTCCGCAAGCGTATTGTGGAAATGGGATTCATCCGTGGCAAGGAGGTTAAAGTGCTGCTCAACGCACCGCTTCAAGACCCCGTGAAATACAAGATCATGGGTTACGAGGTCAGCCTTCGCCGTGCAGAAGCTGCTCATATAGAAGTCGTTGCAGAAAAGGAGAAAATTGCAGAAGACCTCACTGACGGTCCTATCACCATAGATTCCAACGACGACTGCCTCACCGAAAACCAAGGTCAAGGTCAAAGTCAAAGTCAAGGTCAAAGTCAAGGTCAAAGTCAAAGTCAAGACCGCGCTTATCGCACCATTAATGTCGCCCTCATCGGCAATCCCAACTGCGGAAAGACCTCGCTCTTCAACTTCGTTTCCGGAGCTCACGAGCGCGTTGGCAACTATTCCGGCGTAACAGTTGATGCCAAGGAAGGTTATG
This sequence comes from Prevotella sp., assembly GCA_045616725.1. GTDB lineage: Bacteria > Bacteroidota > Bacteroidia > Bacteroidales > Bacteroidaceae > Prevotella. The sequence goes on along the minus strand of JAZLHI010000078.1, from coordinate 2,227 downwards.
CCGAATACAACGGCTATTATTTCAACATCGTTGACCTCCCTGGCACTTATTCCCTTTCTGCCTACAGTCCCGAGGAACTCTATGTCCGCAAGCAGATTGTAGAGAAGATGCCGGATGTCATAATAAATGTTCTCGACGCTTCAAACATCGAGCGCAATCTCTATCTCACCACGCAGCTCATCGACATGAACCTTCGCGTCGTCGGAGCTCTCAACATGTTTGACGAGTTTGAAAGCCGTGGCGACAAGCTCGACATAGACATTCTCGGCGAACTCTTCGGCATACCGATGATCCCTACCGTCTTCAAGAACGGCAAGGGCGTAAACGAACTCTTCGACACCGTCATCCGCGTTTATGAGGGAAAGCCTTTCAAGAAGACGCATTCCCATGATGATGTCCATGAAGATGCCGAGTCACACCTTCATTCGCATCCTATAAACGAAGGCCACGCTTCACACCATCGTCACACCCACGACCATTCCCTTCGCCACATACATCTCAACTACGGCCCTGTCCTCATGAGTGCCATTGAGAATATCCAGAAGGAGCTGAAGAAGAACACGGATCTCCGTCTGAAATATTCCACTCGTTATGTTGCCGTAAAGCTTCTTGAGAACGACAAGGAGGCCGACCGCAAGCTTCAGAACCTGCCAAACTACCAAGACATCATCCGCGTTCGCAACGAGCAGGCAGAGATCATACAGCGCGAGCTCAACGAGGATTCCGAGACAGCCATCATGAATGCTCGCTACGGAATCATCCACGGCGCTCTTCACGAAGCTAACAATGAGGAGGGACAGGATACCAACACATACGAGTTCACGCATTTTCTCGATGCCATTCTCACGCATCGCTATGTGGGCTACCCGCTCTTCTTCCTTGTGCTCTTCGCCATGTTCTACGCCACATTCGCCATCGGCCAATATCCGATGGACTGGATAGACATGGGTGTTGGCAGCCTTTCCGACTGGCTTCGAGGCATCTTGCCAGAAGGTTTCGTACGAGACATGATTGTTGACGGAGCAATAGCCGGCGTGGGAGCTGTCATCGTCTTCCTTCCGCAGATACTCATCCTCTACACCTTCATATCCTTCATGGAAGACTCCGGCTATATGGCACGAGCAGCCTTCATCATGGATAAGCTGATGCACAAAATGGGACTTCACGGCAAGTCGTTCATTCCGCTCGTCATGGGCTTCGGCTGCAATGTCCCTGCCGTCATGTCAACACGCACCATCGAAAGCCGCCGTTCGCGACTCCTTACCATGATGGTCATCCCGTTCATGAGCTGTTCGGCACGATTGCCTATCTACATAATGATTGTCGGCACATTCTTCGCCGTCAAGTATCAGTCGCTCATTCTCATTGCCCTCTACGCCATCGGCATACTCGTGGCAGTCATCGTCAGCCGTCTGTTCAGCAAATACCTCGTCAAGGGCGAAGACACGCCTTTCGTCATGGAACTTCCACCTTACCGATTCCCAACGGCAAAGGCCATTGCACGCCACACATGGGAGAAGGGCAAGCAGTATCTCAAAAAGATGGGAGGAATAATCCTCATCGGCTCGCTCATAGTCTGGGCTCTCAGCTATTTCCCACGAAACCCAGAACTGTCTCAGCAGCAACAGCAGGAGCAGAGCATTCTCGGGCATATAGGCAAGACCATAGAACCCGTCTTCCGTCCACAAGGCTTTGACTGGAAACTCGATGTCAGCCTCTTTGCCGGCGTCAGCGCAAAGGAGATCACCGCTTCCACGATGGGAGTTCTCTATGCCGACGACGAGACCGTTGCCGACGACACTGTCGATCAGTCGGAGCGTTATCCTGTTCTCCGTCAGAAGATGGAGGCAAGCGGCATCGATGCCACAACGGCATTCTGCTATCTCGTCTTCGTCCTCATCTATTTCCCTTGCATAGCAACAATCTCGGCCATCAAGGCAGAGACAGGCTCATGGCGCTGGGCTCTCTTCGCAGCCGCCTACACCACCCTACTCGCCTGGACAGTGACTGCAATACTGAAGCAAATACTCATTCTCTTCTAAATAAGTTTCTTGTTCGTTCGTTTCAGTCACTCCTATGACTTTTGGGCGTATAGGTCATTTTGCAGGATGATTTTGAGTACTTATACCTCAATGGGTCAATTTGCAGGATAAGAAATCAGCTTCAAAATTTGGTCTGGTACGAAGAAATCAGTACCTTTGCCGATGCTGTCTGAAGCATAGTGGAG
>JAZLHI010000077.1:0-5802 GCA_045616725.1 Prevotella sp. | reverse complement strand
CGATAGCATGATATCAGCAGAAGATATAATAAGATTGGCAACAAATGGCGAAAGCTATAAAGTGGACCTGAAAGCCAGCGTTCCGTCAAAGGTTCGTGAACTTGCAGAGGAGGTTTGCAGCTTCGCAAATGCTGACGGCGGCTTTATACTTATCGGCATTGACAATCAAAACAACATAAAAGGCACTGCAATAGACAACAACAAACGCTCTGCCATACAAGACACTATCAACTCAATATCACCTTCCATATCATGCGAGACATATTCTGTCAATGTGGATGGCAAGGAGGTTTGGGTGATTGAAGTGCCGCGTGGCAAAGACCGTCCATATATCTATGGAGGTAGTGTATATGTGCGTCAAGGTGCTAACGCACAAGTGCTGCGTACAAGAGATGAAATGATGGCTTTCTTCCGTGAATGCAACAGCATACATTTCGACGAGAAGCCGACAAAGTTCGTGGATATGGTTGAAGAACTGGACAAGGAGAACTTCTCGTTGTTCTGCGAGAAAGCCAACATATCTGAGTCTGTCGGTGTGAAGCAGATACTCACTAACCTTGAAGCTTTCGACAAGGAGTCTGGTCTGCCAAAGGCTGGTGCCGTGATGTTTTTCTGTGAGCATCCAGAGAAACACTATGCCCAGTCATGGGTACATTGTGTGCGTTTCCTTGGCAAGACAAGAGTAAACATCCTTGATAACAAGCACTTCAAAGGTCCTCTGCATTCACAATACATACAGGCATTGACTTGGCTGAAGGAACGCTTGGAAACACGCATAATCATCAACGATGGCGGTCCGCACAAGGAAGTGCTGGAACTGCCAGAAGATGCTCTGCGTGAAGCTCTCATCAATGCTCTTTGCCACCGTGATTACTATGAGGACGGAGCGGTTACAATGGTAGAGGTTTATGATGACCGCGTTGTAATAACCAACCCTGGAGGTCTGCTGCCGGAGGTGGCAGAGGACTTCGGACACAAGAGTTTGTCACGCAATCCTTTTATCTGTGCTATGTTCACTCGTATGCAACTGGTGGAAAAGATTGGCTCTGGCATCAAGCGTATGCGTGACCTCATGCGCGAGAATGACCTGCCTGAACCTATCTTTGACAACAAGAGATTCTTCAACATTACTTTCGTTCGCAATACAAAAAATGTCCGTAATGATGTCCGTAATGACGACATTGAACAACTTACTGAAAGACAAAAACTTATTCTTGGTTTTATCAAGAACGAACCGACACTTTCTGCTGCAAGAATGTCCGTAATGATGTCCGTACATAAAAAGACTATCGAAAGAGATATTATCAAGCTTAAATCTCTTGGATTTATAGAAAGAGAAGGAGGCCATGCGAAAGGTCGTTGGATAGTCCTGAAATAACCGTCTTTTCTTACCTTTATATAATAGCGTACTTTTGTGCCGTAATCACATCAGTACGCTATTTTTATGTCTAAACAGAACTACAACCTTCACCTTAAAGGATACGTCGGCGGTTGGGATTTCGATGCTGACTATGTGGACTACGTTCTCGGTAAGAATGCCGATAAGGAAGTCCATGTCCTCATCGATTCCCTCGGTGGCTCACTCGCTTCTGCTCTTTCTATAGTGGCTGCCTTCCGCAACCACGGCAACGTACATGTCCACTACGTCGGCATGAATGCTTCGGCTGCTACTATCGCTTCTCTCGGTGCAAAGCACGTCAGCATTGATGCTTCGGCTATGTACCTCGTTCACAAGTGTTCCATGGAGTTCTTCCAGTGGGCATCTGCAAATTCGGACAAACTACAGTCCATCATCGAACAGGCAGAACAGATGAAGTCTGACCTGGAGAAGATGGATGCCAATGTCGCACGGATGTATGCTTCAAAGTGCAAACGTAAGCCGGAAGACTTGCTCGCACTCATGAAGAAAGGCGGATGGCTCACCGCAAAGGAAGCGCTCGACTGGGGATTTGTCGATGAAGTCACGGACTATGAGGACGATGCTGCTCCTGTCATCACCGACCTCATTGCAGCGGATATGTCGGCAGCTGGTATTCCTGTGCCTTCTGCTGTCGTTCACTCTGAATCATCAAACTCTCTCATGGCTCGCTTTGTTGAATCGCTCACTAACTTCTTTAAGTCAAACAATCCTAAATCCACATCTGACATGAAACCAGAAAACAACACTCCACAGGCTGGGCAACAGGAAACGCCCGCCGATGAACAGTCGCAGGTTCAGCAACCTTCTGCTTCGGAGCAGCAAGCCGAAATGGTCACTGCCGAAGCGCACAACAATGCCATCGCTGCAAAGGATGCTGAAATCACTGCTCTCAAGGCAGAAATTGCCACACTGAAGAAAGCACCAGGCGCAGACACTACCCACATCGTTGATGACAAGGGTAATGGCGGTGATGCTCCGCAGGACATCGATCCTTCTTCTCCTGAAGCTTTCTATGCTGCACGCTCTCGCGCACAGGCTCTGTACGACATCCTGCCTAACTAAAACATTCGTCAAATTTAACTCTCAAATTCACTCATTATGGCTGGAAAACTCATTTTCACTCTGGAGGAGTTTCAGGAAGCGGCTACCAAGTACCGCAAAGACCTCCTCATGCTGCCTATCATCGGTATTCAGGAAACGCTGAAGTTCATGACTTCTCGCCCTGGCATCCGATATAAGGAGAATGTTGGCGCACTCTCCGGTGACGCACAGTTCGGTCCGTACAAGCCTTCTCGCTCTACGGACTTCAACCTCAACATTGATTTCCGTACCCTTGAAACTTTCATGGGTTCGGTGGTTGCAAAGTTCGAGCCTAACTCTGCTGTCTCTACGCTCCTCGGTCAAGTTGGCGACACGAAGGGCGACGGACAGATGAAGGCTCCTACGGCTCTTCACGTCCTGGCTCTCATCGCAAAAGGTCTCTCCGAGCATCTGAACGAAGCTATCTGGGCTGGTGTGCGCAACCCTAACGGCGACACTTCACTTGACCTCTTCGATGGCTTCGATACCATCACCTCAAAGGAAATCACTGCTGGCAACATCTCTGCTTCCAATGGCAACTACATGAAGATTACTGACGAAATCACATCTGCTAATGCAGTGGACATCGCCAAGGAAATCCTCTTCTCTCTCGACCCTCGCCTCCGTGCGCAGGACCTCTACATGTTCTGTACGCAGGACTTCGCTGACAAGTACAACGAGTCTTACCTGCTTACTCATGGAGGTATCAACTACAACAACAAGTACGGTCAGGACACTGTCGAAGGCTCAAACGGTCGCCTTCACATCGTGCCTATGTTCAACAAGATTGGCTCTAACTTCATCCACATCTGCCCGAAGGCCAACATGCTTGTAGGCTACGACCAGATGGGCGACATGGAGAGCGTCATGGTTAAGGAGTATGAACCGTTCATCCTCTCATACATCGCAACGATGTTCTTCGGTGTTCAGTTCGAGTCTATCGACAAGCGCCGATTCAAGGTTGTTGAACTTGGTGGCTCTTCTCCTGAACCAGAGCCGGAAGAAGGTGGTGAGGATTAGTCCTCACCTGCCTTCCGATTTCGTAGTTGTTCTATTTCGTAATTCGTAATTCCAAACAATATGGCAAATACTACAAATACCTGCACAAACCTGCAACGCTCGCTTGACTGGTGTATGGGTACTCCAGAACTGCCGGGCATCAAGCGTCGCATCTACTACATCGCTAAAAGTCAGATTGCCGCATGGCCGACTTTTACTCGCGATGCTAACGGTCGTGTCACCTCTTCCGTGCTGAATGGCTCGTTTACTCTCGTGGCTGATGCAACGTGGAAGTACATTGTCATCCTCGCCGACAAGTCACAGCTGACTTCCGAGGCACAGGGCGAAATCCCTTCACAGACTCAACTCAACAAGCTCGTGGCTGTGCATCCGGGCGTGGGCGCAGAGGCTTCCGCTGCTGCTGCATACCTCAACAACTCCGACAACGTCTTTGTCGTTGAGGACATGAAGGGTAAGTTCCGCGTGGTCGGCTCGGACAGATGGCTCACAAAGACTACCGTAGCACAGGATAACGGACAAGGTCCTACTGGTGCTACTTCCACCACCATCAACGTAGAGGCAACGGACGAGGTGCCTTCTCCGTTCTACGAGGGTACTCTGGTAACGGAAGATGGTGACATCGACTGCTCCGGCGAATAAATTCTTTCTCTCAATACTCAATCAAGTAAAAGTTTTTTTCAAGGGTGCGCCTGAGGACTGTGAAGCCCTTGGGCGCTTTTGATTTATCTACCTATGGTAGAAGATATTATTCAAGAGGTAGCTGCTCCACCTGATATATATTCAGTCACTAACGACATTGCCATGCCGTCGATGCCTGAAATATGCCTCGATGTGCAGCCGAAAGAACAAGCTGACATCTTCAAGGTGGAACAGCGCAAGTCTTGGGATAAGTCGGAGGAAGCTCGCTGCGACTTCTCCTTCAAACTCCGACTTACCCGACGTGCTTCCACAAACTTCATCACCATCTGGCAAAAGTCGGTGTTCGGTCGCACGCTCACCGACATAAAGGCTGACGATGCTATGATCTCTTTCTTTGTCGAGAACCTTGCACCTGTCATCCGTGAGTGCATCGGCTACCATCTGAACGATGGAAGCTGGGCGATTGTCACCTCTCCGATGCGCCGACATAAGGAGCGCAATTTTGCTACGCTCATTGCTGAAGGACTGGCTTCAGAACTCGGCATACCGTTCTACTTCGATTGCGCTCACTGTCGCTCGAAGCAGCGTGTCGGTGCTGTGTTCGATGCGAACAACATACCTCGCGAGCCTAATGTCATCGTGTTTGACGATTTCGTTACTACTGGCTCTACACTGTTCGCTATGAAGAACCTTCTTCAGTCATGCGGCAAGAATTGTGTTTTCTTCGCCGGAATTAACAACAAGTTGTAATTATGCAAGAAAAATCACCAAAAAACAACCCGACTTCAGAAGAGATTTGTCCACCTGTCGGACATAAGGTTTACTTCAACAAACCGCAACGCCTCACACAGCTTATCGGTGCCAATATCTCGGTCATCGTTGCCGGACGACGTACAGGCAAGACGGACTCGATTGCTGCTCCTTTCGTACTGCGAAACATGCAGCGTATGCCTGGTTCTACTGGCGGCATCGTGGTACCGACATTCAAGCACGGACTCACTAACACTCTTCCAGGCTTGCTGGCTGCGTGGAAGCGATGGGGGTACATTCGTGGTGTTCACTATGTGATTGGACGCAAACCGCCAAAGACGTTTGCTCGCCCAATCATCGAACCTGCTGAATACGAGCATGTGATTTCGTTCTACAATGGAAGCTGTGCGGTCATAATTTCACAGGACCGCCCAGGATCATCGAACTCTCTCACGCTTTCGTGGCTGCTCATTGACGAAGCAAAGTTCATCGACTACAACAAGTTGAAGGATGAAACGCTTCCTGCCAATGGTGGCATCAAGTCACACTTCGGGAAACACTCGTGCAATCACTCGATTATGATATTGAGCGATATGCCACAGACACAGAAGGGTTCGTGGTTCCTGCACTATCAGCAGAAGATGGACACGGATGTTATCAGTGCCATCGAGGGGCTTGTCTATGACATCTGGAAGCTGAAACGTCGTATCGCTCTGACAAAGGACAAGTCCAAAGTCAAGCAACTTACTTACGTTCTCCGTCATAAGGACAAGCAGCTGAATCAGCTACGTTCCATCGCTACCTATTACAAGGAATACTCGTCCATCGAGAACCTGCAACTTCTTGGTGAGAACTACATCCGGCAGATGAAGCGCGATCTTACTCCTTTGACG
>JAZLHI010000076.1:0-2247 GCA_045616725.1 Prevotella sp. | reverse complement strand
TGTAAAATTCAAACATAAACTCAGACATAACCCCAAATAGACTCAAACATAAACTTCAATACAGACTATGTGAACGTCCGTTGTGGATTCAAGCGAGTGGTAACGCTCCGTTTGTTTCTGCAACGGACGTTTTTCGTTTGTACGATTCGTAGCGATTCGAAACGTTCCGCAAGGTTACGCCTGTAGATTCTTTCTCTCGCCCACAATCCTCTCGGCATAAGCCATGGCACGAGCAATAAGGTCATCAACCGATTCGTCATCACGGACAACCATGTAGCCGCCATGCTTGCGAATTGAAGGATGCCGGCAACATCACGAGCCACGAACCAGGGCGTGCCGTTCTCATCTGTATGAGTACGCACGTTGCCAAACTCAGTATTGGTGAAAATGGATAATGAATACCCGATAAGATATTAATGGACTATGAAATTTTGCGAGAATATCTTGGGTTTTCCATGTTGTCTATTACGCTCTTGTCGTAATACACACGATTCTCCTTGTGAATAGGTGTGATGATACCCTTATTCTGATAGGTGCACAAGGTTCCGGTAGTCACGCCCCATTTGCGAGCAAGTTCGCTTGGGGTGTAGTATGCTTCGAAAGCCGTCTTGCCATGAGGATTGTTTTCCTCATCCTTAAGTTCCTTGATTGCTCGTTTTACCTCCTGGTTGATGAGGTCGCTGAGAGCATCCATACTAATTACTACCAGACCTACATTCTGGACATTTGTGGGTGCAGACATGGGATTAGGCTCCTGATTCTGCAAAAAACTATTACTTCTCATACTTAATAATGACTAATTTTGTAAGTTAAACATCTATATCAAAATGCGCATGCATCAATGATTTTCGCTTGCAAAGTTACCACCATTAAGTAGTGGTTAGAAGTAAAAAGTTGTAATTCAGACAAAAACAAAGAATCCTTATATTGCTTTATATCAACAATATAAGAATCTTTTGGCTTGTGAAAATATGTTATATATACGGAAAGTTGTAATTAGTCGTCAAGAATTGTAGGATTTTTCATGGAATCCAGAAAAGCATCTGCTCAAAGGATGAAATCCACGTCCTCGACAAACTTTTCAGCATTGGTTTTTGAAGCATCCTTCTTGTCTTTGTAACTTTTTCCTGCTTCAAAATCGTTGTAGTGCGAGTCATAGTAATCTTTGTCGATGCCACAGGTAAAGAGAATCGCTTTAATCCATTGCTCTTTGATCATGGAATTCAATTCCTTTTTGGAGAGACGATATACCAGATAGCAAACCCTTGCCTTTTTCATGCTTCTGATGATTACAGGAGCACAGGTTTCCCGAATATTCAGGACCAACATGAAGTCGATGGGATTGATTGGCTCAAACAATTGGTGTTTCATGCAGAGTTTGTAAACCTTGGAGCATGTGCCAAGATTAACAAGGGGAATGAGTTTTGATGTCTCTCTCAGGAGCTGGACATATTGCTCATCAGTGGTCATACGCGCCCCTCCTTTCTGAGATTGTCAATATCCACGATGACACTATGGGCAATCTCTCCCAACTGGGCAACGAGCATCACCAGGGAGGTGCCTTCAAAGTAATAGAGGTGAGCAATCTGAAGGCGTTTATCCTGATACTCGCCGTATAGCTGATTTACCTTATTGTGTGATTCGTTATAATCCTTTTCGAGTTGGTCTGTGGCCGCCTCCAGTTCTCTGTATTCCTCGGTATCAAAAGGAGTATAGTCAAATATTCTGCGTGCAAGGCTCAGCTGCTTCCATAGTGACTGGGCCTTTTCTCGTTCTGTATCGTATGGTATAGCTTGTTCCTTGTCATAGGCATCTAGTTCTTGCTTAACGTCTATGGTGTATAAATCTTTCTCGGCAGAAGGAAGCACTTTCATGAAACCATCAACAGCAAGAGACAACTTCTGGGCATCGCTTTGCAACAAAAGCGCATCAATGTGTGCGAGTACCTCTGCGCTTTCGATAAGTTTTGCAGTGTTGAGATAACGCGCACAGAATTCCGAAAGGATGAGCAACTCCTTGAGTGAGAGTTCATCCTTCCCTGTAGCTACCATCTTTGACAAAATGTTGTTGACATCTGCCAGTTCACGAGCGATGGTGTGGAATAGCCGTTTGTCTTCTGTCATATTAAATATATGTACGCGCGAAGGATTCAAGCCCAATGGGAGATTCTCTACCTACTTTTCTGCATACTTCTCAATAACACAGGTGTGCTTCTTCGTTTTCTTGTCGTAATTGATGCCTACGAGA
>JAZLHI010000075.1:0-36640 GCA_045616725.1 Prevotella sp. | reverse complement strand
GTCGGGTTGCGGAAGCCCTTGCTTGCCATTACCTTGAACTCGCCAGTAGCAGTAGGACGTATAACCATACCTACTTGTGGCACCCATTCTCCTCCGGCAACAGAGTGGTGGTCGTAGCGAACGCCTGCATCAAGGGTAATCCATGAGGCAAGGTCCTGACTGACGTCAATGTAAGTGCCTATCTCATTGCTATGAGTGTGAGTGCTCTGCATACCACGTTTGCCAGTGGTAACAATCTCTCCAGTTTCCCTACTTGTATAATAGGCTCTGCCGTAGATGTGCTGATAGTCGATACCTACAGTGATTCGGTTGCCGGACATCAAGTTCAGTGTCTGGTACCAGCTGACACCTGCCAGTGCATCTTTTGAACGGAAAAGTTCTGTCTGTGGCTGTTTCCCTTCTGCATAGCCGTCATTTATCTTGTGGATGCCAAAGTTATCGTAAACACTTATTCTGCCATTAGTCTTCTCGTAGTTATTCTCAAGGGCAATAGTGGCTACTCCTCTCGTAATCCACTGGTCAGCCTCGTACAAAGGTGCATTTACCGCGCCTGGGTACGATGAGTTGAAGTGCGTAACGTCAACGTCGGCAAATATGTTCCAGTTGGCTGAGAAATCATAGCCAACCTTAGCGTAAGCGCCATACTGCTCAAAGCCCATACGAGGCCTGTGATTGTCAGAGCGGCTATAGTGGGCGCTGACGGTGCTGCTGAAGTTGCCCGAGCGATACTGATTGCTTAACTCAGTCTGCACGGTGCCCCAGGAACCAGCTCCTGCATGCAGGTTTGTCTTCATGCCATCCTCTTTCTGTCCGCGTGTAATGATGTTTATCACACCGCCCATGGCATTGCTACCGTAGAGCACTGAGGCTGGACCGCGAACCACTTCCACCTTCTCTGCCATCATGGTCTGGTAGGAATCTGCTATGCTGTGTCCGAAGACGCCTTGATACTGTGGGTGTCCGTCAAGGAGTACAAGCACCTGACCTGTGCCTGCTGAGAGTCCGCGTACGCCAATGCCACCGGCAGCACCACCGCTGACACCGAATCCCATCACGCCACGCTGAGTGAGCATCAGGCCCGGAACGTGCTCCGCGAGGGTAGGGAGGATGTTGATACGTTCATTAGCAGTGAGAGTCTCGCGGTCTATCACGCTGACAGTCACCGGCAGATTGCGGCTTGTAGTGGCAGAACGTGTTCCTGTGACGAGCACTTCGTTTAGGATAGAATCGTTCTGTGCGAATGTGTTGGCAGCAAATGCAATGGCAATCGCTGCAAGTAAAGTTCGTTTCATGTTGGTTGTTTAAAAGGGTTATATGGTTACGCGAGCGATTACAGATTTACAATCACATACTTCTTGCTACCGAGACCAATCTTCTCTGCATGATCAATGGTGTGAGTGCCGTGACGAGTTGTGATGCGCTCGATGAGAGGCTTGTTGTCGTCGCCCTTCTTGCCCTTGTAGTTGAAGACCTTGTCAACGCAAGCTTGGTCGAGAGCCACTGGGTCGAGGCTGGCGAGGATGCCCATGTCCTGAAGTTCAGGAGCGTGAGGGTGACCGTCGCAGTCGCAGTCAACAGACATGTTGTTCATCACGTTGATATATATAACCTTGCCGCCCATGTAGTTGTGTACAGCCTGTGCAGCTGCTGCCATAGACTCAAGGAATGCATCCTGAGGCTGTGTGTTCTTCCATGCAACGGCAGGAACGTCGGAAACGCCGTGAGAGTGGATGTAAGCCTTGCCAGCAGTGGAAGCTACACCGATGGAAGCGTTCTTGAGCACGCCGCCGTAGCCACCCATGGTGTGACCCTTGAAGTGAGCGAGGTTTATCATCCAGTCGTAGTGTGCAAGATGCTCGCCAACGATGTCATACTTAATCCATTTCTGGTCCTTCACAGGGATGCGAATCTGCTCAAATTCGTCCATGATGTCAACGGCAAAGATTGAGTCGAAACCATGCTCGTGGATAGTTTCCCAGTGCTTCTTAGGGTCCTGACGTGTGCCGCCGTAAGCTGTGCAGCATTCTACGATAGTTCCGTTCACCTTCTCTACGAGGTTGCGGATGAGTGTAGGCTTGAGGTAGTGAGGGTTTCCGCCTTCGCCAGTGCTTATCTTTACGGCTACGCGACCTTCAGGCTTTACGCCGAGTGCCTCGTAGATCTTAACGAGCGATTCAGGAGTGATTTCCTTTGTGAAATACACTTTGCTCTGTGCCATTGCTCCGATGCTCATGAGCACGGAAGCCAATACGATAAATAACTTTTTCATTTTATTATAGGAATTTTATAATCTTTATGAGGTCAAACCATTTTTTGATGCAAAAATAAGAACGCTTTGTATGCGGAATGTAAAATCAACGACAGATTTAGTGTTAAGTCTTTAGTGTTAAGCGGGCCTCTTTATCGTAGCCGCGTATGCGCTGTTGCAAAGGCCGAGTACTGCTGATACGATGAAGAGTGTTTCAATGCCAAGGACATTCCACACCCAACCGCCAAGGAGAGCGATGAAGACCGTGATGAGATGGTTTACACTGATGCCGGTAGAGATCGTTGCTCGCATCTCTTCCGGATTGTCGGAGATGTCCTGTACATAGACGTTTGACGCCATGGAAGCAAGAGATATAACCGAATCGAGGATATAGTTCACGCAGCAGATGACGAATGCCACTTCCATCGAGAATATATGGTGGGCAAAGCCGTAGAAGAAGCATACGATGACGAGCAGCAGCGTGTCGGCTATCATTACTGCCTTGTAGCCGATGCGGTCGATGAGTCTGCCTATCCATGGTGAAAGCACGAAGCAGGCAATGGCAGATATGGCAAAAAGCATGCTGATTAGTCCGGCGTCAGCCTTGTAGAAGAGTATGAGCACGTATGGACCGAAGGTGAAAAACACTTGCTTGCGGGCTCCGTAGAACATCTCCAGCATGTAGTACTTCGTAAACTTCTTTCGGAAATAGAACCTGTCAACCTTCTTCGCCTGACTGTTGCCTTTCAGCTTGAATGACACGAACATCGCTATGAGCATGAAGCCTGCAGCCCCCATGAATATAGGTTGGAAGAGCGCCGACTGGCTAAGGCCCAAAGAATCGGATGATGCCACCCAAGCAAAGATGCCAATCACGACAATGAAGCCGATAAGGTTGCCTATTTGCATCATGGAGTTCTGGTAGCCTAATGCCACGCCTCCGTGCCCTTGCTTTGAGTATTCCAGCGTCAGCGTGTTGCGCATTCCTATCTGAATATGCTCGCCAGTGGAGTAGATGAAGATGGCAAGTATCACGAGAGCCTTCACAGGGTCTATCAAAGACTGCAAAACCATGCCGGCAGCCATGAATACCATGGAGAGCTTGTACATCTTCTCTGCCGACGATTTGTAGAATAAGGCGAGGATGAGCACGAGCAACAAGCCCGGAATCTCACGGAAGAACTCCATGATGCCGCGATCCAGCTCGTTCATCTTTGCCATCTCTGCCACGTAGTTGTCAAGGATCCCCTTGTGGAGTCCGCTGCCTATGGCGCAGAGCAGTAGTGAAAGGAACAGCGCCTTGTAGCGAGTCCCCTGTTTGAAGATTTTATCAATGAACATCACGTGTGATTTTTCCTTTTGTCTCCTTCGTGAGCAGCACCGATAGCCGTCATATAGAGAGGTTGTTCTGCCAGTATGAAATTGACTCCATACAGATTGTTGAGACGCTCAAAAATCTCTGCCGCATGAGGTAGGGTAGTCATTCTGCCTATCACGAGAAAAGTCTTTATTCCTCTTCCGCTACCTGCCAGAAAAGCCATGACCCCAATGTTCTGTAGTGTCATGTTAATCAGCCCCATAGCGATGTCGTTGGGAGTGGCGTTGCTGTCTGCCTTGCCGAAATTGGTGACGGCAGTGTCCAAAGGAAGTCCTGGTAGTGGTTCGGTTGTCACGTCGGCAACGGTTAGGTCAACCTTTTCTACAGAGCCACTTTCTGCAAGAGCACGGAGCTGTGTCCATCCATTGCCCAATCCCATCAGTTTAAACAATCCTAGAATTGTTCCTCCGCCCAATGCAGTTCCTCCGATGTGCTTGGCTATGCCATTGTCTATTTCTACAAAGCTGGTTCCTGTCCCCATTGATACGACAATGAACCTTGTTTCGTTGCATACAAGGGAAGCTGCCGCAGCATTGGCATCAAATTCATCCACTTTTATCGTCGGGTAGTCAAGCAATTTGCTTGGAATCACCTTGCTGCCAACACCCGTGACGGCAATCGTTTCAATACGGGAGTCAACTGATGAAAGGGAAACGATGAACTCCTGTAATTTCCCCTCTGAGAAACCACCATCCCAGACTTCAGCCTTGTTCAGCTTCTTGTTGACGATAGCAACAACCTTTGTAGAGCTGATGCCTATATCTAGTCCTATTATCATTGTTTTATTACTATTTACACAGCGTCAGTCTTTTGATGACCAACTCCAAACTGAGTGCAAAGTTACATAATTACTCTCCTATAATTGTTGCTACAATTTTCCTTTCGCCTCCGTAATCACGGAACTCACAGAGATAGATACCTTGCCATGTACCAAGATTTAGGCGCCCTTTGGTTATGGGAATATTGATACTTACTCCACAAAGGGTACTCTTGGCATGGGCTGGCATGTCATCTGAACCTTCAAGGACGTGGTCATAATAAGGTTCATTCTCCTTTACGAGGCGATTGAAAATCTGTTCCATGTCGCTTCGTACATCTGGATCTGCGTTCTCGTTTATGCTCAAAGCACAACTTGTGTGCTGCACAAAGAGGTTCAGGAGTCCCGTCTTTGGAAGAGTAGGGAGGTTGCAGAGAATCTCTCTTGTGACAAGATGGAACCCTCTGTGCTTAGCCGATAATCTAAATTCTGTTTGCTGTATCATGTATCTTAGATTAAAGTGATTTCATGTGCTTGTTATTATATTTCTATATTTCTGAGTAAACAAGTTCGCCATTTATTCTTTCGGATTTCATGACGAATAGCTTTTCAACTCGTATGGTAGCATCTGGTACTGCAATATCAGTGATAATTGCCGATGGATGTTGAACCAACGAGATGTGGGGGTAGAATGCCGTCTCGCTAAATGATACACCGTTTGCACTAAGTCGTTCTCGCAACTGGTTGGCAAGGGATGTTGCAGATGTTCCGTCCTTTACGCCACACCATATCACTCCTGCCTTTGTTGGGAATGTTCCGAGATTGCTTAATGACAACTCAAATGGCCCAAACTCAACCTCGCTTACAGCCTTGCGGATAGCTGGTAGGTTGTAATTCTTCGCACAATGTTTGTTTTCATCGGAGCTCAGGCGAGATGTGTCTTGGAGCTCGCCAATGAAGGCAAGAGTCATGTGCAGGTTGCCGTATGAGCAATAGTTTCCTGTGACTCCTCGTGATTTCAAGGAATCTTGTATTTCAACGAGTTTTCTCTTGAACTCATCATTGAAACGTATTGCTATGAATATTCGTGCCATTGCTTGTTCTTCTGCTTTTTGTGAATTACGTTGCTGCTTGCCTTTTAAGCGAAATTTCCCGTGGGAGTTACGAGTCGTGTTCGTAGGACTTTCGAGTCGTGTTCGTAGGAGTTATTGGACGCCCGCTCTTGGATGAAATCCAGATGAATTTTGACGATTACCCCACACTCTACACTAATGATTTGTAACCCGTTGTGCATCAGGAGTTTAATGCGGTGTAGAGTGCCTCAGAACTCTACACCGACTCTACACCAATTTTGCGAAAAGCCTTGTTTTATTGCTTTAGGTTAAGGTTTTGGGTTTTGCCGCCCGAAATAAGCCTTCCGGTGTAGGCACTCTACACTAACTCTACACCTCGTAATGTATTGAGTGTCAATGCGATACGAAGAAAAGTGTAGAGTGTAGGGTGTTTTTTATTTCCCGATGCAAAAGTGGCTGAAGATATTGCCAAGGACTTCGTCTGTGCTTATCTCTCCGCCAGTGATATCGGCAAGGTGTGAGAGGCAGAGGCGGAGGTCTTCGGAGAGCAGGTCTGTAGGAATGCCGAGGTTCATGCCATCGAGAACACGCTGGAGTGCATCTTGTGCCTTAAGGAGCGCTTCGTAATGGCGTGCGGAGGTGACGATGACGTCGTTCTCCTTTATCTCAGGGATGTCTGCAGCAGTGACGAGAGCGTCTTCAAGAAGGTTGATGTTTGTGCCTTCCTTTGCGGAAAGTTTAATTAATGCAGAGTGCAGAATGCAGAATGCAGAATTAGGCTGCGCATTATTGTTGATATTGGAATTATTCTGCATTCTGCATTCTGCATTCTGCATTTCATCCAAACAGTCAATCTTGTTGCGAACAATGATGAGCTTCTGTGAAGGCTTGACTTCCGACTCTATTTCGGAAATGGCTTCGGCGGTTGGGTCTTCGTCAATGAGCCAGAGAACGATGGCTGCCTCGGAGAGTTTCTGGCGTGTTCGCTCTATGCCGATCTGTTCTATTGTGTCATTGGTTTCGCGAAGTCCTGCGGTGTCAATGAAACGGAAATCAATGCCACGGATGTTTATAGTGTCTTCAATGACGTCGCGAGTTGTGCCATGTATGTCACTTACGATGGCTTTGTCTTCGTGAAGCAGTCGGTTGAGTAGGGTAGACTTGCCCACATTCGTCTTTCCAACGATGGCTACAGGCACGCCATGCTTCAGCGCTTGTCCCGTCTTGAAGGAATCTGCAAGTCGGGAGATGTGCTCATGAATGGTTTGCGAGAGTTGCTGTAGCTCGCTGCGATCGGCAAACTCAAGGTCTTCGTGGTCAGAGAAGTCAAGTTCCAGTTCCATTAGCGAAGTGAGGTGCAGCAGTTTCTCGCGGAGTTGGGAAAGCTCAGAGGAGAAGTTGCCACGGAGTTGCGAGAGAGCAATGCTGTGGTTTGCTGCGTTGGTGCTTGCTATGAGGTCGGCAACGGCTTCCGCTTGCGAGAGGTCCATCTTGCCATTGAGGAAGGCACGCTGGGTGTATTCTCCAGGCAATGCCTGACGACATCCGTTTGCTATCAGCACTTGCAGTATGTTGCTGATAATGAACGAACTGGCATGGCATGAGATTTCCACGGAGTTCTCTCCTGTGTAAGAGTGTGGGGCACGGAAAACGGACACGAGAACATCGTCGATGGAGCAGACCTCTCCCGTCCCCTCCACAGGGAGAGGAGAAAAGAAAGTTCCGTAATGGAGTGTCTGTCCCTTTGCATCGGCAAGAGTCTTTCCCACCTTTGCTGGGCGGAAGCACTTGTCGGCAATGGATATTGCGTCAGGGCCTGATACTCTGATTATAGCGATTGCACCGCCTTTTGCAGTGGATAAAGCACAAATGTTCATATTGGCGCAAATTTAATGAAAATATCTTATATTGCAAATAGAATGGGTATAAAATGCACTTTTTTCAAATGTTCTTGCGTTTAACTATAAGTTAAAAAGGCGTTTTTTGCGATTTTTTTTGTTATTTTGTACGCGTAAATATACATAAAGAAATGAAAATAGTATTTGCTACAAACAATAAACACAAGCTCGATGAGGTGAGGAAAATCCTTGGCGAAGGTTTTGAAGTGGTGTCGCTTGCTGAGATTGGATGCACGGAAGACATCCCTGAGACAGGCAGCACGCTGAAGGAAAACGCCCTGCAGAAAGCAGAATACATCTATAGAAAGTATGGCATTCCATGCTTTGCTGATGATACAGGTCTGGAAGTGGAGGCTCTCGGCGGTGAGCCTGGCATTTACAGTGCACGCTATGCTGCGATAAACAATGCTGGCGAAGGCCACGACAGTGAGGCTAACATGACTGTTCTTCTGCAGAAACTTGACGGCAAGCAGAACCGCAACGCTCATTTCAAGACAGTGATTTGCCTGTTTCTCTCTCCCCTCACAGGGGAGTCGGAGGGGTCTTCTGCCCCTCTCTTCTTTGAAGGCATCGTGGAAGGCAAGATTACGATGGAACGTTCTGGAGCAGAAGGCTTCGGCTATGACCCAATTTTCCAACCGGAAGGCTATGACAAGACATTCGCAGAACTTGGCAATGACGTGAAGAACGGTATTTCGCATCGTGCTCGTGCCGTAGCAAAGTTGGCGGAGTACTTGAAGAAATAATTATGAATTACTAATTTTGAATTATGAATTATCTCAAGAATCTCGGAAAATACTTATCCACTTTAACTTTAACTTTGACTTTGACAACACCTATGTCTGCTCAATCTGAAGAATTCATTGGCAAGCAGGATGTGGAACTCACTTCCGATCGCATGACTCCTGAGGCTCTTTGGGCTATGGGACGAATCGGCGCATACGCTGTTTCGCCAGATGGCACGAAGGTTATCTATCAGGTTGGCTATTATAGCGTAAAGCAAAACAAGAGTCACCATGTGCTCTATATCTCAAACATTGATGGTTCGGACAAGAAACTCCTCACGAAATCAAAGCTCAGCGAAACTGATGCCGCATGGATTGAGGGCGGCGAGCGCGTGGCTTTCCTTCGTGGCGGTCAGATATGGACAATGAAACCAGACGGCACTGACTACAAGCAGCTCTCTGTTGAGTGCGAAGGCATCGAGGGCTTCAAGTTCTCTCCAGACGGAAAGAAGATTGTCATCATCAAGCAGGTGCCATCATACGCCAGCATTCAGCAGCGTCCGCTCGACCTTCCGAAGTCAACAGGCTTGGTAATCAACGACATGAACTACCGCCACTGGGACGAATATGTAGAGACAATTCCACATCCATTCGTGGCAGATGTAGTGGACAATGACCTCCTTCGTCTCAAGGATATCCTTGAAGACCAGCCTTACGAGTGTCCAGTGAAACCTTTTGGCGGCATCGAACAAATTGACTGGAGCAAGGACGGCAAGACCATTGCCTACACTTCTCGCAAGAAGACTGGTGTGGAATATGCCACTTCCACTGACACAGACATCTATCTTTACGACATAGAGACAGGCAAGACTACAAATATCTGTAAGCCAATTGATTACAAAGAGCCGGAGATTGATCCATCAAAGACGATGGCAAACAACGCGGTAAACTCTGAAGAGAATCTCAAGAACAATCCTGGTTACGACATGAATCCGCAGTATTCTCCTGACGGAAAGTACATTGCATGGCAGAGCATGGCTCGCAATGGCTATGAAGCCGACCGCAACCGCCTCTGCGTCTATGATGTAAAGACAGGCACAAAGACATACGTCACAGAATCTCTCGACACGAATGTTGACGCTTTCGTTTGGTCGCCAACAGGCAGAGAACTCTATTTCACAGCTGTTTGGCACGGCACAACACAAATCTACAGCACTAACCTTCAGGGCGAAGTGCGCAAGATTACTGACGGTCAGCATGACTTCGGCTCGCTTCAGGTGTTCATGAATGCCGGAATGTCTGGTAAAGCTGGAAAGTCTGGAAGAGCCGCAAAAGCCCCTAAGCGCAACAAGAGCACTGCCTACCAGATTCTCGCTGAGCGCCACTCCATGAGCAAGGCTGCAGAGCTTTATCTCGTTAACCCAAGCCTTGACGTTCAGACAGCAGAGCAGCATCAGCAGATAACTAACGAGAACGATCATATTTACAACAAGCTCTCTTTCGGTAATGTTGAAGAGCATTGGTGCAAGTCGTTCGATGGCAAGGATATGCTCTATTGGGTAATCCTTCCTCCAAACTTCGACGCAAGCAAGAAATATCCAACCCTTCTCTTCTGCGAGGGCGGTCCACAAAGTCCTGTTTCTCAATTCTGGAGCTATCGTTGGAACTTCCAGATCATGGCTGCTCATGGTTATGTGGTCATAGCTCCTAACCGTCGCGGACTCCCTGGCTTCGGCTCGGAATGGTGCGAGTCAATCTCTGGCGACTGGACAGGCAACTGCATGAAGGACTACCTCACAGCTATTGACGATGCTTGCGAGAAACTTCCATACGTTGACAAGGACAAGCTCGGTTGTGTAGGTGCAAGCTTCGGCGGCTTCTCTGTATATTATCTCGCTGGTCATCACGACAAGCGTTTCAAGGCATTCATTGCTCACGACGGCGCTTTCAACCTTGAGTCAATGTACACAGACACAGAAGAGGCGTGGTTCTCTAACTGGGAGTACGACGATGCTTACTGGAACAAGGATCAGACAGAGCGTGCAAAGAAGACTTATGAGAACTCTCCTCATAAGTTCGTGGACAAGTGGGACACTCCTATCCTCTGCATCCATGGTGAGAAGGACTACCGCATCAATGCCAACCAGGGCTTCGGTGCATTCAACGCCGCTCGTCTCCGTGGCATCCCAGCCCAGCTCCTCCTTTATCCAGACGAAAACCACTGGGTTCTCAAACCACAGAACGGCATCCTCTGGCAGCGCACATTCTTCGAATGGCTTGACAAGTGGTTGAAGTAAGAGAGAATTTCTCGATTACAATACATTGTAGGGCGAGGATTTCCGAGCCGTTTTACAGGAAAACCTGAATCACGGCTCGGAAATCCTCGCCCTACATATAAAAATCCCTTCTGAAAATGAAATAATTGCATTAAAATGATGGTTATTTGAAAAGAAACTCATAACTTTGCACGCAGAAAATAATCATCAATTTATCGTTAACCCTCTAAAACATAGCACTATGGCATTAGCAGTAAAAGACATTGCCAACAAGCTCCTTCACAGGGCTTGGATGGACGAGAGTAGCGAATTGCTCTCAAACATGAAGCTTCAGAAACTGCTGTACTACCAGCAAGGTTTTCATTTGGCATACTTCGGTACTCCTCTTTTCAATGAGGACATCGTGGCATGGCAGTATGGTCCTGTTGTGCCAGAGGTTTATGAACTTTACAAGTCTTACGGTCGTGCCGGGATTGAGCCACAAGGAGCGCCTATAGCACTTGAAACAGAAAAGGAAGAAAATCTTTTCAACGAAGTGTTTGAGGTGTACAACCAATTCTCTGCCGCAGGATTGGTTACACAGACACATAGTGAAAGTCCATGGATAGACACTCCTAAGCAAAGTGTAATTCCGCAAGAGGCTATGCGAGTATTCTTTCAACAAAGACTGGTGTAAGGCATGGCGACAATAAAGAAAACTCCCAAAACACTTACCATCTCTCGCCAGAGAGTTGAAGAACCTCCAAAGGTCACTTTTGGATTTGAACACCTTCATAACGTATCATGGACAGACACAAAAGACATTCGCTTCTTCAAAGACTTCCTTATTCACCTACAAAAGTTCTCTTCCATGACTTGGCAAGCAATCTATTCAGCCCCTCGTCATGGTTTGGGAACAGAGACTTTACCTGTCTCTTCCATCAAGCCACAGATAATCGGCATTCCTAACGAAATCCAGAAGCTACTCGTACTTCGTGCCACAGGTGATAATCATCCTTTTCTTGGCTACCGAGAAAAAGACACCTTGCAAGTAGTGTTCATAGAAGCCGAGTTTGGGGAGGTGTATAAGCATTGAAATTCAAGGACTTATGGAGACAGATAAAAAAGAAGCAATAAAGAATTGTACAACACTTGATGAATTCATAGAAGTTGAGTACGGTCCAAAAGGAACGCCTGAACGCGACCAGTTTGATGTAGAGACACAAGAATTCTGTGTTGCTCAAACGCTTCGTGAAGAATTATTCACTAAAAAAATCTAACAATTAATAAAGTAGTGTATGTTAAGAATCTTTTTTTCTTTATTTTTGTTTCATTTGACATTAAATACGTTTTTGCTCATCCAGAACTTTTAAGGTAAGCACATGAAAAATAAATCAACATTAAAAGAACGAGTTTTTATTGCTCTAACTAAAATAGGGAGATGGTCAACATCTGATGATGTCTACAACTACATGGTTGAGAACAACATAGATGTAGGTAAAAGTCAAACACCAAACGAGTCCGTTTCCTCAGCTCTATCCAATATGCATAATAAAGACGGAAAGGTATTGTATCGTAAGGATGGAAAAGAGGCTGGGCAATACGGTTTGCCTAATTGGGAGGAAGCAAATGATTCTCTATTTAACACATCCCCTGTTGCATCAACAGAGAAAAAAGACGACATAAAAGAACGGGATCTACATCAGTTGCTTTGTAACTACCTTTATAATAAAGGAGAATACCCTAAGACTATTTATCAAGAACGAAGCAATAGAAATGACACTAACCAGAAATGGGTACATCCCGATATGGTTAGTGCATCTTTCGTTACCACTAAAACGGACATCACAAGAGAGTTGTTGAAAACGACAAAAACAAATGAAGCTTTACAGCTTTATTCTTATGAGTTGAAGATTCGAATCAGAACGGACTATGACTTAAAGCAAGCATACTTCCAAGCATTAAGTAATTCTCATTGGGCTAATTATGGCTACCTCGTATCATTTGAGATTGCAGACAATAAGGATATGGTTGAAGAAATGGAAAGATTGAACCAGTCTTATGGCATCGGCATTATTCAGTTGGGAATAACACCACAACAAACTCGCGTTTTGTACCCTGCAAGAAAGAAGGAACTTGATTACAAAACAATAGACAAACTTTGTGATATAAACCCGGAATTCAAATCATTTGTAGAACAGGTCACACTTGTAATAAGTGCCTCCGACAAACGCCATGAAGTTTCATTAAAACTCGGATTGAAGAATATATGTGACGATAAAATTGAAGAACACAATGACATAATCAAGTATTGTAAACAGAAAAACATTCCAGTTAATTCTGACACAAAATAAATCCATGTTCAACGATATCATAGAATACATCACATTCACCATTGACCGTCTTTCGTATTTTGAACTGATGTTCTATTTGCTTGTGTTTTCTGCTGTTGTGGGGGCTGTTGGCGGAACGATAGAACTTATCATAAAGAAGCTGAAAGGTGAAAGCATGGGAGATGGCTCGGAACAACCGAAAGAAGATGCTTTCTCTGAGGTAGCAGAGGAACCGATGGAGCAAAACGATTGGGCAGATGATGATTCTACTTCGGACGGTCATTACGACAATGACCCTACTTCGGACAACCTTTACGACAATGATTCTGCTTCGGATGGTTACCATTTTGATGATCGCTCTGCCTTAGTAAGGTACTTGGATGAACACGAGGGTTCTGCTTTGGAGCGCTATCTGGATAGGGAGGAAGCTGCCCTTGAACACTATTTGGATGATGAGTATGACTATTCATCAAGCGACTATGATGTAATTGATGATACATCAAGCACCCCTGGACCTTCCATTCCAAACTCAAAAAACGAAGGATGGTATGATAATACGGACGATGAAGACCCAGCAGATATGTATGACGATGATGAGAAATTCTAATTGTCGTGTTATTTGACGCTGAATCAAATTTTTGCGTGCAACTCGCCACCTCGCCGCAAGCCACTTATAACATTCTGATATACAACCATTTACTTCTGCGGATAGTTTTCCCAACTCTCCGCAACTCACCGCACACTCACCGCAGTAGTTTAGGAGGGTCGCAGCCAAACGGTCAGTGTCATGGAAAAAACTCATATATAGAGCTACCAAAAGTAGATGAATGCAATCATAAAGTCCATAAATACGGGTTGTAAAGTCAAGGAATACGCCTCAAAAAATGCATTTTTTGAGGCGTATTCCTATGAGTTATGTTACCAAAAGCTGAGGTTCATCTTGTCTATTATAAGCAAAAAAGCACAAGAAAACCATGCGGTGAGTTGCGGCGAGTTGCGGCGAGTTGAGCAAACTTACCAAAGTTGCAAAGTATTGTATTTCAATAATTTACAATATGATTGCGGTGAGGTGGCGAGTTGTACGCGTTTTTTTGATTGGAAAGTTTGCCTAATCGCTGACTTTGACCTTGTCCAAGTTACTTTCACTTGAGAGCAAAAATAAATAAATTTATTTTGTAGTCTGCTCAGTTTTTAGTAATTTTGTCGCCAAAATACGAAAAATAGACTTTATATGAAACTTTCAGAAAACAAAGCAATGCGCTGGACGGCGCTCGTCATTGTCTCGGTGACAATGATGTTCGGTTATTTCTTTACCGACGTAATGTCTCCACTCGAACCACTTCTCACTGCACAGGCAGGTGCTGAGGATGGTCTTGGTCTCGGTTGGACATCTTCAGAATACGGATGGTTCTCAGGAGCATACGGACTTATGAACGTGTATCTCCTGCTACTCTTCTTTGGCGGTATCATCCTTGATAAGTTCGGCATCCGCTTCACAGGTTTGATGTCAACAGCACTCATGTTCGGTGGTGCAGTCATCAAATGGTGGTCCGTAGCCAATGACTTCGGCGACCAGATGATATGGGTTCCTTTCGGTGGTGATGTACATGCACAGGTGGCATACGCAGGACTCGGCTTCGCTATCTATGGCGTAGGTTGTGAGATTGCCGGTATCACCGTCAGCAAGGTTATCGTTAAGTGGTTCACTGGCCACGAGCTAGCTCTTGCTATGGGCTTGCAGGTAGCGCTTGCACGTATCGGTACAGCCGTAGCTCTTGGTGCTGCTCTCCCTATAGCACGCGCTTTCGGCGGTGTATCAGCCTCGGTAGGTCTCGGTGCTGCTTGCCTTTGTATCGGTATGATATCGTTCATCGTTTACAACGTCATGGACAAGAAACTCGATGCTTCTGCTGAAGCTCAGACAGAAGAGGAAGCAGAGGAAGGCTTCAAGTTCTCAGACCTCGGTATGCTCTTTGGCAACAAGGGTTTCTGGTGCATCACGCTCCTCTGCCTCTGCTTCTACGCTGGCGTATTCCCATTCCTTAAGTTTGCCACTAAGCTCATGGTGTTCAAGTATGGCGTTGACCAGGACCTCGCAGGACTTATCCCAGCGATGCTTCCTTTCGGAACAATCTTCCTCACACCATTCTTCGGCGGCATCTACGACAAGTATGGCAAGGGTGCTACGCTGATGATCATCGGTTCGGTACTCCTTACACTCGTACACATCACATTCGCTCTGCCTGTATCAAGCGTTGTTCTTGCCATTGCAGTGATGGTAGTCCTTGGTGTAGCCTTCGGTCTTGTACCTTCTGCAATGTGGCCATCGGTGCCAAAGATCATCCCGATGAAGCTTCTCGGTACAGCATACGCGGTGATCTTCTACATCCAGAACATCGGTCTTTCAATGGTTCCAATGTGGATTGGCTCTGTCAACGAGAAGAACACTGGTGCTGATGGCGTTATCGACTATACAGAGTCAATGACTATCTTCGCCGGCTTCGGTGTTGTAGCCATCGTAATCGCCGTAATGCTTCTCCTTGAAGACAAGAAAAAGAACTATGGCCTTGAGCAACCGAATATCAAGTGATGAAATTCAAGAAGATAATATGCTTCTGCTGGGTTGAAAGGATTCAGCAGAAACTGAAGGATAAGTTCTACGATAAGGAAAAGCAGAAATACAAGTACAAGTGGGTTCTATACCTCGGCTTGGCGCTTTATGTTCTGCATTGGATATGGCATATTGCCGTGGGAGCAGCCGTTGTAGGTTTCTTCTATCAGCAGTGTTCGTAATATCACTATGACAGCAGCAGAAATATCAAATAAAATATCATCGAATGCTACGCTGATAGTCGTGCTGACAGCAGTGTTCACATTCTTCGTTCCCCAGACTTTCGTTTGGGTGAGCGGCTATGTGCAAACCTGCATCCTAGGCTTTATCATGCTCACGATGGGTTTGACATTGTCCACAGCCGATTTCAAGGCCCTTGCCCATCGTCCGTTTGACCTCCTTCTCGGCACCATTGCGCAATACACCATCATGCCTCTCGTAGCGTTCTCGCTCAGCAAGATATTCAATCTTCCGACATCCATCGCTATTGGAATAATCCTCGTGGGCTGCTGTCCAGGCGGTGTCTCGAGCAATATCATGAGCTATCTGTGCAAGGGCGATATCGCATATAGCGTGGGTATGACCACCATCTCCACACTCCTTGCCCCAGTTGTCACACCGCTTCTCGTGCTTTGGCTTGCAGGTCAGAGCGTGGATGTGGATGCTATGGGCATGTTTGTCAATATCCTTATTGTGACGTTGATACCGGTGCTGATAGGCTTCTCGCTGAATGTGTGGCTCGGCAGCAAGGACTCGTTCGTGAAGATACAGTCTGTCATGCCTGCATTCTCTGTCATTGCATTGGCTTGCATTGTTGGTGGAGTGATAACTAGCGTTCATGACCCATTGCTTGCCCAGGGCTTCAATATCTTCCTGATAACGATGGGTGCTGTGTTCTGCCATAACAGTCTTGGCTATCTGCTTGGCTATCTCGTGGCAAAACTCTTCAAGTTCAATACGGCAAAGCGCCGAACACTGAGCATTGAAGTAGGTATGCAGAACGCAGGACTCGCAACAAACCTGGCCACGAATTTCTTCCTTGCCACCAATCCGCTTGCCCTTCTGCCTTGTGCCATCAGTTGTGCTTGGCATAGCATAAGCGGAACCATTATGGCGGGAATATATAGAAGAAGCGATAAAAACGTAAGGAATTCACTATGAAACTCTTAGGAAAAATAGATTATCTCTTAGCTTTTTGGATCGTATCTCTTGCGTTTTTTGCTCTGGAAGCTAAAGGCGCTGTAACAGAGCAAGTTACGGAGCAGGATTCTACCATTGCAAAGTTTGAGAATGTGCACATCTCTCTGCTCACTTGCGGTGGCTATGATGAGGTTTGGGCTCTGTATGGTCATGCTGCTGTGCGCATAGAGATGCCTGATTCTAATGAGGATGTTGTGGCAAACTGGGGACTCTTCGACTTCCAACAGCCGAATTTCATCGGTCGTTTCGTGTTCGGAAAATGCGATTACCTCATGGGCATTGTGCCTTTCAAACTGTTCATGGAGGAGTTTTCTTCCAAAGGTGCAAGCGTCTATCAGCAGGAAATTAACCTCACTCCAGAGGAAAAAGGCGGTGTGCTCAGGGCTTTGTATGAGAATAGCATGCCGGAAAACTGCATGTATCGATACAACTTCCTCTACGATAACTGTGCAACGCGTCCTCGTGACATCATCTTCAATAATATTCCCGAACGCGTTATATATAATAATGTGATAGACAGCACAGTCACATTCCGCAATATCATCCATTACAACAACGAGCAGAAACCCTGGTGTCGACTCGGTAACGACCTGCTGATGGGTGTGAATGCCGACAATCCTACTACACGTGCTGACCAGCAGTTCCTTCCAGCAAACCTAGAGCGTGACTTTACAAATGCGATGTTCGTGGACTCTGCCGGTCATAAGCGTGCAGTTGTGCTCAAGAGCCAATGGCTACTGAAGGGTACTGCCGATTATGGAAAGGAGTTTCCGCTCAGCCCTGCTGCCTGCGGATTCATTGTGATGATTGTACTAGCCGCTGTTACTGTGTTTGAAAGGCTCAGGAAGAAGAACTTCTGGATACTCGATATAGTGTTACTCTCCGTATGTGGCATACTTGGATTGATACTTTTCCTGATGGTCTTCTCCGAGCATCCTACGGTAAGCTTCAATCTGCTGATTCTCACGTTCAACCCATTGCTACTGGTTTGCATGTGGAGAATTGTGAAGGAACTACGTGGCAAGAAGAAACCTGTAGCTTGTCGCGTATACTTCTGCCTTGTGCTCTTGGCTATTTTACTGACTAACAAGGATGTCATTCCGTTCGGTTTACAGAATGCGCCTGAAGGATTCTTTGAGGTAAGCATCGCACTTCTTATCAGAATGGTGAGAATGCTCAAGAAATAAAATAAACTTTAAACGAAATACGATTATGAAAAGAACAGCATTATTCATTCTTTCGTTCATGTTCTGTGCTATTACAGCAAGTGCACAGAACGCATCCGATAACAATAACGCTGCAGAGGCAGTGGATCTCGGCCTCCCTTCGGGCACTCTATGGGCTTCGTGCAACATCGGAGCGACAAGTCCAGAGGAGTTTGGTGATTATTATTCATGGGGCGAAACAGAGCCAAAGGCATCTTACAAGCTTGAGGAGTATCGTCACTTCAAGCCTGGTCAGGAAAATGTGATGGCTATCCGCCGTGCTTTCGCTGATCTTGGCAAGGATATTGCCGGAACACAGTATGATGTTGCACACGTGAAGTGGGGCGAAGAGTGGCAGATGCCTTCACTCGGACAGTTCCAGGAGTTGGAGCAGAACTGCGTTTGGGAATGGACAAGCGTGAATGAAGTTGTCGGTTACAAGATTACAAGCAAGACAAACGGCAACTCAATCTTCCTTCCTGCAGCAGGTAGCAAGGCTTCACAACGTACGTCTAACATTGGCGTTTACGGACTCTATTGGAGTTCTACTCTCGCTTATGACGGTCCAAGTGGTGGTTGCAATTTGCTGATACAGAAGGGTAGTGACCGCCGTCGCCAGACTTCTAGTCGTGCATTGGGTTATTCCGTACGTGCTGTTCAGGTGGTAAAATAATATTGATATAATATATGAACATGATAAAGACCGCCATTGATGGCGTTATGATTATTGAGCCTCGCGTATTTGAGGACGCTCGCGGATATTTTTTTGAGTCGTATTCCGACAAGGATTTCAACGAGCAACTCATTGCCAGCTCCGAATACTTTGCAAAAGTGCTTGGTGCGGACAAGAAGATCGTCTTCGTTCAGGACAATGAGAGCAAGTCGTCTTACGGTGTAATGCGTGGACTCCATTTCCAGGCACCTCCTTTCACTCAAAGCAAGCTCGTTCGTTGCGTGAAGGGCGCTGTGCTCGATGTTGCTGTTGACATCCGCAAGGGGTCGCCTACATTTGGACAGCATGTTGCCGTAGAACTCACTGAAGACAACCACCGCCAGTTCTTCGTTCCACGTGGCTTTGCCCATGGCTTTGCCGTTCTCAGCGAGACAGCCGTCTTCCAATACAAGTGCGATGAGTTCTATGCACCTCAGGCAGATGGTGGCATAAGCATCCTCGACGACTCCCTCGGCATAGACTGGAAGATTCCGACAGACAAGGCTTTGCTTTCGGAAAAGGATACGAAGCATGCTTTGCTAAAGGATTTTGACACTCCGTTCGACATTAATGTCTCTTTATATTAATGTAAATACCCGTAATTAATAATTGATAATTCATAATTAACACCGTGAACATACTCGTAACAGGTGCAAACGGTCAGCTTGGCAATGAGATGAGAATCCTTGCCAAGGACAGCACAAACAATTACATCTTCACGGATGTCGTCGCACCGGAAGGCGTGCAGACCACAATCCTTGACATCACGGATCTTGATGCTGTAAAGGCTATGGTGAAGGAGAATGCTGTTGACTGTATAGTGAACTGCGCAGCGTACACCAATGTTGATGCTGCTGAAAGTAACGAAGAGTTGGCAGAATTGCTTAATGCCAAAGCTCCGGAAAACCTTGCCATTGCAATGAAGGAAGTGGACGGATTGCTCGTGCATGTCTCAACAGACTATGTATTTGGTGGCGATCCTTACAACACTCCTTGCAAGGAAGATCAGAAAGGCACACCGACAGGTGTCTATGGATTGACAAAGCTTCATGGTGAGCAGAACATCATTGCTACTGGTTGCAAGCACATCATCATCCGAACAGCATGGCTGTACTCGGAGTTTGGCAAGAACTTCGTGAAGACTATGCTCAACCTCACTGCAACAAAGCCGAAACTCAATGTGGTGTTTGACCAAGTTGGCACTCCGACTTACGCCTACGACCTTGCCGTAGCTATCGTCAAAGCGATTGAAACCATAGAAGCATCTGAGACTCCAGAACCCTTCTCCGGCATCTATCATTTCTCTAACGAAGGCGTCTGCTCATGGTTTGATTTTACAAAGATGATCGCGGAATATGCCGGCAATACAGAGTGTGATATCCAGCCTTGCCACTCAGATGAGTTCCCTTCACCTGTGACACGCCCAAGCTTCTCCGTTCTGGACAAGACAAAGATAAAGGAAACCTTCGTCATCAAGATTCCATATTGGACAGATTCCTTGAAGAAGTGTCTCTCCAATATGAGTGCTCTCAAGACTATCTAAACAATAGAATAATACACATAACTCTTTTCAATATGAAGAATATCGTAATTACTGGTGGTGCCGGCTTCATCGGCTCACATGTCGTAAGACTTTTCGTAAACAAGTATCCAGAATACAATATCATCAATCTTGACAAACTCACATACGCTGGTAACCTCGCTAACCTCAAGGACATTGAGGACAAGCCAAACTATAAGTTCGTGAAGATGGACATCTGCGACTTTGACGCGTTCTACAAACTCATGCAGGACGAGAAGATTGACGGCATCATCCATCTTGCTGCAGAAAGCCACGTTGACCGCTCTATCAAGGATCCTTTCACTTTCGCTCAGACCAATGTTATGGGTACGCTTTCGCTCCTTCAGGCTGCAAAGCTCTATTGGGAAAGCCTTCCTGAGAAGTACGAGGGCAAGCGTTTCTACCACATCTCTACAGACGAAGTCTATGGCGCTCTTGAGATGACACACCCGGAAGGCATCGCAGCTCCATTCTCTACAAAGGCTTCTTCCGGCAACCAGCACGAAGCTTACGGCGACGCTTTCTTCGAGGAGACTACAAAATACAATCCTCACTCGCCATATTCTGCAGCAAAGGCAAGCTCTGACCATTTCGTTCGTGCATATCACGACACTTACGGCATGCCAACAATCGTGACAAACTGCTCAAACAACTACGGTCCTTATCAGTTCCCAGAGAAGCTCATTCCTCTCTTCATCAATAATATTCGCCATCGCAAGCCACTTCCTGTCTATGGAAAGGGCGAGAATGTTCGCGACTGGCTCTACGTTGTTGACCACGCTCGTGCCATTGATACAATCTTCCACAACGGTAAGATTGCAGAAACATATAACATCGGTGGCTTCAACGAATGGAAGAACATTGACATCATAAAGGTTGTCATCAATACTGTTGACCGTCTCCTTGGCCGTACAGAAGGCGAAGATATGGATCTCATCACTTATGTCACAGACCGCCTTGGCCACGACGCTCGCTATGCCATCGACTCTCGCAAGCTTCAGGCTGAACTCGGTTGGGAACCATCGCTCCAGTTCGAGGAAGGCATTGAGAAGACCGTGAAGTGGTATTTGGACAACGAGGAGTGGCTTGAGAATGTCACTTCAGGCGACTATCAGAAGTACTACGAGAATATGTATGCTAATAGATAAAAAAGCATGGAGACCCTCTATCCTCTGCTCTTTGAGAACAACTTCCACGAGAAGATTTGGGGCGGCAACCGCATCAAGCCGATGAAAGGACTGCCTGCAGACGATGCTCCCATCGGCGAAAGTTGGGAGTGTAGTGCTGTGCCCGGCTGCGAATCGGTTGTGGCAAACGGAGTCTTTGCTGGCAAGACGCTCAACGAACTTGTGGTAGAATATGAGGAATTGCTTCTCGGTTGTCAGGTTTTCAAGATGTATGGCACCACCTTTCCGTTGCTCATCAAGTTCATTGATGCCGCGAAAGATCTGTCTATTCAGGTACATCCTGATAACAAGATGGCGAAGGAATATCACGATTCCTTTGGCAAGACCGAGATGTGGTACATCATGGATGCTGAGCCTGGGGCAAAGCTTTACAGCGGATTGAAGTCGCAAATCTCAGCTTACGAATACGAAAAGCGTGTGGAGGACGGCAGCATCTGCACCGTTCTTCAGGAACATGAGGTGAAGGCTGGCGACACATTCTTCATTCCTGCCGGCAGAATACATGCCATCTGCGGAGGCGTTATGGTGGCAGAAATCCAGCAGAGCTCCGACCTTACCTATCGTATCTTCGACTATAACCGTCCTGGTCTTGACGGCAAACCGCGACAGCTCCACACCGAACTTGCTGCGAAGGCTATAGACTACAAGGTTTATCCTGACTATCGCGGTCATTACGAGCGCCGCATAAACAAGCCTGTCTGCATCTCGGAGTGCGAATATTTCACCGTAAAACTCCTAGAAACCACTCGCGCTTTCCATCGCAAACTCTATAAATACGATTCGTTTGTCTCCTACATGTGTCTTGAAGGCACCTGCACAATAACAATCCGTTCATGGGAGAAGTTCGACAAGAAGGCAGCGCCTTGCGTGCGTGAGATTACGCTTACCAAGGGAAATAGTTGCCTGATTCCTGCTGGCATTGCCGACTTCGATGTCACTCCGCACAATCCTCAAGGCATCACCCGACTGCTTGAAACCTATATCAACAACCGCGATTTCAACAAAGAATGAAAGTCCTTCTCGTAAACGCATCTGACAGTAAAGGCGGTGCTGCCATTGTTGCTCGCCGATTGCTCCATGCTCTGAATGCCCAAAATGGTGTTCAGGCGAAGATGCTTGTTGCCGAAAAGAGCACCGATGACGCTGATGTCATCGCCCTTCCAAAGCATTGGTGGCTTAAGAAGGCCCTTGACCGCTTTGTCGTATGGGTAGCCAATGGTTTCTCGAAAAAAGGACTATGGCTTACTGACGGCGGTTTCTTTGGCAATGATATCACCAAGAGAAAAGAGTTCCAGGAAGCTGATGTCATCCATCTGCATTGGGTAAACCAAGGTTTTCTCGGCACGAAGGATATAGAGAAAGTGCTGCGAAGCGGCAAGAAGATTGTCTGGACCATGCACGACATGTGGGTATCCACTGCCATTTGCCATTATGCTGGCGAATGTGAGAAGTACACGACCACCGGTTGTGCCCATTGTCCGCAGCTCCTTCGCCCACAAAGTGAAACGCTTTCCGAGCGCACATGGCAGAAGAAGCTTTCGTATTACAAGGATGCAAACCTTCATCTCGTGCCTTGCAGTTCATGGATGGGCAATCATGCCAAGAGCAGTTTGCTTACCAAGCATCTGCCAGTGATCGTTATTCCGAATAGTTTTAACCTCACCCCAACCATCCCCACAGAGAGAGTCAGAGGGGGGCTTCGCCTCATCTGCTTTTCTGCCGCTCGCATTGATACAGAGATAAAAGGCTTTGACGATTTCCTCGCTGCTCTCCAGCATCTGAAGCATCGCAAGGATGTGGAGATAATTCTCGTTGGTGGCATCAATGATGAGAGTCTCTTCCAGCATATACCACTGCCTTATCGTTATCTTGGCTACCAGAAGGATATGCTAAGCGTCTATGCATCAGTGGATTGCGTGGTGAATAGCAGCCGTTACGAGACGCTTCCAACAACCATCGTTGAGGCTCAGGCAGTGGGTACAACGCCCGTAGCCTATTGTCAGAGCGGTGCAACAGATCTCATCACCGATGGCGAAACTGGCTATTTCGCTGAATATCGCAATGCCGAAAGCCTTGCCGCAGCCATTGAAAAGGCAATAGACCACCCTATAGACCCTGCCAAACTCAAGCAACATGTCATGGATTCCTATAGTCCTGACGTCATAGCAAAGCGACACCTGGAGGTGTATGGCGAGTGATAGGAGAGGGTTCTTTGTCACTTCTCAATAGGAATACATCATTAATTATGAAAAGAAAAAATCTCAAAATATTGATAACAATCGTTTTGATTCTGTCTGTTTGTTTATTTTCCATAAGGGGAAGTGCTATAACTAATGCGACATGGAAGGCAACAGCTACGACGGAGGTGGGAAGAGGCATTGTTAGCTTCGGAGGAAATTCATCCTATGAATACCAATGTCCCTTAATCAGGAAAGATGGTCATATAATAGCTATTGCATTGTTTCGTATTGATGACACACTTGTCGCCTTCTCAATTGAGTACTATAGGATAGCCTTCCTCATGACGATATAGGTGACAAGGGACGGTTCTCTGACTCATTTCATCAACATAGAAAGCGGTGGATTACGGTACATGTCCCTATATCCGCTTGGTCCGAAAAAGAATGTGATGATAATCGTAATGAAAACCGGGACTGTTCTGTAACTCATAATAACTAAAATAATAACACCGGCTATACAATCAAACGAAAAATATGAAAAGAATATTGCTGGGAATCATACTCTGCTTGCTTTCTGCCATAAGCTTTGTCTATTCTGTAATAACATGTTATTACTTTTGTGGGATAGCATTTATACTATCAGGTCTTTTCATGCTTGGAGGACTTGGTGTATTGAAATCTTATGCGACAAATGAGAAACAGCGCCTTTGGATTAATGCTTTGTTAGGCGTCACCTTGCTTTTTGCGATTGCCGCAGTTGGTTCAATTTATTATATCTGTGATAAGGATGGTGGTAAAGTAACAAAATATATTACAGATAAACAGACGGAAAAAGAATTGGGACTCTTGGTGGCTGAATACCAACAGGTTAATCATGTGAACATTGAAGATGTTGACATACATGGCGACATGCATGTTGCATACCAAAGCCGTTTTGATGTATTTAACGATAGGTCTAAAATAGATGTCTATCCAAAGCATTACAATTTTATTGTTTCCATGAGTGGAGACAAAGTTGTCAATCTATTTGACTGGAGAAACAAAAAAATGGATGTTTCCGAAGGGTTTGTAGAATTAACCACAATTCGGAAGCACGATGATGATAAGCCTATTTACATTACTGGAAGCATAGAATTGGTTGACAGTATTAAGACTTTGCCCGATACCGTTACATTTCACATATTCAATCGCCAGACAGAGCACGATGTTGATTCTTTAATCTTTGTGAAAAACAAAGTATTCAATAATCTTTCCGTAGAAAAAGGTTCTGACGAATACAGAATCTCAAGAAAGCGATCTCTGATTGACAGAATAAAGGATTTATACTTAATTGATTGAAAGCTATTCGGGGAAGTGAGTCAAGGGACGGTTCTCTGACTCAGTAAAGTGAAATAAGAATCCTTGTATGAAAAAGTTTCTCACCTTTTTAGACAAAATCGGCATGATTTCCCTACCATTCTTGTACTGATTTGATTAACTTCCTCTGCACCATTTGCAAGAAATAATCGCGGAAATGTTTGGCGGTTAAGGAAATATTGATTAATTTTGCAATCTGAAAGTCGTACACATAGGTTTTATCAATGAATAAGACTTATAAGACTGATAAGAATCGCGTTCAAAATACTTAAAAAGGATGCAAGCAATAATACTCGCGGCTGGAATGGGCCGCAGACTCGGAGAATACACTAAGGACAACACGAAGTGCATGTTGCCCGTGAATGGCGTGCGTCTCATCGACCGCGTGCTCACACAGCTTTCCAAGCTTAACCTCAACCGCGTAATCATTGTCGTCGGCTACAAAGGTCAGAATGTCATAGACCATGTTGGCCACCGCTACGATGATGTCCTCAAGATAGAGTGGGCTGACAACCCTATCTATGACAAGACGAACAATATCTATTCCCTCTCACTCGTGAAGGATAAGATGGCGGAAGACGATACTCTGCTCCTCGAAAGCGACCTCATCGTGGACGACCGCATGCTTGACCTTATCGTCAACGATCCGTTCCCAAACCTCGCTCTCGTGGCGAAGTACGAGACATGGATGGACGGCACGATGATGTGTATAGACCAGGACTGCCGCATCGTGAACTTTGTGCCGAAGGAAGCCTTCCGCTACGAGGACGTTAAGCATTACTACAAGACGGTCAACATCTATAAGTTCTCGAAGGAGTTCTCGGCAAACAGCTACGTGCCGTTCCTTGATGCCTACGTAAAGGCGCTCGGCAACAACGAGTATTACGAGCAGGTGCTTCGTGTCATTACATTAATTAATAATAGCGAACTCCGTGCAAAGCCTATCGGCAACCTCCCTTGGTATGAGATTGACGATGTGCAGGACAAGGACATTGCGGAGACTATCTTTGCTGACGAGAGCGACAAGCTTGGAAAATACATGAAGCGCTACGGCGGCTACTGGCGCTTTGAGCACCTCCTGGACTTCTGCTATCTGGTGAATCCTTACTTCCCACCGCAGAAGATGCGCGACGAGATGCAGGCAAACTTCGACCGTCTGCTCACCGAATATCCTTCGGGCATGTTCGTGAACTCACTCCTTGCCGGCAAATACTTCAACATCCGTCAGGAATATGTCGTTGTGGGTAACGGTGCTGCGGAACTCATAAAGAGTTTGATGGAAAGCCCAAACGCCCAAATAGGCGTCATCTACCCAACCTTCGAGGAATACCCACACCGCAAGAAGGCGGAGGACATCGTTGCCTTCGTGCCTGAAAACAGCGACTATACCTACACAGCAGACGACCTCATGGCGTTCTATGCCGACAAGAACATCGGTCAGCTTCTGCTCATAAACCCAGACAATCCGTCGGGCAACTATATCCCTGTTGCTGACGTGCTCCGTCTTGCCGCTTGGTGCAAGGAGCGCAATATCCGCCTCATCCTCGACGAAAGCTTCGTGGACTTCACCGAAGGTTGGCGTGGCAACAGTCTTTTGCATAATGACATCCTCCAGGGTAACCCAAATCTCGTCGTAGTGAAGAGCATTTCGAAGAGCTATGGCGTGCCAGGTTTGCGCCTTGGCGTGCTTGCTTCTTGCGATGAGGCTCTCATTAATTATATAAAGAGGGACGTGGCTATCTGGAACATCAATTCCTTCGGCGAGTTCTACATGCAGATCTTCAACAAGTACGAGAAGGACTACCATAAGGCTTGCGATAGGTTCATTGAAGAGCGTGAGCGCTTCGTTCGTGAACTACAGACAGTTCCGTACCTTCGCGTCATTCCTTCTCAGGCAAACTTCCTCATGTGTCAGGTCGTGGACAAGTTCACTTCCCGCGAACTCACCGAGCTCCTCCTCCAGAAGTTCAACATACTCATCAAGGATTGCGACACTAAGAACGGTCTAAAGGGCAAGAACATGATCCGCATCG
This sequence comes from Prevotella sp., assembly GCA_045616725.1. Classification (GTDB taxonomy): domain Bacteria; phylum Bacteroidota; class Bacteroidia; order Bacteroidales; family Bacteroidaceae; genus Prevotella. The sequence goes on along the minus strand of JAZLHI010000075.1, from coordinate 9,928 downwards.
CCGTTCGCGATCAGCACGACAACGATGCTCTCGTGGCAGCACTATGCTCACTCTAATTTTTTATGATCAAGAATTTAAGAATTTAAGATCTTTTTTTCCGGACAGCCAATCTTCTGTTCTTCAATTCTTTAGAATTCCTTAGAATTATAGATTGTAGCGATAGATAATTCCTTGATTCTTAAATTCTTGATAATTATAAAAACATTTTTGAATAGTTACTTGTGCCTAATATTATCATAACCATAATCGGCGGCGGCCATCTTGGCCATGTCTGCGCCGGCTTCCTCGGTGCACAGAGTGGTGTAGAGTTACGGCTGCTCACCCGTCGCCCTGAGCTATGGACTGATAGGGTAGAGGTTAGCGATCCGGAAGGAAAGATATATGACGGCAAGCTTTCTCTGGTTACGCCTAATCCTGCCGATGCTCTCCGTGGTGCAGACATCGTTTTGCTCTGCCTTCCGGGCTACTCCATCCGTGAGATGCTGGAGAAGATAGCCGAACACCTTGAGCCGCACACTGCCGTTGGCGCCATTGTTGCCAGCACAGGCTTCTTCTTCCATGCCTTTGATGTGCTGAAGAAGACGCAGCCGCTTTTCGGTTTCCAGCGCGTACCATTCATAGCTCGCACAAAGGAATACGGACACTCGGCAGATCTTCTGGGCTATAAGCCGTCGCTATCCGTTGCCATAGAGCAGACCGAAGACAAGGAAACGCTATGTGCCACACTGCAAGACCTCTTCCGCTGTCCCGTCAATCTTCTTGAAAGCTTTTACGAGGTGAGCCTTTCAAACAGCAATCCGCTGCTGCATACCAGCCGCATATATTCTCTTTTGCAAGACCATTCCGAGGGCAAGGTCTATGACCGCGTTTCGTTCTTCTACAAGGAATGGACGGAAGAAGCTGCCTCTCTCTATATATCTATGGACAACGAACTGCAAGCTCTGCTCCGCGTTCTTGGCGTGAGAGAGGGTGCAATCCCAGACGTGCTTACCTATTACGAGAGTACTGACTCCGATTCTCTAACCCGAAAACTACGCTCCATACCAGCTTTTCAAGGCATTCTTGCGCCAATGAAAGAGACAGAGGGAGGCTTTGTGCCAGACTTCACCAGCCGCTACTTCACCGAAGATTTTGCCTTCGGACTCAGTTTTGCCCGAAATCTCTGCCATGAAAATGGCATTCCTTGCCCCGTTATGGACAAGGTTTACGAGTGGGGAAACAGCTTTTTGTGATCTGGAATCGGCACAAACAAATGCCAATAATAAAAAATGAGAGTTGCACATTGCGTGCAACTCTCATTTTTTATGTTGATGAAACCGTCAACATTGCTCTTACTTCACCATTACCTTTTTCCCGTTTATGACATACAATCCTCGGGTAGCCTTTTCTATTCGCTGTCCTGCCATGTTGTATATCTTTGTGTTCTTGGTTTGTTCTGCTTTAATGTTGCTGATGCCTGAACTCTTGTCTGTTATTACCGCCTTGTACAAGCGTATGCCTACGCCATGAATTATAAGACCTTTCTTTGTCAACTGCTCGTAAGTCGTGGCGTTGAAAGTGAGTGATGTCTTATGATTTGTGCCGTTAGGAGTCTTGTAGTATGTTCCTGGATTAAAGTCTCCTGAGTACTGCTTGCTACCGTCAACAATGAAAGATGGTTTTATAGACCAATCGCCGTAGAACAACTGCAATGCGTTGGAACTTGTCTCCTGCTTATACTCCAATACCACCTGTGCCGAAGAACTGAAACCCGCAAACATGGCGGCAGGAATTGTTATGCCGTCGCCCCAGTTTATCAGTTTGTCGCCCTCAAAGCACACATACTCCTCTGCCTTATCTACGACAGGATATTCTCCATTAAAGTCACTGCCGTGATAAGCCTTTGTGACGCATTCCGCAAGATCTGGCTGAATGAAAGCAGGAATGCTGCGCAGCGGACCGTCAGACATTCCCATCCAGTAGAATGTTCCCATGCCGGCAGCCTTGGTCTGCTTCACGAAGTATTCTGCAAACTGAAGCATAAGCTCACGGCGAACGTCGTAGTCAGTCTTGCCTGTGCCCTGATCCACATTGCTTGTGCCCCATTCGCCGAAGATTACAGGACCACCTTTTGATACGAGATTCTCTTTCAGTACCTTGATCATGCCGTCCACCTCGCTCTTGATGGAGCTTAGGGAGCGGTTAGTGACAGTAGTACCGCTCGTGGTTGTAATGTTAGGGTAGGCATGAACCTCAAAGATGATGTGTCCCTTGCCCGTTTCCCCCTCAGGCATCTGAAGTTTTGTCAGCGGATCCTTCAAGTGGGTGTTCCAAGTGCCGTAGCCGTTGGCTGCTGCGTATGTGTTTATCACGAGGTTGCGCGTAGCATTGTTGCCGCCTGATGCACGAACGACGTCCACAAAACTCTGTGCGTAGCCGTTCAAGCCTTTGTAAGCAGACGCAGCATCCGTTGCATTGTACTGACCTGACGCAGCGAAAGTGGCAAAGCACCATGAGTTGTACTTGTCAAGCATCTCGTTGTAGCTTTCAAAGAGCAATTCCTTGCCATAGTCCTTGAACTCCTCCGCTATCTGCTTCCAAAGCCCTTCATAGCGCTCCTTGTTTAGATTGTACGAATCCTCGCCAGCCTTTATCCATGAAGTGTGGCTGTCGCCGTCTGCGCCGGTATCATGATGCACATTGACAATGCAATAAAGACCATTGTCCAGCACATCGTCCACAACCTGATGCACGCGCTTCATCCATGCTGCGTCCACCTTTCCGTCCTTGTCCATGTGGTTGTACCAAGTTACGGGAACGCGGATTGCACCAAAGCCAGCCTTCTTCATCATAGCGAAGAGCTCTGGTTTTGTAACAGGTTGTCCCCAATACGTTTCGGAATCTACGCCCTGCTGTCCCCAATAGGACGCAACGCTAAAGTCCTTGCCAGAATTCTTGTGTGCATCGAGAGTGTTGCCGAGGTTCCAACCTACGCCCATGTTCCTTACTGCTGTTATGGCAGTCTCTGTGATCTGCGCGCTGATACTGAGTGCTGATAAGGCTATCAGCGAAAGTATAAGAAGCCTTTTCATGATGGTTTTTTGTTCTTGATAAAGATAGGTTCTGTTTGTTTTTTTCAGGATAACGTGTGCAAAGATACTACTTTTTGAAAAAAACAAGACCATTCTTGGTTTATTTTTACGCTTATTTCGCTGTTTTTTACCTTATAAGTAGTGTGGTAGTATGGATGAAGTGGATGATGAGTGAATATTGTAATGGAAAATTGTGATAAAAAATGAGAGTTACACGTGCGCGCAACTCTCATTTTTTTATTTTACCAGAACCTTTTTGCCGTTCGTGATGTATAGTCCTCTTGCCTTGTCGCCTACAAGCAGTCCTTGAATGTTGTATCTTTTCTCATGGAGCACTGACTTGTCAGGTGTTGCTATGCCAGTAGAAGTTTCGAATACAGCATCATAGATGGCTACATTTGCAGGGTTAACGCACTCAATCAGAATGGTGCACTGGCCATTCTCATCGGCAGGGATGAGCTCGTCATGAACACCCTCTTCGATAACCTTTTTCACACCCATGAACTTGGCTCCGTCAATGCCCATGCCAAACACGTGGTATGTATGTGTGGCGTTGTCATCCGAGGTGTTTTGTGGAAGTGATGATATTGTCCACCAAGAACCTTCACCAATCTGATCTTCGGCAGGTTTGTCCGTGTCGGCACTGACATAGACATATCCCTTGCCAGTGTCTTCTTCGGTAACGTTGACGGTTAGAGAACTGGAACTGCCGCCAGCGAAAGACATCTGGCTGACAATGCTCAAACATACGAGAAGCATAAGCTTCATGATCGAAGTAGAATTTTGCATAATAAAAAAAGTTTGTAAATGAATGAATTAAGATTAATTAGTTTGTAAAAATGTATAAAGGCTAATAAGTGTAAATATGCTCTGTATGAGACACATGGCTAAAGCATTGCTATTGCCAACGCCATGGTTAGAGGAATGTATGCAAGGTCTTCGCAGATGAACGGACATGCAACGATGGCTATGCACCATAGCACATTGATGATGAGCCATTGTTTGCACCAGCGTCTGCGCCAATGCCACAACAGGAGTGGCAGCGGATTGAAAGGCACGAGCAGCCAGTTGTATTCTGTTCCTGGCAGAGATGTGCAGCAGACAAGATACACTATAAATAGAGCTGCGGTAGTCTGCAACGCCAGCATCGCATAGCGCCACATGTCTGCCACACGCCGAACAGCATCTGTATTCACGCTCATGCACAGCACAAGCAGCAATACAGAAACGCATAGCAACAGTATGGCGACAAACATCGGAGTGAACAATGTCTGTTCGCTGTCCTTCTGTCCGGATTCCACCAATGTATGTTCGCTTGCTATTGCCGTCTGTCCGTCCACGATTGTGTGACGAAGCACTTCTACCAAATCGCGCGGAATGATCACCTTTTCCCACATCTCGCAGTCGTCATTCAGCACGCCGTCAACCATTGAGCCTATGACAAAGTGATTCCACGGAAACTCCTTGCATGCATCACCGGCTATTCTCTTTCGCGTCATGCGGAATGAGTCGGGCCATTTCTTGTGTTCTATTGTATGGCCGTACAGTGCCTGTTCTATCCACGACAGCACCAGATGTGTACATCCATTATTGATGAAATCGTATTGAACAGGTTCTTCTTTCGCGCGCTCATCCATCTGTTGCCACAGGCGCTGTTTGGCCTCTGGCGGCAGATTGAGCACATACTCCATGCATCCTCGGTGCTGCTGTTTGTAGTTTTCGATGAAAGCATCTGTCTTGAAGGAATAAACTTCCATCTGTAGCTTCCCCATGAAGAAGCGAGCAATGTTATCCTGGACAGATTCTCCCTCGCAAGTGAACACATAGTCAAGTCCGTATGTGGGACACTGCAGTCTCAGCGCAGTATGTCCATAGCAACTGTAGAGTATGTCATAAGGTTCGGCTACAATGACCGATGCTACCACAAAATCGGGCGATAAGCGGTCTATTTTCTCCTCTTTCGTATGCTCGGCAAAAAGGGCTGTCGGCAGTAACATGGCCAAGAGCATACACATGACACGAAGAATACAAAAAAGGTAGATTCTGTATAGCATTATTATGTCGTTTGTTTTCTTAAGATAAAAAATTTCTGCAAAGGTAATCATTTTTTCGTTATATATGCATATTATTAGGAAAAAAATGTAAATTTGCACACGTTTTTCGACATAATTATTAACCAACATAACAATGTTTCCAATGAAAAAGAACCTTTTTGTGTTATGCATGATGCTAACATCCAGTATTGTTTCCATTGCGGGAGTAGCCTTGCACGTGCATACAACATCGGGCGGAGAAGTTGTGTATGACTTTTCCGAACGGCCGGTTGTTACGTTTGATGCCAGTGACATGACCATCACTACAACCAGCGCAACAGTAAAGTACCCAATCGCAGAACTGAAGTCATTCACATTCTCTGATACGGCCGCAGCCATTGAGAGTGTTACGACTACCGAGCCTGATGGTGACGCAGCAGTCAGCATCTACAATCTCAACGGAATGCTCGTGAAGACAGTAAAGGCAAACTGCGGATCGTCACGTTACAACATGGACGAACTGCCTGCCGGCACCTATGTCATGAAGTCGAACAAGAGAACATACAAATTCATAAAGAAATAAACAATTTAATTTTCGCATCTATAAAAATATATATTCAGACATGAAAAAGCTTTTTATTTTGATGGTTGCCCTCATGGGCGTAATGACAGTTAATGCACAGTCGATGAAGGTCATTAAGACTGATGGCACAACATACGAGTTCTTCGTAGAGGAAGTTAAGGAAGTCATCTTTGATCAGGGTGTGGATAAAGATAAGGAGAACGGTTTTGAGTTTGTGGACCTTGGATTGCCAAGCGGCACAATGTGGGCAAAATACAATGTAGGTGCATCGGCACCAGAGGAAAGTGGCAACTATTACTCTTGGGGTGAGGTGGACACAAAGGCAGAATACAGTGCCCTTAACTATAAATACGGTAGCGGTCAGATTGGCGATGCTGCTAACGAAGAGAGCTTCGACAATCTCGTGTCACTGACAAAATACAATACCGATAGGAAATTTGGCGAGGTTGACGGACTTGTGGAACTTGAACTTGAAGATGATGCAGCACACGTGAACATGGGCGGTGCATGGCGCATGCCTACAGCGGGTGAGATGGAGGAACTCTGCTCATATTGCCGTATTCAGAAGACAAAGATTAATGATGTCACAGGCTACAAGTTCATTGGTCCTAACGACAACAGCATCTTCCTCCCATGTGCAGGCCTTCGTTTCAATGGCATAGTAATGTTCAACGATCCAGTAATCAAATACGGCATGTATTGGACATCGTCTCTTGTGTATGCGGAACCTAATATGGCACACTACATGTTTACCGAAGGCCAGAACAAGATGGGCAACAGCTTCCGTTTCTACGGTAAGCCTGTTCGTGCCGTCTTCAAGAAGTAATCTTTTCATTGCGTGTGTTTTTTAGCAAACAGCATGGGTAAAAGTGTTAAAAATGCGAATAAAAAGCGAATATTTTGCGGATATAATGTGAAAAAACGACTTTTTTCGCTAAAAATGTTTTGCAGGTATTAAAAATACTTTTACCTTTGCACCCAGAAAACCTCGTTAATAAGCGAGTATAATAGAAATTAAAGTTTAACAATTAAATCGAATTGAAATTATGAAAAAGTTCTTTATGATCGCAGTGATGGCAATCAGCGCACTCGCTGCAAACGCTCAGACTCCAGCTGCTGGTAGCTTCACTATTGCTCCTAAGGTAGGTGTTAATGTTTCAACTCTTACAAACGATAGAGACGTATCTCTTGATTCAAAGGTTGGACTCGCTATTGGTGCAGAAGGTCTTTACATGTTCGATGATATGTTTGGTGTTTCTATCGGCGCAATGTATTCACAGCAGGGTGCTAAGGTAGATGGCGGTAGCTTTGATATTGACTATATCACTGTTCCTATCATGGCTAACTCTTACCTCGCTCCTGGTCTTGCTGTAAAGATCGGTGTTCAGCCTGGTTTCAAGGTAAACGAGAAAATTGGTAATAAGGAATTTGGCGTTGACGCAAAGGGAATCGACGGTTTTGATATTTCAGTTCCAATCGGTGCTTCTTACGAGTTCAGCAATGTAGTTCTTGACGCTCGTTACAACTGGGGTGTTTCTAACGTCTTCAAGGTAGATGGTCTCAAGGGTCACAACAGTGTATTCCAGATTACTCTCGGTTACCGTTTCTAATAGAAACCGATTACATTATAACTTGCAAGGAGAGCTGCACTTCATGTTGCGGTTCTCTTTTTTATATATCTCTCTGCTTTGCGACTTAACCACAAATAGCCTAATGGGCTTTGGAGGTAAGACTGTGGGTTTGGAATAGTGTTCAAGGGAAGCGTCAAAAGCATTCAAGAGAGTTTAGTGAAACTTTCGTATACGAACGCGATTCGGTTTTGTATACGAAAATAAGAAGGAATCATAAGGATTTCATTCTGAAAGGTTTGGCTGTGCTCTTGAATAGCTTTGGTTTTTCGTTATTGAAAAACGTATGATAACAAAAAAACGAGTGTGTCAAATTCTTTGACACACTCGCTGTAGTGGGCGTTGACGGATTCGAACCGCCGACCCTCTGCTTGTAAGGCAGATGCTCTAAACCAGCTGAGCTAAACGCCCGAATAAGCAATCGTTTTGAGTTTTTGTGGGCGTTGACTTTGTCTTCCCCCTTGTCGCTCGGCAAAGAAAATTGAAATTAATTTCAATTTCGTTTGCTCTCGCTTGGTGGGCGTTGACGGATTCGAACCGCCGACCCTCTGCTTGTAAGGCAGATGCTCTAAACCAGCTGAGCTAAACGCCCGATTGCTTATTTGCGGGTGCAAAGGTACAACTATTTTTCTTTTCTGAGACGATTGTCAGGATTTGTTTTCGATAAACTATTGTTTATTTGACTTTAATCAGTAGGCCTTTCATTTGAAACCTCTGAAACCTTTGAAACTTCTGAAACATCATTTTCTACAATCAGTCCATCCTTCATGTGGATTGTTCGGTCTGTGATACTGGCAAGTCCTTCGTCGTGTGTGACGATGATGAATGTTTGGTTGAACTTGTCGCGAAGTTCAAAGAAGAGATTGTGTAGTTCTTCCTTGTTCTTTGAGTCGAGAGAACCGGAAGGCTCGTCGGCAAGGATTACGGCAGGGTTGTTCATCAACGCTCTTGCTACTGCCACACGCTGCTTCTCGCCGCCGGAAAGTTCTGCCGGCTTATGGTTTGCACGGTCGGAAAGGTGCAGGAAGTCGAGAAGTTCTTCTGCGCGTTTCTTCGCTTCCTTCTTGCTCTTGCCGCCGATAAGTGCTGGCATCATGATGTTTTCGATGGCAGTGAACTCCGGCAATAGCTGGTGAAACTGGAAAACAAAGCCGATCTTCTGGTTGCGGAAGTCGGAAAGCTTCTTCTTCGAAAGCTGACTGAGGTTTACGCCGTCTATTATGATTTCGCCTTCGTCAGCATTGTCAAGAGTGCCGATGATCTGTAGCAAAGTGGTCTTTCCCGCGCCACTTCTGCCCACAATGCTTACCACCTCCCCTTTGTTGATATGGAGGTTTATGCCCTTCAGTACATGGAGGTTTCCGTATGATTTGTGTATGTTTGAGATGTCTATCATAATGCTTATTTTCGGCAAAGTTATACATATTTTATTAAATAAGGAAAAATTTTGCGGAAAAGAATAATTTATTTTGTAATTTTGCGCCAAATTATTAACCATTATTGAAAAACAAACCCATTATGAAATACACAGAAGAATCACACATCACAAACCTTAAGGAGGTTATTGCTTTTGCAAAGTATCTTGTAAATGAACTCCATGTGCCACTTCATCCAGACGATAAGTTTGAACATTATGTGAACCTGGAGAATGGTGAAGACCAGTTTACTCCAGAGGAGGCAGCTATCGGCAACCGCCTTATGGCAGAGTGCTTTGACGTCTGCGAGAAGGAGAATAGGGACGTCTATGACCTTATGTTCCCAATCATTGAGCAGGGAATACTCAACGGTATTGACCTTGACTATACAGGAGATTAACACTATGGATAAGGATTGGAGTGAATTCTATTTGAAGGATGTGTCGTTCGTCAATCTTATGACACGACGCATTTTCAATGTGCTCATCATTGCGAATCCATACGACGCTTTCATGCTTGAGGATGACGGTCGTGTGGACGAGAAGATTTTCAATGAATACATGGCACTCGGTCTCCGCTATCCGCCTACGTTCAAGCAGGTAAGTACTACGGAGGAGGCTACGGAAGTGATAAACGAGACGGCTATTGACCTCGTTATCTGTATGCCTGGTAATGCCGACAACGACGCTTTCACCGTGGCTCGTGAGGTGAAGGAGAAATTTCCAGAGATACCTTGCGTTGTTCTTACGCCATTCTCCCACGGCATTACTCGCCGCATAGAGAATGAAGACCTCTCCATCTTCGAGTACGTATTCTGTTGGCTTGGCAATACAAACCTTATCCTCTCCATTATAAAACTCATAGAGGATAAGATGAACATCGAACATGACGTGCAGGAGGGTGGGGTACAGATGCTCCTTCTCGTGGAAGACAGCATCCGCTTCTATTCTTCAATCCTGCCTAACCTCTACTCGTATATCCTTGCCCAAAGCCAACGTTTTGCCACTGAGGCACTTAACCCTCATGCTGCAACCCTCCGTATGCGCGGTCGTCCGAAGGTGGTTCTTGCCCGCAACTACGAGGAGGCTATGGCACTTTATGAGAAATATCGCGATAATACCATTGGTGTTATCTCCGACTGTCGCTTCCCAAAGGGTGGCAAGACAGACCCTGACGCAGGCATTAAGCTGCTTCAGGC
>JAZLHI010000074.1:0-20891 GCA_045616725.1 Prevotella sp. | reverse complement strand
CCCGTCGATCACCTCTATGCAAGTAGTGTTATGCTCCCCTACCTCGAATCTTTGAAACTCGAAAATATGGTTATTGCCGCACCTGACATGGGTGCCAGCAAGCGTGCTAACACATTCGCAAAGTTCTTCAATTGTCCATTGGTTCTGTGTAACAAGACACGTCCACGTCCCAATGAGGTTGGTTCGCTGGTAATCATTGGAGACGTAAAGGATGCCAATGTTGTCATCATCGACGATATGGTTGACACTGCCGGCACTATCACAAAGGCTGCAGACATCATGAAGGAAGCTGGTGCAAAGACAGTTCGCGCCTGCGCTTCTCACTGCGTAATGTCAGGTCCTGCAAGCGACCGCGTTCAGCAGTCAGCACTCGAGGAGATTGTCTTCACAGATTCCATCCCATACTCAAACCGCTGTGCTAAGGTTAAGCAACTCTCTGTTGCAGCAATGTTCGCCGACACAATCCGCCGCGTTCTTGACAACGAGAGTATCTCTGACCAGTACCTCGTGTAGTAATCGTACACAAGACATATTTAGAGTCTTCTGATATTTAGAGTCTTCTAATCCCCAACTCCGTCCGTATGTTTTCAGTAAAATCACATACGGACGGAGTTTCTTTTCATCCCATACCACGCAATAACATCAAGCACAGAACTCTATTTTGCACATTTCCTTGATTTTGTTTGGCTATTTGAAATAAAACACTTACCTTTGCAATGACAAAAAGAAAACTTATAATTATACAGAACAAAATCATCTTTTTTACAAGTTTACACTGGCAGAAATTATGCTAAACTTCGTAAAAGAAAATACAAACAAGTTTATTGCTTCGGTTCCAAAATCGAAGCGTAAGCAGTATGGGCAATTCTTTACGTCAAAGGCTTCTGCTAAGTTTATGGCAGAGTTGTTTGACGTGGATTTGTCTTTGCCTGAGATAACACTTCTTGATGCTGGTTGCGGAACAGGGGTTTTGACGGCTGCATGGATAGACATGGTGCGTTCAAGAGGCTATAAGGGCAATATAAAGGTAACATGCTACGAAACCGATACTAAGGTTGTGCCTGTGTTGATTGAGAACTTGGAGCATATTAAAGAATATTGCCATATTGAATATGAGGTAAAGGTTGAGAACTACATAACTTCTCAGCAATTTGAACAAAACATGTTGTTTGGTGACGAACCACAGCAATACGACTACATTATTGGCAATCCGCCATACAAGAAGATTCCAAAGGATGCGCCAGAAGCAATGTCAATGCCTTCGGTTTGCTATGGTGCTCCCAACTTGTATTCGTTGTTCTGCTGCATGGGCATCCGCAATTTGAAAGATGGTCAAGAGATGGTTTACATCATCCCTCGTTCATGGACGTCAGGTGCATACTTTGAGTATTTCCGCCGTTACATGTTTGAGAATTGTGTTCTTACCGATATTCATTTGTTTGAGAGCCGCGATAAGGTTTTTGATGGAGAATCGGTACTCCAAGAAACCATCATAATCAAACTGAAGAAGCAGAAACAGAAACCAGCAACGATTCGAATGACCACATCGTCAACATCAGATTTTTCCGATGTAGAAACATTTGATGCGACATACGATGCTGTTGTTGCCCGAAACCTTTATGTTTTTCTTGTTACAAACAAAGAACAAGCAAACGTATTGGAGAAGGTGAACAAGATGCCTGCAACACTACCAACCATCAACATGCCGATGAAGACGGGGCTTATAGTCGATTTCCGAACTCGTGACGTGTTGCGTGATGAAATGGAAGAAGGATGCTATCCTTTGCTTTATTCACAGCATATCAAGGATGGTCGCGTCGTTTGGCCACAAGGTAAAGAAGGAGAATGTATAATGACTGATAGAAGGTCTTATCTCCAAAAAAATGACAATTACTTGTTGGTAAAGCGCTTTACGGCGAAAGAAGAGAAGCGTCGTTTGCAATGTGGTATTTATCTTAAGCAACGTTATCCACAGTTCGAATATATAAGTACGCAGAATAAAGTGAACTTCATACAATGTGATTCGCCATGCGTAACTTATGGATTGTACGTATTGTTAAACTCTACTTTGTATGATGCCTATTATAGAATCCTTAACGGATCTACTCAGGTCAATTCCACAGAAATCAATTCTATGCCTATTCCTGAGCGTAGTGTTATAGAAGAGATGGGACGTGCCCTCATGCACAAAGAACTTACAGAAAAAAATTGTAACCAGATAGTAGAACAATGGATAAGATAACCAAAGCAAAATATATTCTCAAAGCAGTTGGTCTGCCAGATCGCCAGCAAGCTGATTTGTGTGCACTTTCTCTTCTTGCTCTCGCTGGCATCAAAAAATCGTCTGCCTGGAGCTCTGCAACAAACGAATGGATTAGAATACACGACATTATCGCTTTTGTTAATAAGAACTATAAAACAAAGTATGCAGAGAATTCTCGTGAGACATTCCGTAAACAGGCGCTTCATCATTTTCGCACAGCTGCTATTGTAGAAGATAATGGATTGGCGACCAATAGTCCTAATTATCGTTGGCGCTTGACAGATGAATTTCTGGTTATACTCCATTCAAACGGGAACGCTGCCTCTATTGCAGAATTTAACAGCAATCATGAACGTCTGATTGACATTTATGCTTCCAAGAAACGTATGGAGATGATGCCCGTAAAAATCAACGGTATTGATTTTACCTTTAGCACAGGCAAACATAATGAGCTACAGAAAGACATCATCGAGCAATTTGCACCGAGATTTGCTCCCAATTGCGAATGTTTGTACGTTGGTGACACAACAGAGAAAGACTTGGTGAAGAATGTTGAACGCCTATCGGAACTAGGTTTTTCCATAACTCTTCACGACAAGATGCCTGATGTTGTTCTCTATCGTGAAGATAAGGATTGGATTTACTTTGTGGAGTCGGTAACATCCGTAGGTCCTATGGATCCAAAGCGTATCGTAGAAATCAAGTCAATGACCAAGAATGTTACGGCCGGATTGATTTTTGTAACGGCATTCCTTGACTTTAAAACCTATAAGAAGTTTTCGGAAGACCTCGCATGGGAAACAGAAGTCTGGATAGCCGAAATGCCTGACCACATGATTCATTTGAATGGTGATAAGTTCTTAGGACCAAGATAATTTCATGTATAAAAGAATGTTATAATGAAGAACGAGATAATGGGATATGCTTTAGTAATAATCGGTGTGTTGCTTGTTGGAGTTGGCGTTTGGATGGTGTGTGGTTCAAGAACTGCAACAATAGAAGAGGCTGTTACAACAAACGAGCTTGCTGTATATGAACAGAAAGGTGTTGATGGTAACTTGAATCAGGCTGATGAAAATGGCAATAACAATGATTTGACAGAATCAGAAGAGAAAGGTCGTGCTTTTGAAGAATATGTGGTCAGTCATTTCAATAAGAAATATTTCGCCTTGAAGGAATGGCGTGGCGACAAATACTACCAAGGAAGCTACGCAGAGTCTAATCGCTATCCGGATATGGAGTATGAGTTTTCTCTTGATGGCAAGACTGTTCAATTTGCTGTTGAATGTAAATGGAGAAGCAAATTTAATAATGAACGAGTAACATGGGCTACAGAAGAGCAGGCCGACATTTATCGCAAGTTTGAAAAGGAGAAAGATATGCCGGTGTTCGTGGTTATTGGTGTCGGTGGTACGCCTTCAGATCCTGAGCAAGTTTATGCAGTTCCCCTCAGAGCGTTGAAACTGAACATCGCAAAGGAGGATTATATCCGTGACTTTATGCGTGAATACAAAGAAAATAATTTCTATCTTGACACAGAGAATATGTTGCTGAGATAAAATGAGAGGCTTATAGATTTTGAATATCGTGAATGACAAAGTTAAGTTGTGGACATTCCAACATTACAACTTCTATGAGGAAGTAATGAAACGTGGGATAGCGTGCTGTACAAAGAAAAGTTTCATGTGGGATGATAGCTCGGAAGCTTATGAATGGATGGCACAGAAAATGCACGAAAGAATTGGACATCCCGAAAAGCCAGAGGCGTCCATGCCCGTTTGGGCGTGGCATACTTGCTATGGAAGATTCAAACGTAAACCGCGCAGAAGCATAGATTATTTTGATTCTGATAATTCTGAATTGGTTTTCATGGAACTAGAAATACCTCGTGACCGCATCCTTGTTTCTGATTTCACACTCTGGCATTTACCTTTGAATGGGATAGCTATCGGAAATGATGATGAAGTACCTTGCACATCCACCTGGGATAGTATCTTTGATCCAACATTCAATGACAAGGATTGGGTAAATGGCGATTGGGAAGACAGATGCCTACAGGCTACTTTCTGGTGTTTGCATAAAGAGGATATCGTCTATGCAGATCTGCTTCAAAGGCAAGAAGGTTCAAGAAAACTTAAGGTAAAGAGGTTGTATGATGGAAAGTGACATAATGTAAGACGTCTGCTAGTGTTAAGATAAACGAGAAGGTTGATATTTCTTAAGTTCTCGCCATCTGTACGAATATTCGTAATACGAATTTGTGTAATACGAATATTAATATTACTTTTGCATCGTATTTATAGCAACTATGGTCAAACTTAAAACCTCAACTATCCATGATTGAACAAGAAATGTCCCCATCAACTTCGGTGAAGAAACAATTGCACAATGTTCTAATGCTTATTTCCTGGCGTGAATTCGCCCGCCGTTATTTCGGAAAATCCTCTTCGTGGCTCTACCACAAACTCGATGGACTAACTGAGTTTACGGAAACAGAAAGATTGCAAATGAAATCATATCTAAGGAATATGGCCAAAGAGTTGAATGATGCTGCCGATGCCATTTAGTGACCAGAGAAATTTCTCTTTCTCATAAATAAAAATCAGTTGAGAAGCGTCTCTTATCCGTTATTTAGATGTGATTGAGCATTTTTTGCTCATACATACATCGTCTGTCAGAAAAAAAGTGTACCTTTGCGCTTGTTTAGAAAGACAAACAGATCTTAATAACTTACTAAACTCATTTTGAAAACATACTAAACTCATTTTGAGAACTTACTTAAAACTACAATAAACAAATCACAATGAAAACATCATTACCAGAAAACGCCTTTACGGAGCTTAAGGAAGGCGAAGAATACGAGCCGCTGATGGAGGCGGGCAAAAAGTATGCAGAAGTAAATGCCTGGTCAGTTACTTGGGGAATCCTGATGGCTGTGCTTTTCAGTGCAGCCGCTGCTTACCTCGGACTCAAGGTCGGACAGGTCTTTGAGGCTGCCATTCCTATCGCTATCATTGCCGTTGGCGTATCAAGTGCCACAAAGCGCAAGGGCGCTCTCGGCGAGAACGTCATCATCCAAAGCATCGGAGCTTGTTCGGGCGTTGTCGTTGCAGGTGCAATCTTCACGCTTCCAGCACTTTACATCATCCAGGCAAAGTATCCGGAGGTGACAGTAAACTTCTTCCAGGTATTCTTCTCATCATTGCTTGGCGGTATTCTCGGCATACTTTTCCTCATTCCTTTCCGCAAATATTTCGTGAAGGACATGCACGGAAAATATCCTTTCCCTGAAGCCACAGCTACTACACAGGTGCTCGTTTCGGGCGAGAAGGGCGGCTCACAGGCTAAGCCATTGCTCATTGCAGGACTCGTTGGCGGTATCTACGACTTCCTCGTTTCCACTTTCGGCACATGGACAGAAGCCTTCACCACTCGCGCCATCGCTGGTGGTGCTTATGTAGCAGAGAAAGCGAAGCTCGTCTTTGGTATCAACACAGGTGCAGCTGTTCTCGGTCTCGGCTATATCGTAGGTTTGAAATACGCAGCAATCATCTGCGCAGGTTCTGCTCTCATCTGGTTCATTGTAGTTCCAGTTATGCCATTGCTCGGCGATCAGCTCCTTGAAGTTCTCAACCCAACATTCTCTGCAGCAACTGATGGTAGCGTTCAAGCCATGGCTCCAGAGCAGATTTTTAAGACCTTCGCTCGTCATATCGGTATCGGCGGTATTGCTATGGCAGGACTTATCGGCATCGTTAAGCAGTGGGGAATCATCAAAGGATCAGTCTCTCTTGCTGCACGCGAACTGAAGGGCGGTCAAAGCCAAGGTCAAAGCCAAGGTGAAGTTCAGAGAACCCAGCGTGACATTTCCATGAAGATTGTTGCTTTCGGCGTAATATTTGCGCTCATAGCTACATTCATTTTCTTCTATACAGGCGTTGTTGACTTCAATCTCCTTCACGCCGTAGTAGGTATTCTCGTCATTGGCATCATCGCTTTCCTTTTCACAACAGTAGCAGCAAATGCCATTGCCATCGTCGGTTCAAACCCAGTTTCGGGCATGACGCTCATGACGCTCATCCTCGCTTCTGTAATCATGGTTGCCGTTGGTTTGAATGGATCTGCAGGAATGGTTGCAGCACTCATCATGGGTGGCGTTGTCTGCACAGCACTTTCTACTGCCGGTGGCTTCATCACAGACCTCAAGATTGGCTATTGGCTCGGCACAACACCAGCAAAACAGGAGTCGTGGAAGTTCCTTGGCATCCTTGTCAGCGCAGCAACTGTTGGCGGCGTGATGATCATTCTCAACAAGACTTACGGTTTCGTTGGCGAGAACGCTCTCGTAGCTCCACAGGCTAACGCGATGGCAGCCGTTATCGAACCACTTATGAGCGGTACAGGTGCTCCTTGGGCACTCTATGGAATCGGCGCTATCCTTGCTCTTATCCTCAACTTCTGCAAGGTTCCTGCCCTCGCCGTTGCTCTCGGTATGTTCATTCCGATGGAACTCAATGCCCCACTTCTCGTTGGCGGTGCAATCAACTGGTTTGTAACAACACGTTCAAAGGACGCAGAGGTGAACAACGCACGCGGCGAACTCGGCACACTCATTGCCAGCGGTTTCATTGCCGGCGGCGCATTGATGGGAGTTGTATCAGCTGGTTTGAAGTTCGCTGGCTTCGAGTTTGACAGCTCGGCATGGCTTGCAAACCCACTCAGCGAAATCCTCTCTCTCGGCGCATACCTTCTCCTCATCTGCTATTTCATCATAGCAACGAGACTGAAGCCTAACGCAGAGAAATAAACGAACATACACTTACTGACTAACAAGAAATGCAAGCAGGACAATAGCTCTGCTTGCATTTTTTTTAGCTTTACGATACCTAAAGTCATGCTTTATGGTGCATAAAGTCATGCTTTACGGTGCATAAAGTCAGGGAAAGCAATGGATAAACCTAGGAGTTACGATTCAATTTCGTATACAAAAGTGATGTGCGTTTGTATACAAAACTGAGTTGCGTTTGTATACAAAACCGATTCGAGTATGATTCTGATTCACGACATTTTTTACCGTGAATAGATGCAAAATCGTGAACACTTTATATACACATCTCGTCTATTCACGATGCGGGATCCCCTTTATACAGGGCAAATCGTGAATACCGTGAGTATTTTTACTGAGTTCTATATAACAAAGAAACATCTGCGCCATCCGCATCTTCTGCGAGCGAAACACTTCATTCATACTGAAGACATTTCTTTTTCACGCAGATGATGCTGATGGCACAGATGGTTAATGCTTTTTATTCGGATAGGAGAACCTTCCCAATAGTCCAGGTACTTACTTTTCCTTCACAGTCCAAGTGGAGTTCTCCATTGCTGCGATTATCGGATTACTCTTCATTCCCTTAGCCACATAGAGTGTAGCGTTAGTAGCTGAAGTGCCAGCTTCGGCAAGGAAGTCATCCACACATTCTATAGAGACTTTGGTTGCCAGCATTTCAACATTATTCAGCTTTACGCAGCGGTTGAACATTGCCGCATAAGCACCTTCTACATTTGCCTCAGTAGCAGGAAGTACAGGAGCAATTTTCAGCGCCGTACAACCAAAGAACATATAGTAATAGCATTGTTTAGCCAGCGTTTTGGCAGGAAGTTCAGGAGCTGCAATAAGTGCTTTACAGCCCTGGAATGCAGTCTCAAACATATTGCTCGAAACATTTGTTGGCATTTGTAGTTCAGATGCATCAACAAGCTTGACGCAGTTATTAAATAGCCTTACAAATGCAAATGGAATATCTCCTTGTACAGTTCGCTGAGCCTTGTCGCCATAAAGAAGACTAAGCAAATTACCTGATACCTTAACACGCATACTTGACTCAAAAGTAAGATTTGTTGTCAAGTAATTATTATCAGGATCCGCAGTTCTAAACGACTTATTTTGCACATTAGGATTTGCCTTTGTGCCAGCTTTTAAGAATACTTTGGGGTTTGCAGAAGACAAATGAATCTTACTTCCTAGCTCATAGTCTTCCCACTCCTTACCATCAAAACTATAGACCAACTTTACGTCGCTTTTATTAAAAAACTCTGGTCTAAGAGCTGAAATCTTGAAGCCTATGTCTGAGACACCATCAAGAGCGGTAACTGTAAAAGGTTGACCTGTAGGAACAGGTGTAGGACCAGGAGTAGGGTCGTCATCATTACTGCTACTGCTGCAAGCAGTGAAAGCGAAAGCCGCCATGAGAGCGACGGCAAAGGTAAGAAGATACTTTTTCATTAGTGTTAATATTTAATTAGTAATAATTTTGTTAATGCCAAGTTGCCCTTTCAGGCACATAAACAAAACACCCAGAGGCATCAAGGCTGATGTCTCTGGGTGAATGATATGTGGAAACTGATGTTAGAGAGCTTGCTTACCCCCCCCATTTTATTGATACATAGCAAGTCCATGCCATTTGTAGTGGCAAAACAAGTTGTATATGTAGGGATAGTCAGTAGCATAAGATGAATTCTTTTCGGCGTAAAGACACAAAAATATTAGTGTTCAATTACTATAATTTATTGACTAAAGCGCCCTTTTGGTTCATAAAGATGTAGTTTTCAGGCGTTTCATTCTTGCAATACCAAAACTTTTCGTAAATTTGCCGCGATTTATGTATTAAAGAACATGATTATGAAAAGAATTCTTATAGCTATATTTGCACTTTTTCCGCTTGCAATTTACGCACAGAGTGAATGGACCGTCCCTGAACAGGCAAAGAAGTCGGACGAAGTAAATTCCACTGATGGAAAAGAAAGCAAGACGTCGGACAAGAAGAACCCTAAGTACCTCAAAGGTGCAGCACCAATGGTTAACGGAGTTGTAGAATGGACTCTCGACTTAGACATTCCTGGACAGAAGGCAGAACAGATTTACAACCGCATGTACGAATATCTGGAAGGGTTGACAAAAGAAGAAAATCAGTTGACAGGCAGCCAGATTGCACTTGTAAACAAGAAGGAAAACTCTTTCGTGACTTCCGTCAAAGAATGGCAGATCTACAAGCAGAATGCCATTTCCATAGACCGTTCAATTGCCTCATACAAGATTTTCACTTTCTGTAAGGACAATCATCTTACGCTGACAATATCTCGCATCTCATTTGATTACTCTGAGAATGTCCCTCACGGCGTAGTTTACAAGGCTGAGGAATGGATTTCTGATGAGAAGGCTCTCAACAAGAAGGGTACAAGGATTTATCCTGGTTCCTCAAAGTTCCGCAGAAAGATGATAGACCGCAAAGACCAAATCTTCAACGAAGTTAAAGCATTATGGAAATAAAATCCCGCAGAGACGAGGAATCCCTCAGAAAGAAATATTACATAATCAGAAATATCCTCAATACGATATTCATCATCGGTGCTATAGTAGGAGTGCTTTTGTATTACTTCTATAGCCAGACTACAGGTACTTATGTCATTCTTGGCTCAATGATCTTCAAGATGGCAGAATGCTGCTTCAGGTTTTTGGGGAAGTAAATGAAAAAACTCATATCCATAATATTTCTGGTTAGTGCCGTTCAGTTTGCCACTGCGCAAGTTGAGCGAGGAATGTCTGATGGTTTCAACCAAATGGACGAGACCCAATATTCCAATTCGGGACTTGACAGAGGCAGAAGAGACTCTACGCAGACCAAGGCCAAGGAGTTTCCGAAAGGACTGAAAGTATGGTCTGTAGACAGCTATTTCGGCGACCGCAAGGAGGCTGAGCCAGACACTTTGCCGCACCTTTACCAGAACTCGATCTTCACAAACGGCCTCTATGGAGAATACAACAACCTCGGAAACGTGGGAAGTCCGCGAGTGAACCGCATCTTCACCGATCGTTATGTCGGTGATGACTTCATCTTTCTCCATCCTTACGACTTCTTCGTAACACAGCCACAGGACTTCCATTTCACCAATACACTCTCACCTATAACCAACCTCAGCTACAACACCTGTGGCTCCGGCAGTTTCGGAGAAGACCATCTCAAAGCCCTCTTTGCCGTTAACGCTGGCAAGAAGCTCGGCATCGGCATGAAGTTCGACTATCTCTACGGCAAGGGTTACTACCAGAATGCGGCTACATCCCACATCAACTACTCCATCTACGGATCTTATCTTGCCGATAGATACAACGCTCATTTCATCGTTTCCTTCAACCACCAGAAGGTTGCGGAGAATGGCGGTATAACAAACGACGAGTATATAAAGCATCCGGAAAGTTTCAACGACAACTATTCGGAAGCAGAAATCCCTACCGTTCTTGCACGCAACTGGAACCGCAACGACAATCAGTCGATATTCTTCTCACACAGATACAACATTGGTTTCAACCGTAAGGTGCCTATGAACGAGCAGGAAATCGAGGCTAAGAAGTTTGCCCACAAGTCGAAGCTTGAGAACGACGCAAAGCGTGCCCTTGAAAAAGCTCGCAAGGAACAAGGCGAAGACTTTGACCTTGACGACTACAACCAGGAACTTGCTGCAAAGAAAGCGTCTGGAGAATTCAAGGAAGAACCGCTCGATACCACTTGGATGAAGAACGAATATGTGCCTGTGACAAGTTTCATACACACTCTCAACCTCAAGAACTACAAGCGCATCTATCAGGCTTACGAGTCGCCAAAAGGCTACTACGCAGACACTTTCCTTCCAACATACGGCGATGGATCCTACGCAAACGACTCCATCCGCGACCAGGCAAAGCATGTCTTCCTCAAGAACAATTTCGCAATAGCCATGCTTGAAGGCTTTAACAAGTGGGTTCCGATGGGATTGAAAGCATTTGTTTCCCATGAATTCCGCAGCTATTCATTGCCAGACGAGGACGGTTGGCTGAAATCAGAAACTGACAACAATGTTTCTCTTGGCGGTCAGCTGCAGAAAACTCTCGGTTCCATGTTCCACTACAATGTGCAGCTCGAGACTTACCTCGTCGGAAAGAAAGGCCATAAGGCAGGAGACCTTCTCCTTGATGCAACGGGAGACATGAACTTCCCTCTTTTCGGCGATACGGTTTCATTCCGTGCAAAGGCGTTTCTCCACCGCGAGGCGCCATCATTCTTCTTCGAGAAGTATCACAGCAAGCACTTCTGGTGGGACGCTGCCGACGGCAATAGCCTTGAAACTCAGACACAAAGCCACCTTGAAGGTTTGCTCAACATAGAAAAGACCCGCACGAAACTTCGTGTGGCATACGACAACTTCGACCATCTGACATACTTTGGAAATTCATACACGATAGACGAAAACTTCGGTCGCAAGGATTACAGGGTGAATGTTCGCCAAAGCGGAAACGTCTCACTGCTAACGGCACAGCTGACGCAAGATTTCAAGCTTGGTCCGCTGAACCTTGAAACGGTGCTCACATATCAGAACTCATCAGACCTCACAGCAGTTCCAGTGCCTTCATTCAACGCTTACGCGAACCTATACCTTAAGTTCAAGATAGCAAAGGTTCTGAGCACTGAACTCGGTGTTGACGGTCGTTACTTCACAGAGTATGAAGCTATGGACTACAATCCGACACTCGGAGTTTTCTGCAATCAGGAGAACGGCGAGAACAACGTGAAAGTCGGAAACTATCCAATACTCAACGTATATGCCAACTTCCACCTGAAGCACGCACGCTTCTTCGTGATGATGAGCCACTTCAACCAGACGGAAGGAAACTACTTCCTCACGCCTCATTATCCTCAGAACGTTTCCATCTTCCGCTTCGGTGTAAGCTGGAACTTCTTCAACTAAGAAAACAATATACAGAAATGCCTAAAATATCTCTTCGTGGCGTAGAAATGCCACAGTCGCCAATCAGAAAGCTCGCACCTCTTGCTGCTGCTGCAAAGAAGCGCGGTACAAAGGTTTACCACCTTAACATCGGACAGCCTGACCTCCCTACTCCACAGGTTGCTCTCGATGCGATGAAGAATGTGGACCGCGAGATTCTGGAATATTCTCCTTCTCAGGGTTATCTCAGCTATCGCGAGAAGCTCGTTGACTACTACAAGAAATACGACATCAACGTAACAGCTGATGACATAATCATCACTTGTGGCGGTTCAGAGGCTGTGCTCTTCAGCTTCATGGCTTGCCTCAACCCAGGCGATGAAATCATCGTACCAGAGCCTGCTTATGCCAACTACATGGCGTTTGCAATCTCAGCTGGTGCAAAGATTCGCACCATTGCAACAACCATTGAAGAAGGATTCTCGCTGCCGAAGGTAGAGAAGTTTGAGGAACTGATTAATGAACGCACACGCGCGATTCTTATATGTAACCCTAACAACCCTACCGGCTACCTTTACACTCGCCGTGAGATGAACCAGATTCGCGACCTCGTGAAGAAGTACGACCTATATCTCTTCTCGGATGAGGTTTATCGCGAATACATCTATACTGGTTCGCCTTATATCTCAGCATGCCACCTTGAAGGCATTGAGCAGAATGTAGTGCTTATCGACTCTGTATCAAAGCGTTACTCTGAGTGTGGAATCCGTATCGGTGCGCTTATCACAAAGAATGAAGAGATTCGTCAGGCAGTGATGAAGTTCTGTCAGGCACGCCTTTCACCGCCACTTATCGGACAGATTATTGCAGAAGCTTCTCTCGATGCGCCAGAAGAATATTACCGTGATGTCTATGACGAATATGTGGAGCGACGCAAGTGTCTTATTGATGGTCTGAACCGCATTCCTGGAGTTTATTCACCAATACCAATGGGAGCGTTCTACACAGTAGCGCAACTTCCTGTTGACGATGCCGAGAAGTTCTGCCGTTGGTGTCTTGAGAAGTTTGAATACGAAGGCGAAACTGTAATGATGGCACCAGCTTCCGGCTTCTACACAACACCAGGAGCAGGCATCAATCAGGTTCGTATAGCATATGTACTGAAAAAAGAAGACCTCTGCCGCGCCCTTGTTGTGCTGCAGAAAGCTCTCGAGGCTTATCCTGGAAGAACTGTGCAAATGTAAAGTATTTTATCAGCTACTGTTCCTCTTTTTATCAGCTACTGTTCCACTTTTTATCAGCTACTGTTCCCAAAACGTTCGCTTTGGTCTAGAACAAGAAAATGTCTCTCAGTTTCGACATAGCCCGCCGCCTTTATTCAACTCCAGACAAGACGAAGAAGGTGAGTAATCCTGCTATCAAGATTGCGATGGCAGGAATTGCTATTGGCATTGCCGTAATGGTTATTTCGATGGCTGTGGTGTTTGGCTTCAAACATACGATAAAGGACAAGGTTGTAGGTTTTGGCAGCCATATCACCGTAGGAAACTTCCTCTCCATGCATGGCTTTGAGCAGGCTCCTGTGGTAATGGGTGACTCAATGCTAAAGGTTATCCAGAACATAGAGGGCGTTGAGTCTGTTTCTCCTTATGCCCTGACTCAGGGAATCTTGAAAACAGACGATGATTTTCTCGGTGTTCAGTTGAAGGGATTGGACAAAAGCTACAACGCTAACTTCCTGAAGCAGAATATTGTAGAGGGGAATTTGCCATCGTTCCTGGCCAATAACGAAAAAACCGACAAATCGACAAATCAACAAATCGACAAATCAGACGAAGAGACTGAGGGCTCAAAGAAGGAACTGCTGATTTCAAAGAAGCAAGCTGACAAGCTGCAGGTTAAGGCAGGCGACCGTATCTTTGCCTACTTCATTAAGGGAGAGAATGTTCGTGCACGCCGTTTCACTATCACTGGAATCTATCAAACAAACATCTCTGCCTTTGACGATTTCGTCTGCTTCACCGACCTGAAAACTACTCAGAAACTCAATGAATACAAAGCGGATGAGACCGACGGAGCAGAAGTTATCGTAAAGGATTTCACGAAACTTGAAGAAGTGGCAGAGCGTTTTGTCATGAAAATAAACCGCACAGCAGACCGCAACGAAGAAACATACTCATCAAGAACTGTACTTGACACGTATCCAGGCATCTTCCAATGGCTTGATGTGCTAGATTTGAATGTCTGGATAATCCTCGGTCTGATGGTTGCCGTAGCCGGTTTCACAATGATTTCGGGACTTCTCATCATCATTCTTGAGCGCACAAGCATGATTGGTCTGCTGAAAGCATTGGGCATGAGAAACAGTGCCGTGCGACATACTTTCATTTGGCTTGCGATGCTCATTGTTTGCAAGGGACTTTTAATAGGCAATGTCCTTGCTTTTGCCCTCATGTATCTGCAGAAGTTCACGGGTATCATTAAGCTTGACCCTTCCGTATATTTCGTTTCGGAAGTGCCACTTGAGATAAACCTTCCAGTGATTCTCCTCATAAATCTCGCCACACTATTCATTTGTACGTTGATACTCATACTGCCAAGCATGCTTGTATCGCACATCAGTCTGGCTAAAGTTATGAGATACGAATGATAATAATCCTCATCCTATATTTCCTGTTGCTCTTTCTGCTGTCAAAGGTAACGGCAAAGAAAGATGGCAACGACACATTCTACCGCGGCGAAAGGAAATCGTCGTGGCTGATGGTGGCGTATGGTATGATAGGAGCCTCAGTAAGCGGAGTAAGCTTCGTGAGTGTTCCTGGAATGGTTGTCAGTCAAGACATGACATATCTGCAGACTTGTCTTGGCTTTATTCTCGGTTATTTCATCGTAGCCAATGTGCTACTGCCAATATTCTACAAGCAGAACATCACGAGCATCTATGAAGTTCTTGGCAATCAACGAGTTGCAGCTGTCCTTTACTTTGTTTCTGATATACTGGGAAGTGCCGTAAAGTTCTTCCTTGTCTGCTCAATGTTGCAGATTTTCATCTTCGACGACCTCGGCTTGCCTTTCATTCTTACTGTTCCTTTGCTCGTGCTATGCATTTGGCTCTACACAAAGACTGGCGGCGTAAAGACACTTGTTTTCACCGATGTAATGCAAACAACATGTATGCTCATCGCACTCATCGGCCTCCTTTGGAGTCTAAACGAACATTACAGTCCACTCATCGGCAACAGCGAACACTTCCGCATTTTCGAGTTCTCTGATTTCAAGAGCACACAGAACTTCTGGAAACAGTTCCTTTCCGGAGCGTTCATCGTGGTTGTGATGACTGGTTTGAACCAGAACATGATGCAGAAGAACCTCACTTGCCGAACGCTAAAGGAGTCGCAGAAGAACATGAGACTCTGCGGTTTCTTCTTCGTTCCGATAAACTTCCTCTTCCTCATTCTCGGTATCATGCTAACTCTATGGGTTGGGGATGCTGGAGAACTTGTGGAAATGCCACAGAAAGGCGACGACCTATTGCCTCTTTTCATCCAGACAGAGAACATCTTCTGGGTAAAGATGCTCTTCGTTTTGGGCATCATTTCAGCTGCTTTCTCCTCGGCCGACTCATCGCTGACAGCCCTCACAACGAGCTTCTGCGTTGACATAATGCGCAAACCGGAGGACGAACGTCTGCGAAAAATCTCCCATGTGGTCATCTCCTTGCTCTTCGTGTTGACAGTGTTTGCTATAAAGGCAATGGGCTCGGGCAGTCTACTCGATTTGGTCTATGTATTGGTAAGCTACACATACGGTCCACTTCTCGGATTGTTCGGCTTCAATCTCCTCTATAAAAAGACCTGTTTACCATCCGTTCCTACTCTCGTAATCTGCGTTGCAGCCCCTGTAATATGCTATTTTACGAACAATTACACCACAACATATTACGACTACAAATTCGGCTACGAACTGCTTCTCATAAACGGATTTATTACATTTATCGGCCTAAAAACGCTGAATAAGTTCGCAAAAAAGTAATTTTTACGGCAAAAGTTTCATTATTGCCGATTTTTTCCTAACTTTGCACATGTAAAAACATTCAGAATCTACCATCTACAGTGGTATACAGAAGATTATGCTAAACAACACCAGAATAGTAATTTTTGACTTTGATGGAACCCTTGGCGACACAAGGAAAATCATCATCAACACTATGCAGGCAACCATCAAGGAACTTGGTCTGCCAGCGCGTACAGACGAAGAATGTCAGGCTATGATCGGTCTGCCACTCAAGGCTGTTCCTGATGCTCTCTTCCCAGAGGTTGGTCTTCCTGGCGACAAATACGAGCAGGTTTACCGTCGTCTTTTCGCTGGCTACAACGAAGAAGGTGCCGTGAAACTCTTCCCTCACGTTATGGAAACTCTGGAAGAACTCCGCGGAAAGCGCATCATGATGACCATTGCCAGCAGCCGTTCTCATGCTACACTTGCAAGCTACGTTGAGTCTCTCGGTCTTCGTGACACTATCAGCTATGTGCTCGGTGCTGAGAATGTTAAGCATCCGAAGCCAGCTTCTGACCCTGTTGACAAGACATTGATGATTTTCTCGCTTCGTCCAGAGACATGTATCGTAGTTGGCGACACGGTTTACGACATCCAAATGGGAAAGAATGCAGGGTGTCGCACCATTGGTGTGTCATACGGCAACGGTACTCGCGAGCAACTCCTTGAAGCTGGTGCCGACTATGTCATTGATGACATCCAGGATTTGCTGAGGTATATTTAAGTCACCAAATCGCCTAGTCATTAAGTCACCAAATCACCAAATCGCCTAGTCATTAAGCCACCTAGTCATTAAGCCACCAAATCACCTAATCACCTCGTGTTCTCCAAGCTGAAAGATATTCTCCCTTTCGGAAAGAAAGAAGAGCAGGTTCGATACGAATCTGCCAAGGAGGCTATATGCGCTGCTCTCAGTGCGTTGAACAGTCAGTTCAGCATTGAGAAGAACGAGAACAATGACGATGAGGTCATCTATTTCAAGTATCAGGGAATGAATTTCCGCGCCTTTGTCTTTGCTGCGGAAAACAATGACAACTGTAACCTTGACTATCACGCTGGCATTTATTCTGCCGATGATCTTGAGTATCTGCGCCAGGTGGCCAATAATGCAAACAGTTCCGTTTCTCCTGTCCATTTCTATTTCATTGCGGACACTAAGGAGAACCAATACAACCTCTACGAAACGGCAACTCTGACCAGTGTAACTGACATCACCAATCTTCAGGAGGAAGTGACCAATCTTCTTGAGCTTTTCTTCCATTCTCAGCGAAACTTTGACGAGGCAGTGAAGAAAAAGAAGAAGGAGAACATCAGTGCGGAGGAAGAACTGTTCATGGACCAGCATGAGGTTTGGATGACTCGCGAAATGGAGATCAATCTGCAACTGGACAACAATCTCCTCAAGAATGCGGAGGCCTCTACCCTACTACTCACAGACTTCCTTGAGACCACTTACGGCATACAAAGCGTCGAGATAGAATACATCGACATCTGCCACGGTCAAAGTCAAGGTCAAGGTCAGAGTCAGAGTCAAGGTCTAGGTCTAGGTCAAAGTCAAGGTCAGAGTCAAGGCCAACACCTCCACGTCACTGATACAGAGCGCATACACTCCTATTTGCTTCTTGAGCCAGTGGTCAGTGTAAAGGCTGACGAAGGTCTTGTGGAAGTAAAGTCCAATGCTGCTACCATATCCGTCTTCTACGTAAGTCCTGAAGGCGAGATGCGCAGTGTGATGATCACTCTCAAGATAGAGAACGACGAGAAAAACGCTGTCTATGTGAGAGTTACGTCTTTGCGTGAAGGCGATTGCATAGCCTACGACAATCTATGGGGCAACTCCAGAAACACTCCAAAGGCCGTTTCCATGCTCTTGGCCGTAGATCGTGCCAGTGAAAGCAAGAAGCGTGCAGAGGTGAGGTATATGTGGGACGAGGCGATGAAGAAGAAGGAGAACGATGAGGAGCTCACTGAAGAAGAGCTTTATCTCGTTCGTCTGGCTGTTGTTCCACAACTTGCAAACTCTGCCTATCTCGGTCGTAAACTGTTCAACCAGAAGCGTTTCGCTGCTGCGATGAAGTATTTCATGAATGTCCACGAGTATCTGGAAGAGAACTTCTTCGAGGACTTCTGGGACGATTCTCTCCGCGAATACTTCTCACGCAATTGCTACTACATCTCCTTCTGCCACAGTGAGCTTGGCCATACTGCCCTCGCCGTATATTTTGCCGAGAAAGCCTGTCTGGTCTATCCTTGTCCATTGCACACGATGAACTATGTAAAGGCGATGTTCAAGGCTAACGACTTCCGTCTTTTCCACGAGATTCGTGCGCGAATAGAAGAGATTGAGGAGATTGGAAGCAAGCTGAAGGAAGGCGAATCGCTAAACAGTACACAGACCGAGATGTACGATTTCCTGCAGCAGGCCTACGCTCTTGCTCTCATCAGATTCAGAAAATGGTCTGATGCCAAGGTCAGGCTCGACCTTCTCATCAATAATGGTCCAGAATACCTCAAGGACTGGGCTAAGAAAAAACTAGAAGAAATCAAACCGAATCTTTGAAACCCCTGAAACCTCTGAAACCCCTTAACCTCATACCTCTCTTCGCGCTTTTGCTCACCATTTTCGCTTGTACTGACGACGAATCGTTCACTACCTCACGAGCAAAACTGCTGACCTTCGCCACGGATACGGTGAAGATGGACACGGTATTCTCCAAGGTTCCGGCGCCTACCAAGTCTTTCTGGATATACAACAAGTCTGGAGACGGTATCCGTTGCAGCCAGATTAAGCTTGAGAACGGCAACCAGACCGGTTTCCGTGTCAATGTGGACGGCGAGTTTCTTTCGCCAGAGAGAGGTTTCCAGCTCAATGACATAGAGATCAGAAGAGGCGATTCACTGCGCGTTTTCGTTGAAGTCACTACTCCTATGCAAGGTCAGAAGGAGCCGAAGAAAGTAAGTGACAATATCGTTTTCAACCTTGAGAGCGGTGCTTCACAGAAGGTCAATCTCAACGCTTGGTCGTGGGATGTAGAGAAGGTAACCGACCTTCATATCACTGGTACTCAGACCATTACAGCTGATCGTCCACTTCTCGTCCATGGAGGAATCACCGTCGATTCACTTGCCACGTTGAACATTGCAGCCGGAGCGACGCTCTTTTTCCACGAGAATGCCGGACTGAATGTCTTCGGTAAGCTTATTTCCAAAGGAACTGCCGAGAAGCCGGTTACGCTTCGTGGCGATCGCCTTGACAACATGTTTGACTATCTGCCATACGATCTCGTCAGCGGACAGTGGCGTGGAATCCATTTCAATCCGTCATCCATGGGCAACGAGCTTACGTTCACTGACCTCCATTCCGCCTACGACGGTATAGTCTGTGATTCTTCCGCTATCGACAAACTGAAGCTCAACATCCAGTACAGCACGATCCATAACTGCCAAGGCTACGGTCTGAAGTCCACTCATAGCGTCATCGGAATCATTGGTAGTCAGATCACCAATACCCTCAATGACTGCGTCTGTCTTGACGGAGGTTTTGCCGAGATCATCCATTGTACCATTGCTCAGTTCTATCCTTTCGACTCCAAGCGTGGCGTTTCGCTCCGATTCACCGATGCATCGAACAGCAAAGACAAGATTTCGTACATTGGAACCAACGGTCTCACCTGCGCAAATACCATCATAACAGGCTTTGCGGACGATGTCATCATGGGCGAGATGAACGATGAGTCCGGTACTTACACCTACTATTTCGAAGGCAACGTTATGCGTACGCCACAGGTGAAGGACGATACAAGCCATTTCAAGGACATCATCTGGGAGAAGGAACTCGAAGACAGTGTTGCGAAAGTCAACGGACTCTCCCCTGGTGGGGGAGCTGGAGGGGGTCTCCAAGTCTTGAAGGACTCCACCATGACTGGCGAGAAGATGTTCGTCCTCGTTTCCCACGACACTCAGCACTACGATTTCCATCTCGACTCTCACTCATGCGCCGTTGGCAAGGCCTCAAAGAATTTCCTTGCTCCTAACGACCGTGACGGAAAGCCATTCGATCCAACCAAACCAGACATAGGATGCTACTCACTATCAACATCACCGAAAAACTCTACGAAGAGCTCACTCCAGAGGAGAAAGTTCTGATAGATGCAGCGAAAGAGGCCACCTATAGCTCTTACGCTCCGTATTCAAACTTCCATGTTGGTGCTGCCTTGATCCTTGCTGACGGTACCATAGTGAAAGGTGCCAATCAGGAGAATGCCGCTTTTTCAGTGGGCACATGCGCCGAGCGCTCAGCCATCTATGCCGCTCAGGCACAATATCCAGAGAAAGCAGTCAATGCCATTGCCATTGCTGCCAGAAACGGTTCTGAACCACTTGAAGCTCATTCACGTTTCACTCCTCTTCCGATTTCTCCTTGCGGTGTTTGCCGACAAGCCATCGTGGAACTGGAGCAACGCTACCATCAGGATGTCAAGATCATGATGTATGGTGAGGAAAAGATCTATATCGTTGATACCATAAAATCACTCCTCCCCCTGACCTTCTCCGAGTTCTAGACACCGTTTAAAGATATTCGCATATTCATACATCAAGGGCTGCAACGGCACATTTGCCGTTGCAGCCCTTGATTAACTATTCCTTATCAAGTGGAAGTTCGGGAAACGTTCCATCATTAAGTTTGTCAAAGTCAGAGGAGAACAGGCGGTCTTGAATCACACGGTATTTCTCAAACTCCGACTCTGCATATTCCTTGGCGTATTCTGCTGTTATGCGACCAGCATCTTGTAGAATTTCCCTGTCCGTAGCATCA
>JAZLHI010000073.1:0-7477 GCA_045616725.1 Prevotella sp. | reverse complement strand
AATGGCCAATGGCTAATAACGAATTATGAATTAAAAAAAATATGATACTGTTTTATAGCGATTATCTAGAAGGGTGTCACCCTGAAATACTGCAGAGCCTGCAGGACACGAACTACTGCCAGACTCCTGGATATGGTGTTGACGACTATTGTGAGGAAGCCCGGAACATTATCAGGGAGATATGTAAGACACCAGATGCCGATGTACATTTCCTCGTGGGAGGAACACAGACAAATGCCACAGTCATCTCGTCCGTTCTTCGTCCTTATCAGGGTGTGCTCTGTGCCGATACCGGACATATCAATGCCCATGAAACCGGGGCGATAGAACACTCCGGCCACAAGGTGCTGCCCCTCCCTTCCGTAGATGGAAAGGTTGCAGCCCCGGCCGTAGATGCAGCCCTCGAGAGCCATTATTCCGACGAAAGCCAGGAACACATCGTTCAGCCCGCAATGCTCTACATATCCCAGCCAACCGAACTGGGCACCATATACTCCCTCGGCGAGATGCAGGCACTCAAGGATGTGTGCGCGAAATGGAACATACCCCTCTTCGTCGACGGGGCCCGTCTGGGTTACGGACTCACCTCAGATGCCTGCGACATGACCATTGCAGACCTTGCCCACATCGCCGACGTATTCTATATCGGTGGAACCAAGCAAGGCGCCCTCTTCGGCGAGGCCGTAGTCATCACCAATGACTCACTGAAGAAAGACTTCAGGTACAACATAAAGCAAGGTGGCGGAATGCTGGCGAAGGGACGTCTGCTCGGACTCCAGTTCTCCACTCTGCTTCGCCACGGACTCTATTTCGACATAGCACGCAACGCAAACGTACAGGCACGCCGTATCAGGGAAGCCTTCGAGGCAATCGGCTGCAAGTTCCTCGTCGACAGTCCCACCAACCAGCAGTTCCCGATACTCACCAGGGAACTTGCCGACAGACTTGCACCTCAGTTCGGCTTCGAACTCTGGCGCCATATCGACGAGAACCACATAGCAGTCCGTTTCTGCACCAGCTGGGCAACCACCCCGTCCCAGGTTGATGCACTCGTGGAAGCAGTGAGTAGGAACAATGAAAAATGAAAAATGAACAATGAATAATGAATAATGAAACGGGAGGATTTTGAAATAATGGCACCGGTAGGCTCGCGTGAGAGCCTTGCTGCGGCAATCAATTCAGGTGCCGATTCAGTATATTTCGGCATCGGACGCCTCAACATGAGAGCACATTCAGCCAATGCATTCACCATCGACGACCTCAAGGAGATTGCAGCCATCTGCCGGCAGCACGGCCTGAAGAGCTATCTCACCGTCAACACCATCATCTACGGCGAGGACATGGAAGCCATGCATGAGATTGTCGACGCTGCAAGACAGGCAGACATATCCGCCATCATAGCAAGCGACGTGGCCGTCATGATGTATTGCCGGAAAGTAGGCGTTGAAGTCCATCTCTCCACCCAGCTCAATATCTCCAACGTCGAGGCACTCAAGTTCTATTCCCAGTTTGCCGACGTAGTCGTACTTGCCCGCGAACTCAACATGTGGCAGGTGAAGGACATATTCAGCCAGATACAGGAGCAGGACATCTGTGGCCCGTCAGGAAAGCCCGTCCGCATCGAGATGTTCTGCCATGGAGCCCTCTGCATGGCAATCAGCGGCAAGTGCTACCTCAGCCTCAACAATGCCGGCCGCAGTGCGAACAGAGGCGAGTGCGTGCAAATCTGCCGTCGCGGATATGAGGTGACCGACCTCGAGACAGGCATGAAACTCAATATCGACAACAAGTACATCATGTCCCCTAAGGACCTGAAGACGATAGAGTTCATCGACATAATGATGAACGCAGGAGTGAGAGTATTCAAGATAGAAGGCAGAGCCCGTGGACCGGAATATGTAAGCACCGTAGTGAAGTGCTACGACGAGGCCATCCGGGAAGCCCTCAGACCAGGAACCGATTCCGCCGAAGAACGGCCATCATCCATCGAACGCTGGAACACAGAACTCTCCACCGTCTTCAACCGTGGGTTCTGGGACGGCTATTACCAGGGTGCCCGACTGGGTGAGTGGTGCGAAGTCTACGGCAACAAGGCCACCGAGCAGAAGGTGTACGTAGGCAAGTGCACCAAGCACTTCTCCAGGCTCGGAGTCGGAGAATTCCTCATCGAGAACGAAGACCTTAGCGTAGGCGACAAGATACTCGTCACAGGCAACGCCACAGGAGCCCTCATCCAGACAGTCGACGAAATCCGTTTCGACCTCCACCCCGTACAGACAGCCACCAAAGGCCAGTTCATCTCCTTCGTCACCAACGAAAAAGTCCGTCCGAACGACAAACTCTACAAACTCGTAAAGAAGTCCCTGGGATCCTGACACCCAACGTGGTTTTCAGTGGTAATGTCCGTTGAATCTACACACATAATACTTCGGCTGACTATCTGACAAATACAAGTCAATAGCCAGCCGATTTTCCTGTCAATGTTCAATAGCCATTTTCAGAAGCATCGGATTCCTCATCTTCCTCATCCTCCCTGTCATAGGTGTTGTTGTCTGTTTCGTATGAAGCAGGCTCCTCCTGTTCCTCTCTTTCGATGTCTTCGACAACATCTTCAAGAACATTCCATGCTAAGAAACTTAATAGAGACATAAGACGTGTATATAAAATTATTGGGTTATGGAAAACGACACAAAAGAACTGATTGCAGAACCATCCATGAGAATCATCTATAGAAGTCTATATTCACCTTCAGTTCTTGATGATTATGAACTTTTTGAGTATTGATACAGCGAAACATGTCTACGACTATGTTTTCAGATTATATCTCATCAGGTTCGTCATTATCTTTATTCACAATTACTTCTTTCTTTTCAACTGTGAAAGAGAGGAAGGTGTCAAGAAGCGAGGAGCCACGAGATAGCCAGTTAGAATCTTCTTCCAATTTCTCGTGAATGTAGTCAAAACCATAGTTAGCGTATTCTTCCATCTTATTCTTTAGGTCTGCTACAACTCGTTGCACTTGCAATTCACCTTTGTCCAAGGCAATGTAGTCAATATCCGTTCGTGCTAGTAACGCCATAAACATATAATAACGCAACTGAGGATATGCTTTTCGCATCTTTCTGTTCTCAATATTGCCCCAATACATTATTGGTTGCCCTAATCCTTTGCGTTTTACAGGATCCGGATTTAGAGGCTTTGTCTTATCTGCATACAAGCCAATAAAGAATGCAATGATATACAGTTCATATCCCGCACCAAGAATCTTCGCTTTTGATTCCGTAAATTCATTATACCCCTTACCATAATCACAGTATTGACGTAATAATGGTTCAAAACGAGTCTCAAAATCTGGGTTCTTCTTGCCCCAAATATCATATAATGTCTCTGCCATAGTTACTTGATTTTAGAAGTTCTGACTCTGATAGTAGAAAGGTCATTCTCATTAAAACCTTCTCGGTCCTTTTCTATTCTATAGATTGGACATGAGAGAGCATAAGCGGAAGGCTTGATGGTGCTCTTTTGGTTGGTTGCATCGTATTCCAACATATCCTTCGTCACGATAATACATTGCTTTTCTATCTTGTTGATTATTTCATAGAACTCTTGTTCCTTCATCTGACTGAATGAAGATGTTGGGGCATCGAAAATAAGAGGATATTCCGTTTCTCGTCTGTCTGCCGTAATCTTAGCAATTGCAAAAAGAACAGCCATGTACATTGTTGTTTTCTGTGACTCAGAAGGGTTAGTCACAATTGTTCCGTTCTCACTCCTAAGCATCACATCAATGCTCTCAGTTTCCTGACTGCGAAGCATTTCTATGACACCATGGAAGTCGTTGCCACTCAAATCTGCCAGATACTGATTAGAGAGAGCTTTGAGATGAGAAATGAAATTCCTGCGATTTGTCTCTCTTGCAGAAATGAAAGCCTTGTAAATGTGGTCAAAGACGTTGTAGATACGACCAAGGCGTGCAATCTCCTTGTTGCCAGTATCCAAAGAAGACAATTCTGCTTCTTTATCTTCTTTATCCTTGCGTAGTCCTTCAAGAATGATGCGTAACTCACCCAATCTGCGTTGAGCATCCTCGTGTCTGTTCATGAAATCGCGAACATCTTTAGCCGAACGATTAATGTCATCTTCTGATACACCATTTAACTGCGAAAGGAGGCGAGACTTCTCATCCTTGACATCATCAAGAGCCTGTTGCCATTTCTGCATATCCTTTGTTCGTTCAGCAATAAAGTCCAATTCGTCCTGAATTGATTTCTTGCGATTCGCTACAGAGCGCTCTTTAGGACCACCATAGCTGATGCTCAAGTGTTGCAGTTCTTCTGTATAATTGTATTTGAAGATATCCTCATCATCTGTCTTCTGCTGTTTTTGACGATGAGTCAATGCCTCTTGCAACTTCTGTACCATAAATTCGTATGGTTCAGAACCTTTAGGAGCTGGTCTTCCGCAAACCTTGCAGCACTCATCTTCAATCATTTCCTCGAGATATTCTTCGTTCGGCACAAACCAAGGAAGTTTCGTCATACCATCAGGAAGTGCCAATGCGGCCAATTGTTGCTGCTTGCCTTTCTCTATCAAGTATTCGTCACGTTGTTTGCGACGTTCCTTGCTGAAAGTTGCTACCTTCTTCTTGAACTCATCGAAAATCTGAGGATAGGCGCAAAGAATCCATTGATTATCAAGGAGAGAAGTATTAAAGTCCACATTTGTATAGCCCCTCATTCTTCTCGCCTTTTCCTCATAGTCCTTAATTCTCTCGTTTATCGAATCGAGTTTTTCCTTGATTTCACGGTTATCAACCATCTTGTCAAGTTTACCCTTATACACACGAGAGTTTTCTTCCTGATCTCTTATCTGACGACGAGTTTCAGAAATGTCACTACCAATCTTTTCCAGTTCACGCTCCAGACGATGCGCTTCAGTAGTTGTCTTCTTATCTTTCTTCAACTCACTGGAATGTGCCTTGCTGGCTTCTTCTTTCAAGTTGTAGGTAAGTTCCGCAAACTTATCAAGACGAGTAATATCGCTAAAGTTCTTTAGCAAACGTTTTAAGGCCTCCGTATCTTCATGGAAGATATCAAGTTGAGTTTCGCCCTTAAACATACTATATTGACGTATTTCTGCATCAAAGCATGAGTTGAGTATTTGGCGACCATCAACCTGCTCTCGTTCCACGCCATCAAAGCGGAAACCATAAAATTCTCTATTGACTATTTCTATTCTGTTCACATCAGTTTTTCTGAAAGAGAAAGCTTTTGTCAGTTCCTTCTCTCCATCATGTTCAAACTTGATAGTTACTCGTACTTCATCAATATCACCAACTACCATCTGGGACTTGCGCATCTCAGAAACGTTGTCTATCTCGTCTTTCTCGCGAAGTCCTGTCGTGTCAAACAGCCACTCCAGTGCCTCAAAGAAAGTTGTCTTTCCATCACCATTATCACCGATAATAAGCGTGAGTCCTTCTGGGTTAAACTCAAAACGGTTATCATCTCCATAATAACTACGGAAATTTCTTATTGCTAATTCTTTTAAAACCATAACCTCTTATCTTAGATGATTACATACTTCTCTATATATGTCTTTGTCTGACACATTAGATGATTGTCTTTCAATAATACGACCAACGGCACTTACAACCTCATTGTCGGCTTCTATAGCCTTATCAACGGTCAAGTAATCGTCTGGTTCATATTCACCAAACTTGCTGAGTACTGGTTCCTTCAGTACTGCTTGCAGTAATTTGTCTTTTGCTCTAAATTCCATAAGCATTAAAATGTTGGTAAATTATAGTATGTGAGAATATCTTCAAGTTCTTTTACAGTATCGCTGCTATTTTCAGATAGGTCAGCAAACTCGCGAACTCTTTTCATTTCGTTGTTAAGCAGATTGCGCTCCATGTTGTATGATGGTGAACCGTAGTCAATCTTGGGGGCCACCACCAAATCATGAATTATAGCGAACTTTTTATCATCATGCGTACGAAGAATACGTCCTCTTCTTTGGATGAACTGACGAGGGTTTCCTGTACTCGCACAGAATATTGCCAATTCACTTCGTGGTACATCAACACCCTCATCCAGACATTTCATAGAAGTCAACACGTCCAATTGGCCTTTTGCGAATTTGTCAAGAATCTCATCACGTCCAGATGTTTCGCCTGTAAACATCATGACCGTTGTATGAGGATCAGCCTCTGCAACCAGTCGAGTATATTCTTCAATCAGGTGTAAGGTCTCGTCGTCATCGTTGATGGTGTCATGCC
Source organism: Prevotella sp. (assembly GCA_045616725.1). GTDB lineage: Bacteria > Bacteroidota > Bacteroidia > Bacteroidales > Bacteroidaceae > Prevotella. The sequence continues at coordinate 1,197 of JAZLHI010000073.1, read as the reverse complement.
TATCATGGTCGTTATCTGAATACTCCGAAGGCTCGTTGCCCTCTGGTACATAGATTAGAGAGTACTTCAACGATCCATTTGTCTTAATACGTTCATTGAGTATCTGGCTGAACACAACCTTCTTACCCTCCGCTTTATGAATAATACGCTTTCTTTTCAACAGCAAAGCCATAAGCATATCATCATTTTTGAATCTGTCGCTATCAACTACATACATCTTTGCCAATTTCACGGATAACTCGTTGTATTCTTTCATTTCTTCTGAATTGAGATACACAACATGCGGATAATAGTAGTATTGGCAGAGTTTACCTTCGCGGATGGCTTCCTTCATGGAATATTCAAAGGTATAGCATTCTTTGATTCCGAAGAACTCATTGATGGCATTATTACCTGCATCGTCAAACTGTCGTTGTGGTGTAGCGGACAGCCCTATTCTACGAAGGAATGGGATGTAAGGGAGTCTTACTTTGATTTTTCCTGCTCCAATATTGTGACATTCGTCAGCTATAAAGAGAACTTTTTTCCTTGGCAACTGTGTAAGTACAGTAAATACGTTGTCTCTTGCGAAAGATGCGTATGTAGAGATGATGACATAATTCAGTTTGTTGTCCTCATCAATCTTCTCTTGCAGTATAATATTGTCAAGGGCTTTCTTCCAGGATGTATTTTTGGCATAGACCTTTATGATATTGTCAAAATGGAACTTCTTGCATTCCTCCGCCCACTGATCTACAAGCACAGTTGTAGGAACGAGTATGATAGCCTTGTAAAATCCAGCCTTACCTTTATATATATTAAGGAGGCAATTCAATGAAGTTATCGTTTTACCCGTACCTGTTGCCATTGCAAACAAGCCCTTTTGTTTGTTCGCAACCCAATTATCGAATGCTTGCTTTTGGTATTCGCGAGGCCCCGTAGCATAAGGGAATGATGGCGCATCTTTATCAACAACCGACTTAAATGATTTCTCCTTGATTAAGGATATTGCATTATTAACCTTCTCGCGAGTTCGTTTAAGAGCGTATGCAACATTGTTGTTTATAGGATAAATTTTGGGTCTTCAGGAATTTGGAGTGATGGACATAACTTGCATTATATCAATAGTAAGCATGATGAAGTACAGCTAAGGACGGTAGGTAATTCTTTGATTCTCAGTTGTAGCGTTTTAGTAGAATCATAATTTGAGCTGCGAAT
>JAZLHI010000072.1:0-25264 GCA_045616725.1 Prevotella sp. | reverse complement strand
GAAGACTTCCCTGCATTCATCCTCGTTGACGATAAGGGTAACGACTTCTTCAAGAAGATCGGTCTTTAATTTCCAAGAAACAGTAATTCATCTCTCTAAGAGTTTTTATTTTGGCTCTAAGAAAAAGTTAAGAAACAAAAGAAACTTTTTATTGCCCTAAGATTTCTTTCTGTTCTAAGCATTTTCTTAGAGCTAAACAATAAATATTCCTATAGAAAAAACTGAATAAAAATGTTTGAGAATCATCCTAAAGGATTGCTCACTGCTGCACTCAGCAATATGGGCGAGCGCTTCGGCTACTATATCATGAATGCCGTGCTCATCCTTTTCCTTTGTTCAAAATTCGGTCTTAGCGACGGCGCAAGTGGCGGCATTTCGTCTGCTTTTCTTACGCTGATTTATATCCTTAGCCTTGTGGGAGGTATTGTAGCCGACCGCACAAGCAACTATAAAGGAACCATTACTGCCGGTCTTCTCACGATGACTCTCGGTTATGTATTGCTCGCTATTCCTATTACCGCAACAGACACAAACCAGTCTTGGCTCTTGCCATTTACCTGCTTTGCACTGTTCATCATCGCTCTTGGCAATGGTCTTTTCAAAGGCAACCTTCAGGCTATCGTTGGCCAGATGTATGACAACCTCGAAGAAGACGCTGCAAAGAAAGGCGAAGCTGAGCTTAACAAAGTAAAAGGACTTCGTGATAGCGGTTTCCAGATTTTCTATGTATTCATCAATGTTGGTGCCCTCATAGCTCCTTTCGTAGCTCCTTACCTTCGTGGATGGTGGCTAGAACAGAACGGCTACACTTACCACGCAAAACTTCCTGCACTCTGCCACAAGTTCCTCAATGACGCTTCTGCCATGACAACAGAAGAGGTTGAGAACATCAAGTCATGGTGTATTGAAGTTACTAATGGCGCCGTAGCAGAGCCAACAGCAGATTTCTGCAACCAGTATCTAGAAGTGTTCAACACTGGTGTACACTACTCATTCTGGGCTTCTGTTCTCGCTATGGGCATTTCTTTGGTCATCTTCCTCGTCAATAAGAAGAAGTTCCCTACTCCAGCAAAGAAGGAAGCTGCCACTTCAACAGAATACACTCAGGAAGAGCGCCAGTCAATGGCAGCAGAAATCCGCCAGCGCATGATGGCACTTTTTGCTGTTCTCGGCATCGCAGTGTTCTTCTGGTTCTCTTTCCACCAGAACGGTCAGTCGCTCTCAATCTATGCTCGCGACTTCGTTGACACTTCATCAATAGCTCCAGAGATTTGGCAGGCAGTGAATCCATTCTTCGTAATCTTCCTGACTCCAGTAATTATGGCTATCTTCTCTTGGCTTTCAAAGCGTGGCGTGGAATTCTCTACACCTCGCAAGATTGCCATCGGTATGTTCATTGCAGGAATTGCCTACCTCGTATTGCTCCTTGTTTCCATTGCAAACAACTATCCAGCTGGCGAGGTATTCAACGCTCTTTCTGCAGGTGAGCAGAACACAATGAAGGCTGGCGCATGGGTTTTGATGACTGTTTACTTCTTCCTCACTGTAGCCGAACTCTTCATTTCACCACTCGGACTCTCGTTCGTATCAAAGGTAGCTCCTAAGCATCTTCAGGGGCTTTGTCAAGGATTGTGGCTTGGCGCAACTGCAGTCGGCAACGGTCTCATCTGGCTCGGTCCTGTTATGCTAAACGCATGGCCACAGTGGATTTGTTGGACAGTATTCCTTGCTGTATGCCTTCTTTCTATGGCTATCATGCTGTCAATGGTAAAGTGGCTTGAAAAGGTTTGTTAAACTTCACCCCACATCTATCCGATAATGGAAATAACATTTGCTGAATACAGTATTAGTGCACCTCGCGAAAGCATGTGCCCTAAGGACAATAAACCTGAATTTGCCTTCATTGGACGTTCCAATGTGGGCAAATCCAGTTTGATAAACATGCTCACGAAGCGTAAAGGACTCGCCAAGACTTCAGCTACTCCGGGTAAGACACTACTGATAAACCACTTTATTATTAATAAGGAATGGTACTTGGTGGATCTTCCTGGCTACGGCTTTGCTAAGCGCTCTAAGAGCGTTGTGCAGAAGCTGGAACAGATGATCAGCGGCTATCTCTTGCAACGCGAACAGTTGGTGACAACCTTCGTCCTCGTAGATATCCGTCTTGAACCGCAGAAGATAGACCTTGAGTTCATCGAGTGGCTCGGTCAGAGCGGCATTCCGTTCTCAATTGTCTTCACGAAAGCTGACAAACTGACTAAAGGAAAGGCAGCGGCAAACGTGGAGGCATACAAGAAAAAACTCCTTGAAACTTGGGAGGAACTGCCTCCAATTTTTGTGACAAGTGCCGACAAAAAGACTGGTCGTGAGGAACTTCTTGACTACATTGAAAGCATATTATAGGCTTTTTTTGTTAAAAAGAAGTCGATTCTTTGCTTAGTTCTGCGATTTTTTATAACTTTGCACCCAATATGGTTAGATTTTTGGCATTCGGGAGTGGCAGTAGCGGCAATTCATATCTGCTAATGACAAACGACGACAATCTTATGATTGACGCCGGAATTGGCATACGCAAGCTAAAGAAACACTTCGTTGCTAACCATATGAGGCTGGAGAGTCTTCAGCGCATTCTCATTACTCACGACCATGCCGACCATGTAAAGAGCGTGGGATACGTCTCTACGGAGAATAACATTCCGGTTTATGCCACAAGCACAGTCCATGAAGGCATCTACAAAAACTATTGCGTAAAGAAGAAAGTATCTATAGAAAATCAGCACTCGATAGTAAAGGATGAAACTATCCAGCTCGGCAGTTTCTCAATTACTCCATTCCATGTACCTCACGACAGCCTTGACAATGTGGGCTATCGCATAGAAGTAGAAGGCATCGTCTTCAGCATTATTACCGACTGCGGCTATGTTACGGACCGCATCGCCGAAGTTATCGGCGAATCAAACTACCTCGTTCTTGAAGCAAACCATGACCGCGAGATGCTCATGAATGGTGTTTATCCGCAGTTCCTAAAAGAGAGAGTATCAAGCAATACTGGCCATCTTTCTAACGCACAGTGTGCCGAAGCGCTAGTGAATCACGCGACTCCTGCCCTTCGCCATGTCTGGCTCTGCCATCTCAGCGAAGAAAACAATCATCCAGAACTAGCACGCAAGACTGTTGAAGCCACTCTGAAGAGCAACGGCATCATTGCAGGCAAGGACTTCAAGCTAGATGTTCTCAAGCGCAAAACTCCAAGCGAGGTGTTTGTGCTGGAGTAGTGGTAGGGTGCCTCTATTATTACTGATTTTCTTTGTGATTTTAGTTTGGATGTCGAGCATCTTTGATGCGATCCCATAAACAATCGTCCCCAAAAGCGACGGACTGGAGCGTATTTTGGTGAGGATTATAGTTTTAGATTTTAGTTCTTATGAGCTGGCTATAAGGAAAATCTAAAAACATTAATTTACATAAACTACTTCCTGTTGAAGTCAGCAGGAATTTCTCCCCATTTCTTTGTGTCCCATTTAATAATAGGTACGCGGAACGTGTGCGTGCGTAACCAGAACTCTCCTCGCGCCACAAGATCAAGTGCCTGTGCCGTCAGCGGTGTTCTTTCGAGTACCGTCTTCGCCTTCGCGTTTCTCGCCCACGCCATGCCAGAGACAGAGTCGCTATAGATAACCTTGTCCGTAATACCATTCTTCTCCATCAGCGCAAGGGCATGAACAATGGCAAGGAACTCACCAATATTGTTAGTTCCTTGTATTGGTCCGAAACGGAAGACCTCATAACCTGTCTGTAGGTCAACACAGCGGTATTCCATAGGTCCAGGATTTCCTGAACATGCGCCATCCACAGCCCAAGCATTCGCCTGAACCTCCATTGGCAACGGCAACACCGTGTCGTTTCTATAGTCTGGTGGATTCTGCATAATTGTTTTATCTGTTTATTAACAATATGTAGGGCGAGGATTTCCGAGCCGTTTTCAACTTCTTTTATGGCGGCTCAGTAAACTTCGCCCTACAATATCATTTGTTAATTTCAGCGTATAATCCAATTAAAGATTCCCCCTTCGGGGTCTAGGGAGCTTTTAGAGTCCGAGAGAAGCCTTGATAGCAGCTACCTTCTCGTCAGCTTCCTTGCAGCAACGCTCGTAGCAGTTAGCACATCCCATCTTGCCCTTGATCTCAAGATAGAACTTGATCTTAGGCTCAGTACCAGAAGGGCGAACAGAAATCTTAGTGCCATCCTCGCAGAACCACTGGAGCACATTGCTTGTAGCAGGCATGTCGAGCTTGCCTTCCTGACCGTCAGCAGTCTTGCAAGTGTTGTCAGCATAATCCTTCCAGAGAACAACCTTTGAACCACCGATTTCTGTAGGAGGGTTGTTGCGGAAGTCAGTCATCATCTGCTTGATTTCGTCAGCACCAGTCTTACCAGGCTTAACAACATTGATTGTAGTCTCCTTAGAGAAGCCGAACTCAAGGTAGATGTCCATGAGGAGGTCGTAGAGAGTCTTGCCCTGATCCTTAGCCCAAGCAGCGATTTCGCAGATGAGGCAGATAGAAGCAGGAGCATCCTTGTCGCGAACCTTGTCGTATGGGAGGAAACCGAATGACTCCTCACCACCACCGATGTACTTCTGCTTGCCTTCAGAGATGGCAATTTCACGAGCAATCCACTTGAAGCCTGTGAAGCAGTCGCGGCATTCCACATTATTCTTCTTGGCAATCTCAGCGATAACCTCAGTAGTAACGATAGTCTTAACGAGGAAGTCTGAAGGATTGAGAGTGCCGAGAGCAATCTTGTTCTTGATGATGTAGTAGCAGAACATCATGGCTGTCTGGTTACCATTGATGATAACCCACTCGTCCTTAGGATCGCGGCAAACGATAGCAAGACGGTCTGCATCAGGGTCAGTAGCCACAACGAGGTCAGCGTTGAGCTTAGTACCGAGCTTCATACCGAGAGTCATTGCCTCTGCATTCTCTGGGTTTGGAGAAACAACTGTTGGGAAGTTGCCGTCAACAACCATCTGCTCAGGAACAACGTTGATGTTCTGGAAGCCCCATGAACGGAGACAGAGAGGTACGATTACGCGACCTGTTCCGTGCATTGCAGAGTAAACGATGTTAAGGTCCTTCTGACGGTTGATAACATCCTGGTCAATCATAGCTTCCTTAACGGCTGTCATGTAGTCGAAGTCCATCTCACCACCGATAATCTGGATGAGGTCTGGGTTAGCCTCAAACTTCACATCCTCGATGGTTACCTTGTTAACCTCGTCGATGATGCCCTTGTCGTGTGGAGCGAGCACCTGAGCACCGTCCTCCCAATAAGCCTTGTAGCCGTTGTACTCCTTAGGGTTGTGAGAAGCAGTAACGTTCACACCTGCCTGAGCACCGAGCTGACGGATAGCGAATGAGATTTCTGGAGTAGGGCGGAGACTCTCAAAGAGATAAGCCTTGATGCCGTTAGCCGAGAAGATGGCAGCAACAGTCTCAGCGAAGAGGCGAGAGTTGTTGCGGCAGTCGTGACCTACCACTACGGAGATGTTCTCCTTGCCAGCGAAGTTCTTGTTGATATAGTTGGCGAAGCCCTGAGTAGCCATACCCACGATATACTTGTTCATGCGGTTTGTACCCGCACCCATGATACCACGGAGACCGCCAGTACCGAATTCAAGATTCTGGTAGAAGGCGTCGATGAGGTCAGTCTTGTCTTCGTTATCCAACATAGCCTTGACAGCAGCCTGTGTCTCAGCATCGTAAAGAGGAGAAAGCCACTTCTGAGCTTCCTGCTCACACTGTTTTACTAATTGTGCGTCCATTTGTGTTTATAGTTATTTTTGTTTTGAGTTTTTCAGTCTGCAAATATACCATTATTATATGTTATAAGCAAGTAAATCAAGAAATATCGTGATGTTAAAGTAAAAAAAATCCCATTTCCCTTCCTTTTTCTTAAAATATTACTATCTTTGCACCGCTTTTGTGTGCTTAGGACTATGTTTTTAGTTACCTACAACGCACAATTGATAGGATGGTTCCGTAGCTCAGTTGGATTAGAGCAACGCCCTTCTAAGGCGTGGGTCTAGGGTTCGAATCCCTACGGAATCACAACCTAACTAAGACTAAGTTTTGAGATTTATCTTGGAACTTAGTCTTTTTTTGCTTTGTTCGGAATTGTGAGATTTGTAACTTGTTCAAAAAGCCCCATTTTTACGAACAATTCGTGAAAAGAACGTACTTGCTGTGAAGTTCACGAATTGTCCGAAACCATTTCATTTTACTTCGTAAACCGCACAATGTGGTACTAAAAAGATGGTACCACATCATAATAAATAGAATTATTAACAACTTTAAAATTATACAACTATGAATCCAATTATTTCCATCCTCATCATGCTTGGTTTGTATTAACAAACCGTTCCACGAAATGCGGAAGAGTCAAAAAAACAAATAAATAGAATTATTAACGACTTTAAGATTATACAACTATGAATCCAATTATTTCCATCCTCATCATGTTTGGTTTTTGTTAACTAACCGTTCCCTGGAAAGGAACCAACATTATCCGTCGCTTCTCCTAATTGAGAGCCGCATCGCAGACAGTTCTGAATTGATAATTATTTTACAATAATAGAAAAAGCTTAAAAAAAGAGCTCCGATTACAATAGGTAGTCGGAGTTTCTTGCTTTATTACCAAGCCTTTGATACTTGAAGAAAAGTATATTAACCGCCATCCTCACGGAAGACTTTGCCAGAGTCAACGGTAAAGGCGACAGAGGCTTTGGCACCAGGCAGAACCTCGACGTATGATAGGACGAGGTTTATGCCCTTGCTATTTTGTTTGTGTTTATAAAAAGATTTCCGCATAACCTTGTAGAATTTACTGCAAAGTTATGCGGAAAGTATGAGAGGGGAAAAGACAGGAGATTTGATTATCTAATTTGAGTTGGTAACAGATTCTTATCTGGAGTTTCATAGAACATAATATCAGTTTTATTAGTCCATTGTGTATCATTTGCAATTAAATCCATAATCTTTTGAGCTATTTCATCTGGAACTACTGTTTCTTTGTATTTTTTACCAATATAAATTCCTTTTTGATTATAAGTGTCTTCTCTTGTAATAACACCACAAAAGGACTTGTTATCATCACCTAAGTTGTGATAGATAAGCTTTTTTACTTCTGGTGGATGTATTATGTTTCTTTTTTCATTATTTGCTTCTCCAGTAAAATTGTCCGGTGCTATATATACGAATCGTACATTGTTTTCTTTTGGATGATCTGCAAAAGTTGTGAATATTAAGTTATAATTTTGACCTTTAGTTTTGAATGTAGTAACATCTTTTATCTTGTGTGCATATAATGCTGGAATTTGTGTAACTGGGACTTTTGTTTGTTGAGTGTTTTGTGCAAAACAGATGTTTGCAAAAACAAGCATTAAAGCAATTAATAGATTCTTTTTCATTATTTTTTATTTGTTAGAAAGTAAATTCAAAATATGTCGTGGCACAGGCACCGGCGCTATGCCTTTGTTGTGCCACGACTGCCGAAGCACCAGTCTGCCCACGCCGATACGCCGTTAGTATGGTGCAAAGGTACAAATAAATCGGAATATAAAGAAACAAATGGTAGAAAAATGTAAAAAACAATCCGCATAGCCTTGGGGAAAGACTATGCGGACTATACGAACTGATGAAATCCCGACTCTCACGAGCTTATGGGATATTGGAAATGGTTTCTGCTTCACAGCAGTAACAAAGTTAGGAGTATGATGAGTGATTATGTACAATCATTTTTTGACGCTGCAAAATTACAAAAATTCTTTGTAATACGCAAGCAAATCAGGAAGAATTTACAGAAACACTTCTGTACCATTCAACTCAAATATCAGATTGAGGCGAATGGTGCGAATCTGCCGCGAAGCGAGGAACTTGAAACTGTAACGAAAAAAGGCAGAGTACAAGTGTGAACTTGTATCTGCCTTTTTGATATTTAGGTGCGGAAAGGGTGGGGGACTTCAACCCTATAGTTCAAGGTATATGTCTCCATTTTTTTTTGTAACGGTAACGTTTTGAGATAAAAAAGCGGACTGTAGGCGTTACCGTTACCGTCTCCGTTACCTTTGACCGAAATAAACATTAAATATATTTTTGATAATTTTATGTGTTTTTTTTTGACAAACAATATCCAACAATAGACAGAATTTTATTCAATAATATTTTTTATTTAATTCTTGTTCATTATTGATAATTCTTGTCAAAAAAATGAAAATAGGGCTTGTTCTTATGACCTTATTTAATGCTACGGAATGAGCGTGTGTAAGCTGAATAGGCGATTTTGCTTACAAAGTGTAAGTTGAAGTTTCCGCAAGATTTTGCTCCAACCAGGAGTTGTGGGAAGTGGAAATATGGGGAATTGAAGGGCTTTTTAGGGTGTTGATGAAAATTCGTGGGACTTTTGGGTTGAGTTCGTGGGACTTTTTAGCCGAGTTCGTGGGAGTTTTTACCCGAAAAGACCACGAAAAATGGGCGGAAATCAGTGGAAAATGAGCCGTTTTTCAGTGGCGGAAAAATCAAGTTATTGGCTATCAAATAGATACAAAATCACGAGAATGGCGTTATTTTCGGGCAAGATTCCGAATAATGATTTTCTTTGATTCTGAAGGGGGAATGAAAATACGGATTGTAAGCGGAAGTGGGTGTTTTGCTTACAATCCGTATGATTTAGACTTAACGCAAATTGCCGTGAATTATCGGTAAATTATCATAAATCTTTTTTTGAACACGAATCTTTTTGTGTTTCCTCCGAAAATCAATACTTAAAGGCGCGATATGAGTGAGGTGGAAGTGTCATCTTGAAGCTGACATCTGTGCTCATGTTGCGACGGAACCATGGGTTGTCGGGAATGACGGGTGCTACTGCCTTGAGAACCTCGCCAGTCAAGAGGTCTGTAATCTTTGCCTGGTCCTTGTCCATCATGACTGCAATCTCGACAGCAGTGTCGTTGAAGTTCTCTACAACGAGCGTGCGGTTGTCGTACATGAAGAGGCTGACCTTTGAAGGTGCATCGAGATAGGCATCGAGGTCGCGACTGAGAACGCGGCGAATCTCCTTCAGAGCTGGCTGAGGGAAGTCGTAGAGCTGTCCGAAATCGTCAGGTATCGTAAGCACGTAGATGTTTCCCTTGGAATAAAGGGCACGATGAAGTATAGGATAACCGGAAACACCGCCATTGAGAGGACGGCCTGCGCTGACAATCTCCCACGAGTCGTTTGTGTAATACTGCACCTGAGGGATGAGAATGTCGCGACTGCTCTTTCCGTGTCGTCCGAAATCGTTGACCATGGCACGAAGTTCGCCGCAACGCAATTCCACGATGTCGTCGAGACGCTCCTGTTCAAGGCGAAGCAGACCAGAAGTTATGACAACGTCACGACCTGATTGCAGTTGCTTGCGGATGGAATTGATGAGCTCAGGATCGCCGGCAGCCTGTGCAGTGAGGAGAAGCACGCGCTGGTCGGTTGCGAAATCTGGGTGCATGTCCATAGGAAGACCTATCATGCCCAAGTAGTTCTGCAAGAAAGCCTCTCCGCGCGAATGGAAACGCTTGAAGGATTTTATGCCAATAGGGTTGCCAAGCTGCGATGTGAGCTTGTCCGTCTGATGGAGCACAACATCGGCAATTCGAGCCATCGTAGTAGGCTTCACCGTATGGCCTTTTGCGTCCTTGAACGGAGCCACCATGGCATCGTAGTTCCAACTTGTCTGCTGGTCCTGCCATGGCGCACGATAGTTAGGACTGAGCTGTACGCCCATGAGCTGGTGATAGGCGAAGAGAGCCACCTCGCGAGCCTTTGCAAGAGCCGTGAGATGAAGTTGCTCGGCATATCGGTCCATGCTCATCTGCAAGCCGCCCTGGTCAACCCAACCGCCGCCGTTGCGTCCTGGAGAGAGGTTCTCAAAATAACGTATGATGTTGTAGCTGAGATAGTTCTGCAAGTGTTGTGCACTGCCCGGGTCGCGTGTCTCGGTGCCAGTCCAGATGCCATCGAAAATCTGTGGTCCCTTCTCAAGATTGAAGCCAAGTCCCTGGAAATGGTCGTACCAGTTAGGGTACTTTATGATGACCTTCACCTTCGGATTGACCTTCTTTGCAGGGCCGAGCACAAGGTTGCGTCCAGCCTCTGTCATGAGGTCAAGGCGGTAGTCAGTCCATGAGCGGTTGCCCTTTGTAGCAATCTCCACATCGGTCTTTGCGCTTGTGAAGAAGAAATCGTCGAGGATGAACTCGTCAAAATGGCGCGCAGTATGTTCGGCAATCTCATGAACTTTCTTGCGGTCCTTCGGGTCGGAATAGGCAAATGTCTCGAAGTTGTTGGATTCGTTGATGGTGTATGTGATGCCACCGGCAACCTCTATTCCTCGCTTCTCAAAATAACGCTTTGCCTGCTCGAGAGTCTTGTCAGGAACGATGAGCAGGTCGCGGTGGGTCTCAAGATAAATCTTATCTACTGTGAGCTGACTTGAAATGATGTTCCATGTGGAGTCAAGCCAGTGCAGGTCTTTCATCTTCTCGACCTCGTAAGCACGAGTGTAAACAGATACTTTGAAACTCTTGTAGTTGCCAGCCATGAGAGTCTGGGTTGCGGAAAAGAATGCTATTGCAGTAGCAATCAATGACAAAGAAAAGTGTTTCATTTTGTTTGGTATGATGTTGGAATTAAGGGTTCTAAGAGAAGGGTAGTAAGGGTTATATTTGAGTTGTGGTATATTGCAAATTTTAATCCAATGTGAGTTGTTGTGTGTATTTGTGTCCGTTTGTTAAAAAACAAAAACGGACACAAATTATTTATATTCTATACGGACACCTCTGCCTTGATGTGTGGGTGTGGGTCGTAGTCGACGAGCTGGAAGTCTTCGTATTTGAATGAGAAGATGTCCTTTACATCGGGATTGATGAGCATCTTTGGGAGCGGGCGTGGCTCGCGTGTGAGCTGAAGCTTTGCCTGCTCGAGATGGTTGAGGTAGAGGTGGGTGTCGCCTGTGGTATGTACGAAATCGCCGCACTCGAGTCCTGCGCATTGTGCCATCATCTGGAGGAGTAGGGCATAGGACGCGATGTTGAAAGGTACGCCGAGGAATGTGTCGGCAGAACGCTGGTAGAGCTGTAGTGATAGCTTTCCGTCGGCTACATAAAACTGGAAGAGGCAATGGCAAGGAGGGAGCTTCATCTTGTCGATGTCGGCTACATTCCATGCGCTGACCATCATTCGGCGCGAGTCGGGATGGTTCTTGATGAGGTCCATGACATTGGTGATCTGGTCGATTGTTCCGCCGTCATGATCTGGCCATGAACGCCACTGATGACCATAGACAGGACCGAGGTCACCGTTCTCGTCTGCCCATTCGTTCCATATGCGCACGCCATTGTCCTGAAGGTACTTTACATTGGTGTCGCCGGCAAGGAACCAGAGGAGCTCGTGGATGATGGACTTGAGGTGGAGTTTCTTCGTGGTAAGCAGTGGGAATCCGTCTGCTATATTGAAGCGCATCTGGTGGCCGAAGACTGACTTCGTACCTGTTCCGGTGCGGTCTGTCTTGACAACACCTTCGGTCATGATGCGATTGAGGAGGTTTAGGTATTGTTGCATTTTGGGGGATTTGAGCCCAGCCGATAACGGCTGGGAAGTGGAAAAGCTAGAGAAATTTAAAAGCTAGGGGAAGTGTAAAAGCTAGGGGATTAAAGAGGGATTTCGTAGGTGTCGTAGACCATTCCGCGTCCGCCGAAGCCTTCCTTCTGTGAGATTAGGGCTTCGTTGAGGTATCGGCCACCGTCTTCCGTAGATGTTCCGAAGTCGAAGAAGGGATAGTCGGTGTAATGGTGATTGAGGATGTGCTCCTTGATGATGTCCATGGCACCGAGGGCTTTTCCTTCCGCTGTGGCAGAGCTGTATTGTCCGCGAACGACTTGCTTCGTGATGTATATGACGAGACCACCAAGAAGTTTTACGTCCTGACGGGCTTCAAGGAGCTTGATGTTGTCAGGGAAACGGCTGCGAAGGAGGTTTATTTCGTCAAGAGTATGTACGGGTTTAGCGTTGTGTTTCTGGGCTAGGTTCTCGTTGAGGAGCTGCCAGAACTCGGTAAAGTCTTGTTGGTCAACGATTTGGAGTCCGTTTGTCTGTGCCCTTCTCAATGCTCTTCGTCTGTCTTTTCGCCATCGAGGTTTGTTGCGCTGCATGATGAGAGTGGCTATCTCTCGCTTCATGAGCTTGACATTGTCGAATACATGGGTCATGGCGTAGAGATCTTCTTCGGAAGGGAGCTGATGGTAGCACCATGGAATACATTTATAATATAATGTACGGAAGCCGCCTTCTTGGAGGTAAGCCTTGAGTAGCTTGAAGCATTCTATGACGAGAGTGGCCGTACAATCAGCATTCATTATGAGTCCGCCGTAGGAAAGTCCGAAGTGTGAGCAGAACTCTTTGGCGCTTTCGCTTTCACGCTCATGGGCGGGAAGTAGGGCGAGGAGCTTGTCGTCGTGGAAGAAGAGTAGGGAATGGTCGCAGAAGCGGTCGGCATGATAATCCATATAGTCGCGCAGGAAGAGGAAAGTTCCGTTCTTCGATGTGTTGACGAAACTGTCCCATAGATGTTTGTCTTCTGCGTTGTATTTCTTTATGGTTATCATTTAAAATCGCTGTTAACGGCTCTGAAATCCTCGCCCTACAATTCAATGTTTTTCTTGAATTCAATGAACTCTTGGTAGTCGCGGATGTAGTCTTCTTCGTCAAAGAATTCTTCTGTGAGCACGAGACATACAGCTCCGGAAGAGAAATCGTGGAGCTCGCGCCAAATTCCGTCGTTTACGAGAATCGCCTGATAAGGGTGGTTTAGGAGTACGTCCTTCCTCTCCGTTCCGTCATCAAGGGAGAGTGTGAAGCAGCCGCTGACAGCAAGTATCAGTTCGCGCTGTTTCTTGTGGGCATGGCCACCACGCCATTCTCCCGCCGGAACATCGTATGTCCAGTAGGCTCGCTTTATGTCGAAAGGCACCTCCTTGTTGTTCTCCACAACGGTGAGGCTACCTCGTGTAGGGTCTGTTATCTTTGGAAGGTCTATGAGTTGTATGTTCATGATTACTTCAAGAGCGCAGTAAGTTCCTCGAAGGTATTTGCGCAGAGTATATAGTCGTTTATGTTTCCACGGATCATGTTCCTGGCTGTCATGTCGTCGAGCAGGGCGATGAGCGTGTCGTAGAAATGGTCAATGTTGTAAAGGATTACCTTCTTGTTGTGGTAACCAATGGTATGTGAGGCTGCAACGGTGAATATCTCGTCGAGAGTTCCTATACCACCAGGCAGGGCTACGATGATGTCGCTCTGGATAAGCAGAAGGTCCTTTCGGTCAGAAAGGTTCTCCGTGTTTATCTCAACATCAAGAATATCGCTTCTCTTCCCGTTCTTTTCCACCAATGTTGGCACGACGCCAATGATTCTTCCTCCGGCATTCTTCACGGACTTTGCAATGCAATCCATGAGTCCGACATTGCATCCTCCGAAGACTAATGTGTGGCCATTCTCGCCCATCCATTGTCCGAGTTCCTCGGTCTTGTCGAAGTAGAGTTTCTCTATATTGTTGTTTGCGGAACAGAAAACGCCGATTTTCATGTTTTGTAGTTATTTGTTAATCTCTATGCAAAGTTGGTCAAGGTCGTAGAAACTTCCGTTGTAGACATTGAAATCCACATATCCCGATATACCCGGAAGACGACCAGTGTCAGTATGTTGCCAGAACTTCCATTCGCCTTCGTATTTCATCTCCTCCGTGTAGTAATGGGCAATCCATAACGGATATTGGTCGAATACAGGAGTGTTGAGATACTCTTCCTTGAACTTGTAGTAAGTGTAGATGATAGGCTTGCAATGGTAAACATTCTCCACCTCATGAAGCCATGTGAGAATGTCGCGACGGAAATCTTCAACGGATTTGTCACTCGGGAACTTCTCCACATCCAGGACAGGAGGCAGATCGCCCGTTTCCAAGTGCACTTTGTTGAGGAAGAAGTCTGCTTGCTTCCGTGCCGATGACTTGTTTGACCAGAAATGGTATGCACCACGCTTGAAGCCGTATTCCTTGGCATTCTCAAAGTTTTCTTTAAAGTCAGGATCAAGACGCGTAGAACCTTCGGTGGCCTTTATGAGAATGAAGCGCAACGGACAATTGTCGATGCGTGCAAATTGCAGTTTCTTCCAGTTGATGTCTTTCTGATAGTGGCTTATGTCTATGCCATGAATCTCATAGCCGCTCGGATACCTTGGGTCACCGAACAAAGCACGCCATCTGAAGCCTGTGGGACTGACGAAGAAAGCGTAGAAAATCCAAACATAAAGTGCCACGACAGCACCTGATACCAAGTACCAAGTCCATCGTGGCAATCTATTATTACTGTGTTTGTGTTTCTTCTTTTTCGTCATAGTATTGGGTTATGGCCTTAAGCCTTGCTCTTATGAGCGAACCATTACGCCTGCTCGAGAGCGAGAGTCTTAGTACACTGGTCGCAAACCTCTGTTGGTCCCCAGTACTGGATAGGACCTGGGTAAACGTAAGCAGTTTCCTTTGCCCACTGCTCACGCTTGCTTGCGAAGAACTTGAATGGAGCACCGTCGAGTTCAACGAGAGCCTTGCGGATAACAGGCTTGTTCTGACCGTTACGACGCTCAATGTTCATCATCATTGTGATAGGCACACCACCAGCGATCCATTCTGCTGCAGGAGCAGTAGTGTTCTTGATTACTGACATGTAACCTGTCTTGCCGTTTGCAATGAGGCGAGAAGCGTTGTAACCGAGTGAGTAGCAGTAGTCAGCGTCGTAGTTAGAAGGAGCAGCGCAACGACCTTCGTAACCGAAGAAGTGGTGCTGTGTACCGAACTTACCAACATACTTGCCTTCCTTCTTCCACTCTTCAAGCTTAGTAGCAACCATAGCAGAGAGGAGCTTCTCTGTCTCGATGAGAGATACCTGTACGTTGCCGTGTGGGTCACGGTCAAGGCAGAGCTGACGCTCTACATCCTTTGGAAGTGACTCAAGAACTGCGAGGTTCTCAGCAGCGATGTGGCTCTTTACGTATGCAACCTGCTCGTCCTTTGAAGGGAACTCACGCATTTCGCCAGTAGCTGGATCAACGAGAACTTCATTGAGCTCTGCGATAAGCTTCTTGATAGCAGGGATGAATTCTATAAGACCTTCTGGGATGAGGACAGTACCGAAATTGTTGCCTTCTGCAGCACGAGCAGCAACTGCCTCTGCGATGTAAGTTACTACGTCGTCGAGTGACATTGCCTTAGCCTCAACTTCCTCTGAAACGAGGCAGATGTTTGGCTGGCACTGGAGAGCACACTCAAGAGCGATGTGAGATGCTGAACGTCCCATGAGCTTGATGAAGTGCCAGTACTTGCGAGCTGAGTTACAGTCGCGCTGGATGTTACCGATGAGCTCTGAGTAAGTCTTGCAAGCTGTGTCGAAACCGAATGAAGTTTCAATCTGCTCGTTCTTGAGGTCGCCGTCGATAGTCTTAGGGCAACCGATAACCTGAACGCCATACTTCTTTGCAGCGTAGTACTCAGCGAGAACGCAAGCGTTAGTGTTAGAGTCGTCACCACCGATGATTACGAGAGCCTTGATGCCGAGTTCGCGAAGAATCTCGATACCCTTCTCAAACTGCTCTTCCTTCTCAAGCTTAGTACGACCAGAACCGATGATGTCGAAACCACCTGTGTTGCGATATTCGTCCATGAGTTCTGGAGTGATTTCCATGTAGTTGTGGTCAACGAGACCGCCAGGACCGAGGATGAAGCCGTAGAGCTTGTTCTCTGGGTTGAGAGACTTAACACCATCGAAGAGACCTGAGATTACATTGTGACCGCCAGGAGCCTGACCACCAGAAAGGATGATACCTACATTGAATGCAGGAAGCTCAACCTTCTCGCCAGCTTCGAAAGTGATAACTGGCATACCATAAGTGTTAGGGAAGAGAGCCTTGATTTCTTCCTGGTTACCTACTGACTGAGTTGCCTTACCCTCAACAGCCTTTACAGGACCCTGGAGAGCAGTTGGCAATTTTGGAGCATAAGCCGCGCGGGCCTGCTGAAGTGCACTTTTTACCATTTTTTTATGTTTTGTTAATAGTTGTATTCCAATATCCGTGCGCAAAGTTACATTATTTTCGCCTAAAAAAGGAAAAAAAGCCGAAAATATTTGCAAGAATAAATTCTTTGTACTAATTTTGCTACATCTAATAAACAAAAACAACTATTTCCTATGGCAAATAAAAGAGAATTAAAGCAGACAATCAACTATGTTTGCGCTGAACTTTTGTCAGAAACTTTCGTGGCAGGAATGCTCGAAAAGAACATCGAAAACGAAAATGTTGATAACCTTCTTCATTCCATCGTTAGCATAAATAGGGACTATATCCGCCGCATCTCTCATCCAGAGCCGGGAATGTCCCAGAAAGCATATTTCAAGGATCTTATTGATGGCTTCAATAAAGATATTGATGAGACCGTCGATATGATAGGAAACTTATATTAATGGATAATACAACACAAACTTTAATTACAGCCGTCGACAGGCTTTCGGACTCAAATTCGCTACAGCAGTTGTTCCATGAGCAGCAGTTCGGTAATCCATTGCCTTCGCAAGACCAGCTGCAAAGCATCATAGACATTCTCCGAAGCATAATCTTCCCTGGCTTCTATGGCCGTTCGAATGTCAATATCAACACTATAAAGTACCATATTGGCGTTCGTGTGGAGAGACTCCAGAAGCTTCTTTCTGAGCAGGTTCTTGCCGGACTATGCTTCGTTGATACTGTACCTGTGGAAGGCGAGATGACTCTTGACATCCTCAAGAACAAGGCTCGCTATATTTCCACAAAGATAGTTGAGAAACTTCCTGAACTCAAGGAAATACTTGCCACAGACATCGAGGCAGCCTACCTTGGCGACCCTGCTGCCGACAACCAGAGCGAAATCATAGCTTGCTATCCTTGCATCAAGGCTCTTACAAACTATCGCCTTGCCCATGAACTCTTCGTAATGGGAGTTCCACTCGTTCCTCGAATGTTGACGGAAATGGCACATTCCGAGACAGGCATCGACATTCACCCTGGAGCACAGATAGGCCATCACTTCTGTATAGACCATGGTACAGGTGTGGTTATCGGTGGAACTTGTATCATAGGCAACAATGTGAAGCTATACCAGGGTGTAACACTTGGCGCAAAGTCATTCCCTCTTGACGAAGAAGGCAATCCTATCAAGGGCATTCCTCGTCATCCTATACTTGAAGATGATGTCATCGTATATTCAAACGCCACAGTCCTTGGTCGCATCACGATTGGCAAGGGTGTTGTCATAGGTGCAAACAAGTGGGTTACAGAGTCTATAGCTGCCAAGGAATAGAAGCATCAATAATACTAACTTGCGAAAGTTGCATAATTAATAATTGATAATTTGTAATTAATAACCAGTAATCAGTATTTGAACCGTTTACTTTATATATTATTGTATATCTCAGTTTTCTCCCTTACGATTTCCTGTTCCACCACGGCAGGTCTTCCTGAGGGAGAAAAGTTGTATATTGGCTTGAAGGAGATAACTTACGGAGAGCATGAGAAATCGGAACATTTCTCAGCCACTCAAGAGGAACTAGACGCAGCCCTTCAGACGGCTCCTAATGGCGCTTTTTTCGGAAGTAGCTATTTCCGTACGCCTTTCCCTTACGGCCTTTGGATATGGAATGCGTATCATGATAAGGAGAGTGGCTTTGCAAAATGGATGACAAACTCTTTTGGAAAAGCTCCTGTGCTGATGAGTAATGTCAATCCCGTGTTGCGCTCTCAAGTGGCAAGCAATGTACTGAAGAACAATGGCTACTTCAACGGTTCTGTCAATTACGATATTGTTGAGACCAGCGATCCGAAGAAACAGAAGATTTCGTATCATGTGGAACCGGGAGAAGTGTTCCGTGTAGATACCTTGGCATACACAAACTTCCCGGAACATGCCAACGACCTCATACTGAATGACACGGCAGACGCTCTAATCAAGCATGGCACACCATTCTCTACCGCCGTTCTTGATGCCGAGAGAAACCGCGTCACGAAACTCCTTCGCGACCAAGGCTACTACTTCTACCATTCTTCCTACGCCTCATATCTTGCCGACACTCTTCTTCACAAGAATTGGGCAAACATGCGACTGCAGATGGCTGACAGTATTCCTGAGGAAGCACAGCGCCAGTGGTACATCGGAAAGGTAAGCTTCGATGTGAAGAGAGAGTATCAGGAGGTAATGACGGATTCCACCGTTTCCCGTCGCTATGTATTCCATCATGGAGGTGCTAATCCGCCTGTTCGCCGTCGTGTAATCACAGCTCACATGCGCAATCTCCGTCCTGGTTCTCTCTATAGCTATACGGCTCATTCTGACGCGGTTAGCAATCTATCTACCATGGGACTCTTTACAAATGTGGACTTCCAGTTTACGCCTCGTACTGATGCGGATTCCCTTGACCTCAATGTGCTTTGCGTTCTTGACAAACCATACGATTTATATGTGCAGACAAACCTTACCCATAAGATGACGGGCAGAACAGGTCCTGAACTTAAGGTCGGTTTTACGAAGAAGAATGCCTTCCATGGTGGTGAGAAGTTTGACATAAACCTCCACGCAGATTACGAGTGGCAACAGGGAGGAACGCTTTCTTCCCATGAGCGCAATTCCTACGAGTATGGTATGGACGCATCCCTTGAATGGCCACGACTGCTCATTCCTTTCATCAACAAGGGAAAGAAGGATGCCAAGGGTCGTCGTCACCGTCGCCGTTTTGCCGTTTCTCCAGCCACAAAGATGACGGGGTCTTTCAATGTCATCCATCGTCCTGGCTATTACCGTATGCACTCGGCAGCGGGTGAGTGGAGCTATATTTGGAAACCGCAGACAAACACTACCCATCAGCTTTCGCCTTTCATCCTTGCTTACCAGAAGCTCAACTACCGTTCGGAGAAGTTCGATTCCATACTAAAGCAGAACTCGTACCTTGATGTGGCTATGCAGGATATGTTCATCCCAAAGATGCAATATACCTACACCTACACATCGCCACTCAATACGCCGAATCCTGTACAGTGGAGTACTACTGTCACAGAAGCCGGAAACGCCACCAGCCTTATCAACAAGCTCTTCTTCGGACAGGATTGGACAGAGGGAAACAAGACCATGTTCAAGAATGTCTATGCGCAGTTCCTCAAGCTTGAAACCGACTATCGCAAGACATGGAGGCTGAACGCGGAAAGCCAGCTTGTGATGCATGCAAGGGGTGGGGTAGTGTGGAGCTATGGCAACATGCATCAGACGCCTTTCACCGAACAGTTCTACATCGGTGGAGCCAATTCCATTCGTGCCTTCAACGCGCGCAGCCTCGGACCTGGTAGCTATCGCTCGTCAGACCGTACCGCTTCTTATGTTGATCAAACAGGAGACATACTCCTACTATTCAACCTTGAATATAGAAAGCGCCTTTTTGGCAATCTATATGGAGCCGTTTTTCTTGATGCAGGTAATGTGTGGGCTATGCGTGATGATGAGGTTCGTGAGGGAGAATGCTTCAAGCTTCGTAATCTTCCGAAGGAGATAGCTCTCGGCACAGGTGCAGGTCTCCGTTACGATCTTGACTTCCTCGTCCTGCGCCTTGATTGGGGACTAGGAATACATACTCCTTACAAGACTTCTCGTAGTGGCTATTACAACTTTGAGAAGTTCAAGGATAGTCACACTCTTCACTTTGCTATCGGATATCCGTTCTAATCACATGACCATTACCTTCATCATAGAAATAATCGGAACCATTGCCTTTGCCATCTCGGGAGTTCGTCTCGCAGGTCGCAGGGGCTATGACCTCTTTGGTGGCTTTGTACTCGCGTGGGTAACAGCCGTAGGTGGTGGTACGCTAAGAGACACTATGCTTGGCGTAACCCCATTCTGGATGACAAGTCCCATATATCTTCTTTGTACCTTCCTAGCTCTCATACTCGTGCAACTCCTTGCCTCTCTCATGAACAAGATAAACACGGCGTGGGTATTCTTCGATACTCTTGGTCTCGCTCTATTCACAATAGCAGGCCTCCAGAAGACTATCGACTGCGGACAGCCGATGTGGGTGGCTATCATGATGGGATGCATAACCGGTGTTGCCGGTGGTGTTGTCAGGGATGTCCTGGCAAGTATCAGTCCCGTCATTTTCCAGAAAGATATCTACGCCATGTCATCCATCCTTGGCGGTTGCCTTTACGCATTGCTTTTGCATTTGGGGGTTGACGTGATTTCCATTTCCGTCATCACCTTCTTCTTCATCGTCATCATCCGCCTCGTCGGACTCAAACTGAACATAACGCTTCCTCGTATTAAAGTTACAAAAGACGATGGCGGCAACTGATCCCAAGATTAAGTAAAAGAAAACCCTCGTAATCCTAATGGTTACGGGGGCTTCTTTCTAATTGTTGACTTCGTCTGTAAGTGTTATGGAGAGCGTGTCTTTGTTTATGGCATGAATGTCTTCAAAGAGTTTGATGAAGTTTGTGTTGCCCTTGGTGCGAATCATGAAGTTTATGGTTGTGGCAGGAAGTGTGAAGTCATAGCGTATGTAACTCTCGCTGATGTGGATGTCATGCTTCCTGAATACCTCCTTGTAAGGCGTTAGGTCGTCTTGCGTGGTGCCAAGCTTCAGGCGGATGATCTTGGTTTCCCAGTTGAGTCGGAGCATCTTCTCGTATTTCTCGAGGATAGTAAGTACGAAGAGAACAAGGAGAGCTGTGAATGTTGCTATGAGATACATTCCTGAGCCTACGGCAAGTCCAATCATCGCAGTTACCCAGATGACGGCTGCCGTAGTCAAGCCGCGAACACTTCCCTTACTCTGGATAATGGCACCCGCACCAAGGAAACCGATACCGCTTACAACTTGTGCTGCGATACGCCCAGGGTCGCCATTCTTCAATCCCATATAGACTTGCGGGATATAAATGGAAACGAGCATAGCGATTGTAGCTCCCATGGAAATGAGGGAGATGGTTCTTATTCCTGCGTGTTGTCCCTTATGCTTTCGTTCAACGCCTATGATGGCGCCAAGAAGTCCGGAAAGAAGAAGCTTGTATAGTGCTCCTATGAGGTTTACTTCCGGGCTGTTTATTTGGTCAATAATATATGAAATGTCCACCATGTTCATTTGATGATTAGACGATTAGATGATTTGGCGATTTGATGATTTTATCTTCCCAGTTTGCTGTCGAAGAAGTTGAGCACCTTCTCGAGGAGGAAGCGACGGGAGTTGCCGTTGTAGATGCTGTGGTTTGAGTTTGTGAATATGTGCATGTCAAACTGCTTGCCTTCCTCCACGAGGGCTGTGGTGTATTCAAACGAGTTCTGTGGATGGACATTGTCGTCGCAAAGTCCATGGCAGAGGAGAAGATCGCCGTGGAGTTTCGGTGCTCGTGCTATAGGATTATCGCCATAGCCTTCCGGATTCTCCTGTGGAGTTCGCATATAACGCTCTGTATAGATTGTGTCATAGAAACGCCAATCTGTAGGAGGAGCTATTGCCACACCGCAGCAGAACACGTCGCGACCTTCACTCATGGACATCAGCGTGTTGAAACCTCCGTAGCTCCAACCCCAGATAGCGAGTTTGCTTGCGTCAACGTAAGGCTGCTTTGCCATATAGAGAGCAGCTTCCACCTGATCGCGACTTTCCATCTGTCCCATCTTCATGTATGTAAGTTTCTGGAAATCAGCGCCACGAGCAGTCGTACCACGAGGGTCAACAACTACGCAGATGTACCCATGCTGACAGAGAATGGCCTCAAATGCGCCACCACGACCGCAACTGCCAACTGTCCAGTTGTCCATTACCTGCTGGCTACCAGGACCGCTATACTGATGGAAGATGACAGGATATTTCTTGTTTGGATTGAAGTCTGCTGGCTTGTAGATAATACCGTTGAGCTGAACGCCTTCGCTTGTTGTGAAAGAGAAGAACTCGCGAGTAGGGAGAGTTTCCTTGGCAAGAACCTCCTTCAGCTGTGCGTTATCCTCTACGACCTGCTGCTTCTTTCCGCATACGAGAGTGTATTTTCCAGGTGTGTTCAGGTTGGAATAATAGAGCACATAACTGCTGAAATCGGAATTGAATACGGCGTCGTTCCATCCTTCTTCCTTTGAAAGTTTCGTAAGCTTGCCTTTCTTGTCAGCCTTGAATACATCACGCTGCATAGGATTCTTGCCAACAGCTTGGAAATAAGAGGTCTTGGTCTTGAAATCGTAGCCATAGAAGGAGGTCACGATGACGGAAGAATCTGCTATCAGACGACGAACGAGCTTTCCGTTGTAGTCGTAAAGGAATGGCTGCATGGCACCTTCCTTGTCGTTGAGAACGACGAAACCGTCAGGATAGAGGGCAAGGTCGGTAACGGCTTCTTCAGGAAGATAGCACTTTGAGTCGAGAGTGACGAGGAGTTGCTTGCTTGAGTCCTTGCAGTTGAGCTTCCAGAGTTTCATCTCGTCCTGATGGCGATTTACTGTGCAAACCATCACGTTGTCGTTGTCGGCAGGAATGGTTTCTATTACCGGAATGTAGTCCTCCTTGTCTATGTCGAGCGACTTCTCTGAGGTCTGCTTCGTGGCAAGGTTATAGGCACAGAGGGAAACTCGTGCATTATCCTCGCCAGCCTTCGGGTACTTGAACTGATAGATGTCGGGATAAGAGCCACCATTATGGAACTGAAGCTGCATCTGCTTGACGTCGGTTTCGTCCGTGCGAATCCAAGCGAGAGCGCTGCCATCGTCGGTGAAAGCCATCATGCGAGTGCGGGCAAACTCCTCTTCGTAAACCCAATCAGCATGACCGTTAATGATCTTGTTGTACTCGCCGTCAGTGGTAACGGCTGTTTCGCAATCGTCGTAATCCTTTCCGGAGAGAAGTGCTTCAACATCAAGGAGATAGATGTTGTTGTCGCGAACGAAGGCGAGAGTCTTTTCGTTTGGCGAGAGCATCGGAATCTTTATCTCTCCTTTTATCTTGGCTGTTTTGCCTGTCTCATTGTCCTGTACGGTATATTCTGCTGTAAAGGAACGGCGATAGATAGGTTTCTTGTTCTCTGCCTCGAGAGTGTATTTTTCTACAGGAATATTCTTGTCGGCAAGGAGTTCGCCGTAATTCACACGAGCAGGAGTAAAACGGTTGTTTGTAGTGATGTCTGCAACGGTAAGAGGCTGCTGAGCATGGAGGGAATGGGATGTCATGAACATCAATGAAGATAGTATGAATTTTACGATTTTCATGTTTTATTCTTTATTTAGCGTGCAAATTTAAGAATTTAATATTAATTTTGCACACGAAATGGGAAAAAGTTACAAAGAATTTGGTTTGTGGATAAAGGAAGTCCTTGGACAGAAAGTTCAGAAGATTTCCATAGATGCCGGCTTTTCATGTCCTAATCGTGACGGAAGAGTGGGCTTCGGCGGCTGCACATTCTGCGATAATACCACCTTCTCGCCTGCCTATTGCTGTGGCGAAAAGACTGTTACACAGCAGCTTAAGGAGGGTAAGGCTTTCTTCCAACGCAAATATCCGGAGATGAAATACCTGGCTTATTTCCAGAGCTATTCAAACACATACGGCAGCCTCTCGCACCTGAAGGCTCTCTACGAAGAAGCCTTGGCAGACGAGGATGTGCTTGGAATTGTTATCGGCACAAGACCTGACTGCGTGTCAGCAGAACTCCTTGACTATCTCGGAGAGTTGGCTGAGAGATGGTTTGTACTTGTGGAATACGGCGTGGAATCCGTTAACGATGAGGTTCTTAAGCGCGTAAACCGTGGTCATGATTTCCAATGCGCCTTGGATGCCGTAAGGGAAACGGCAAGTCGTGGCATTCATGTTGGCGCTCATATCATCCTTGGCTTGCCGGGAGAGAATGACGAAGAGAACATCCGCGGCATAAAGCAGCTTTACGACAACGGCATGAAACTCCTGAAACTCCATCAGCTTCAGATCATCCGTGGCACGAAGATGGCGGAGGAATATCTGGCGAATCCTTTCCCTCTCTATTCCGCCGACGACTACATACGCGCGATAATAATGTATATGGAAGCACTTCCTGAGGGCATTGTCTATGACAGATTCGTGTCGCAATCACCACCGGGGAAAGTCCTTGCACCCTCTTGGGGCTTGAAGAACCACGAGTTTGTCGATAAACTTCGAAATAAGCTCCGATTCCTTTGGTAGTTAAAAATAAAGTGTTAACTTTGCAGACGAAAAAGTAATCTTATAGTTAAACAGAAGCGTTATGGATGAGAACAATAACATAGTATCAGAACCGACTGTAGCTTATGGTACAAGTCAGGTATTGATGACCATGCCCCTTGCTGATATGGAATATGCAAATTCCGTAGCTAAGCAAAGGGGGTGGCATATTGTGGTATTGCCACAAAAGGCAAAGCGTCCGATTAAGGATATGGCAAAACCTTCCCAAACACTCTGTGGCATAATCTCATTGCCAGACGATTTCGACTATAAGAAAGAACTTTCAGAAGCCTTGGCAGAGAAATATAAATTATGAAGAACTATCTTGTAGATACCAATGTCATCATCGACATGATAGCAAAGCGTGACGGCTTCTATGTCGCAGCAAACGAGGTCTTTGATGCAGCCTATGAAGGGAAGCATAATTTGTACATCTGCGCTTTGTCGTATTCAAACATATACTACATTCTCAGGCGTTCATTTGGAAAGACAGAAACGTTGAATGCGCTTGAGCAGTTGACTCAATATGTTACGGTTCTTTCTGTGGATGCAGATGTTATTAACAAGGCACTTGAATCAGATTTCACGGATTTTGAAGATGCAATCCAGTACTATTCTGCTTTCAACAGCGGAATGATTGACGGAATAATAACGAGGAACTTAAAGGATTTCAAAGAAAGTGAACTTGAGATTCTACATCCAGAGGTCTTTGTTTCGAAATAACCTCGCTCAGCGGAGCGAATCTTATTGGTAAATAAAACAGAAGCGTTATGTCTTCATAGTTGCTCCACGCATTCTGTATATATAAATGAAAAGAGCCGAAAGGAGCAGGAAGGCAAAAGGAATTATTATGAAGAAGATTCTTTTATCAACAATCATGGCGTTAGC
>JAZLHI010000071.1:0-9620 GCA_045616725.1 Prevotella sp. | reverse complement strand
AAGAAAAACACTTTGACAGCACGCTATAATCCTATCGACCAACTCTCTTTCCACGATGCAAAGGGCAACTGTATTCTTTCGGAAGCTACCTATGGTCGTGTGATAATCAAAACAAAGGACAATGGCAATGACGCCTATCGCGTATCGCAAACCTTCCAGACTCCTGCCGATGACTACCAGTTCGGCACTGGACAATTCCAGGATGGAAACCTCAATGTGAAAGGTCTCACTCGCCGCCTTACGCAGGTAAACACCCAGATAGCCCTTCCTATGATTATCTCAAACAAGGGCTACGGAATCCTGTGGAACAACTGCGGCATGACCGACTTCAATCCAGCTTCCCATTGCCTGAAGCTTGAGAATGAGGCGGAATCGGGCGAGACTGTTGTCGTGAATACTACGAGCACTACCGGCAACAAGCGTGAGGAGCGACATTACCAGCAGTTCGTCAGCACCCTCAACATTGACGAAACAGGCGAATATTCCTTGCTCCTCGATGTCGGTCAGAGCATGGCGCGCCGTCATTATGTTGAGATTGACGGTAAGGTTCTCTACGAAGCAAACAATATTTGGCTGCCACCTACAGCTGCTTTCAAGGCTACATTGGCTAAGGGAGAGCATAAGGTCGTAGTTCGTGGAGAGCGTAACGACAAACCTTCTTTGTATTATAATAAGGTGAAAGCCGACCAGTTGACCTTCTCTTCCCCTGTTGCGCAAACCATCGACTATACCGTCTTCTCGGGTTCTGCCGATGAGATCATAGCTTCCTACCGCGCTCTCACGGGCGAAGTTCCTATGCTTCCACGCTGGGCTCTTGGCTATGTTCATTGTCGTGAGCGCTATGTGTCGCAAGATGATGTAGTGCAGAACGCTGAAGAGTTCCGTCGTCGCAATATTCCTATTGACATGATCGTGCAAGACTGGCAGTGGTGGGGCAATACCGGCTGGAATTCCATGGAGTTTGATCCTGTGCATTATGCCAATCCGAAGCAGATGGTAGAGAAGCTCCACGCCATGGACATCAAGCTCATGCTTTCCGTTTGGGCTAAGATTGACCATAACAGCAAACTCGGTAAGCAGATGGCTGCCGACGGAAACTATATCCCAAACACCGATTGGATAGACTTCTTCTCGAAGGAAGCTGGCGATGCCTATTGGAACGCCTACAGCAAGAACATCCTTCCTACGGGCATCGACGCTTGGTGGCAGGACGCTACGGAACCAGAGAATGACGACCTTGCCGGCAGAATGGTGGATAAGGGCAAGCTCTCTGGCAATGCCGTTCGTAACATCTTCCCATTTGCCGTTAACGATGTGGTTTACAATGGTTTGCTTAAGGAACGTCCTAACGAGCGCCCGATGATTATGACACGTTCCGCTTCTCCGGGCATCCAGCGCTTCGGCGTTCTTACCTGGAGCGGCGATGTGGGCAACGACTACAAGACTCTCGAACGACAGATAGCTGGTGGTCTCGGACAGATGGCTGCCGGTGTGCCTTGGTGGACATACGACGCTGGCGGCTTCTTCCGTCCGGGCAACCAATATTCCGACGCAAGCTATCAGAAGCGTATGCTCCGTTGGATTCAGAATGCAGTCTATCTCCCTGTGATGCGTGTTCATGGCTACATGAGTCAAACCGAACCTTGGCGCTATCAGGAGGATACATACAATCAGTTTGTCAAGGCTATCCGTAAGCGCTACAACCTCACATCATATCTCTATAGCGAGGCAGCCCGTGTCTCTCGCGAAGGCAGTACCATGATGCGACCACTCGTGTTTGATTTCCCTAACGACGAGAAGGCTATGCAGCAGACAACGGAATACATGCTTGGCAAGAACATTCTCGTATGTCCTGCTACGGGTGACGATGTCCAGAACCAACAAGTCTATCTTCCTGAATCAGCTAAGTGGACTCGTATAGATGATGACATCCATGTCTATGCAAAGTCAGGTTCTATCATCCCTTGGAATGGAGTAGGGCAGAACACTCGCTCTACCTCTGACATCGCCAATGCGGAAGCCCTCACTCTCCGCGTGTTCCCTGGAGCCGACGCAGAGTTCACCCTTTACGAAGACGATGGCACAACCCTCGCATACCAGAGCGGCGAATATTCAACCATCACATTCCGCTGGAGTGATGCGAAGCGCGAGCTCACAGTCCTTCCACGCCGCGGCTCTTTCAAGGGAATGCCACAGCACAGGCAGTTCACCGTTCTGCTTCCAGACGGCACCAACAAGACTGTTGAATACTCAGGCAAGAAAGTTAGCGTAAGGATGTAATAACTTTGCCTTCATGAACAGCTTTGGTAACGCATCATATAGGCCTCGCAACCCTGGTCATGACTATTACGAGGCTGGCATATACCTCATCACCCTTGTCGTAACAGAACGCGAGCCAAGGCTCAGCCAACTGAACGACAATACCAGCAATCCTGCTGTCCTCCATACTCCTACTGGTGATATCGTTCAAGAGGAATGGGAAAAGACTGCTACCATACAAACCTCCAAAGGCCGCCCTATAGAGACGCTTTGCCAGGTAAGCATGCCAGATCATTGGCATGGCGTAATCCATATCAAGGAGCGCATGGACAAAAGCCTCGGCTACGTGATCCAATGCTTCAAGTCCGCCTGTACCGCCCGCTGGCGCCGCGAAGTGACGGGGTACGTAGAGTCAAGCTCTAAGCCTAAACAAGGTGAGCCAAGCTTGGCTCACCGCCTTCAACATTGGAGTCAAAACCAGCGTCGCGCCTACTACGCCACCCGTCCACTCATAGAGCGCCCCCTCTTTGATGATGATTACGACGACACCATCTGCTTTCCCCTTGCCATAGATCCCGCGGAGCATGAGCGCCATAAGGCGGCCATGATAAACTATGTTCATGACAACCCTCGCCGCGCCATCTATCGCCGCCTCTATCCACAGTTCATGCAGCGCCGCCTTCATGTCATCATAGACGGTACCGACTACGCCGCCTTCGGCAATCTCTTCCTGCTTCGCTGGGCAAAGAAGGTGCAGGTGTTCTGCCATAGGAAGGCACGCTACGGCATGCTTACGGAACAAGAGCGCACAGCTGCCGGCTATAATGAAGGGCAATACACCCCAGACCTCATCACCACCATCCCTTACGAAAAGACAGAAGCCTTCCGCAACGAGGCACGCCAATGGAAGTGTATGGTCATGGAAGGCGCAACGGTAATAGTGACACCGGGCATATCAGAGGGCGAACAGCTCATTAAGAACCGCTGCATTGAGAAAGGCTATCCACTTATCCATTTGCAGAAGGAACCCATCGGCCGCTATTGGAAGCCCGAGCAATCACGCTTCGAAGCATGCGTGCAGGGCAGCCTCCTCATCCTATCCCCTTGGCATCCCGAGGACATGGGCGAGGTGAAAGGCATACCAAGCACCACCGACTATTCCATCTTCCACAACCTCAACACCCTCGCCGCCCACATCTGCCAGTTTGATGGAGAGGCAAGGATTGTAAGGAATGAATAACAAAGATTTCCCCCTATTTCTTTGGAGAATAAAAATAAAGTGTTAACTTTGCAGACGAAATTCAAATAGTCATGAAATATAACATACTAGAAGAAGATGAACCAGGAATAGTTTCAGAAGCTACTTCCGTCAATTACATAAGCCGTAATCGTCGAATGGACATGACACGCGGTATCTCTGGTGAGGAACTCCTGAACCGTCTTCGCCCAAGAATAGAAGCTCTCTACAAATGAAACGAGTCCTATTCAGTCCTGAGGTAGAAGACGACCTATACGAGTTGTTCCGAATATTGTATGATCAAGGCTATCTTGGTACATACGATTTTGCGTGGGATTATGTGCAAGATATAGTTCGTGATATTGTGTCAAATATTGACAATAAAGTAAAGTATTTAGCTCCAGATTCATTTTCTAAATACGGAACGAACCTATCCTACATTACCTACAAAAGAAACTCAAATACCACTTGGTACATTTTCTTTGAAACCTATGTTGACTGTTACTTTATAACTCATATAACGAATAATCATGTGAGCGGACATCTCATCAGATAGATAGCAGATTCCCAGCTCATACTCACTCGCTCAGCGGAGCGAATCTTATTGGTAAATAAACAGAAGCGTTATGTCTTCATCTTGTGATGATAAAGCCTAGGAAACTTAATCATTAGTATACAAGAATGGACATGATGGTTCTCCACGTGTATATGCGTGGGGCACTGTCTCCATATCTTTTATACTAAGGCTCTTCCTAGGCGCCCATCATCAGAAGTGTGGAATCATAGTTGCTCCACGCATTCTGTATATATAAATGAATAAAGGCCGAGAGGAGCAGGAGGCATGAGTAAATGTTATGAAAAAAATTTTAGCATTATTTGCTTTTGCTTTTGTTGTAACGGCAAACATGGAAGCTCAAGAACAAGAAATTTTTTACAAAAAAACAGACAAGAAAACTTACTTTAGGGTTTCTCAAGAAGGAACCAATGACAAGTATTATTATATGTTCACTCCAAAGAACAATGACACTCCTAATTTTAAAGGGAATAAAGAGCTATCTTTTAAAAATGCTTACGACAAAATCACTGTCCAAGAACAAAGATACGAATTTCCGAATGCTGATGTAGAAACCAGTTCCGTTGCAGAACCCTGCTCTGCTACAGAAACTGTATCCGAAACTAATAATACGCTGATGCAAGAAGAAATTGATTCTTCGTCAAACACAAAGATATCAAAAGTTCAACGTAGTGAAGGCAAAGAATTCAAATTGCGTTCAGGTTCTTTAATTCCTCTTGAAGCAACTAAAAACGTAAGAGCTTCTAATGTCAAAGTGGGGGATACTGTAGAATTTATGGTTTCTAGAGACGTGATGGTGGGCGATGAAGTTGCAATTCCACGTGGCACATTAGTAGAAGGCAAGGTTACTTTAGCTAAAAAGTCTTCTTCTTTCGGAACAAAAGGAAGATTGGGGATTAACATTGACAATATGATATTCAATGGACAGAATATCCCATTAACTCATAGCACTGTGTCCATAGAGGGCCAGAGTCGTTCAGCCCTTTCTGTTATTCTATTCTTATTTGTAACTATTCCTGCCGCATTTATTCCTGGTACAAGAGCAGAGATGCCTGCTGGTTATGAAGTAAACGCATTGACAGCTCAATCAGTAACTATTTCTGGAGAATAGTATTGAAGGATAGAGGATAGTTAGAACGTTACTCCTATCTCCGTAAAACATATTAACCATCTGCGCCATCTGCATCATCTGCGTGAAAAAGAAAAGCCTTCTGCTGGAATGGGCTGTTTCTCTCGCAAATGATGCAGATGGTGCAGATGTTTCTTTGCTATATAGACCTATGTAAAAATATTCACGGTATTCACGATTTGCCCTATATAAAGGGGAAGTCGGACCGTGAATAGGCGAGATGTGTATATAAAGTGTTCACGGTTTTGCGTCTATTCACGGTGAAAAATGGGACGAAATAATTGGGATGTGTGGCATGTTCGCAGAGGTTGTGTGTCTGAATGAAGAGATTAGAGGGTGTATTCCTTATGGGTATTTATCGCATTCCTTTGAGTTACGAAGAATAAAGTCCACGAACACGAATAAGTTTTGTATACAAACTCACTTCGTTTTCGTATACGAAAGTAGTTTGCTTTTGTATACGAAAGTGTTTTGCTTTCGTATACAAAAATGGGTTGTATTCCTTAGGCTTATCAATCGCTTTCAAGGACTTTAGATATCGTATTCCTTAGCTTTAGGTATTGTAAACCTAAGGGATATAAACAATAAAACCTACCCAAGGATGATAGTCCTTGGATAGGTTCTTATAGTTGGATAGAGCCTTTAGCTTTTAGCCTTTAGCCTCATAGTTGAATTAATGGTGGAAGAGGCGGACGCCGGTGAATGCCATTGCGATACCGTACTTGTCGCAAGTCTCGATGACATTGTCGTCACGAACGGAACCACCTGCCTGTGCGATAACAGTAACACCACTCTTGTGAGCACGCTCGATGTTGTCGCCGAATGGGAAGAATGCATCTGAACCGAGAGCTACGTCTGTGTTCTTCGCTATCCAAGCCTTCTTCTCCTCGCGTGTGAGAGGCTCTGGTTTCTCTGTGAAGAACATCTGCCATGTGCCTTCTGCGAGTACGTCCTCATAGTCGTCGGAGATGTAGATGTCTATAGTGTTGTCGCGATCTGCACGGCGAATCTTCTCTACCCAAGGGAGGTTCATTACCTTTGGGTGCTGACGAAGCCACCAGATGTCTGCCTTGTTGCCTGCAAGACGAGTACAGTGGATACGGCTCTGCTGACCGGCACCGATACCGATTGCCTGGCCATCCTTAACATAACATACAGAGTTTGACTGAGTGTACTTGAGAGTGATAAGGGCAATCATGAGGTCGCGCTTAGCCTCTGGAGAGAATGTCTTGTTCTGTGTAGGCATGTTCTCGAAGAGAGCTGGGTCAGAGAGGTCTATCTCGTTGCGTCCCTGTTCGAATGTGATACCGAAACACTGCTTTGTCTCCACTGGGTTTGGCTTGTACTCTGGGTCAATCTTGATGACGTTGTAAGTGCCCTTGCGCTTCTCACGGAGAATCTGGAGAGCTTCCTCTGTATAGTCAGGAGCGATAACACCGTCTGAAACCTCACGCTTGATGAGGAGGGCAGTAGCCTTGTCGCAAGTGTCAGAGAGCGCGATGAAGTCGCCGTAGCTTGACATACGGTCAGCACCACGGGCACGAGCGTAAGCGCAAGCGATAGGAGAATCATCGATGTCAATACCGTCAACGAAATAGATCTGCTTGAGAGTGTCAGAGAGAGGCTGACCAACAGCTGCACCGGCAGGAGAAACGTGCTTGAAACTTGCAGCGGCAGGCATGCCTGTAGCGGCCTTGAGTTCCTTCACGAGCTGCCAACTGTTGAACGCATCGAGGAAGTTGATGTAGCCAGGACGGCCGTTGAGCACCTCGATAGGGAGTTCACCTTCCTGCATGAAGATGCGTGAAGGCTTCTGGTTCGGATTGCATCCGTACTTGAGTTCGAGTTCTTTCATATTGAAACTTTGATTTGTTATTTCCGTTACAAAATTACAAAATATGGCAGAATTGCTATCATATTGAAAAATGATATGTTGACCTTGCACAATACCTTACTATAATTATGTGGCGATATACATATTATAATAATTATTTTTAATAAATTTGCACCAATTTGTGGCCATTGTGCCCAAATAGAACGGAATTTAACAACACAAAAAATATCTTCAATAGACTATGGTAAAGATTACAAAAGAGGCTGCTCTTGAATATCACGAGAGCGGTCGCCCTGGTAAGATTGAGGTGAAACCAACCAAAGCTTACCGCACTCAGACTGACCTATCCTTGGCTTACTCGCCAGGCGTTGCATTCCCATGTAAGGAAATTGAGGCTGACCCTTCTACAGCTTACAAATATACAGCAAAGGGAAACCTCGTAGCCGTAATAAGTAACGGTACTGCCGTGCTCGGTCTTGGCGACATCGGCGCTATGAGTGGTAAGCCTGTTATGGAAGGTAAAGGTCTGCTCTTCAAGATATACGGTGGCATCGATGTGTTTGACATTGAGGTCGCTGAGAAAGACCCTGAGAAGTTCTGCGAGGCAGTGGAGAAGATTGCCCCTACATTCGGTGGTATCAACCTTGAGGACATCAAGGCTCCTGAATGCTTCTACATTGAAGAGCGTCTCAAGAGAACTCTTGACATCCCTGTAATGCACGACGACCAGCACGGTACAGCCATTATCTCGGCAGCCGGCTTGAAGAACGCCCTTGAGGTTAATGGCAAAGACATCAAGAATGTGAAGATTGTGGTAAACGGCGCAGGCGCAGCAGCCATCTCTTGTACAAAGCTTTACATGGCTCTCGGTGCACAGAAAGAGAATATCCTCATGCTCGACTCAAAGGGTGTTATCACATCCGATCGTGAAGGCCTCAACGAGCAGAAGAAGTTCTTCGCTACAGACCGTCGTGATGCTCATACTCTCGCAGAAGCCGTTAAGGACGCAGACGTATTCGTAGGTCTCTCTAAGGGTAACGTTCTCTCTCAGGATATGGTTCGCTCTATGGCTAAGGACCCTATCGTATTCGCCCTTGCAAATCCAGTTCCTGAAATCAGCTACGAGGATGCTATGGCTTCTCGTCCTGACGTGTTGATGTCAACAGGTCGTTCGGACTATCCTAACCAGATCAACAACGTAATCGGTTTCCCTTACATCTTCCGTGGTGCGCTTGATGTTAACGCAACAGCCATCAACGAAGAGATGAAGCTTG
Source organism: Prevotella sp. (assembly GCA_045616725.1). Taxonomy (GTDB): domain Bacteria; phylum Bacteroidota; class Bacteroidia; order Bacteroidales; family Bacteroidaceae; genus Prevotella. The sequence goes on along the minus strand of JAZLHI010000071.1, from coordinate 1,313 downwards.
CAGCCGTTCACGCTATCGCAGACCTCGCAAAGCAGCCTGTTCCAGACGTTGTGAACGACGTTTACAACAACGATGACCTTAAGTTCGGTCCTGCTTACTTCATTCCGAAACCAGTTGACCCACGCCTCATCACAGAGGTTTCCGCAGCCGTAGCAAAGGCAGCCATGGAATCAGGTGTTGCTCGCAATCAAATTACAGATTGGGATGCATACAAGAATGGTCTTCGTCAGCTTCTCGGTCAGGAGACAAAGCTCACTCAGCAGCTTTATGACCGTGCACGCAAGCACCCACAGCGCGTAGTGTTCGCAGAAGGTATCGACCCAACAATGCTCAAGGCTGCTGTTCAGGCAAAGGCAGAAGGTATCTGTCAGCCTATCCTCCTTGGTAACGACGAGCGTATCGCTAAGCTTGCAGCTGAACTCGACCTTTCTCTTGAAGGCGTAGAGGTAGTAAACCTCCGTCACGACCGTGAGGCTGAGCGTCGCGAGCGTTATGCAAAGATTCTTGCAGAGAAGCGTCAGCGCGAGGGATACACTTTCCCAGAGGCTAACGATAAGATGTTCGAGCGTAACTACTTCGGTATGATGATGGTTGAGACTGGCGACGCAGATGCTTTCATCACTGGTCTTTACACAAAGTATTCAAATACCATCAAGGTTGCGAAGGAAGTTATCGGCATCCAGCCACAGTTCAACCACTTCGGTACAATGCACATCCTTAACACTCGCAAGGGTATCTACTACATAGCTGATACACTCATCAACCGTCACCCTAACAAGGAGACTGTCAAGGATATCGCTCACCTCGCAGCTCATACTGTTCGCTTCTTCAACGACGAACCTGTTATCGCTATGCTCAGCTACTCTAACTTCGGTACTGCGAAGGATGGTAGTGCAGCTGTGATTCATGAGGCTGTGGCAGAACTTCAGGCAGAATATCCAGATCTCGCTATCGACGGCGAGATGCAGGTGAACTTCGCTCTCAACCAGAAGATGCGCGACGATCGTTATCCTTTCACTCGTCTCAAGGGCAAGAAGGTTAACACCCTCGTATTCCCTAACCTTTCTTCTGCAAACAGCGGCTACAAGCTCCTTCAGGCTATCGACGATGACGCAGAAATCATTGGCCCTATCCAGATGGGACTTAACAAGCCTATCCACTTCACTGACTTGGGTTCTTCTGTTCGTGACGTCGTAACAACAGCAGCCGTAGCAGCCATCGACGCTTACGTAGCAAAGAAGAAGAATAAGTAGTTCAACTCTTCGCAGTTGCTCAGGTTGAGGCTAAAAGCTAATGGCTAATGGCATCTTCTG
>JAZLHI010000070.1:0-18672 GCA_045616725.1 Prevotella sp. | reverse complement strand
CGTTGACTACGACGAGATGGAACGCCTCGCAATGGAAGAGAAGCCAAAGCTCATCATCGGTGGTGCTTCTGCTTACTCTCGCGAATGGGACTACGCTCGTATGCGTGCTATCGCTGACAAGGTTGGCGCTCTCCTCATGATCGACATGGCTCACCCAGCAGGTCTTATCGCTGCAGGTCTTCTCGACAACCCTGTTAAGTACGCTCATATCGTAACTTCTACTACCCACAAGACTCTCCGTGGTCCTCGTGGTGGTATCATCTTGATGGGCAAGGACTTCGACAACCCATGGGGCAAGACTACAAAGAAGGGTGTTATCCGCAAGATGTCTTCACTCCTCAACTCAGCAGTATTCCCAGGACAGCAGGGCGGTCCACTCGAGCACGTAATCGCTGCTAAGGCAGTTGCCTTCGGCGAGGCTCTCCAGCCAGAGTTCAAGGAGTATGCTCTTCAGGTTAAGAAGAACGCAGCTGTTCTCGCAGAAGAGCTCGTAAAGCGTGGCTTCAAGATCGTTTCTAACGGTACTGACAACCACTCTATGCTCGTTGACCTCCGCACAAAGTATCCTGAGATGACTGGTCGCATCGCAGAGAACGCTCTCGTTGCTGCTGACATCACAGTAAACATGAACCTCGTTCCATTCGACACTCGCTCTGCATTCCAGACATCTGGTATCCGTCTCGGTACTCCAGCCATCACTACTCGTGGTGCAAAGGAAGACCTTATGGTTAAGATAGCAGAACTCATCGAAACTGTCCTCAACGCTCCAGAAGACGAAAACGTTATCGCAAGCGTACGTCAGGAAGTTAACGAGATCATGAAGGATTATCCTTTGTTCGCTTATTAAAAAAGCCTCTCCCCCCTTACCCCCTCCCCGATTATGGGGAGGGGGATACAAATTGAGGCCGACTCAGGACGAGTCAGCCTCTTGAAAATTACGATTTCGCTGTAGCCTCTAACGGCTTAAAAATAAAATGTGCGAAATCTAAGATGCTGCAAATTTATATACTTTTAGCGAAACTGCCAAATGTTTCGCAAGAAAAGTTTGGAAAATAGTAAAAAATATTGTGGTTATAAGATTAGAGGGGAAAAACCGCATAACCATATAACCGCAAAAAACGTAAAACCGTAAACCGAAATATGTCAGAAACAGTTATCAATAACGCTGAAGAAAAGAAATCAATGAGTTTCGTGGAAGAGCAAGTAGTGGCAGATCTTGCTGCCGGTAAGAACGGCAATCGCCTACAAACTCGCTTCCCACCAGAGCCAAACGGCTATCTTCACATCGGTCATGCCAAGGCTATCGCTATCGACTTCGGTCTTGCACAGAAGTATGGCGGCGTCTGCAACTTGCGCATGGACGACACTAACCCACAGAAGGAGGACATAGAATATGTGAACGCTATCAAGCGCGACATAGAATGGCTTGGCTTCAAATGGGGCAATATCTACTACGCTTCTGACTATTTCCAGCAGCTTTGGGACCTTGCCGTAGCCCTTATCAAGGAGGGCAAGGCGTATGTTGACGAGCAGACTGCAGAACAGATTGCCGCTCAGAAAGGTACTCCTACTATTCCTGGTACCGAATCTCCTTACCGCAACCGTCCTGTAGAAGAGTCACTTCGCCTCTTCGAAGAGATGAACTCAGGTAACATGGAGCCAGGAAAGATGGTGCTTCGTGCCAAGATTGACATGGCTTCCGACAACATGCACTTCCGCGATCCTATTATGTATCGCGTGCTCAACATGCCTCACTGGCGTACTGGCAACAAGTGGAATGCTTATCCAATGTACGACTATACTCATGGTCAGTGCGACTATTGGGAAGGCGTTACCCACTCATGGTGTACACTTGAGTTCGTAAGCCACCGTCCTCTCTATGATCTCTTCGTGGATTGGGCAAAGCAAGTTGGCGGCGACGACCAGCCTCTTGACGACAATCGCCCACACCAGACTGAGTTCAATAAGCTCAATCTCACTCACATCCTTCTCTCAAAGCGTAACCTCCTCATCCTTGTTAAGGAAGGTGTCGTAGACGGTTGGGATGACCCTCGTATGCCTACTATCAGCGGTTTCCGTCGTCGTGGCTACTCTCCTGAAGGAATCCTTAGCTTCATCGACAAGATTGGTTACACTAAGTTCGACGCCCTCAACCAGATGTCTCTCTTTGAGGCTGCCGTTCGTGACGATCTCAACAAGCGTGCAGACCGCGTAAGCGCTGTTTGCGACCCAATAAAGCTCGTGCTCACTAACGTTCCAGAAGATACAGTTGAAGTTTACCAGGCAATCAACAATCCTGAACTCAAGGACGCTGAGGGCAATGTTATAACAGAAGGCAACACTCACGAGATTGAGTTCAGCCGTGAGCTTTGGATTGAGCGCGACGACTTCATGGAAGACGCTCCTAAGAAGTTCTTCCGTCTCGGTCCTGGTAAGCAGGTGCGCTTGAAGAACTCATACATCATCCAGTGTCCTGAGAACGTGGAAGACTGCTGCAAGAAGGATGCCGACGGAAACATCATCGAGGTTTATGCTGAGGTTATCCCAGAGACAAAAACTGGCGAAGCAAACTGCAACATGAAGATCAAGGGCAAGACCATCCACTGGGTTTCTTGCAAGCATTGTCTTGAGGCAGAGGTTCGCAACTACGACCGCCTTTGGATGGTAGAGAACCCACGCGATGAGGTTGCTGCTTACTCCAAGGAGCATGGCAAGGACCGCATTGATGTTGAGGATATGCGTCCATTCATCAATCCTAACAGCCTTGAAATCAAGAAGGCATACGTAGAGAAGTGGCTCGCAACACGCAAACCTCTCGACTATCTCCAGTTCCAGCGTATCGGTTATTACACAGTAGATCAGGACTCAACTCCAGAGAAGCTTATCTTCAACCGTACCGTTGGACTTAAGGATTCTTGGAAACCAAAGAACTAAAAAGCCAAAGGCATCTAACTATGCACGAATTAGCAACTTGGATATTTGACAATCTGAATTATTGGACAGTAACTCTCGGCATGACACTCGAGAGTTCTGTCATACCTTTCCCTTCTGAGCTCGTGGTGACGCCTGCCGCATACCACGCAGCTTCGGGTGAACTGAACGTATTTCTCGTTGTTCTCTTCGCAACTCTCGGTGCTGACATTGGCGCTATCATTAACTATGTAGCAAGCTATTACCTCGGTCGCCCTATAGTTTATGCTTTTGCAAACAGCAAGTTCGGTCACGCCTGCATGCTCAACGAAGAGAAAGTCAAGAAGAGTGAAGACTATTTCAACGAACACGGCGTGATGGCAACGCTCACAGGCCGACTTGTGCCTGTCATCCGCCAGCTCATCTCCGTGCCTGCCGGACTTTCAAAGATGAATTTCTTCGTTTTCCTTGGCTACACAACTCTTGGTGCTGGTGTATGGAACTGCGTTCTTGCTGCCCTCGGGTGGTGGATGCACTCATTCATTCCTGAGAATGAACTTGTTGAAGCTATCGGCAAGTATGACCATCAGTTGAAGATTGCCATTGTTGGCATTATTGCTCTCGTTGCGCTCTATTTCATCGCAAAGAAGTTCGTTTTCAAGAAGAAATAACCCCGAATAATGTAGGGCGAGTCGAATCCTCGCCCTACATCTTTATTAAACTCCAAACTCTATCCGAGCCAGCTCCCGTTCTCGAAGCGTCCGCTTCGAGCCATATATAAAACCTAACCCAAACCAATGAAAACATTAAGGAATCTAACCCTCTCTCTTTTTCTTTCGTCGGCACTTTCCGCCAATGCAGCACGCCCGGATTCTGTCAGCGTGTTCCTTTATAACCACGGAGACCCTATGGAAGGTCTTAAGGTAGCCTACAGCATTGACAATCGCACTTGGACAAAACTCTGCGACGACTACTCGTATGTAAAGTCAGATTATGGCTCGTGGGGTGGCGACAAGCGTATGCTCTCCACGCCTTCCTCTATATATAATAATGGTAAGTGGTACACAGTTTGGCAAGTTGACGAGAACGAAAACCAATTTGCCACAACACATTCCAAAGACCTTTTCCTTTGGAAACCACAGGATTATCCGTACGTAAAAGGCGTTAGCTCTGTCTATAGCCCAACCCTTGCTTTTGAGTCATCACCCCGTTCTGGTTCTTCCCTCCCCCTTGTGGGGGAGTCGGAGGGGGTGTTCATCGTCCGTTTCACCACCAAGGAAGGCAAGTTCTACAGCATTACAAGTGCTGATTTCGTCACTTGGAGTGAGCCAAAAGCCATCACTGAAGCTGAATACAAGCAGAGCCAGAGAGCGCAGACTCTCACTGTTTCTGGTCAGCAACTCACTGGCGAGACTCATCGTATGGCAACTTCGGAGCTCAACACTCTCCGTGCCCTTACCAACGATGCCATCATTCGCAACAACAACTACAACGAACGCGCTGCGCAAGATCCTGAACGCTTCCGCGGAATGACAGCCCTGAAGGCTACTCTTACCGTAAGACCTAACGACAAAAAGCCGATTTCCGATAAGCTCATGGGCATCTTCTTTGAGGATATCAACTACGGTGCCGACGGTGGCTTATACGCAGAGCTTATCCAAAACCGCGACTTCGAATATTCAAAGGAAGACAATGCGCAGTGGAATGCCATGACCTCTTGGAAGGTTTCCGGCAACGGCTTGAAGGCTACTATCTCTGAACAGAACCCAATTCACAAGAACAACCCTCACTTTGTCGTTCTCAATGTTACCGAGAAAGGGGCTTCTTTCCAGAATGAAGGATGGGATGGAATAGCTGTAAAGAAAGGCGAAAAGTATGATGTCTCACTGTTCACAAAGATGCTAAGCGGCAAGAATGCCATAAAGGTGAAGCTCGTTGACGACGGCAAGATCATCGCAGAGACTTCTTTAGCTGTAGGAAGCAAGGATTGGAAGCAACTGAAGGCTGTGCTCAAGGCTAACGAGACAGCCGCAAACTGTGTGCTATCCATTGAACCTCAGCAGGTTGGCTCTTTCGCAATAGACTTCGTGAGCCTCTTCCCACAGAAGACTTTCAAGAATCGCAAGAATGGTCTTCGTGCTGATCTTGCGCAGACTCTTGCTGACATGAAACCTCGTTTCGTTCGTTTCCCTGGCGGTTGCCTGAGCCACGGCAACGGACTTGACAATATGTACCACTGGAATGAAACCATAGGCGAACTCTGGGAGCGCAAGCCTCAGTTCAACATCTGGAACTATCACCAGACAAAAGGTCTCGGCTTCTTCGAGTATTTCCAGTTCTGCGAAGATATTGGTGCAGAGCCACTTCCTGTTCTTCCTGCCGGTGTTCCATGCCAAAACTCGTCTCGCGGAGGCAAAGGTCAGCAGGGCGGCTTGCCAATGGACCTGATGGAAGCTTACACTCAGGAACTCCTAAACCTCATAGAGTGGGCTAATGGTGATCCGAAGACCTCTGAATGGGCTGCTAAACGTGCAAAGGCTGGTCATCCGAAACCTTTTAATCTGAAGATGATTGGCGTTGGAAACGAGGATATCATCGGTGACGTTTTCACTGAACGCTTCAACTATATCAACAGTCGCATCAAGGCAAAGTATCCTGATATTCAGGTCGTTGGCACTGTCGGACCTTTCAACGAAGGTGCTGACTATGAGGCAGGTTGGGAACTTGCAAAGAAGGAGAACATCGACATCGTGGACGAGCACTATTATGTTCAACCGGGATGGTTCCTCCACAACCGTGATTTCTACGACAAGTACGACCGCAACGGCACGAAGGTTTATCTCGGCGAATGGGCTTCTTGGGGCAGAACTCTTGAGAATGCCCTTGGCGAAGCACTTCATCTTACATCCGTTGAGCGCAATGCTGACGTTGTCGTTATGGCATCTTATGCGCCACTCTTCGGTCGCAACGGTCACACTCAGTGGAATCCGGACATGATTTACTTCGACAACACTTCCATTCAACCTACCGTAAACTACTATGTCCAGAAGCTCTACGGCAACAACTCCGGTGACGAGTATATCTATTCCGACCTCAAACTTGAAGCACCTGTGCCTGAAGCGTCAGCTTCAAAGCCAACAACCGCCCAAATGGCAGCAGCAGAAAAGCGCATAGCATATTCCGTAGTCCGCGACTCAAAAACAGGCGACCTCATCATAAAGCTTGTAAACTGCACAAACCTTCCGGTCTCTGTAGATATTAATCTCGCACAGTTAAGAGAAAGCCAGGGTTCTTCTTATCAGGCTACCGTCACATACCTTTCAGGCAACGCTCCTAACGAAGAAAACACCAACGGCAGTCTGATGCCAATAGAAAAGACTGTAGAACTGGGCAATACTTTTACTCAAGCTATGCCTGCATATAGCTTTGTCGTTATCCGTTTACATTGATAAAAAACGACTCTAATTTTTTACAATCAAGAATCTAAGAATTTAAGATAGTAGCGAACATGAAAACCCTTAACAATCTCCTCCTCTCCGCAGCAATGCTGCTGATTGCCGTCTCTGCTTTCGCGCAACATCACGGTAATCGCCCTCGTACTGGTATCACGAATCCTGGTGCTCATGACCCAGTGATGATAAAGGTTGACGGTGTTTACTACGTGTTCTCTACTGGTTGGAACGTAGGTGTGATGACATCTACCGACCTCAAGACATGGGATATCCAGAATCCTGCCTTGGACAAGACGCCAGAATGGGCTATAAACTCAGTTCCTGACTATCGCGGTCACACTTGGGCACCGGACATCGTTGAGCATAACGGCAAGTACCACCTTTTCTATTCATGCTCAAGCTTCGGCAAGAACTCATCGGCTATCGGTCATGCCGTTGCGGACAAGCTCTCTCCGGACAGCACGAAATGGCACGACACTGGTGCTGTCATCCGCAGTATTCCGGGCGAGACAGATTGGAACGCCATAGACCCTGCTGTCAACTTCGACGAGAAAGGCAATGCTTGGATGACATGGGGCTCTTTCTGGGGCGGCATCCAGCTCGTGCAGCTCAACAAGGATCTCACGGCTCCACTTCACGGTGCTCAGCAGAATACTATAGCAAAGCGTCGCCAGAAGGCTGATCTTGCCGAGAGCGACACAAGCAGCACACATGCTATTGAGGCTCCTTTCATCTTCAAGCATGGCGGTTGGTACTACCTTTTCGTTTCTTGGGACTTCTGTTGCCGTGGTGACAAGAGCACATATCGCGTCGTTTGTGGTCGTTCGCGCAGCATAGATGGCGACTATAAAGATCGTGATGGTCGCAAGATGATTGACGGTGGCGGCACCCCTGTATGCTTCCGCAGCGACCGTTACGTAGCCTCTGGCCATTGCTCAGCCTACACTTTCGACGGCAAGGACTACTTCCTCTGCCACGGTTATCTCCACAACGACCGCGCATCGGAACTCGTTGTCCGCGAAATGAAGTGGGACAAGGAAGGCTGGCCAATAGTGGAACTATAAGGCTAAACATGCACTCGCTTGAATAAGTGGACTAACGCACAATTTGGAATAGAAATTGTAATAAGGGGTTTCCGAGATGGTAACCCCTTTTTTGGCTATCGTCCTTAATGTATTCTACTAATAAAAATGCGTTAAAATGACGCATTATATCAAGAAAATGGTGTTTTGCTTCATTTTAACGCTAAAATATTTTGTTATGTCATTTTGACGCATTAACTTTGCGCTCGCAAACGAACTAAAAATACACAAAGATGTCTGAAATGTATTCATATAAGTACCCTCATCCAGCGGTGACGACCGACTGCGTAATCTTCGGATTCGATGGAAGTACAATCAACATCCTGCTCGTGGAACGTGGCATAGAACCTTACAAAGGATCGTGGGCGCTGCCTGGCGGTTTTCTGAAGATGGATGAAACCGTAGAGGAAGGTGCGCTACGAGAACTGCGTGAGGAGACCGGCGTAAGCAAGGTCTATCTGGAACAGTTTCATGTGTTCAGCGATGTAAAGCGTGATCCGCGCGAACGTGTTTTGACCGTAGCTTTCCTCGCTCTGGTGAGAAAAAGCGACTATCATGTCATTGCTGGCGACGATGCTGCCAATGCTCAATGGTTTGAGTGGGACGAACTCCCGCCTCTTGCCTTTGACCATTCGGATATTATCAAGCTGGCAAAGAAGAGCCTTCAGCAGAAGCTTCGCATACAGCCCATTGCCTTCAAGCTACTTAACAATGTGTTCAGAATGAGCGAGTTGCAGCGAATCTATGAGATTATCCACGAGACTACCTACGACCGCCGCAACTTTGCCCGAAAGATGGTGGCATCGGGGTTTGTTAACGAGGAGCCGATGGATGGTGCTATGTGCTGCATGGCAGCTGAAAAGCCTGTACGAGGAAGGGCGGCAACGCTGTTCTCGTTTGACGAGGAGAAGTTTGAAAAGACACTTTCGTCGCAGGAGTGGCGAAAATTCCCGTTTGACTTCTAAAAAACAAAAAACTATGGAAACTAAGAAAAACCTGATTTACAATCTTATCATTCTCGACGAAAGCGGTTCTATGAGCTGCGTGACAAACCAGACTATCTCAGGATGCAACGAAACACTCAACACAATCCGTTCTGCCCAGCAGAAGTATGCTGACACTCAGGAGCACTTTGTAAGCATCTACGCTTTCCAAAGCGACGGTCGCCCTTCTCGCTATATCTTCAAGAACGTGCCTGTTGGCCAGGTAAGGAACATCACCGACAAGGACTATGAGCCATGGGGATGCACTCCGCTGAACGATGCTGTGGGCATGACTCTTGCCGATCTGAAGGCAACAACGAAGTCTAAGGAGAACGCTATCGGCAGCGTGACAATCATCACTGACGGTTACGAGAATGCATCAAAGGAGTATACCATCGATAAGGTTGCTCAGATGATTGCTCAGCTGAAGGAACTCGGCTGGTCGTTCAACTTCATTGGCGCAAACATCGATGTCATCCGCACTGCGTCAGCATACAATATCGACAACACCCTGGAGTTCCAGCAGGACGAGGAAGGCACTCGCCAGATGTTCCACAAGGAGAGATCTTCTCGCATGAAGTACTATGGCAGGGTTCAGGCTTGCATGGCACCTTCAGTGGCAGATGAGTCTGCTCCATCGCGTATGGAAAGACTTAAGGAGGCTGCCAAAGGCTATTTCGATGATGATAAGGAGGAGAATTAAGCGAATTTGCACAAAGGGGTCTGACCCTTTTGTGCAAATTGAGACCATTAAATAGATTAAGATATTATGTTAGGAGCAATTATAGGAGATATTGTAGGAAGTCGGTGGGAATTCAGCCGAACTAACGACTATAACTTTCCGCTGTTCTCAGAGAAGAACGGCTTTACGGATGATACCATCTGTACCATAGCTGTTGCGGATGCCTTGCTTGAAGATGGTGTTGTTCCGCCAAATTATGGCAAGTTCATCCACGAATGGTGTCGCAAATATCCCAATCCGATGGGAGCTTATGGCGGTAGGTTCCATCAATGGGTAATGAGCGATAATCCGCAGCCATATAACAGTTTCGGTAATGGTAGTGCTATGCGAGTGAGTCCAATAGCGTGGGCTCATCGCAATCTAGGCGGAGCTGTTCATGAAGCAGAGTTATCTGCAGCCTGTTCCCACAATCATCCTGAAGGAATAAAAGGTGCTCAAGCCGTCGTAGAGGCTATCCATTATGGCGATGAACTCCGTAGATCGGCAAAGGAAATCAATAAGGAGACGATCACCGAAAAACTTCTCCCTATCGCAGAAAGATACGGTTACAACATAGATATTGATAAAGCCTCTGTGCTGAATAAGTTTGACGAAACTTGTCAAGGCACGGTGCCAGTAGCTCTGTGGATAATCACGGAAAGCAATGGCTTTGAAGATGCCATCAGAAAAGCAGTCAGCCTTGGCGCAGATGCAGACACTCTTGGCGCAATAGTCGGCAGCATCGCCGAAGCCATTTGGGGAGTGCCAAAGGACATCGCGTCAGAGGCTATGTCTTATCTTCCATCGGAAATGAAAGGTGTTGTACTCCGCTTTTACATGAACTATGCTCGTGAGATTCTTCCACTGGAAGGTTATGCATAGGTAGTTCACACACAGGTAAAAAATCTTTATACATAGAATATAACTGATGGTTGATGAGGTCTAATGAACCATTTTGGATAATACAAAAAACTCTCACGAACTTGTGAGAGTTTTTTTATTAGATAGTAGCGGAATAGCAGGAACGGGGCTTTATCGTCTGCGAAGTTTTTCCCGCATCTCCTTGATTTCCTCTTCCGTAAGGTCTCTTGGGTCGAGATGTACGTTTGCAGTTACGAGATTATCGTATTGCACACGTTTCTTTAGGAAGAAGATGTCGAAGAGATTCAATAGGCCAAGACCTCCAAAGGAGATGAGCTTTACGATACCCAAGTCAACATCGCCTACCATGAATCTGTCTATTCCCCACCATCCTCCGAAGATTGATAACTTTTGTATTGTGGAAGGCTTCTTAAGGCCAGCAGCCTTGATTATCTTCTTTGCCTCCAGTATGTTGTCGTACTTCATCAGAAGTTCCTCTATGATAGGAAGGTCTTTTTCTGCAAAATACTCGCCGTATTCTGTCAGTAAATCTTGGATGTTCTTTGAGTTCATAATTTGCGTTCTTTTCTTTTGATGCTGCAAAATTACTAAATAAAAGGGATGCAACGAAATATTTCTCCACTTTTCTCGTGTCTTTGCCCCCACTAACACGCAATTTGAAATTGAAATTATAATATGTAAATTTAAAATCTTTCAAAAAGCTTTTGATTATTGAATAAATAGTGTTATATTTGCACCCGAAAGTATTCATGAAAATAACACATTAACTCTACATTCAATATGGGACTCTTTGGAAAATTATTTGGCGATGCTCTCGGACAAGTCGTGAGCGATACTGTCGGTAAGGTGGTGAAAGATGCCATGACAGGACAAAACTCCTCAAACGTTAATCAAGATGGACAGGCAAAGCCACAGTCTGGCGGTATGGTTGATATATTGTCTCGTTTGCAAAACGTCATGAACGATGTTGAAAGCATCGGAAATACCCAAGGCGTTGCTGCATGTCTTGCGAGATGGAACACTTTACTTCCACAATATCCGAAGTGGGATCTTCCTGCAAAGTCCATGTCGATAGAACGTCTCGGAGATCGAGAAGGCGGTCATTTCTATTCACTTGAGGTAGAGGTTGAGCATGAGGTGGAGATGGAGCAATTCCGTTATATCTATTGCGACAGATTGCGTAATGCGGGTTTCCATAAGGCGGGTAAATATCCTAGTGAAGACCACTATTACAAGCGTATCTTAGGTGTTGTTTATCACGTTGATTTTGAGTATTGGCATGAAAACGATACTGTTCTGAACATCTTGTACCGTATCGGGGAACCGGAAGGCGGCTACGATTATAATCCTACAGGTAAGCCTACATGGGGTGATGTCATAGACACTGTTACAGGAAACCAGTCGGGCAATCAGTCCGGCAAGGGGTTCTTCGACTTGCTGAAGGATTCGCTGTAATCGATTCAAGCACGTGCAACTTGAATATTGAATTGTGTGTAATAAGCTTTAACCCAAATAGTCCCATTTGGGTTAAACTCCCTCGAATAGCCCTGCCACGTCGGCATGGATTTTCTGTACCATTGGCGACATGAGGTAGCCGGTGCTTTTCTTCATCATCTGACTGATGTCCTGAATGCTGCTTGAGTAGCATGAAAGTTCGTTGCGTGCTTGTGTGGAATGTGCAGCTGAACGACGGATTTCGTCCTCACGTTCGCGTACAAGTCCGTAGCAGACGTGCTGCACTAGAGGCGCTACGATATGCTCGAAAAGGAAGTGTCCTTGGATGTAAAGGTATGTCTCTTCTGGACGGATGCCAAGCTTCTCGCGCAGTTCCTTTCCGAGTTCCTTCACCTCCTGAACCTTATTAGGCAGATGATGCTCAAAGAACTGCACCTTCCTCTGCACCTTGGCATGAAGGTGCTCAAGCGTTTCGTTTATTGTAGCCGACTTTAGCTTGCCCGTTTCTATGAGATGACAGAGGTCTATGAGCGAGAATTTGTCGTAGCGCTCATGACGGTAATGCCATACGTTCCAGACGAACAGCGGGTATATGATCTGCGAATATGCCTGAAGGAAGCTCACGAAGTCGAAACGCACGTGGTCGTTGAGCGTAGCCATCACGCATACGTTATGAAGTCCCTGGGCGTAGCACTGCAGGTTCTCTATTGAATAAACGTAAGTGTGGAAGACGTAAGGATTCTCCAGAACGGCTTTCGACGTGGCGGAACATCCTTGCATAAGATAGTCGTAGTCGGCATCAACGCAGGCTATCATGTATTCTCCCAACTGCTTGTTGGCGGCGAGAGCCGTGATAGCCGACTTCTTTCCTCTCTCCAGTCGTCTGCCGATGTTTGGCAGCATAACCTCAAAGTAGCGCTTATCGTCCTCAAATTGGCTGAGAATATTACGCCAAAACAATATGTCATCGTAGCTTTCCACGTATGCCACGATGCGCTTTCTCTTCTTGCTACCCCTCATCATATTGGCGGCAGCGAGATAGTCGGAGGATATTTTATTGGCTAAATTAGAAGTCAAGGTTAGAAGTCAAGGTCAAAGTCAAATGACTATATCCTCCACGTTTGTTACATTGTCCATCCAGCCCTTCATGATGACAGCCGGAGAATGTGTGGTCAGGATAATCTGGACATTAGGGTTGAGGTCAAGAATCATCTCTATGAGACGCTCCTGCCAGTCGATATGGAGCGACACTTCCGGCTCGTCCATCAGCAGGACGTATGGCTGCATATCCTCTACGAGAACGGTGAGAAGGATGCAGAGAATCTGCTTTTCGCCACTCGACAGCTGCGTAGGACGTACCACTTCGCCTATCTGCGAGAAGCGAATCTCGTTCTCAGTGCGAATGAGTTTCTTGCCTGTCTCGGTGAAAAGCTCGTCCACAAGGTCCTGGAACTTCTTCTTCTGTGCCGACAGCTTCTGCGCCTCTTCAGCAGCACTCGGCGAACCACTCTGTAGAGCTTGGATTATTCGGTTGCCGATGTTCACCTGATAGTCAAGATAGCGACGCTGGAGGTTGAACAGTTGACAGTCGAGTTCGGTCAGCAGAGTGCGGTCAAGCTTGCCGAGGGCATCGGAAGAGAGCAGCGGGCGGTCGAAGGAGCGGATGATGTCGTAGCGTATCTCCGTAGCATCTTCCGGCTCTGTCACAACGCGCACCCCTATCTCCGAATCATACTTATAGAGACGCTGGTCTGCAAGTCGGCGGATAATCTTGTTGAGAATCGTGGATTTGCCCACACCATTGATGCCCGAAAGCACGTTCACTCTCGGCGACAGCTGCCAGCAGATATGCTTCTGTCCGCTCCATAGCTGGTCAATTTCTATTTCCTTTATGTAGTTTGCAAACATATAGTGTTCAAATTTCGCTTTGCTCAATTTGAGGGTAATGGGTAATGGCTAATGGGTGATGGTTTTCCCTCATTTGCAAAGTATTATGAAACCGCAGGCTACCATTAGCCATTACCCATTAGCCATCAGCCTCGAAGTTTGCTTCGAACCTTAATCAGAATACTTTCCCGTGATCTCGCAAATCTTCACGATGACGTCCTGTGCCTTCTGCATCACCTGTGTAGAGACGAACTCGTAAGGACCGTGGAAGTTCACGCCGCCGGCGAAGATGTTAGGGCAAGGAAGACCTTTGAACGACAGCTGTGCACCGTCAGTACCGCCACGGATAGGCTGAACCTTTGGCGACACTTCGCACTCCTGCATAGCCTTGAGTATGATGTCGATGACGTGCATTACAGGGTCAATCTGCTCCTTCATGTTGTAATATTGGTCGTTGACCTCAATCTCAACAACGCCCTCGCCATACTTCTCGTTCATGTCCGCAGCACATTTCGCGATGAGCTTCTTGCGCTCCTCGAAGAGCTTGCGGTCATGGTCGCGGATGATGTAGGCAAGCTTAGCCTTCTCGCAGCCACCCTCAAGATGTATGAGATGGAAGAAGCCCTGATAACCTTCTGTGGTCTCAGGAGTCTCGTTTGCAGGGAGCATGTCTGCAAATTCCACGGCAAGTCGTGAGGCGTTTATCATCTTACCCTTTGCATAGCCAGGGTGAACACTCACGCCGTTTATCTGAACCTTTGCCGAAGCAGCGTTGAAGTTCTCGTATTCTATCTCGCCAAGGTCACCGCCATCAATGGTGTAAGCCCAGTCGCAACCAAACTTCTCCACATCAAAATGGTGTGCTCCCATGCCGATTTCCTCGTCTGGGTTGAAGCCCACGCGAATCTTTCCGTGCTCAATCTCCTCATGGTCACGAAGATAGCACATAGCCTGGACAATCTCAGCGATACCAGCCTTGTCGTCAGCGCCGAGTAGGGTAGTGCCGTCAGTCACGATAAGGTCCTCGCCAACGTGCTCAAGAAGCTCAGGGAACTTCTTAGGAGAGGAAACGATACCCTCTGAGAGAACGATGTCGCCACCATCATATTGCTCAACGATGCGAGGCTTCACGTCCTTGCCCGAGCAGTCTGGCGATGTGTCATAGTGGGAGATGAAGCCTATTGTAGGCACATTCTTCTTTGTGTTGGCAGGGAGAGTGGCATAGATATAGCCCATCTCGTCCATCTCAACATCCTCGAGACCTTCAGCCTTAAGTTCGTCGCAGAGGTATTTCGCAAAGATTAGTTGCTTGGGAGTGGAAGGCACAGACTCGGATTCCTCCGACGACTGTGTGTCGAATTTCACATAATTTAGAAAGCGTTCTGTTAGTGTCATTGGTATTTACGATTTACGAATTTACAATTTATAATTATTGTCGCAAAGTTATGATTTTTTGCAAAAACGACAAAATAAAAAGCTTTTTTTATAGTGCTTATAATAATATTTCGCCTAAAATGTGCAATTTGTTAAAAATTAGTTTGTGTTACTCGTAATAATTATGTAACTTTGCAACCACTAACTAAACCTAACTAATGGGAAAGCGCATTAAGAAAATCAAGAATATAAGACTGCATCATGAGGGTTCAGACCTGCTTATCGTTGGATTGGCTGCCACTGTTCTCTTGGGGATAGTCCTTTGGTTCTACATAGAAAGCAAGATACCTTTTTATATTTTCCTCGTACTCATCGGCATCCCTTATTGCATTGCCGTGAACTTCTTCCGTTGTCCTATCCGTCGTTTTGAAGGCGATACGGAAGACGTAATCGTGGCACCTGCTGACGGTAAGATTGTTGTGGCAGAAGAGGTTTTTGAGGATAAGTATTTCCATGAGAAGCGCCAGATGATAAGCATCTTCATGAGTCTTTGGAACGTTCATGCCAACTGGTTCCCATGTGACGGCCATGTTGACGAGGTTCATCATTTCAATGGCAATTTCCACAAGGCTTGGCTGCCTAAGGCAAGCGAGGAGAACGAGCGTGCGGAGGTTATAATCACTGCTGAAAACGGTCAGAAGATTCTATGCCGTCAGGTGGCAGGAGCCGTGGCACGCCGTATTGTCACTTACGCAAAGCCTTTGGACGACTGCAACATCGATGAGCATCTCGGCTTCATCAAGTTCGGCTCTCGCGTGGATCTCTACTTGCCAATGGACGCAAAGATTGATGTTCAGATGGGACAATCCACTACAGGTAATGTCACTGTTATCGGACATTTGAAGAAGTAATGCGGACTCCGAGCTTGCTCGCCTGAGCACCTATGGAGCGCAAGAATTCGTAATGCGTAATTCGTAATGATCAAAAAGCATATACCAAATACAATAACCAGCCTGAACCTTATTTCAGGCTGTATAGCCACCATATTTGCTGTGACGGGAGAACCTGTCATGGCACTTTTGTTTATAATCCTCGGAGCCGTTTTTGACTTCTTCGATGGCATGTCAGCACGAATGCTCGGCGTTTCTTCGCCAATAGGAAAGGAACTCGACTCGCTTGCCGACTGTGTGACCTTCGGTTTCGCTCCTTCGGCAATGATCTTCCGCATGCTTCAGATACTCGATTATCCGTCGGCTATGGAATGTATTCGCGAGTATCTCCCTTACATCGCTTTCGTGATGGCGGCATTCTCTGCATTGCGATTGGCAAAGTTCAATCTCGACGAGCGTCAGACATCATCGTTCATCGGTCTGCCTACGCCAGCAAATGCCCTCTTCTGGGGCTCGCTCCTCGTTGGCGGCAAGGATGCATTGTTCGAGTGTCAGTGGTCAGCAGTCTGCATTGTATTGCTGATGTTCGTGATGAGTTGGCTTCTTATCGCCGAGATACCGATGTTCTCACTGAAGTTCAAGCATTGGAACTGGAGCGAGAACAAGCTCCGCTGGTCGTTCATCATCTCGTGCATTCCGCTTTTGCTCATTTTCAAGCTCGCAGCCTTTGCCGTAATCATTGCATGGTATGTAGTGCTTTCTGTAGCAAGTGCGAAGAAGGAATAAGACTAAACACAATTAGTAATAAGATTCGTTTGTCTTATACCCAAGTAGTTCATTGGAGTTTGTGTCACATTTGTAGCCTATTGAATGAACATGTGGGTTCCTATGTAAATGAAATGTGGGTTTAAATATAGGGCGAAGATTTCTGAGCCGCCTTATCCGATAAACTGTTTCGGTCCGGCTCAGGAATCTTCGCCCTACATATAATAGACGATTCTACTTTATATTATTCTCAATAAATGAGAGAGTCATAGACGCTTTTTATGGGATCTTCCAGTTCGTCCCACTCGTCTAAGTCCTCGGAGTCATCAACGACTTTTGAAGCTCGCTTTGCATCTCCTTGAATGCCCGGCTTAGGCTTATTGTCTATAAGAATGCTCCAGACAGCGAGAGTGTGTTCTGTTGAAATATGTCTGACAACGACTGTTGGGGATATATATTTCTTCTTCATACTTTACTTATTGAGCATCTTTACTTATTGAGCATCTTTTTTCCATTCATTATCACTATACCCTTCGTGCCCTGTGGTATGCGGATTCCACTTACGTTATGGCGAACGGCTTCACCACCCTCTATGCGGATGCCGCTAACATTTGTGGCGCCATCAAGTCCGATGACAACCATCTTTGCCTCAGAGACAGAGCCTTCCACATACTGCGGAACCTCGTCCATGTCGATGTAAGCGCGATTGCCAGCGATAGAGCAGCCAGGACCACACTTCACGAGAGTATTATTTGAAAGCAGATAAAGGCCTTCCGCTACTTCGCAGTATTCGAAACTTCCCACAAGACCGTTGTCCGCAAGAGCTTCATCGACAGCTTCGCCTGAGTAGATGACCTTCAGTTCACTGCCTGACGCGAGGAAGATGTATGGCTTGCCAGCCTCCATATCGTCCACTTTCTCGAGCACGATAGATCTGAGATTGTCAGAGTCATCTACACGCTTGCCGGAAATGCAGAAGATATCGGCACCAGTAATGTGGGCAGCTGTTGCGCCCTTAGGCAGGCAGACCGTTCCGTAACGACCTTCTGTAGTGGCGCGAGTATAACAGAACAGCTCGTCACAAACATCGCAGATGCCGTCTGCATTCGCATCAACATGCTCATCGTCAGGACAAACGATAACGAAGTCGGCTGACATCTGCTCAGGGCTTACAATATTGCCCTTGGCATCTGCCAGCATGGCATGAAGCGTATGCTTACCGTTGGCAAGACCTTCAACGCTAAGCTCTGAGTCGCCAACATCCATGAGGTTGCGAGTAGTTGCGTCGTCAAACCAATAGTATATCTGATGTGCAGCGAAATCGAGGTTTACGAAGAACTGGGTGCGCACAGGACAAGGCTTTCCATTAGCGTCAATCAGTTGGAAATGAACAGCATGAATGCCGTTCGAGAGTTCAGTACAATCAATATCACCGCTTGTATAAGCAGTCCTAACCTTCTGTTGGTCAAACCAGTAGTTGATGCCAGAATATGCTGACGAAGGCGTCATGTTCGCGTTTATCACCAGGAAAGCCTGCGAACGAACTGGCGAGAGCGTTCTGTCGGTTCCCTCTATCTGAAGGTGAACGAAATGGATGCCTGTGCTCAGACCTTCCGTGCTGATCTCATTGCCTTCAAGAGTCTTACGATTTTTATGCTGGTCAAACCAATAGCTGATCTTGCTATAGTCTGACGAAGGCAAAACTCTGTCGTTCATCACGAGGAATGCTTGCGAGCGCACTGGTGAGAGCATACCGTCTGCGTCAACTATCTGGAAGTGGGCAAAGTGTACACCAGTAGTCAATGTCGAGCAGTCAATCTCAGAGCCAGTGAGAGTCTGCTTCGCTGATTGCTGGTCGAACCAGTAGCGCACCGAAGTCTGTCCCCATGAGATGGATGTGGCGATGAAGAGAGTTAATATCAAAGAATAAAATCTATGCATAGCTGGTGCATTTATTCAGTTGTGCTGACAGAAACAGCGAGCTTGCCTTCTACAGCCTTTTCTGCCACATCAAAAGTTAAGAAGCGAGGATAAGTTGTTGTAGGGTCATAAGGCAAAGAGCCTCCATGTATGCCTAACTGAGTTCCGTCAGTGCCAAGAATTGCTGCTGCTGATTCTGTCAGTTCAAACGTGTCTTCTTCATACAACGCTTTGTCTGTCAAGGTCTTGAATACAGATGTCATAGGCAGATATTGCGATGCTGTAGCTGTGTATTCTGGGATAATCTTTGGCATATCTTCCAATACACCAGTTACGATGCAGTTTTCAAGG
>JAZLHI010000069.1:0-63273 GCA_045616725.1 Prevotella sp. | reverse complement strand
AACGCAGAAGACGAATACGACGAGGATGAGGAAGAAGGCACAATCACTATCTACGGTGATCCAAAGAGCTACGCAGCTATCCAGAAGTTCCTTGAGGACAAGGGCTTTGAGGACATCGGTGGTGAGTTCACTTACATCCCTAACGACCTCAAGGGCGACCTCAACGAAGAGCAGCGCGCTACTATCGACAAGATGGTAGAGAAGCTCGAGGACTTCGACGACGTCCAGAACGTTTACACAAACCTCAAGCCAGCAGAGGAGTAATTCCTTAAAGTATTGGCTACACATGGATAAAAGGCGATATGCATTCAGGTGCATGTCGCTTTTTTGTTTATTCGTGGGACTTTTGCCTCGCGTTCGTGAACTTTTTGCCTCGCGTTCGTAGGACTTTTTGCCTCGCGTTCGTAGGACTTTTTTGCCCCAAAGCGTAACACCGTAACAGCGTAACAGTAAAAACTGAGGGGTATGTTTCTTTTCATCCCACTTATATTATGCTTTTTTTCTCTATCCTACTAACTAATCCTCTCTCTTCTTATGCGCAAGTATATCTGTGTGTAGGTATATAGATAGATATTTATATATTAATATCTTTATATACTTATACATTATTATAATATATAATAAGTAGTTAAAGGAGTTAGAGAAGTTAGAGTACGTGAATAACCCTTCATTTTCAACTGTTACGCTGTTACGGTGTTACGCTTTTGCAGTGATAATTGCCAACCTCCGTACCCGTTTTGAGTACGCAGCTTTGTGTATTATTCCGCAATTTTTTCCCCGCACTTTTCCCCATTACCCTACAATCTTTTCCCTATTTTATGCCTCTTCGTCAGTTATGTGCAGGGAAAATTGTTATTAGCTGTAATTATAGTAGTAAATTTGCATCGTCAAAATCATTAAAAAAGAAATAGACATGAGTAACTATGTAATTTATTACTTTGAGAACTCGAAGCTGATGCGTCCAGTTCTCACGGCCACGGAGTACCGAAATCTCCGCAACAGTGAAAGGCAGAAGCAGATGGTGGACGATGTCCGCAAGGGCGACGAAAGCCAGAAGCGCAATCTGCTGCAGTTTAATTATAGTTGCATTCCTGGGCTCAACATGAAGCTCAAGGGTTGCACAGTGTGTTCTAACTCAGTCGGCATGGATATAGACCATATCGCCAAGGAGAAGATGACTGAAGTGAGAGAGAGAATCCTCCAGAAAAAGGACGAACTCGGCTTGCTGATGCTTGAACTTTCCGCTCGTGGCGAAGGCTATCATCTCGTGTTCCGTCGCCGACCGGGTCTTTCGCAAGAGGAGAATCTTCAGTGGGCAAGCAATCTCCTCGACGTGGAGTTCGACAAGGGTGCAAAGGACATCACGCGCGTGTTCTTTTCTACTACTGCAAGTCCCGACGACCTTATCTACCTTCACGATGACCTCTTCAAGAACGAGCCTGCAAAAGATGTCGTCACAAAACGAGACGCCATTTCTGAAACCCCAGCCACAGTTCCCGAAGTGTCAACTTCGGTCTCATCCCCAGCTCCAACTTCGGCCTCATCCTCGCCCTTTAATGGAGAGGGGAATGGGGGAGAGGGTCTTACTCTTCTCTACGACGGCATCCCTTACAAGGATATCGTGAGGAAGTATTGGGAGCTCTACAACGATGGCAAGGAGCCTTGTGACGGCAACCGAAACGTCAAGACCTACGAGCTTGCCATGACCCTCCGTTCCATCTGCGACTATGACCAGACGCTTATGGAGAAGGTTGTTCCTAACTATTGGAATGATGGCGAGCATGGCGTCAACGAATGGCGTACCACTATCCAGAATGCCCTCAAGGAGCCTCGCAAAGGCATGCCTTACCGCTTGACACAGGTGCTGAAGGCTCTGAACGATGAGCGCAAGATGCGTCTTATTGCCGGTGGACAGTCAGCCAATGCTGAAGACAAGGCGAAGTCAGGCATGATAACGATGCCTACTCGTCCTGAGAATATGCCTAATTTCCTGTCGTTGGTATCGTCCAAGGTTCCGATGAAGCTGAAGGCAATGGTCGAGGAATCCATCTGGCCTGCTCTCTGTGCGCATCTCTCGGGAGTCACCTTCAAGTACATCGATGGTGTTATCCATGAGGCAAACATCTGCTCTCCTCTGATAGCACCTCAGTCTATGGGCAAAGGTCGCGTCAACGAGCCTATAGAATGTCTCCTTGCTGACATCACCAAGCGAGATGCCGAGAATAAGCTCCGTGAGAAGGAATGGCGCAGGAGCAACCAAGGCAAGGGTGCGTCGAAAGACCGCCAGCCAAGGCCTGAGAACATCCTTATCCAGCGTCTTGACGATGACCTCACGCCAGCGGCTCTTTCACAGACTCTCATTGATGCCGACAACAACGGTGGCAAGCGTGTGATAACGAAGGTTGACGAGATTGAGATGCTGAACAATGTGGGCAGCGGTCGCAATGACAAGGTTGCTCTCTACGTACGCTACGGATTTGATTCCGCAAAGTTCGGACAGCGCCGTGTGGGACTCGACAGCGTGAACGGAGACTTCGTTGTTCGCTGGGTGTGGAATGCCTCTTGTACCCCAAAGGCAGCCCGAAGATTCATCTCAAAGGATTGGGTGGCTAACGGCTCTCTCTCGCGCCTGAATGTCAATGCCATAATCGGTTCTGACGATGATGACGAACTCCCTGTTATCGGTGACTATGACGAGCAGTATCAAGCTGACATCAAGCCTTTCATGGACCGCCTTACCGATGCCCGTGGGCTCGTGGAATGTCCTCAGGCTAACCTCTTGGCTCACGCTATGCTCAAGGAGCACAAGGAGATTGCAGACCTCTGCGACGACAAGGGCTATCGCGTGTTCTCCTATCGTGCTGTGGTCATAGGATGGCTGAAGGCTAACATGCTCTACATCGCCAACGGCTACAAATGGGATGACTCCATAGCAGAATATGTGCGCTATTCCGTACGCCGTGACATGTGGCTGAAGATGCATTTCTTCGGCGATTTGATAGACGAGGAGTTTGCAGAAACCAGTCTTCCTGTACGCAATGTCCCTCAGAACATGCTCTCGCTGCTGCCACAGGAGTTCACCTACGAGCAGTATCTGGATGTGCGCCGTAAGCAAGGCAAGTCCGGTGGAGATCCAAAGGCAACTCTCCGTGTGTGGAAGAACAGAGGATACATCGTGCAGGACGATGTTTCACAAGTGTGGATTAAGGTAGGAAAGTCAGCGAATGCCTTCTCCGCCTGAAGCGTAACACCGTAACAGCGTAACAGTTAGGGTCGTAGGGATATGTCTGTCCTTGCGGCCCTTTCTCCTTGACATATCATAAAATCTGATAATTTTCCCAAAAGGAAATTTTGATATTTCGTTTTTTTTTTATTGTTTTGCATAATTTGTAACCATAATTAAGCTAAAAACAAACTAGAATATAACTATGAGAAAGGAATATTTTAAACCGACGGTTTTCTGCCGACAATTGAAAATTGAGGGCTTGATGACTACTGCCAGCCCAGGTATTGATGGCGAATATGACGATGATCTGGTAATCGAAGCAAAAAGGCAAAACCGCATCATTGAAGACGATTCCGATGAAGATCTCTGGAAAGGTCTCTAAACATTACAACAATCAATAATAATTAGCAAAAAAACTAAGTGAATATGAAAAAGATATACGCTTTATTTATGTTATGCCTCGTCAGCCTCTCGGCTTTGGCATGGAACAATAACGACCACTTCGTATGGGATGGTATAGAGTATTTGGTTACTGATGCAGCCAATTTCAAGGTGAAATCATTCAAGGTGGTGGACAACTCCATCATTCAAGACGGGACCGTTACCGTGCCTCATAAGATTAAGGACCCAAACGACACAAACATGGAGTGGACCGTTACTTCGGTGCGATTCTATGAAGGTGGAAAATTGCCAGCTTCGGTGACAAAGCTCGTTATAAGCGAAGGCATTGAGACTCTGGAGTCAATATGGCAGAGCTCTGGTGTGAAGGAGATTGTATTCCCTTCAACACTTAAGAATTACAACCATGCTGATGTTTATACAATCCAGAAGTTCACTATTCCTGACAGCAACCCTTACTTCAAGTTCGTGTATTACGATACAGAGAAGGATGCAAATGCTGGTTTCCTTGAGTCGAAAGATGGCAAGACTATCTATTACTTCGTTTATCCTGCAACGGATATTTATGAAGATGCTAACAAGACTGTCGTCGTTGCAAATGATGTGGTAACGATAAATAACAATGTGTTCAACAATACTCCGAATATCCTGACAATCAAGCTTGGATCAAGCGTAACTACCGTCAAGGCAGGAAATTCCCCAAGCCAGCTGACAGCCTATGAAGTTGAGGACGGGAACCCAGTCTTTGCAGCATACGATGGCGTGCTCTATAAGAAAGATACGGCAGACCCAACAGGTGAGACATACCTGCTTAATGCCTTCCCACGCGGAAAGAGAGGTGACTTCACGGTATATGAGAAGTGTACAAAACTTTCGAGTGAATGTCTGGGAAGCACTACCATTAACACCGTCTACCTCAACAAGGTGAAGCGTGTGGAGTATAACGCTTTCCGCTTCTCGAATGTGCAGAAGATCGTGATTGGCGAAGATCTTGAATACTTCCGCAACTCGCAGACAAATGCTAACTTCAAGACCTTTGAGTTCCAGAAGGATATAGATGAAGAAGTGCCAGTGGCAGACAGGGCAAACAGCGAGAATCATGCAGTGTTCAACATCGTGGACGGAGTGCTGATGTCAAAAGACAACAAGACTCTCATCTCAATGCCTTCAGGCATGCACAACGGCGAGGACTATACAGTTCCAGCAGGCGTGACTCGCATTGAAGACTACGCCTTCCACTACACTTACATAAAGAACTTCAAGAGCAATGCCGAACTGACAGCACTCGGTTCTAGCTGCTTCACTTATACTCAGCTTGTGACAGCAGACTTCTCAGCATCTACAGACCTCAAGAATGTGGGTGGATTGAACAGCAGTTCGAAACTGAAGTCAGTTACCCTTTCTCCTGGCGTAGAGACCTTCGGTGGACTTACTGGCTGTAGCCAGCTTGAGGAAGTGCATGTGCCAGACGGCTCAATGCTCAAGCAAATCAACGACCAGGCCTGCAATGGCTTGGCAAATCTTAAGAAGTTTGTGTTCGACGGAACATGTATTGCCAGCGAACTTAAGATTGGAGGTCGTGCATTCTCTGGAACTGGTATTGAGGAAATCGTTCTTCCACCTAATGTCACTAGCATCGGCACAAGTGCCTTTGCTCAATGTGCCAACCTGAAGACTGTCACATTCCAGGAGACCGCAACGATTAAGACCATTGCTACAGGTGCGTTCGCCGAGTCGGGCATCACAAGTATTGTAATACCAGAAAGCGTGACAAGTATTGGTAAGGAGGCTTTCCGTAGCTGCGATAAGTTGAAAACAATCTCCGTCCCAACAGCAACGACAAGCATTGATCCTGAAGCATTCAAGTATTGCGATAGTCTTACCGACTTTGATGTGTTTAAGGACAATGAAGAATATTCAAGTGTCGATGGTTATCTGCTGTCGAAGGATAAGAAGACTCTCGTGATCTTCCCTCCAGGCAAGGCTAACGACCGCTTCACACTCCTTCCTCCTTCTATCACAAAGATTGGCAACTATGCGTTCTATAGTTGCGACAGACTGAAGAATGTAACGATTCCAAACAAAGTGACTGAGATTGGCGCACGCGCTTTCGGTCTTTGTAATAATCTGAACACAATCACTTTCCTCTGTGATGAGATGATTGATCCTGCTAAGATTGACCAACGTCTGAACTACAACTCGTTTGATGATTCAATGTTGGGCAATATAGATATTAATGTTCGCGCTTCAAAGTATGAAACATATACAGCAGAGGAGACTTTCTACAATAAGTTTAAGAGCATAAATCCTTCATTCCTTGTTGATGGTAAGAACGAGTATATCGCAGTGAGTGACCAGTCGGTTGACCTCCTTGATATCAAGGAAACAGCTCATACTTATGTTGTGCCTGGAACAATTAACGATGGCACAAAGGATTGGACTGTATCGCTCATGGGTGACTATGCTTGCCAGAGTGCACCTTCTTCTATCAAGGAAATCGTGATGTTCAACAATGTGGAATACATCGGTGCAAAGGCATTCAAGCAAACAGCCAGCCAGACGATTGAAAACCTATTCTTCGCTCAGGCTAATCCTACAAAGCAGCTCCTCTCTACCACTCGATTTGAACTCACACCTGCAGACCTTGGCGGTGACGACCAGTACAAGGAGTTTGCTGATGGCATGAAGATCTATGTTCGCAAGTCGGCTTATAATAAGTGTATCTCTGATTGGGCTTCATACTCAAGCATGATTGACTATAAGATCAAGGACTCAAAGGTGAGCAGCAAGTATGGTACATTCTCTCGTGAGTTTGATGTTGACCTCGCAGAGTGTGTGGCTGAAGGTGGCAAGATGGTCTATGCTTTCACTGGCGCTCTAAGTGGCAAGGTAGAAGGTGCTGGCGACTACGGTGAGTCTAATTATTACATCCGCATGCAAAGCATCAATCCTGGTGCAGAAGGCGATGGCACATACATTCCAAAGAACACAGGTGTACTCCTTAAGGTAATGGATGCAGATGCAACTGATGACAATACTTTCTACACAATCAGTGATCGCAACGACGATAATCTTCCAGACTATGCTGGTGATAATGTCATGAAGGGTGTGACTGTAGATGCTCAGTCTATTTCTACGGAAGGTAAATCCATCTATGTGATGCAGAAAGGCCTGTTCCGTTATGTGAACCCTTCAAGCACTCCTTCCCTCAATATGCCTATTCACAAGGCATACCTTGAGCTTCCGGTTCCTGCAGGCGCAAAGGTTAGCTTCCTTTTTGACGATGGCGATGCAACAACCATAGATGCCATTAACGCAACTGACGCTTCTTCAGCTCCAATCTACAACATTGCAGGTCAGCGAGTAAACTCTCGTTACAATGGAGTAGTTATAAAGAACGGCAAGAAGTTTATGGTGAAGTAATAAGCGTAACACCGTAACAGCGTAACACCGTAACAGTTGAACTAGGGTAGTAGGGGCGAGACTCCTTGCTACCCTATATATATCAAATAATCAATGTGTTAGCTCAAATAGTCTGGTTTTGCTGATGCTTATATATTTAATAATGTGTAACTTTGCAGCGGAATTTATATCATTCCAGTAATTTTCAATAGGTATAACAACACAGTTTTAAAATTATGGCAGAAAAGAAAACTACAACTAAGACTGCAGCAGCTGAGAAGAAGGCTGCTCCTGCAAAGAAAGCAACAGCAACAAAGGCTCCAGTAGCAAAGGCTCCTGCAAAGAAGGCAACAGCAACAAAGAAGGCTGCTCCTGCAAAGAAGGTAACAGTTATCGACGCTATCTCAGCTGGTTTCAAGGCTGGTGATGTTTACGAGGCTCTCGCTGCAGCAGAGAAGGCTCTCACTGTAAAGGAAATCGCTAAGGCAGCTAAGATCTCTGAGGAGGAAACTCTCGTTGGTATGGGCTGGCTCTTCAAGGAAGGCAAGATTGCTGAGGCTGAAGGCAAGTACACTCTCGCTTAATCATTATGGGTGGTGTGAATGTGCCACTTGTATAAAAGAATAGATGAAGGTCGATATTCACAAGAATACCGACCTTTGTTCGTTCAAATAAGATCACTTGCTTAGTGTTGAATATATGAAATACGAACAGGACATAATAAATCTGCTGTTGGAGGTGGGCGAAGCAGGCTTGCCTCTGATGAGTATTGTGAAGCATGTGTTCAATGCCCACAATTCCATCTTTGAGCCTATCAAGGAGCAGAATGTCTATCAGTCTGTTCGTTCGTATTTGATAAAGAACTCAAGTTCGGTTTATTCGCTTTTCGTGAAGGGCGACGATGGAAAGTACCGACTCAATGCAAAGTCCTCGCAGGCGTCAATGCTGATGCTTCAGTTCACTGATGAGGAGGAAAAATCCGAGGAGAAGTCTGATGTGGAGGAACCTATGCTTCCGTTTGATTTTTAGTTATTATGCGACGCAAAGATATATTTGAATTCAAGCAGTTTACGATCCATCAGGGCAATGCCGGAATGAAGGTGGGCACGGACAGTGACTTGCTCGGAGCATTGGCTGCGGGCGGCAATCGTGTGCTGGACATTGGCACGGGTACTGGTGTTCTTGCACTCTTGATGGCACAGCGCTTTCCTGAGGCTGATATTCACGCCGTGGAGATTGATGATGATGCTGTGAAGGATGCGTCGCTGAACTTCTCCGAATCAAAGTTTGCTGACAGAATAACGCTTCATCATACTTCTTTCCAGGATTTTGTGGAGCAGCAAAGAGTAGGAGAGGGGAGTGGCCCTTCGGAAACGGAGAAACTTGCAGGGAAGTTCGACTGCATAATATGCAACCCGCCATATTTCCACAAAAGCATGGAGTGTCCTGACAACCGTCGCTTGAGAGCGCGCCATACATCTAGTCTTCCTTTTGAGGTTCTGATAGGCGGTGCTTACGAACTGCTTTGCGATGGTGGCGTGTTCTCGGTCTGCTTGCCGCCGGAAGTGTATTCCATTTTCTGTGAGGAATGTATAAAGCAAGGCTTCTCGCTTCAGGACTTATATTGCATAAAGAGCATTCCCGACCAACCGGTGAAGCGCTATGTGCTCGTGCATAGGAAAGGAAAGGTGGAAGAGGTGAGGAGGCATGAGTTCTGCATGAGAAACGAGGACAGAACCGTGTCGGAATGGTATAAGGAAACGATGAGAGATTATCTTTTATAAAATTGTAGGGCGAAGATTTCTGAGCCGTGTCCACGTAATAATGTGTGGATGGGGCGGCTCAGAAATCTTCGCCCTACAATGTTTTGTGACGAATGTCTCTATTATTTCTTATCCTTCGGCTTGTAGATCACGTTGTTTGCGCCGGAGGTTATCTTTAGCTTGTCGTGATGTTCCTTGATGAATGTGTCAATATGTCGAACGCGTTTTGGCTCAAGAATCTCGTCAACGGCGATGAGAATACCCGTTTCCTCAACATCTCCGAAGCCGTCGTTGATGGCTGTGCCGAACATCTTCATCGTAGGCGAGAGGTTCATGTAGGCGTTTACAAGTGGCGGGATGTTGTAGCCCATGCCACGGACAGCACCATTGAGAATGCGATAGTCTTCCTTGAAATCCCTGCCTTGGAAAACCTCTGCAAGATCGCTTTCGTCAGCTTCAAGCTGAAGAGGGTTCATCGGAATGACGAGGTTGTCAGGGTCGTTGAAGTGCTTCTTGAGGAAATAGAGAATCATGTCGCGACCGAGGCGAATATAGGAAGGATACATTGTCATCTTGCCGAAGAAATACTTAACGTTAGGCATGATGACTGTGAGTGCGCCGAGACCGTCCCAGAGGTTGTCAAGGGCGAAAAGACTCTTTGCTCCCATCTTGCTACTCTGGTACTCAAGGGTGACGAACGAGCGGCCAAGTTCTATGGTGTAAGGCATATACTCCTTAATGAACTTCTCCGAGAACTTGATCATGTGGCTTGTGGCAAGAATAGGCTCACCATCCTTGTCGTAATCAACATCTGTTCCGAGAATGTAGCGGTAGCCGCCGATGATTTCCTCTGCCTCAGGATTCCAAACGATGAGCTGCTTGTAGCAGTTTTCGCAAGTGTCAAACTCATCGAGGTCAAGCTCCTTGCCAGTGCCGCCGCCAGCCTCACGGAAAGCGATTTCGCGCAGACGACCGATTTCTCGCACTACGTTAGGCGAGTCGTGATGAGTTACGATGTAGATTTCATTGTAACTCTTGTTAGTAAGTCGGAGCTGCTTCTCTGGAGTAAGTTCCGCTTTCAGAATCTCCTTGTCAACAGGAGGAATTATAGGTAGTTCCATTTTATTGTTTTAGCCGAAGCTGTTTATTTCTTAAGGATTAAGTTCGTAGACTTTGCTTCTGACGAATTGTGCCCATTCTGTAGGCGTCTTTGACTTGTCGAAAGTTTGCCAAGGTATAGGTTTTCCTATTGTTATTTCAAATGTCTTGTGAACATTCTTGTACATTTCGTCAACGAGGAAAAGCATTGCCGGGTTGAAGTTTAGGTGGAGTGCCTTTGCAATGTTTGCAATGCGGTAGAACTTGTCTGAGTTCTGTCCTGAGAAATGGATTGGCACGATGTCTCGTTTTGTCTGAATGCTCTTTGAGATGAATGTCTTTGTCCAAGGGAGGTCCTGAATCTTTCCATCTATCTTTCGTGAACAAAGGCCGGCAGGGAACATCAGCACGTGGTTGTCGCTCTTGAAACATTCGTTCACCATGCGAGGGAAATCGCGGCTCTGGTTGCCTGTCTTGTTTATCGGCACGCAGAGAGGTGCGAGACCGGGAAGGTTCATGAGAAGGTCGTTCACGAGGTAACGGAAACGACTGTCGTAATGTCTGCCGATGATAGAACCGAGAGCAACGCCGTCAGCACCGCCAAGAGGGTGGTTGCTCACGAAGGTGTAAAGGCTGCCGTCAGAATCGTCAGGAAGATTCTCCTTGCCCTTTATCACGAGGTTTGAATCAAGGTATCTCACGCATTCTTCAAGCCAATCAGTGCCAACGAGATGGCGGCTTTCCCAAAGGTACTTGTTTACCTCGTCTTCATGAATGGTCTTGATGAGCCAGTTCACGAGAAAACTTGGAACGAACTTTGCCTTTGCGCCTAGTTTGTCTTGAAGTATTTTTTGTATGTCAATAGTCTTTTCTTGAATTACAATTGCCATTGCTGGTAGGTGTTGGTTTTCAAGTAGGTTAAAATGTATAGGGAAAATGCTCAAATGTATTGAAAATGGCATATTACCCAAAATACGGTGCAAATATACAACATTAATTGTTAAAAAGAGCGATTTGCGTGAAAAAAGTGATATTCGTGTGTTCTTTGTTCATAAAATATGAACATACTGTAATGATTGAATAGCAGAAATGCTAACTTTGCGCTTGAAAAATTGTGTCTTATACACGAATAAGATGGATGTGATTCAACTCATAAGTAAATACTGTTCTGACAATCAGGAGCTACAATCTCTGTTGGTTCGCCATAGTAGGGATGTTGCTGACAAGGCTTTGGCCATAGCAAAACAGCATCCGGAATTGGATGTTGACCTTGCTTTCGTGGAAGAAGCTGCCATGCTCCATGACATAGGAATCGTAATGACAGATGCTCCTGGCATTCATTGCTACGGTGAGAATCCATATATCCGTCATGGCATTCTTGGTGCAGAGATTCTTAGAAAGGGAGGTCTGCCAAGGCATGCTCGTGTGGCAGAACGCCATACTGGTGCCGGAATAACTGCTGCGGAAGTGACATCGCAGAATCTGCCTTTGCCAGTAGCCGACTATTTGCCAGAGACAATGGAAGAGAAACTTATTTGCTATGCCGATAAGTTCTTCTCGAAATCGCATCCGGAGAAGGAAAAGACTCTGGAGTCTGCTCGCCGTTCGCTGATGAAATTCGGCGGAGAAACCATGTCCAGATTTGAAGAAATGGTGTCAATGTTTGAATAAAACAAGCCCTTAAAAGATATAACTAACCAATCCTTATGAAGAAAACACTGCTAACTATCATCGCTTTACTCTCATTCATGACCACTTTTGCACAGACACAAGTGAGCAAATGGTCGCGTTTTGAAACATCCTTCAATTATCATACTACTCAGAATCCGTTTACTGATGTAGAGCTTACAGCGACCTTCACTCACGAAGGCTCTGGCGAAACTCTTACCGTAGATGGCTTCTACGATGGCGACGACACTTTCCGTGTCCGTTTTATGCCGATGAAGGAAGGCAAGTGGAGCTATACCACTCATTCCAACATGGAACAGATGGACGGAAAGACTGGTTCCATTCTCTGTACCCCAGCTAAGGCTGGTGCGCATGGAATGATGAAAGTGGGTGACGATCAGGACTTTCTTTATGGTGATGACACTCAGTATTATCCTGTAGGAACAACTGCTTACGCTTGGACTTACGCAAGCAAGGAGCGTCAGGAGCAGACTTACAAGAGCCTTGAGGAGAGCGGCTTCAACAAGCTTCGCTTCGTGATTTTCCCAAACAACAGCATAAACGAATCGCCAGAATGTTATCCTTTTGAACTCGTTTCCAATAGTGAAAATGAGGCAAAGGTGGTAGAAGGTGATGAGGTGAACAGCAAGGCTTCGCAGGAGAAGGTTGACTATGTTTGGGATTACACTCGTTTTGACCCTAAGTTCTTCCAGCATCTTGAGCAGTGCGTAGAGCGTTTGGACAAGATTGGCGTTGAGGCAGACATCATTCTCTTCTCGCCATACGACGGCGGTCGCTGGGGCTTTGACCGCATGACAATGGACACAAACTTCCGTTATCTGAAGTATGTAGTAGCTCGTCTTGGTGCTTACAGTAACATCTGGTGGTCAATAGCAAATGAGTGGGACCTTTGCAAGAAGAAGACCGAAGAGCAATGGCTTGCGATGTCAGAATATGTGGCAAAGAAAGACCCTTACCATCATCTTCTTTCCATCCATGGCTCTACTGCGAAATACATAAACTACCACATGCCTTACTACACTCATGCGAGCATTCAGGACCACGGTCCGCTCTACAATCATGAGGGTGCGGCAACAGTTCGCAACATCATTCCGAAGCCTATCGTCTTTGATGAGGTTTGCTACGAAGGTGACCACTCGTCGCGTTGGGGCAGACTTACTGGCGAAGAGATGATAGAGCGTATGTGGATGGCAATAATCGGCGGTACTTATGTTACTCATGGTGAATGCTATACGGAAGATCCTGACTATTACACAGGCAATGCTTATCTTGCAACTGGTGGTGAATTCCGTGGCACTTCGCCAAAGCGTATCAAGTTCATGCGCTCGATTCTTGAGGAACTTCCTGCAGTGCCTCGTCTTGCTGACCGCAGCTGGGACGGCATGACAGCTGGTTGTGGGGACGGAACTTACCTCATCTATTTCGGCAGTCAGGCTCCTAAGTCGTGGGCTTTCTCTCTTCCATGCAAGAACGATCGTTTCTATCGCTTGAAGGGTGGCGAGAAATTCAAGGTGGAACTCATTGACACTTGGAATATGACTCGCACCCAACTCTCTGATATCTATGAGGTTAAGATGGGTGAAGTGAAGCGTGTCAATGAGAAGAATGGCAAGAAGGTAAAGCTTCCAGGCAAGCCATATATGATGATGAAGATCACAATGGTGAAATAAACCCCTTCGGAGAGCCAAGTTGGCTCTCCATAATTAAATATTCAATCAAAATGCAAAACAATCACAGTATCAAGCGTGATGTGCTTAAGTTCAAGCACTTCTCTCGCAAGGGTTATGCTCTCTTTGCGTGTCTTGGTCGTGTGGTACTTGTTGGTGTTCTCTCTGTTGCTACGCTCCAGAATGCAAAGGCTTCTGGTGTAAGCATCGAGACTTTCCGCGCCGACAACGACACAATTCCAACAGACCGCGAGTTTGACCTTAGTGAGGTAGAGGTGTCAGGCACTCGCGCTCCGCTGTCTGCTGGACAAGCGGCGAGAATGGTAACTGTACTGCGAGCACAAGACATTCAAGGTGCCGCGGTGCAAAGTGTAAACGACTTATTGAAACTCTGCGTAGGAGTGGATGTAAGGCAACGCGCACCAATGGGTGCACAAACGGATATCTCCATGCGAGGGGGCACGAGCGAACATATCGCGATATTGCTTGATGGTATCTGTATTTCTGACCCTCAGACAGGACATAACGCCCTTGACCTCCCAATCCAACTTTCGCAAATTGAACGCATTGAAGTTCTTGAAGGACCTGCAGCCAGAGTTTATGGTGCGCAGTCGCTGCTTGGTGCAATAAACATTGTTACCAAGACTTCCGCTCATAATGGAAATAATGTTGGAGGTGACCTGTTCGTAGAAGGTGGTTCTTATGGCTATTTGAATGCCGGTGGTGTTCTTAATGCTCCTGTCATTAATGAAAGAATATCGAACTCTGTCAGTGGTTCTTATGCTCGTTCAGACGGTTTCAACCGTTCAAAGGCAGACCGCCTCAACAACGATTACGAAGGCGGCAAGCTTTTCTATCAGGGAAAGTTAGCATTAGGAAATTGTAGGGCGAAGATTTCTGAGCCGCAAAGTCAATTGTCATGGAACTTCGGTTATGCCCAAAAGCGTTGGGGATCAAGCACTTCCTATGGTCTTGGCAGCGACGAGCAGTACGAACGCACCCGAAAGATGTATGCTTCCGTTGCTGGTGATATTTCTCTTGGCAAGAACCTGCACATCAAGCCAGCTGTTTATTGGCAGCGCAACCAGGACTGGTACAAATGGGTTCGCGCTACAAGTAAGCCAAACATAAACCGAACTGATGTCTTTGGTGGAAACCTTAATGTCTGGTTTGATTGGGCTTTAGGTCGTACGACTGCTGGCTATGAACTTCGCAACGAAGACCTTCTCAGCGGAAATCTTGGTGAACCTATCGAGGCAACCCACAAGATCCCAGGTACTGAAGACCGCTATTACGACCATGGCCTTAACCGTACAAACCACTCTTGGCACCTTGAACACAATGTTGTTTACAAGAATCTCACTGTGTCTGCTGGTCTTATGGCACTTCGCAACACATGGAATGACATGTCATACCGTTTCTATCCTGGCGTTGATGCTGCTTATCAGTTGTCGTCAAACTGGAAGGTTTATGCTTCTTGGAATACTTCAATGCGACTTCCAACTTACACGGAACTCTATTACAAGGTTGACGGACACTTGGCAGACAAGAACCTTCTACCTGAAGAAATGTCTGCTTTTGAGGTCGGTGCGAAATACGCTTCTCGTCTCGGTCAGTCGTCTGTTTCGCTTTATAAGCATCATGGCAAGAACATGATAGACTGGATTCTTGACACCAATTTGCCAGAAGCCGATCGCGTATGGACTTCCGTGAATCATACAAAGCTTGATAGCTACGGCATTGAAATAAACAGCCTTTGGAACATGCGTCAGGTACTTCCTTCGCAGCGAATCTTTAAGTCTCTTTCTTTTGGCTACAGCTATATTCATCAGGAACAGAAGGAAAATGCAGCTGGCATTCTTTCGCGTTATACACTGGAATACCTGAGAAACAAGGCTGTTGCAAATGCGATTTTGTCAATCATCGATAAGACTGACATGAATCTTGACCTCTCTCTCAACTGGCGTTATCAGGATCGTATAGGAAGTTATACGAATGCAGCCGGTGAATTGAAAAAGTATTCTCCATATTCTCTCCTTGATGCACGCCTCGATTGGAAGCAGAAAGGTTACGGCGTTTACCTTGAGGTGAACAATGTGTTCAACAAGAGCTATATGGATTATGGCAATGTTCTCCAGCCAGGAACTTGGTTTATTTCTGGCGTGAAGTTCAACTTCTAAATCAAATGAAATCAGCCTCGTCAAGAGTTTCTTTGACGAGGCTGTTTCTTTTTCTTTATCTCATTTTTCTGTTTCTTTTTCTTTCATCTCATATTACCTCTTCTTGCGTCTTTTAGTTGTGGTGGCTTTAGGAGTCTCTGGTTCCTGTACTGCAGCGTGAGCCTTTGCTTTCATGTAGTTGACGGTGGAGAACTCTTGTTCGTTGATGGTCTTGAGAATATGAATCTTAATGCGAAGAATGTCCATGAAATCAGTCATGGCTGTGTTCATGCGTTCCTGGACAGCCTTGTTTTCGCTTTCAGGTTTAGTGCCTGTGAGTATCGTGGAATATATGGAACTGAGTTTGTCGAAGAAATATTCAGAACCCTTTGACAGTCGTTCCTTTATTTTCTCGTCATCAATATAGTTCGGTGAACTTAGAACGAGTCGGCTATATTGGTTCTTGAACTTCTCTGCAACTTCCATCAACTCGGGCTTAATCTTGTCGTAAGCATTGTTGTAACGGGAAACGAGAGCAGGCTGCTTCTTTGAATAACTTTCAAGAAGAATCTTAAGAACACGCTCGTGAGCTTGATGAAGTCCGTGGAAATCATACATCTCATTGATGAGATTTATGTAATAATTGCGGCGGAGGTTCTCAATATCGTCTGTGGCATGTTCGCTTTTTGCTGTTTGGTCAGCGAGATAATTGCGCACGGATTCTTCCACTATTATGCCACGAGTAGAGATTGGTGATGAGAGAACAAGACCTTCAAGAGTGCGGCAACGGCTAAGTGCAACATAAACCTGTCCGGAAGCGAAAGAACGTTCTGCATCAATCACGCAGCGATCGAACGTGAGTCCTTGGCTTTTGTGTATTGTTATTGCCCACGCAAGGCGCAAAGGATATTGTACAAAGCGTCCTTGTACGTCTTCCACAATCTCATGAGTCTTTTCGTCAAGAGTGTATTTTGCGTTTGTCCATTCATGAAGAGGTACTTCCACCTCTACGCCGTCTTCCAAGCAAATGACGACAATCTTGTTCTTCTCAAGTTCAACAACCTCACCGACCTTTCCGTTGTAGAACCTGTGCTCGTTTGATGTGTCGTTCTTGCAGAACATTACTTGTGCGCCTTCCTTCAGGCGAAGTGTCTCGTCAACAGGGTAGAGGCTCTCAGGGAAATCGTCTTCCACTTGGCAAGTGTAGGTGAATTCCGGTTCTTCGATGGCATCAAGCATCTTTTGGTTGTAGCTGTCAGCCTGGTGGTTGTGGGTGGTAAGGCGGATGTAGCCGTGGGAGTAGCTGGAGCCAGAAGCTGACGCTTCAGGAACGGTGGCAGAGGAGACAGAATTAGGAAAGGTAGGTGGCGTGCCAGCGGTGGCTGGATTAAAGTTTGGGATGTAGCGTTGGTTGAGTAGGTCGAGCGTTGATTGCTGCACATGTCCTGAACGCACTTCGTTGAGAATTTCAATGAACTGCTTATCAGTCTGACGGAAGACCTTGGTGAGTTCTATGCTTACGTACTGCGTTTGCTGCAATGCGCGAGAGCCATAGAAGAAAGGCGTGTCGTAGTAGTGTTGTAGAATGTCCTTGTCGCGGTCGGTAACTACTGGTGCAAGTTGGGCAAGGTCGCCAATGAGAAGAAGCTGAACTCCGCCAAAAGGCTTGTGATGATCACTGCGGAAGCGACGCAAAACTTGGTCAACAGCATCAAGCAAATCTGCCCTGACCATTGAGATTTCATCTATTACGAGAAGGTCAAGGCTACGAATGATGGCACGCTTTTCCTTACTGAAACGGAAACGATGCTGAGCTTGCTTGTCGTTTGTCTTGAAATGACTATCGGGAACGAACGGACTCAAAGGCAACTGGAAGAAACTATGTATTGTAGTTCCTCCCGCATTCATTGCAGCAACACCTGTTGGCGCAAGGATAATCATGCGCTTCATGTGGCGCTCATAGAGGTTGCGAAGGAAGGTAGTCTTTCCAGTTCCTGCTTTACCGAGCAGCAATACATTCATGCCTGTCTGCTCGATGAGTATTTGCGCTTTTTGGAGTTCGTTGTTCATTGTTATGTAAACCCAGCGGAGAACCGCTAGGAATAATCTTTGGCTATTCCTTGTTCTTTGTGTCCATGATGATGGTAACGGGACCGTCGTTTATGAGAGCAACCTTCATGTCAGCTCCGAATTCTCCTGTTGGTACAGGCTTGTCCATGGCTTCTGAGAGCTTCTTTACGAAAGCTTCATACAGAGGAACTGAATGTTCGTGTTTAGCTGCGCGGAACCACGAAGGGCGATTACCCTTTTTTGTAGAAGCAAACAGCGTGAACTGGCTTACCACCAAAGCTTCGCCGTCAACATCCATTACGGAGCGGTTCATCACTCCGTTTTCGTCGTCGAAGATGCGCATTGCCGTGATTTTCTTTACGAGCCATTCCACATCTTCCATGCTATCAACCTCCTCTACACCGAAAAGAATCAACAAACCTTTGCCGATTTGTCCGTTTATCTTTCCGTCTATTGTTACGGAAGCTTCGCTTACTCTTTGTATTACTACGCGCATATTACAATTCTATCGTTAGTTCCACAGGACAATGGTCAGAACCGTAAATCTCAGTGTGGATCTTTGCATCCTGAAGCTTGTCGTTAAGTCGTTCTGATGTCACGAAATAATCGATACGCCAGCCGGTGTTTCTTTCACGACTCTTGAATCGGTATGACCACCAAGAGTAGATTTGTTCCTGCTCAGGATAGAAGAAACGGAAGGTATCTGTGAAGCCGGCAGCAAGCGTCTCTGTGAACTTGTTGCGCTCTTCGTCGGTGAAACCAGCGCTGCGACGGTTTGTCTTTGGATTCTTCAAGTCGATTTCCTTGTGGGCAACATTGAGGTCACCGCAATAGATGACAGGTTTCTTCTTGTCAAGTTCGCAGATATAAGCACGGAAATCATCCTCCCATTTCATTCGATAGTCCAAGCGTTGCAGCTCGTCTTGCGAGTTCGGAACATAGACTGTTATGAAGTAGAAGTTTTCGTATTCGAGGGTTATTACTCGTCCTTCATGGTCGTGTTCCTCAATTCCTATGCCGTATGTAACATTCAGCGGATGATGCTTAGTGAAGATAGCTGTGCCAGAATATCCTTTCTTTTCTGCGTAATTCCAGTAAGACTCATAGCCTTCAAACTGCAAGTCAAGTTGTCCTGCCTGCATCTTTGTTTCCTGAAGGCAAAAAAAATCGGCATCAAGGCTTGTGAAAGCTTCAGCAAAACCTTTGCCTACACAAGCTCTGATGCCGTTTACATTCCAAGAAATGAATTTCATAAGTTCATGTACAATTTACCATTTACAATGTACAGTTTTACAATCGTTGGATTAGAACTTAGCCATTTTTATGGCAACGATGGCGCATTCGGAACCCTTGTTGCCGAGTCTGCCGCCAGCTCTTTCCTTTGCCTGCTGAAGATCTTCTGTTGTTAGGAGGCCGAAGATTACAGGAATGTCCTGTGTTGTGTTGAGGCGAGCGATGCCGTAAGTCACACCTTCACAGATATAGTCAAAGTGAGGAGTTTCTCCGCGAATGACGCTTCCAAGGATGATTATTGCGTCATAGCTGTCGTTTCGTGTGAGTTGTCGTGCGCCATAAACGAGTTCAAAGCTTCCTGGTACGCGCTTAACATGCACATTTTCAGGGTCAGCGCCGTACTTTTCGAGAGTTGTTACGCATCCGTCAAGTAGAGCGCCGGTGATTTCTGGGTTCCAATCAGCCACGACTATACCGAAACACATGTTCGAGGCGTCGGGCACTTGTATGTCTTCTTCTGAAGTTCTAAGTTCTGTTGCCATTCTAAGTGAAAATTATTAAGGCGGCCCTTGCGAGCCGCCTTATATATAATTAATGTGTTATTTCTGTGAAGCTCGTTCAATATACTTGTCAATCTGCTGTGCAGCCTGGCTACCTACGTACTTAGTCTTGATTTCCTTGTAGATATCAAGAGCCTCGTCAGCCTTATTCTGCTTCTCAAGGAGGAAAGCAGCCAACTGGAGGCATGTAGGAGACAATGAGAGATTTACGCCAGTCTTTGCGCCAGCGTCAGCCTTAGCAGCAGCCTTCTTGTAGGTGTCGATGGCCTTGTCAATCTCGTTAGTGTTTGCGTAAGCATCTGCGAGAGCCTTGAGGGCAGCAGGAGAAACCATCTTGTCGCCCTTTGGAGAGAACTCTTCAAGAGTGCTCTTAGCCTCGTTCCACTTCTCAAGGTTTGCGTAGCAAAGTCCTGCATAGAGGTTAGCGAGGTTGCCAGCGTCAGTAGAAGAGTATTCCTTAGCAACATGGAGGAAACCCTTGCAAGCCTTCTTGTCGCCATTGAGAGCCTCTGTGTACTTGCCTTCGCTGAAGAGCTGCTGGCATGAAGCCAAAGCAGTACTTGCTTCTTCCTGTGAGCTTGCGCTATAGTTCGTGTAGGCTACATAGCCGAGAACGAGTGCAACCAATAATACAACAGCTGCGATGAGCTGCTTACCATACTTTGTTACGAATGCTTCGCTCTTGTTGAGCATTACCTCCATTTCGTCTGGAGTCTGTGGAGTTTGATTCTTTTTTGCCATTTTATTTATTTCTTTTTATTTTCAAATATTGATGGTTGATTTGCTTTTTACCTGTTCTACAGTCCACAAATCGCGTGCAAAGTTACTAAATGATGACGGAAAAAACAAATTTATTTGGATAAAACATATTTTTTTATGATAAAACTCCCCTTTTCTTATTATAAATGTGTACTTTTGCACCATGATTCTCAATAAATTGACCATACTTAACTACAAAAATCTTGCGGAAGCGACTCTTGAATTGTCAAGTAAATTGAATTGTTTTCTCGGCTTCAACGGAGCAGGAAAGACCAATTGTCTTGATGCCGTCTATTATCTTTCGTTCTGCAAGAGTGCATTTTCGTCGGTCGATTCGCAGAATATCCGTCACGGAGAATCGTTCTTTATGATAGAAGGAGACTATACGGATGAGAAAGGAGAGAAGGAAAATGTGCAATGCGCAATGAAGCAAGGTGCAAAGAAGCACTTCAAACGCAACAAGAAAGACTACAAGAAATATTCCAATCACATAGGTCTTATTCCGCTTATAATGCTTTCTCCGTCAGACAGTTACCTTATTGAAGGCGCAAGCGATGATAGAAGAAAACTGATGGATATTGCCATTTCCCAATGTGACAACTCCTATATTGATATCCTCAATAACTACAACAAGGCTCTGCAACAGCGCAATGCCCTCTTGAAACTAGAGGAATGCGACACAGAACTCCTTGCCCTCTGGGAAGAGCAGATGGCAATGTACGGCGAACAGATTTATGCAAAACGAGCTGATTTCATTGAGCAGCTTACACCACTCTTCCAGAAATATTACGCGATAATCTCGGAAGAGCACGAGCAAGTTGAACTCCATTACAAATCCCACTGCCAGCGAGGACCATTGCTTGAAGTGATACAGCGTGACAGAATGAAAGACCTTGCCGTCGGATATTCTCTTCATGGCACTCATAGGGACGATATAGAGATGCAGCTTGGCGGCTTCCCAATCAGGCGAGAAGGCAGCCAAGGGCAAAACAAAACCTACGTAATCTCCCTGAAGCTTGCCCAATACACATACCTTTACACTCACGGTGCCAAGACGAAGCCGATACTCTTGCTTGATGACATCTTCGACAAACTCGATGCAAAGCGTGTGGAGAAGATTGTGCAACTCGTGGCAAGCAATGAATTCGGACAGATCTTCATCACTGATACGAACAGTGAACGACTGGACCAAATCATCAAGCGACGGGCTTTAGACCACAAACTTTTCCGCGTAGAGGATGGCGTTGTGAGTGATGTTTCCGACTGATACGATTTCGCTAGAAAAGACTTGCTTTTCAAAGCTCCCAAGAAAGCGACTCGGAACTCTCACGAAAACGACCCAAAACTCCCACGAAAACGAGTCAAAACTCCCACGTTTTTTACCCAAAACTCCCACGAAAACTTTTGGCTTTGGTAAGGCTTTTGAAATCAATGTGATAGAGATTTGATGAACAAGATGTACTAAGCTGAAAAGATTGAAAATATTTTGTCAGAACTAACCAATACAAGTATAATGAACACAATTAAAACACTTGCCCTTACTGCCCTCCTTGCAGCACCATTAACCGTGTCTGCACAGCAGAAGCAGTCGTCAGGAACAAGCTACCTGCTCAATCAAACCATCGATATGAGCCAGGACTTCTCTGACCTAGCAAACATCTATTTCTTTGCAGACAGCATGGAAAGCTTCGACCCTTCCACAGGAAAGGGTGAACTTAAGTGGAAGCGCCATCAGCTTCAGCCACGCCAAGCCTTCAATGCGAATACCTATCTTCACCAGCCATTGAAGCAACTTGACTTTCCTGATACTGCTTATCCTCAGGATCCTGTTCTCGGTTTTCAGGTTGATCCTGTGAACAGCAACACAATCCGTCTCCGTGTCTATACATCAAAAGTCGTGAGGGAGAATCCGGACGAGCTGATGCTTGTGAAGACTCCAGCCGTTGATCGTAGCGCATGGAAGTCGCAGAAGACAGCCGATGGCTATATCCTGAAATCAGACAAAGGCACGCTTGAGATAAAGACTCACCCTTGGAAGATTGTCCTTCGTGACAACAATGGCAAACTCCTTACGCAATCTCGTGTTTGGAATGACAATGATTCCACTCAGGTAAAGGTAGGGCCTTTCTCTTTCATCAAGCGCGGTTCCGACAATACTCGCTCAATAAACCCTGTATTTTCTCTCCAGCCAGGCGAGAAGATATTCGGTTGTGGTGAGTCGTTTACTCCGCTGAACAAGGTTGGACAGAAGGTCAACATGTTCGTGACTGACCCTCAAGGACCTGAAACTCCTGACCAGTACAAGCCGATTCCGTTCTATTTCTCAAACCGCGGCTATGGCGTTTTCATCCACACTTCTGCTCCTGTGACTTGCGATTTCGGTCGCTCATACATCGGCGCACAGAAGCTTTTCATGGCTGACGAGACAATGGACATCTTCATCATGCTCGGCGAACCAAAGGATATTCTTGGCGAATACACATCTCTCGTAGGTCGTCCTGAAATGCCACCGCTCTGGTCTTTCGGTACATGGATGAGCCGCATCACTTATTTCTCAGAAGAAGAGGGTAGGGAAGTGGCAAACAAGCTCCGCGAAAACAAGATTCCAAGTGATGTAATCCACTTCGATACCGGTTGGTTTGGCGTGGATTGGCAGTGCGATTATGAGTTTGCAAAGGATCGCTTCAAGGATCCACAGAAGATGCTCAAGGACATGGAGAAGCAAGGTTTCCACACTTGCCTCTGGCAGCTTCCTTACTTCACTCCGGGCAACCGCTATTACAACGAGTTGATTGAGAAGGACCTTTATGTTCACAATCAGCAGGGTAGCTCTCCTTACGAAGACGCTGTTCTCGACTT
Organism: Prevotella sp.; assembly: GCA_045616725.1. Classification (GTDB taxonomy): domain Bacteria; phylum Bacteroidota; class Bacteroidia; order Bacteroidales; family Bacteroidaceae; genus Prevotella. Next base: position 40,389 of record JAZLHI010000069.1, on the reverse strand, counting down.
CACAAACCCGGAAACAGTGAAGTGGTATCAGGAAAAGCTTGCAGGATTGCTCAAGATTGGCGTTGGTGCTATCAAGGTTGACTTCGGTGAAGGTGCTCCTCTCAACGGCATTTACCACAATGGCCGTGGTGGTCTTTACGAGCATAACATTTATCCGCTTCGCTATAACAAGGCTGTAGCCGACATCACAAAGCAGGTAACTGGCAATAACATCATGTGGGCTCGCTCGGCTTGGGCTGGTTCTCAACGCTATCCATTGCATTGGGGCGGCGACGCTGCTACCACAAACACTGGTATGCTCGGCACAATGCGCTCAATGCTTTCAATCGGACTTAGCGGTTTCTCTTTCTGGAGTCATGACATTGGCGGTTTCGTAACATCATCTCCTGAGAACCTTTTCGGCCGTTGGTTGCCATTCGGTTTCCTCACTTCCCACAGCCGTATCCATGGCGCACCTCCAACAGAGCCTTGGCTTTATCCTAAGAAGTTCATGAATCTCTATCGTTCAGCTGCTGAGATGAAATACAAGCTCATGCCTTACGTCTATGCTCAGGCAAAAGACTGTACAGAGAAAGGTCTGCCGATGATGAGAGCTCTCTTCGTGGAATATCCTGAAGATGCCGGCGCTTGGCTCGTGGAAGACGAATATCTCTTTGGCAAGAGCATGCTCGTAGCTCCACTCCTTGAGGATGTCAAGAGTCGTGATGTATATCTCCCAGGTGGCAAGAAATGGATTGACTATCAGACTGGAAAGGTTTATTCTGCAGGCTGGAACCACATTGAGGCAGGCGAACTTCCAATAATCGTCCTCGTAGCCGACGGTACTGCAATTCCTCATGTGCCAGTAGCTCAGCATACAGGTGATATCAAATGGGATAAACTTACCTGGAAGCATTACAAGGCTGATGCGAAGAAGACCGAAGGTTTGCTTTGCTTGCCAAGCAACAATAAGCTTGAGCAGAAGGTGTTTGAATAGAAAATTTGCACAAAGGGGTCTGACCCTTTTATGCATTTTTTATATAGATAGACAGACAGCCAGACAGACACTTTCTCTCTGCCCCTTCTCCTTCTATTCCTTATAATAAGTATTTCCTTAATTAAATTAATATATAACATATGTACGCGAGGATTTCGAATGACAGATTTTGTCTGTCTGTCTGGCTAATTTCTTTTATGTATAATTCCGACTTTACGATACGAGTTTCTATGGAAAATATGACAAAATGTGCCAAGAAAGGGCGTTTTTATGTTAAAGAATGTAATAATCGTTAAATTTTTAACAAAAAATATTCGTATTTGTTTAAAAGTACGTACCTTTGCAGTGGATTAAAACCAAACCATATAGCATAAACTTAAAATTTCATATCACTAAGATACTCACATGAAGAAAAGTACCATCTGGATACTTACCACCATAATAACGCTGACATTCATCGCACTGATTACCGTTCAAGTGAGATACATAAAGGAAATCGTCTCGCTGAAGAAAGAGCAGTTTGATGAGTCTGTGCAGAAGGCTCTCTACCAGACCTCGCGAAATCTGGAACTCAATGAGACTCTTCGGTATCTTGAAGCCGACTTGAATAGAGCCAATGGGTTAGGCGACAGTGTGAGCTCCAACACCCTGTATGACACATTCAAGCAGAAGGTAAACAAGAGTAATCCTGCATTGCTGCCAAAAGCGATGATTGTTTGGCATGACAACAATTCGGTAGCCGATGTGACAAAGCAGATGGAGGAAACGATAAAGGATCGTTATGTTTATCAGAAGGCTGTGATAGATGAACTTGTCTATAACATAATATATACAGCTTCCGACAAACCGCTTGAGGAAAGAGTCAACTTTAAACTGTTTGACCAGGACCTTAGAACCGAACTTCAGAACAACGGCATAAACCTTGATTACCACTTCATAGTCTCTCTGCAGGATGGAAGGGAGATTTATAGATGTCAGGACTTCTCGGATGAAGGTAGAATGTACTCCTATACGGAAGTGCTTTTCAAGAATGATCCGAAGAATAAGGTTGGCCTCGTAACTGTACATTTCCCTGAAATGGGACACTATATCTACAGTTCAATCCGCTATCTGATTCCTGCTCTTGTGTTCACTGCGATATTGATTGTCATTTTCTTCATAACCATTGTGCTGATATTCCGACAGAAGAAATACAACGAAATGAAGAATGACTTCATAAACAACATGACGCACGAACTGAAGACGCCTATCAGTAGTATCTCACTAGCTGGACAGATGCTCAACGATGATAATGTACCGAAGTCTCCGAACATGATAAGACATCTTGGGGGCGTTGTGGCAGATGAGACAAAACGTCTGCGTTATCTCGTGGAAAAAGTACTACAAATGTCGCTCTTTGAGAAGCAGAAAGCCATCTTCAAGAAGTCGGAACTCAATCTTAACGAACTTGTTGAGGGCATTGCGGGGACATTCCTGCTACGCGTGGAGCATACTGGCGGCGAGATTACCCCAGAACTGGAAGCGGAAGATGCTGAAGTATATGTTGATGAAACCCATTTCTCTAATGCTATCTTCAACCTCTTTGACAATGCAATCAAGTACAAACATCCGGATCGCCCGTGCAACATCAGTGTGAAATCATGGAACGATAGCAAGAACGTTTATCTAGTGGTTTCTGATAACGGCATAGGTATAAAGCGAGAAGACCAGAAGAAGATCTTCGATCAGTTCTATCGAGTGCATACCGGAAATGTACATAACGTAAAAGGCTTCGGACTCGGTCTTGCTTATGTGAAGACAATCATTGATTTGCATGACGGTACGATATCCGTTGATAGTAATAAGCGCGGAACATCATTCAAGATTTCCTTGCCGCTGTATAAAGGGTAAACACTAATCCCCAAGCACTAATCACTAAACACAAAACCGGATTACCTAATCCACAAACGACTAACTCCCTAAACGACTATAATATGGAATACACAGCAAAAATTCTCCTCTGTGAGGACGACGAGAACCTCGGTATGCTCCTCCGCGAATATCTTATCACCAAAGGTTATGACACAACATTGTGTTATGATGGTGAAGAAGGTCTTAAGGCTTTCCATAACGACAACTTTGACATTTGCATCCTTGATGTGATGATGCCAAAGAAGGATGGCTTCACTCTTGCAATGGATATACGTCATACCAACACTTCTGTGCCAATTGTTTTCCTTACTGCTAGGGCTTTGAAGGAGGATATTATTGAAGGCTTCCGCATCGGTGCAGATGACTATTTGACAAAGCCTTTTTCTATGGAAGAACTTACTTTCCGCGTAGAGGCTATTCTTCGTCGAGTTCAGGGCACTAAGGTTAAGGAAAAGAATGTTTATAACCTCGGCGACTATGTGTTTGACAAGCAGAAGCAGACTCTTTCTTTCGGCGAGGAATCAAAGAAGTTGACTACAAAGGAGAACGATCTTCTCCTTCTCCTTTGCCAGAATATGAACGAAATCCTCCAGCGTGACTTTGCCTTGAAAAAGATTTGGGTTGATGACAACTACTTCAATGCCCGTTCAATGGATGTTTATATCACTAAGCTCCGTAAACTTCTTTCGAAAGACGAACGCGTACAGATAATCAATGTTCACGGCAAAGGCTATAAGCTTGTTTGTGATGCTCTGTCAGAAGAAAGTGCCAATTAGTAATGTGTAAATCGTTGCTTTATGTGACAAAAATCATTTGTGCAGGCAGCCGATATGCGTATTTTGCTTTAAACAAATCAATGTGGGCGCAAAATATCCATAAACCATAAACCATAAACCATAAACTTTTACTAATTTTGCAGCCGCTTAGCGTGAAGGTAGGTCTTTGCGAGAGGCAAAAGAATTTATTCACACATTATTTATTTATTAACAAAATGAATCAATACGAAACCGTTTTCATTTTAACTCCCGTTTTGTCTGATGATCAGATGAAGGAAGCGGTCGCTAAGTTTGTGAAGGTTCTCACCGACAATGGTGCTGAAATTCTCAACGAAGAGATCTGGGGACTTAAGAAAATGGCTTATCCAATTCAGAAGAAGTCAACAGGTTTCTATAACCTCGTAGAGTTCAAGGGTGAGCCAACAGTAGTAGACAAACTCGAAACAGCATTCCGTCGTGATGAGAAGGTAATTCGCTTCCTCACAACTAAGATGGATAAGTTCGGTGTAGCTTATGCTGAGAAGAGACGTAACAAGAAAGCAAACAAGGAGGCATAAGACATGGCACAGGATTCGGAAATTCGCTATCTCGCTCCAGTAGCAGTAGATACAAAGAAGAAAAAGTATTGCCGTTTCAAGAAGAGCGGTATCAAGTACATTGATTATAAGGATCCAGAGTTCCTTAAGAAGTTCCTTAACGAGCAGGGTAAGCTCCTTCCTCGTCGTATCACAGGTACATCTCTTAAGTACCAGCGCCGCGTAGCACAGGCTGTAAAGCGTGCTCGCCAGTTGGCTCTTCTTCCATACGTAACTGACTTAATGAAATAATTGAAAGGAGAACTATAACATGCAGATTATACTTAAAGAAGATGTTATCGGCCTTGGATACAAGAACGATATCGTAGAAGTAAAGAGTGGTTATGGTCGCAACTACCTCATCCCACAGGGTAAGGGTGTAATTGCTTCTCCATCAGCTAAGAAGGTACTCGCTGAGAACCTCCGTCAGCAGGCTCACAAGCTCGCAGCTATCAAGGCTGCTGCTGAAGAGAAGGCTGCTAAGCTCGAAGGCGTTTCTCTCATCATCGAGGCTAAGGTTTCAGCTACAGGTCAGACTTACGGTTCTGTAACTAACGCTCACGTTGCTGAACAGCTCAATAAGCTTGGTAACGACATCGATCGTAAGATCATCGTTATGAAGGATATCAAGGCAGTTGGTGACTACGTAGCAGTTGTTAAGCTTCACAAGGAAGTTGCTGTTGAGATTCCTGTTAAGGTTGTTGCTGAAGGCGCAGCTGTAGAAGAAACTCCAGCAGAGGCACCTGTTGAGGCTTCTGCAGTAGAGGAAACTCCAGCAGAGGTAGCAGAATAATTTGATTATTCAGGCATAAATATAAGAATCCAATCACATTTAGTTGTGGTTGGATTTTTTTTGCCTAATTATTATGTCATATTCTTTTATGGCTTGCATGTTCTTATACTTTTTGTTTTTGTGGCCATTTTCTGTGTCATTTTTGAGTTCTAATGTGGCGTTTCTCTTAAAAATTATATGAAATAGTCAAGTTAAAAGCAAATAATCCGTAAACCATAAACCATAAACCATAAACTTTTCTTAACTTTGCACCCGAATATAATACAACAAGATATGAAGAAGATATTAGGCTTTGCACTCTCTCTCGTAGCGGCTTTCGCCATTACAAGTTGTGGTAACTACAAGCAGGTAGCTTATTTCCAGAACATTGATTCAATTTCTTTGGCTGCATCAAAAGGGCTTCATGATGCTCATGTTATGCCAAAGGACCTTCTTACAATCATGGTTACTTGCACTGACCCTAAGGCTGCTCAACCATTTAACCTGTCATATAGTCAGAATCCTAATGGTGGTAGTTCAAATTCAGGCCAGAATTCTTATATCCCTTATCTCGTTGATAACGACGGCAACATCAACTTCCCTGTTATCGGTAAAATTCCTGTGGTAGGATTTACAAAGCGTGAGATAGAAAAAGACATCGCTAGAAGAATCAAGCCTTATCTTGCTGAATCGGAGAATCCTATCGTTACGGTATTGATGGCAAACTATTCTGTTTGTGTGACAGGTGAAGTTCGCAATCCTGGCGTTTTCACTGTCAGCAATGAAAAGATTTCCATCATTGAAGCTTTGACTAGAGCTGGTGACCTCACAATTCAGGGTCAGCGTCAGAATATTCTTCTCATCCGTGAGAACACAAATGGTCAGAAGGAGCACCATCGTTTGAATCTAAATGATGCAGAAATCATCAACTCTCCATATTACTATCTTCAGCAGAATGATATCGTTTACGTCGAGCCTAACAAGATCAAGGCTCGTACAGCGACTATCGATACTTCCATCACGTATTGGTTGGGTTTGACAAGTTCGGTTATCTCATTGTCAACTCTCCTCATTACAATTTTGAAGAAATAATTATCAATAAGGGCGAATATTCTTTTCGCCCTTTATTGTAACCATATAAAACCAAACACAAAAACTAAATCATATTAATGTGGAACTCATTACTTCCACTGCAAATTAATTTAACAACTCCAAAGACTTATGTGCGGTATTGTAGGATATTTAGGACATCGTCAAGCATACGATGTACTCATTAAGGGACTCAAGCGTTTGGAATATCGTGGTTATGACTCTGCCGGTGTAGCGCTCATCAACGATAGCGACAAGCTCAGTGTCTATAAGGCAAAGGGTAAGGTGGCCGACCTTGAGGATTTCTGCGATGACAAGGATATTACCGGTACCATCGGTATTGCTCACACTCGTTGGGCAACTCATGGCGAACCTTCACCAAAAAACGCCCACCCTCACTATTCCCAGACTCAGAATCTCGCGATGATCCACAATGGAATCATTGAGAACTATGCTGACATCAAGGCGAAGCTCATAAAGGAAGGTGTAGAGTTCCAATCGGACACTGACACGGAAGTTCTTGTTCAGCTCATTGAATATATCCAGACAAAGAAGAATCTTGATCTTCTTCATTCTGTTCAGGTGGCAATGCACATCGTTGTTGGCGCTTACGCCATTGCCATTCTCGACAAGAACAATCCTGGCACTCTCATCGCTGCTCGTAAGCAAAGTCCGCTTGTTGTAGGTGTCGGTGAGAACGAGTTCTTCCTTGCTTCTGACGCTTCTCCTATCGTTGAATATACAAATCAGGTTGTTTATCTTGAGGACGAGAACGTTGCCGTCATCGAACGCGGAAAGGAACTTCGCGTAGTGAGTATGCTCAACGATGAGCTTCATCCTGAAATCAAGAAGGTAGAGCTCACGCTTGGTCAGATAGAGAAGGGCGGTTATCCTCACTTCATGCTCAAGGAAATCTTCGAGCAGCCTGAGTGTCTCAAGACTTGTATGCGCGGTCGTGTGTCAGACGATAGCCAGCAGGTTATCCTTTCTGCCCTTATTGACTACCGAAAGGAACTTGTTGAGGCAAAGCGTTATATCATCGTTGCTTGTGGTACAAGTTGGCATGCAGCACTTATCGGCAAGCAACTCATAGAGGATTTCGCTCGCATTCCAGTGGAAGTGGAGTATGCTTCAGAGTTCCGCTATCGTAATCCTATCGTTGGTCCTGGCGATGTCGTGATGGCAATCTCACAGAGTGGTGAAACTGCCGATACCCTCGCTGCCATCCAGCTTGCAAAGAGCAAAGGTGCTTTCATCTTTGGTATATGTAATGCCATCGGTTCAAGCATTCCTCGTGCCACAAATACCGGTGTTTACATCCACGTAGGACCGGAAATCGGTGTCGCTTCTACCAAGGCTTTCACAGGTCAGGTCACTGTTCTCTCGATGTTTGCCGTTGCTCTTGGTGAGGCTAAGGGAACGATTACAAAGCAGGATTATCTCTCTGTTCTCAAGGGACTCAACGAAATCCCTGCGCTCATCGAGAAGGTTCTTGAGCAGAACGACCGCATTCAGCTCATCAGCCGCACATTCACATACGCGCGAAACTTCCTCTATCTCGGTCGCGGAAAGAACTATCCTGTAGCTCTTGAAGGCGCATTGAAGTTGAAGGAAATCTCATATATTCATGCTGAAGGTTATCCTGCAGCTGAGATGAAGCATGGTCCAATTGCCCTTATCGACTCCGATATGCCAGTCGTTGCCATTGCTCTCAAGAGTGCACTCTACGAGAAGCTCCTCTCGAATATCCAGGAAATCAAGGCGAGAAAGGGTAGGGTGATTGCCATTGTCTCTGAAGGCGATGACAAGGTGTCTAGAATTGCCGATGAGGTCATCGAGATTCCTCAGTGTCACGAAGCATTGACTCCGCTTCTCACTTCCATTCCTCTTCAGCTTCTTGCTTACCATATTGCAACATGTAAAGGTAAGGATGTTGACCAACCAAGAAACTTGGCCAAGTCTGTTACCGTTGAATAAACCCAATAGCCACCTCCGTTTTCCTGAAATGGTCGGTGGCTTTTTTGTAGAACCAACACAAATAAAGATATAACTATGCGAAAAGTAACATTGACTTTAAGCGACGGAACGCAGTTTCACGGTCAGTCTTTCGGCTACGACAAGCCGGTGGCTGGTGAGGTCGTGTTCAACACTGCGATGATGGGCTATCCAGAAAGCCTCACTGACCCTTCTTATGCTGGTCAGATTCTCACTCTAACCTTCCCACTCGTCGGCAACTATGGTGTGCCAAACTTCTCTATTGAGGCTAACGGTCTTGCCACTTTCATGGAGAGCAACAAGATCTACGCTTCGGCTATCATCGTGGCTGACTATAGCGAGCAGTACAACCACTGGAATGCAAAGGAAAGCCTTGCTGATTGGCTCAAGCGCGAAGAAGTTCCGGGAATTACTGGCATTGATACTCGCCAGCTCACAAAGGTTCTTCGTGAACACGGTGTGATGATGGGAAAGATTACTTTCGACAAGCCATCAATCAACTGCGACGACGCAGCCCCTCTTTATGCAACTCCAGAAGCTGACTACGAGGGCATCAACTTCGTTTCCCAGGTTTCTTGCAGTGACATTATTCGTTATAACGAAGGCGCTGGAAAGAAAGTCGTGCTCGTGGACTGCGGCGTAAAGCACAATATCATCCGAAGCCTCATTAACCTTGACGTGGAGGTCATTCGCGTGCCTTGGAACTACGACTATACTGGTATGGAGTTCGACGGTCTTTTCCTTGCCAACGGTCCTGGCGACCCAGACATGTGCAACGATGCCGTTGAAATCATCAAGAAGCAGATGAGCATTTCTACAAAGCCTATCTGCGGAATCTGTATGGGAAACCAGTTGCTTTCAAAGGCTGCTGGTGCTGAAATCTATAAACTTAAGTACGGTCACCGTTCTCACAATCAGCCAGTTCGTCTCGTTGGTACAGAGAAGTGCTACATCACTTCCCAGAACCACGGCTACGCTGTCAATGCAAAGACTCTTGGCAAGGATTGGGAAGAGCTTTTCGTGAATATGAACGACGGTTCAAACGAGGGCATTCGCCATAAGACAAATCCTTGGTTCTCAAGCCAGTTCCACCCAGAAGCTTGCTCAGGTCCACTCGACACAATCTTCATGTTCGAGCAGTTTGTGGAGAAAGTTCGCGGATAAATCGTGAGAAGGTTCGCGGATAGTATTTATAATCAAGAATTTGAGAATTAAAGAATTTTAGCCATCAGGGTGATTCCCTAATTCTCTTGAATTCAAAGGAATTGAAGAAAATGCCTGCGAAATGATAATTCTCTAATTCACTAATTCTTGATAAAAACAAAAGATCAATTATGAAAGACGAATCAATAAAGAAAGTTCTGCTCCTTGGTTCCGGAGCACTCAAGATAGGTGAGGCTGGAGAGTTCGACTACTCTGGTTCTCAAGCACTTAAGGCTCTTCGTGAGGAAGGCGTGGAGACTGTGCTCATCAATCCGAATATTGCCACTGTCCAGACATCGGAAGGCGTGGCTGATAAGATTTACTTCCTTCCTGTTCAGCCGTATTTCGTGGAGCGTGTCATCGAGAAAGAGCAGCCAGACGGCATACTTCTCTCCTTCGGTGGACAGACTGCGCTCAACTGCGGTGTGGAGCTTTACAAGGCTGGTACGCTCGAAAAATACAATGTTCGCGTGCTCGGTACTCCGGTGAAGGCTATCATTGACACTGAAGACCGCGAGCTTTTCGTGGAGCGTCTTGACGAGATTGATGTTAAGACCATCAAGTCACAGGCTTGCGATAATATCGAGGCTGCTCGTGAAGCAGCAAAGGAGCTCGGCTATCCAGTGATCATCCGTGCTGCATACGCTCTCGGTGGTCTCGGTTCAGGCTTCTGCGACAATGAGGAAGAGCTCAACAAACTCGCTGAAAAAGCATTTGCTTTCTCTCCACAAGTGCTCGTTGAGAAGTCGCTCAAGGGCTGGAAAGAGATTGAATATGAGGTAGTTCGCGACCGTTATGACAACTGTATCACGGTGTGTAACATGGAGAACTTCGACCCACTCGGTATCCACACAGGTGAATCTATCGTCGTTGCTCCTTCACAGACGCTCACAAACTCTGAATACCACAAGCTTCGTGCCCTTGCGATAAAGATTATTCGCCACGTCGGAATCGTCGGCGAGTGTAACGTCCAGTATGCTTTCGACCCTGTTTCTGAGGACTATCGCGTCATCGAGGTCAACGCCCGTCTCTCGCGTTCTTCGGCTCTTGCGTCAAAGGCCACTGGCTATCCGCTTGCCTTTGTTGCGGCTAAGCTCGGTATGGGCTACGGACTCTTCGAGCTCAACAACTCGGTTACGAAGACCACTTCCGCTTTCTTCGAGCCAGCTCTCGACTACGTAGTCTGCAAGATTCCACGCTGGGATCTCTCGAAGTTCCGTGGTGTTGACAAGGAGCTCGGTTCTTCGATGAAGTCTGTCGGCGAAGTCATGGCCATCGGTCGTACGTTTGAGGAGGCTATCCAGAAAGGTCTCCGCATGATTGGTCAGGGCATGCACGGCTTTGTTGAGAACAAGGAACTTCAGATTGACGATATTGACGCTGCTCTCCGTGAGCCTACCGATAAGCGTATCTTCCTTATTTCCAAGGCTATGCATAAGGATTATACCATCGACCAGATTCACGACCTCACGAAGATCGACAAGTGGTTCCTCTACAAGTTGAAGCACATCATCGACATCGACGAGCAGCTCAAGGCTTGTCCTAACATCAATGTTCTGGACAAAGATTTGCTCCGTGAGGCTAAGGTATATGGTTTCACAGACTTCCAGATAGCTCGCGCTCTTGGCATTGAGAAGGATACACATAATCTCCATCAGGCTTCGAGCGTTATTCGCGCTCTGCGTAAGGGCTACGGCATCGTGCCTTACGTAAAGCAGATTGACACCCTTGCTGCCGAATATCCTGCCCAGACCAACTATCTCTACCTCACATATCAGGCTAATGCTCACGACATTAACTTTGAGCAGGACAAGCGTTCGATCATAGTTCTCGGTTCTGGTGCCTACCGTATCGGTAGCTCGGTAGAGTTCGACTGGTGTGGTGTCCAGGCATTGAACACGATCCGCAAGGAGGGCTATCGCTCAGTGATGATCAACTACAATCCTGAGACCGTGTCGACCGACTACGACATGTGCGATCGCCTCTACTTCGATGAGCTCACTTTCGAGCGAGTGATGGACATCTACGACCTTGAGATGCCTAAGGGTGTCATCGTTTCCACCGGTGGTCAGATTCCGAACAACCTTGCCGTCCGTCTCGACGAGCAGCACGTGCCAATTCTCGGTACACAGGCTAAGGACATTGACAACGCAGAAGACCGTGCGAAGTTCTCTTCAATGCTCACGCGCAACGGCATCGACCAGCCAGAATGGAGCGCATTGACCAGCATGGAAGACATCGACAAGTTCATCGATCGCGTAGGCTTCCCTGTGCTCGTTCGCCCTTCATATGTGCTTTCCGGTGCGGCAATGAACGTCTGCTCGAACAAGGAAGAACTTGAGAAGTTCCTCCAGCTTGCAGCAAATGTCAGCGAAGACCATCCAGTCGTTGTGAGCAAGTTCCTCATGCACGCCAAGGAGGTCGAGATGGACGCTGTGGCAAAGAACGGCGAGATCATCGCCTACGCCATCTCAGAGCACGTGGAGTTTGCCGGTGTTCACTCTGGTGATGCCACAATCCAGTTCCCTCCACAGAAGCTCTACGTGGAGACCGTTCGCCGTATCAAGAAGATTTCGAAGCAGATAGCGAAGGAACTCCACATCTCCGGTCCGTTCAATATCCAGTATCTTGCGAAGGACAACGACATCAAGGTCATCGAGTGTAACCTCCGTGCTTCACGCTCGTTCCCATTTGTCAGCAAGGTATTGAAAATCAATCTTATAGAACTCGCCACAAAGGTGATGCTCGGTCTCCCTGTGGAGAAGCCTTCGAAGAACCTCTTCGACCTCGACTACGTCGGAATAAAGGCGTCACAGTTCTCGTTCAACCGTCTGCAGAAGGCTGACCCAGTGCTCGGTGTTGATATGGCTTCTACGGGTGAGGTTGGCTGTATCGGTGAGGACACGAACACCGCTCTGCTGAAGTCCATGCTCTCCGTTGGCCAGCGCATTCCGGAGAAGAACATCCTGCTCTCTACGGGTACGGCGAAGCAGAAGGTGGCAATGCTCGGTGCGGCAAAGCAGTTGATAGACAACGGCTACAAGATCTATGCCACTGGCGGTACTGCCGACTTCCTCAACCAGAACGACATCGAGAACACCCTTGTCCACTGGCCTTCTGATCTCGACGAGAACGGCAAGCCTCTTCAGCCTCAGGCTCTCGAGATGCTCCACGAGCACCAGATAGACATGGTGGTGAACATTCCGAAGAACCTCACCGTCCGCGAGCTTGACAATGGCTACAAGATCCGTCGCGCAGCCATCGACCTCAACATCCCGCTCGTGACGAACTCTCGCCTTGCCGCTACCTTCATCAACGCGTTCTGCAACGTGAAGCTGGAGGATATCGACATCAAGGCTTGGGGGGAGTATTGATAATCAATGTACACAGGTGAACTCATATCCCTCACAGTAGCAATTTCATGGACCGTATGCGCTATGTTTGCTGAAGTGGCGAGCAAGCGCATGGGGTCTTTGCCTTTCAATATGGTGAGAATGTTTTTTTCCATTGCAATACTCTCTGTAGTCTTGTGGTGGTGGACAGGCTCGCCATACCCTGTTGGAGCTGATTCCGACACATGGCTGTGGCTCTCGCTTTCCGGACTCGTTGGTTATGTTCTTGGGGATTTCTGCTTATTCAATTCGTACATTCTCATCGGTTCGCGATACGGCCAGCTTCTCATGACGCTCGCTCCTCCGGCAGCTGCGCTTTTTGGCTTTGTTCTGCTAGGACAGCAAATGTCGTGGCTTGCCCTGCTTGGAATGGCCATTACGATGGTCGGAATCGGAATGGTACTCCTGAAGCCATTATCTCCATTGAAAATAGGTGAAATGGAGCCTTCTGCCATTAGCCATCAGCCTTTACACTCGCTCAAAGAGCGAACCTACACACGCGGCATACTCTTCGGTATTGCTGCTGCCATGGGGCAGGGGATAGGTCTTGTGCTGTCGGCAAAGGGACTGCTCCATTACAACGAGATAATAATTGCTAGCGGAATGGACTTACGAAACGGTGGAGAGACCGCTTTTGTTCTTCCATTTGCCGCCACTGCTATCCGTGCCATTACCGGACTCTTCGGTTTCTCCTTGTGGACAACTGCCGTTGGAGAACTCGGTAAGTTCCGTTCAGCTCTCTGCGATGGTCGGGGAATGCTTTTCGCCATTGGAGCGATATTCACAGGTCCGGTTGTTGGCGTGAGTCTCTCGCTCATGGCTACGCTTTACACCTCCACTGGCATAGCACAAACAATAATGGCAACAACACCAGTGATGATATTGTTACCAACATTTCTCTTTTTTCATCAAAGAATCACCTTGAACGAAGTGCTCGGAGCTATCCTCAGTGTATGTGGAGTCGCTCTCTTCTTTGTCTAAGCCTTTTGGGGGAAAGTATGCCGGAGTTTAAGTATCATTTGGTCGGAAATTAATCGTTATTGGTCATATTGAGGTGTTTTTTTTGCTTGTTTTTGAAAATAAGTCAAGAAAAGTTTGCTGTTTTAGAGAAACTTATTAACTTTGCACTGCAATCTAACAAATGATAATCCAGTATTTACTAATCCTATTAAATTTAATCCTATGAAAAGAATGAAAAGTTTCGTGCTCTCACTCATGGCAGTGGTGGCAATGTGTGCAATGGTAAGCTGTGCTGGTGGTGACTCTATCGAAGGCAAGTGGAAGGTGGACGATGCGTCTCTCAAGAAGCTTATGGGCAATGACGCTAGCATGGGCAAGGTTGACGCTACCGTTGACATCCAGGCTGACAAGGCTATCGCTACTATCAACATGAAGACTGAAGGCGAAATGAAGATGGACATGACCCTTGAGGCTAACGTTGACTACACTAAGACTGACACAGAGGTTACCCTTACTCCAAAGGACGTGAAGCTCGTGAAGCTCGAACTCCCTGAGGCTCTCGTGAAGATGGCTAAGCAGTCTGGCATGAGCGAAGATAAGATGAAGGAAGAATTCGCTAAGGAATTCACTAGCAAGAAGCCAGAACCAGCTAAACTTACTTACACTCTCGCTGACGGCAAGCTCACTCTCAAGGATGAGAAGGATGAAATCGTTCTCGTTCGCGAATAAGTTGATCTTGAGTTTAAATGGAAAATCCCCAGCCCGTGATGAGCTGGGGATTTTTTTGTCGATGATTGTCGATTTTTCTCAGAGCGAACCTTACTCAGTAATGACCTCCGGCCCGTTCTCTGTTATGACGATTGTCTTCTCAAACTGTGCTGACGGCTCGCCGTCTTCGGTATAGACTTCCCATCCGTAAGGGTCGTCGGCGTCGATGAAGACCTTGTATGTACCCATGTTTATCATCGGCTCGATGGTGAATACCATGCCCGGAACGATGAGCATGCCTTCCTTCTTCTGGCGATAGTGGCAGACTTCGGGCTCCTCGTGGAACTTGAGTCCTACGCCGTGGCCGCAGAGGTCGCGGACGATGCCGTAGTGATGCTTGTCGCAGATGGTCTGGATGACGTTGCCGATGTCGTTGATGAAGTGCCATGGCTGTGCCGCCTCTATGCCTGCCTCAAGGCATTCCTTGGTGACGCGCACGAGCTTCTCCCACTTGGGGTCGGTCTCGCCGCCGACGATGAATGTGCGGTTGGCATCGGCGTAGTAGCCATTGATAATGGTTGTGACATCGACGTTGATGATGTCGCCGTTCTCAAGCACGTCCTCTTCCTTCGGTATGCCGTGGCAGACGCAGTCGTTGATGGATGTGCAGCAGTGCTTTGGGAAGCCCTCGTAGTTGAACGGTGCGCATGAGCCTCCGTGCTTTGCGGTGAACGAGGCTACGAGTTCGTCAATCTGGAGAGTGTTGACGCCCTCCTTTATCATGTCCTGAACGCGGTCGAGGAGTTCTGTGTTGACCTTTCCGGCTTCTCGTATGCCGTCAATCTGCTCTGGAGAGAGTATGAGGTTGCGGTTAGGGACGAGTTTGCCTCTCTTTTGGAAGGATAATACTTTCTCGTCCAAGGGTGTCAATTCTTGTCCCTGAGGTACTATCCAGCGGTGCTTTTTGTATGCCATTTGTTGGTTGTTTTATTGAATCTTTCCGCAGACTGTCAGCCCTTGCTTGTTGGGCAGCCCTAACGGCAGGGTCTTCAGTGTGCATTCTGATGAGTTTAATGTTTCGTGCAAGCGCTATCTTCGTGCTTTGCGCTGATGTCTGGTCTGAACTGAACGTGATGAATCCGCCGACGGACTTAATGCCCTGACGGTTGTCGTCGCTGATGGTGAGCGTGGCGTGCATTGGCGATGAGAAATGCTGCGTGGTGCTTGCTATGCTGTCGTTCTGGAACTTGACGGTCAGCATTGCCACGAGTTCTCGGCGTCCGTCCTGTACGATAAACTCGCTGTCGAACGAGAGGATGAACTTGTCGCCCGCCTTGTAAGCCGTGTCTGGCTTGAGCTCAAACTGCTTCACGTTGTAAGGTGTATATTGTGTGAAGAGGATGGATGTTGCCTCGTTCCAGATGTTTGTGGTGTCGGATGAAGAGAACCCTTCTCCCATGGAGTTGAGGTCCTGAACATTGCCGCCCATTGCAACAGCCTTCTCCATTAGTCGCTCCTCGATGTTGTTGTAGATTTTGTTGATAAGACGGTAGTGGCGAGTGTAATAGACCATTGATGAGTCGAACTCGGCTTGCGTGTAGTCGTACTTCTCAAGGATGTCGTTGTACATTCGCTGCTCATTGTACTTGTCGCCTGTTTGGCTTCTTAGGCTTTGTGCAATGAGATAGTCATAGAGAATGTCTTCCATGTCTCCTTCGGGTATCACGCCAGAAGGCATCGCAGGCTTGCACGAGACGATGGTCAGGGCAAGGAGTAAGAGAAGACCCACCCTAACCCTCCCTGTGAGGGAGGGAAGAAGAGACTGAAAGAGGGAGATAAGTTTACGCATTTACTTTATCGGATTCGATATTTTCGTTATTGACGGCAGTATCGTTATTATCGTTGTTACCGACATTATCGTTGTTTTCGCTGTTTAATTCAGCCAATTCCTTGCGGCAGAAAAGGGCAAGGGCAACGACTCCGACACTGATAGCGGCATCGGCGAAGTTGAATACAGGCGAGAAGAAGACGAAATAGTCGCCGCCCCAGAATGGAAGCCAGTCGGGAAGGGTAGTGGTGATGAGTGGGAAATAGAACATATCCACCACCTTACCCTCAAGGAATGGGGCATAGCCAGAGCCGAAATCCACGAAATAGGACACGGCAAATGGGTCGGACTCGTTGAAGATAAGTCCGTAGAACATACAGTCGATGAGGTTACCCGCTGCTCCGGCAAGAATCATCGAGAGTATGCATACGTATATTGTCCTTGCTCCCCTTCGTATTATCTTGGCTATGTACCACGCTATCAGGCAGATGGCAATGAGACGGAAGAGACTGAGAAGGATCTTTGGCATGACGGACATTCCGAACGCCATGCCTTTGTTTTCGATGAAGACGAGTTGAAACCAGTCTGTGATGTGTATGCTTTCGTGCAACGACATACTGGTCTTCACCTCAATCTTTATGATTTGGTCAATGATCAATATCGCCAAGGTGATGACGATGGCGATTATTGCTTGGGTCTTTTTTGTCATTAGTGGTTCTTGTTCTTCATTTTAGATGCCACACTGAGAGTAGCATGAGGTACGATGCGAAGACGCTCCTTTGGGATGAGCTCGCCCGTCATTCGGTCGATGCCGTAGGTCTTGTTCTTGATGCGCATGAGAGCGGCTTCAAGACCCTGGATGAACTTCTGGTGGCGTGATGCCATGTTGAGGAGATCTTCCTTGCTCTGTGTGGCACTGCCTTCCTCAAGGATCTTGTAGGTAGGCATCGTGTCGTCAACATCGTTGCTATCCTCGCCGCGGAGAGTACGCATGATCTTTGTGAGCTCTGCTCTATAGACTGTGAGCTTGTCCTCGATGAGAATTCTAAATTCCTCAAGTTCCTCGTCGGAATATCTTTTCTTTGTTTCTTCCATTGTTAGTATAAGGGTTAGTGATTGATGTTTGTGATTGTGAGTTTAGTTTTCTGGATTTTCTAGACTTCCTGGATGTTCTTAGACCTTCTAGAAGACCTAGACGTTTTCGATTGTCTAGATCTTCTAGATTTTTTGCTAGCGATTATTTCTTTACGGAGATATTCACCTTGAAGTCGTCGATTTCGATTTCCTGACCGTCGTTGTCGGCAATTGTTACGCTGTCGGCTAGAACCTGCTGGCAGATGTATTCGCCGTATTCAGCGATGGCAGCGTATGTGTTCTTGTTTGCAGAAACAATGATGCTGGTACGGTCAGTGATCTCGAGACCACTCTCCTTACGGATGTTCTGGATGCGGTTGATGAGTTCGCGAGCCATACCTTCGTTGATGAGTTCTGGTGTGAGTTCTGTCTCCATAGCCACTGTGAGAGCGCCTTCGTTGGCAACTTCCCATCCAGGGATGTCCTGAGAGATGATCTCAACGTCGGCGAGTTCGATAACGGCAGGAGCACCGTCAACAGTGATTTCGATAGAAGCGTTCTTCTCGAGAGCGGCAATCTGCTGCTGGTCGAGAGCGTCAACCTGTGCTGCAACAGCCTTCATCTGTTTGCCGAATTTCTTACCCATGACGCGGAAGTTACACTTCACCTTCTTTACGAGGAGGTTTTCGCCACCTTCACATTCCATCTCCTTGACATTCACTTCGTTGAGAATGAGGTCGCGGATGGCAAGAATCTGTGCCTTTTGCTCGTCGTTCACGGCAGGAACGAGAATCTTCTGGAGTGGCTGGCGCACCTTGATGTTCACCTTACGACGGAGAGCGAGAACCATAGAGGTGATCTGCTGTGCCATCTGCATGCGCTGCTCGAGGTCCTTGTCGATGGCTGTTTCGTCGGCAACAGGGAACTGAGCGAGGTGAACGCTGTTGAATGCAGAAGCAGACGCTTCTGAAACAGTGGCTGAGAGGAGGTCGTTGTAGAGCTCGTCAGCGTAGAACGGAGAGAACGGTGCGAGAAGGAGAGAGATTGTCTTCAAGCACTGGTAGAGTGTCTGATAAGCAGCGAGTTTGTCCTGACTCATATCCTTACCCCAGAAACGCTTGCGGTTAAGACGAACATACCAGTTTGAGAGGTAGTCGTTTACGAAACCGTCGATGAAGCGACCGGCGCGTGTTGGCTCGTAGTCAGCGAGAGCTTCGTCAACATTCTTCACGAGAGTGTTGAGTTCGGAGATTATCCAGCGGTCAATCTCTGGACGCTCTGCGAGAGGAACGAGTGGCTCTGCGCCTGTAAAGCCGTCAACATTAGCGTAGAGAGCGAAGAATGAGTATGTGTTATAGAGGGTTCCGAAGAACTTACGACGGATTTCGTCAACACCCTTTGGATCGAACTTGAGATTGTCCCAAGGCTGTGAGTTTGTGAGCATGTAGAAGCGAGTGGCGTCTGTGCTCTGGTTCTTGAGAGTGTCGAATGGATTGACAGCATTGCCGAGTCGCTTTGACATCTTGTTGCCCTTGGCATCAAGAACAAGACCTGAAGAGATAACGTTCTTGAATGCGACAGAATCGAACACCATTGTAGCGATGGCATGGAGAGTGAAGAACCAACCGCGAGTCTGGTCAACACCTTCGTTGATGAAGTCGGCAGGGAATGCCTTGCGGTCGTCAATGAGTTCCTTGTTCTCGAATGGGTAGTGAGTCTGAGCGTAAGGCATAGCACCAGAATCGAACCAAACGTCGATGAGGTCAGTCTCGCGCTTCATTGGCTTACCGCTTTCGCTAACGAGGATGATGTCGTCAACGTAAGGACGGTGGAGGTCAATCTTATTGTAATTCTCCTTTGAGTAGTCGCCAGGAGCGAAGCCGTTGTCCTTCAATGGGTTTGACTTCATGAACCCAGCTGCAACAGCCTTTTCGATTTCGTTGTAGAGTTCCTCTACGCTACCGATGCAAAGCTCTTCCTTTGTGTCGCGGTTGCGCCAGATAGGAAGTGGAGTACCCCAATAGCGAGAACGAGAGAGATTCCAGTCGTTGAGGTTCTCGAGCCAGTTGCCGAAGCGACCAGAACCTGTTGACTCTGGCTTCCAGTTGATTGTCTTGTTGAGTTCCACCATGCGCTCCTTCTTAGCAGTAGAGCGGATGAACCAAGAGTCGAGAGGATAGTAGAGGATAGGGAGGTCAGTACGCCAGCAGTGTGGGTAGTTGTGGACATGCTTCTCAATCTTGAATGCGCTGCCTTCCTGCTTCATTTCCATGCAGATAGCGAGGTTGAGGTCGTCTTCTGGCTTGAGAGCTTTCATCGCCTCGTCGAGAGAAGTGTTGTCGTCCTTTGTGAACCAAGCCTTGAAACCAGGCTTTACATATTCGCCTGCGTGCTTCCAGTATGACTCGTTTACGCAGAGTTCGCGGAACTTCTCGTCCATGTCCTCTGACACGAAGTACTTACCTTGGAAGTCAACCATTGGGCGAGTGTCGCCACCCTTGTTGAGAATGAAGAGCGATGGGATGCCAGCGTCCTTTGCTACCTTGGCGTCGTCAGCACCGAAAGTAGGAGCAATGTGAACGATACCAGTACCGTCTTCTGTTGTAACATAGTCGCCAGGGATTACGCGGAAAGCCTCCTCTTCCTTGACAACAACCTCATTGTTCTCGAGAGCGCAAGGCTTAACCCAAGGCATGAGCTGCTGATAGTGGAGACCAACGAGGTCTGTACCTTTACCGCGCCATACGATGTTCATTGGGATTTCATTACCTTCCTCGTCCTTCTTTGCTGAGAAATAAGCAGAGAGACGTGGCTCAGCGATGATGTAGATAGCTTCTTCGCCAGAGTATGGGTTGTTGCCAACAACGGCTACATAGTCAATCTTTGGACCAACGCAGAGAGCTGTGTTTGAAGGGAGTGTCCAAGGAGTTGTTGTCCAAGCGAGGACGTATGTCTTGAGACCTTCAGGCATTTCGCCAACGAGTTCGCCCTTGCCCTTGAGTCCTTCGCAAACATCCTTCACGAGGAACTGTGCAGTACATGTTGTGTCCTTTACATCACGGTAGCAACCAGGCTGGTTGAGTTCGTGAGACGAAAGGCCTGTACCAGCTGCAGGAGAATAAGGCTGGATAGTGTAACCCTTGTAGAGCAGATCCTTGTTGTAGAGCTGCTTGAGGAGCCACCAAAGAGTCTCGATATACTTGTTGTCGTAAGTGATGTATGGATTCTCAAGGTCAACCCAGTAACCCATCTGCTCTGTGAGTTCTGTCCATTCGTCGGTGAACATCATCACATTAGAGCGGCACTTTGCGTTATAGTCAGCAGTAGAGATGTACTTCTCACTGTCCTTGTTGTCGATGTCGTTTTTTGTGATACCGAGTTCCTTTTCAACGCCAAGCTCTACAGGAAGACCGTGAGTAGCCCAACCAGCCTTACGCTTCACTTGGAAGCCCTTCATTGTCTTGTAGCGGTTGAATGTATCTTTTATTGTACGCGCGAGAACATGGTGAATACCTGGGTGTCCGTTAGCAGAAGGAGGTCCTTCGAAGAATACGAACTCAGGGCAACCTTCACGCTCTTCTACTGAGCGCCAGAAGAGATTGTGCTCTTTCCACTTAGCCAGGATTTCCTGGTTAGTGTTGTAAAGATCTATGTTTTTGTGAGTGTTGAACATCTTGTTTTGATTTACAATTTACGGATCTATTTGATTTTCAATTTACAATATTCCATCCGGATGGCAGCCTTTAGCCTTTAGCCTCGCAGCTAACTGCGAACCATTATCCTTCAAGGTCAACGAGACGTGGAGCCTTTTCCTCAGCCTTCTCTGTCTGACGCTCAGAAAGATACTGTGCGCAGAGGGCGAGAGCCTTGGTTGTTGCGTTTGCAAGGTTCTTGTCGCGACCTTCATCGCCTTCAAGCTTGAGGGTAATGATGTCTTCCTTTGAACCGCAAGCGAGATAGATGGTACCAACAGGATTCTCTTTAGTACCACCACCAGGACCAGCCCATCCGGTAGAGGCAATGGCAAGTTCTGTGCCGAGAGCTTCGCAGGCGCCCTTTACCATTTGAATTGCAACTTCCTCGCAAACGGCAGTCTGCTCCTCAATGAGCTGTGCGTCAACCTTGAGCATGTTGATCTTGATGTCATCGTGATAGCAGATGATACCTCCACGGAAATACTGTGATGCACCAGCAGTGTGTACAAGAGCTTCTGCTATTTTTCCGGCAGTGCAACTCTCTGCAGTGCCTATAGTGTGACCTTCCCAAAGACGGGTAGCCAACTCCTTTGATAAGATTTTATTTTGAAAGTCCATAATGGTTTTTGGTTTTACGATTTTATGATATGAACATCCTGCTGTGGGAACGGAATCTCAATGTTGTGCTCATTGAGAGTGTCGTAGATGATGCCAAGAAGTTCACTTTCAGTTGCTACTTGCGAAGTGACCTCTACCCAAGTGCGCAGCACGAAGTTTACGCTGCTGTCAGCAAGTTCTGTGAGTATTGCTTGGATAGGTTTCTCCTTGTCAAGTGTTTCAATGTCCTTGTTTGTGATTGTTTCAACAATCAAGTCAGCTACCTCCTTCGCATTGCTTCCGTATGCAACGCCGAATGGCAACTCTGACATTACATAGCCGTGGTTGCGAGTGAGATTTTTGTAGTTCAGAGTGAACAGCTGCGAGTTTTGGAACGCAATGACCGAGCCGTCCAATGCTTCAATCAATGTGCTCGTGTATGAGATGGAAGTCACTCTACCACGAGTACCATCACACTCTATGAGGTCGCCAATCTTGATGCGTCCAGTCATGAGCGAGATACCATAGTAGATGTTTTCAAGGATGTCCTTCGAAGCGAAACCGATACCGGTAGAAAGACCTGCACCGATTACGGCTAGCCATGTGGTGTCAACTCGCATGATTACAAGTCCGATGAAAAACCATGCTCCCCAAACTACCACTTGAACCACATTCTTTATCATAACCGTGCGGCTGTCAGCAGAATCTGGATCCTCTGTAGCGAAGTTGTGCTTTGCAATCTCAATGATAAGTCTACTGATGTATAGGAATATGAACCAAAGTCCGAGAATCATTATGATGGCAAGCGGAGAAACGCGGAAATGCTCCTCGTCAACCAACTTGTATTTGAAGAGATGCATTACGGTGTCGCTGAGGTTGAATACGTCTGCTGCCCAATAGATAGATACCATTATTGACAATATTCCAAGCACAGGAACGACGGCATCATTGATGAGGTAGAAGAACCAAACCTTGGTGATAGACTTCTCTTTTAGATTCTTTTTCTCTTCGTATGCATTAAGCCAGTATCGGAGACAACTTATAGTGAGAATACATGTGAGCTGCATTGTCCACCAGATAAGAGCCTGGACTGCAAGAAGTGTAAAGCCAATTAACGAGCATACAGTACTGAATACGAATACAATCAGAGAAATGTGAGCGTAGAGTATGTCGCGTTTTGGCAATTCTTTCTTGAATTTGCGCAAGACGAACCACTGGAGAAGGGCGCAGACAAATATTATTGGAGGGAAAATGAGGTTAACAAGCGCATTTGGAATGAGTACGATTCGGAATACGATCACGATAAAGCTGACAAGAATCAGCGGAAAGTAAACCATGAAAGCATTCTTCAGTTGCTCTGGTTTCAGTCGTGCCAAGACGGAAAGTATGATTACACCAAGAAGCCACGAATACTGAACGAGAAGGTTTCCTGCCATGGCAAGGAAATTCTGTTCGTAAACCTCCTTTACGATGCTGATAGCTATTGCGAAGGTGATGACCGTAGTCGCCGTGATGATGCTTTTCCTGCGTGCCAGGAATCCGTCTGTGCGGAGACGTTTTGGCAAGAGAAAACGTATTATGGCTATGTTAAGCAATGAAGCGAAAAGACCATATATGAATATTATGATGAAAAGGAACCCAAAGACTCTTGCATCCCATTCGGAATGAATGTTTTTGTAAGCCTTATACTTGTCATTGAAAGCTTCCTTGACATCAAAAAGATTACTGCTCAAAGAGGATATTAGCGTAAAATAATCACTGCCTCCATTCTGGAAAATGCTCTGGTGAATCTCGTCATAACGCTTGCTTGCATAGTCGTTGATGCTCATGAGACTCTTGTCCATCAGCTGGAAACGCTCCTTATATTCTGTTACTTGTGCTTGTTGCTCGAGTAGTTGTCTATGGATATTTATAGCCAATGCCAAGCAGACAGCCTTGTTCTCGCGGGCTTCATCATCTAGCACGCGATCAGGCATACTTTTCAGTGTGGTGATGAGGCTGTCATAGCGTGCCACATCAAAAGTGTTTTTGTCAACGAAAGAATGGAATGGACGAGTGTTATTATGGAAAGACTTATACAGCTCCGTGGCTTCGTGGCAAGCGTATGCCAAGTCAAATACATACTCCTTTTTTTGAGAATAAAGCATCAAGGCGTTCTGGTCGCTCCTTCTCTTGAATTCATACATATTCTTCAAAGCCTTTGTGTGGTTACGCTCGTATGTTGCAGTGTGGATATTGTTCTGGTATATCGTAGTAAGGTCATTGCGCAGAATGACAAGTGTTCCGGCAAGGTCCTTCTCCTTCAAAACGGCATTTGCATCCACAGCCATTAAGAGTAACAAAATTATCGAGTATAAGACTTTTTTCATTGCGTTATCATATAAAACGGCGCAAAATTACTAAAATTTTTAGCAAATTCAAGCAAATTGAGTTTATTTTTGTAACTTTGCCGAAAATCTTTGACCTTACCTATGGTAAATACTGAAAAAAGAACTCTTATAGCGGATGCCGGTGGCACTTCCACCACTTGGTATCTTTCGCCGTTTCATATCTTTTCCACTTACGGAATAAATCCTTTTCAGCAGAATGAAGACGATATCTTCAAGCTTGTCTCTGACTTTAGAAGGAGCTGTTTGATGGCTACTGATATTCCGCAAATTTCAGCTATTCGTTTCTATGGAGCTGGCTGTACTCCGGAAAAAAACGGAATGGTGAAAAAAGCCCTTTTTGATGCTTTTGAAGGAACTGTAGAAGATATTGAGGTCTATTCCGATTTGCTTGGTGCTGCACGCGGACTTTGTGGCAAGGAGGAAGGCGTGGCCTGCATACTCGGAACTGGCTCAAACTCATGCCTTTACGATGGAGATAAGATTGTGCAGAACACTCCTGCCTTGGGCTATATTCTGGGTGATGAAGGCGGTGGTGCTGTGCTTGGCAGAATGTTCTTGAATGCATTGCTCAAAGGACGACTTGACAACGCCGTTGCCGATGCCTTTTTTGACGAATATGGAATGAATCAGGCTGCTATCATCGAGCGCGTTTATCGCCAGCCTTTGGCAAATCGATTCCTTGCCTCGTTTTCCAAGTTTATAAGTGAATATCGCGACAATCCAACGGTCAATGTGATCATTCGCGAGAACTTTGCTAACTTCTTGAATAACAATGTGAAACCGTACAATTGTAAGAAGCTGAATTTTACCGGAAGCATTGCCTATCATTATGCGGAAATACTTTGTGATGTGGCAGAGCAAAACGGCTACGAAATCGGTAAGATCACACAGTCGCCGCTTGAAGGTTTGGCTGAGTATCATAATGGCTAAATCGGTTTCAAAAGTTTCAAAAGTTTCAAGGGTTTCAAAAAGCAACAAAACAATAATATGAATAAACTCCCAAAAATAGGCTCTTACGAGTTCCTTTGCGAGCCGTTTCACTGTGACTTTACCACAAGACTTTTCATAGGCTATTTGGGCAATCACATGCTCAACACTGCTGACTATCATTCCAACGAGCGTGATTTCGGCATGCACTACCTTGGTCCTCGCCATAAGACTTGGGTGCTTTCCCGGCTTGCCATTGAGGTTCTTGAGATGCCAAAGGCTTACGACCGCTTCACAATTGATACATGGGTGGAAAGTGCAATGCGCTTTTTCACAAACAGAAACTTCCTTGTTCGCGCCAAGGATGACGGTCGTGAACTTGCTTATGGCAAGAGCATTTGGGCGATGATTGATACCGAGACGCGTCAGCCGCAGAACATTCTTGAGGTGCGTGATGGTGATATATCCAATTATATAGAAAGTGAGAAAAAGTCGCCAATAGGTAATCTTTCGCGTGTGAAGATGAGCAAGGATGCGGAGAAATGCTATGAAATAGTAGCCACTTACTCTGATACAGACTATAATGGTCATGTGAACAGCATAAAATACATTGACCACATTCTGGACATCTATCCACTTGAGTTCTATAAAACTCATACTGTCAAGCGTTTGGATATAGCTTACGTGGCAGAAAGTTACAGCGGCGACACGCTCAGTTTCTATCGTGAGGAAGATACCGATGGAGGCGTGATGATTAGCGTTCGCAAACAAAACAATCAGCTTGAAGAAGAGGTGGAAGTTGTGAGGTGTAAACTTACATTTGTTTAATGAAGATTGCAAATGTGTTTGAATTATGTCAAAATTTAAGCAAAAAGGCTGAATATCTGATAGAATATTTCCTTATGTGATAACAATTTGCTAATTTTGCAAGCGTTTTTACACATTAATAAAAAGATTAAACTAATAACTAAAAACTAAATAATGGCACAATTAGACTTCGGTGGTACTATCGAAACAGTTATCACCAGCAAAGAATTCTCTCTCGAAAAGGCACGTGAAGTACTCAAGAACGAGACTATCGCAGTGCTCGGTTATGGTGTTCAGGGCCCAGGTCAGGCTTGCAACCTCCGCGACAACGGTTTCAATGTAATCGTTGGTCAGCGTCAGGGTAAGACTTACGACAAGGCAGTTGCTGACGGCTGGAAGCCAGGTGAAACTCTCTTCTCTCTCGAAGAGGCAGCAGAAAAGGGTACAATCGTTTGTATGCTTCTCTCTGACGCTGCTCAGATGCAGCTTTGGCCAACTATCAAGCCATACCTCACAGCTGGCAAGGCTCTCTACTTCTCTCACGGTTTCGCAATCAACTGGAGCGATCGCACAGGCGTTGTTCCTCCATCAGATATCGATGTTATCATGGTTGCTCCTAAGGGTTCTGGTACTTCTCTCCGTACTATGTTCCTCGAAGGCCGCGGCTTGAACTCTTCATACGCTGTTTACCAGGACGCTACTGGCAAGGCTCTTGAGAAGGTTCTCGCATTCGGTATCGGTATCGGTTCGGGCTACATGTTCGAGACTACTTTCAAGCGTGAGGCTACTTCTGACCTTACTGGTGAGCGTGGTTCACTCATGGGTGCTATCCAGGGTCTTCTTCTCGCTCAGTACGAAGTTCTCCGTGAGAACGGTCACACTCCTTCTGAGGCATTCAACGAGACTGTTGAGGAGCTCACTCAGTCGCTCATGCCACTCTTCGGCGCTAAGGGTATGGACTGGATGTATGCAAACTGCTCTACTACAGCTCAGCGTGGTGCTCTCGACTGGATGGGTCCTTTCCACGATGCTATCAAGCCTGTTGTTGAGAAACTCTACAACTCAGTTGTAACTGGTAACGAGGCTCAGATCTCTATCGACGCTAACTCTAAGCCAGACTACCGCGTAGGTCTCGAGAAGGAACTCGAAGCTCTCCGCGAGTCAGAGATGTGGCGTGCAGGTGCTACTGTTCGTCAGCTCCGTCCAGAGAACAACTAATCGTTGTATCGAACTTACAAACACAATATAAGCCGTAGTGATTCAGTTCACTACGGCTTTTTTTCTATTACTCATCTAAAAGACATACGCACCCAGCCACCAGAGTCTCAAGCGAATGAGAATAGGGCAGTGGCGCTTGATGTATTTTCTTTCCTCTGCGTTGAAGTGGTCTTGGAAAAAGCGCTGAGATTCCACTTTCAGCATCTGGCCTCTTTTGCTCGCGCTGTAGAATTTCATGGCGTGAACATACTTTATCAGTCGTGCGTTGAGTTCCTTTTTGTCTATATTTTCCATATTAATTGTTCTAGTGATGTATGCTATATCTATTGTCTTTTAACTCCTTAGCGACGCAGGGGCGATGACTTCTCTTAACTCCTTTTAACTCCTTTTTTGCCTATAGCTGCTGCATGTCGTTGAGTTTCTTGTAGTAGCCGTCTATCTTGAGAAGTTCCTCGTGAGTGCCGCGCTCCACGATCTGTCCTTCATGAACGACGCAAATCTCGTCGGCATGCTTGATTGTGGAAAGGCGGTGGGCGATGGCAACTGTTGTTCGAGTCTTCATAAGATGCTCAAGAGCGTCCTGCACGAGGCGTTCGCTCTCTGTGTCAAGGGCAGACGTTGCTTCGTCAAGGATAAGGATTGGCGGATTTTTGAGAATGGCACGAGCAATGCTCACTCTCTGACGCTGACCGCCGGAAAGTCTGCCGCCGCGATCGCCAACTGTTGATTCGTAGCTATCGTCGTATTTCTCAATGAATTCCTGAGCATTGGCTATCTTCGCTGCGTTCTGGACTTCTTCGTCTGTAGCGTCGTCCTTCGAGAACGCGATGTTGTTTCGGAAGGAATCGTTGAAGAGAATAGCCTCTTGGTTAACATTGCCTATGAGTTGGCGCAGAGAGTCAATCTTCAAGTCCTTCACGTTTATGCCGTCAATGAGCACTTCGCCTTCCTGGACGTCATAGTAGCGCGGAATCAAATCTACAAGCGTTGACTTGCCACCACCGCTCTGACCCACGATAGCTATGGTCTTTCCCTTCTGAATCTTGAGGTTGATGTTGCGCAGAATCCATTTCTCGTCGTAGCGGAAAGAGACGTTGCGGAACTCTATCTCGTGCTCGAACGATGGAATTTCCTTTGCGTCATCCTTCTCCTTTATGTTGTTTTCTGCCAGCAGAATCTTGTCAACGCGCTCCATTGAGGCGAGACCTTTCGGAATGTTGTAACCCGCCTTTGAGAAGTCCTTCAGCGGATTGATGATGCTGTAGAGTATCACCATGTAATAAATGAACGTAGGACCGGAGAGGGCGTAGTTGTTGAGCACGAGGACGCCACCGAACCAAAGCACGATGACTATCATCACCGTTCCGAGAAACTCGCTCATCGGGTGAGCCATCGTCTGGCGCAGAGCAACTTTCAGTACCGCAGAGCGATGCTCGTCGTTCTTGTCGCCGAAGCGCTTGTTCATGCGTCCTTCAGCCGAGAACGCCTTTATGATACGAAGTCCGCCAAGGGTTTCCTCCACCATGCTCATCGTGTCGCTCCAGAGATTCTGTGCGTGAATGGACTTTCTCTTCAGTTTTCTGCCGACCAAGCCCATAAACCAGCCCATGATAGGCACGATAAGGAGGGTGAAAAGAGTCAGCTGCCAACTGATGAGTAGCATAGTTGTGAAGTATGCTATTATGAGAATCGGGTTCTTGAAAAGCATTTCCAGAGAGCTCATTATGGAAGTCTCTATTTCCTGGACATCACCGCTCATGCGTGCAATGATGTCGCCCTTGCGTTCTTCCGAGAAGAAGCCGAGAGGAAGCGAAGTGATCTTCTGGTAAAGCTGGTTGCGTATGTCGCGAACTACACCTGTTCGGATAGGCATAATCGAGGCAGCTGCAAGGAAATAAGCACCGGTCTTGAGGAACGTCGTGACGGCAAGGAAGAGTCCGATGAGGAGTAGGGTAGTGCTCTGACCTACTTCCTGAATAAGTTGCGTCACGTAGTAATTCATGTTGTTCGATGCAATCTCCTTCAGGTCATGGGCTGCGCTATCCCAAGGAATAAACTGCGCCGCTTGCTGCACATCGTCCGTCTGGAAGAGAATCTGAAGAATCGGAATGATGGCTGCAAACGAGAAAATGTTCAGCAGAGCAGAGACGATGTTCCACACGACTGACGACACGAGATAGCGTTTATATGGCGGTACAAATCGCTTGAGTACCAATAGAAATTCCTTCATATTTGGGTGCAAAATTACTATAAAAATGTGATTTATACGTTGTTATATGAGAAAAAAGACTGTTTTGTGCCGTTTTTTTGTTCAATGTATTGAGAAAAAGTGTAACTTTGTGGCTGAAAAAAAGAATATTACGATGGAAAAATATACAAAGTGGGTCTCTTGCTGGGGCAATGCGACCTCAATCACCGACCGCAAGGAATGTGTCTATGCCAAGGATATCACGCTCCGCTATCCTGTGAGAATGTGCTTCTCAGGAAGCAAGCTGCGCTTCCGTTTCTCTAATCTCACGGGCACGGAGGATGTCAACCTCACCAAGGCTTTCGTGGCGAAGGGCAACGGCGACAATTATGATGTTGCGAAAATCACTTTCTCTGGTCAGCAGAGCGTGGTTATTCCTCCAGGCAAGGAGATTGAAAGCGACGAGATTCTGTTTGATGCTCTTGCTGGTGAAGAGATTACCGTAAGCATGTATTTTGCCGGTTACACGCAGATGAATGCAGGAACTCTCATCACGGGACCTCTCTCTCGGGGACAGTATTCCTATGGCGATTATGCTGATAATGAGCAACTTCCACTTGATTATACCCGAAAGACAAACTGGTTCTATTTCCTCAATACAATAGACATTCTAACTGAAGAGAATAATCACGCCCTTGTTTGCTATGGTGATTCCATAACAGCGCAGAGCTGGCCCGACTATCTCTCTTTGCGTTGCGAGAAGGAAGGCTTCAAGGATGTGGCAATTATCCGTCGTGCCGTCAGCGGTACCCGTATTCTCCGCCAGTACGACTGCATCACGTATCAGGCTTACGGCTTGAAGGGAGCTACGCGTTTCCCGATAGAGATGAATGTGGCAGGAGCTTCAGCCGTAATCATCCAGCATGGCATAAACGACATCATCCACCCTGTTGGTGTGGAGGTCAACCCATTCCGTCCTTGGAGCGACCTGCCTACATGCGAGGAAATGGAACGCGGCGTAGAGGAAATCTATGTCAGCCATGCCCGCAAGCTCGGCCTTAAGGTTTGGAGCGGCACATTGATTCCGTTCTTTGGTTGGCGCACATACAATGAGGATCGTGAGGCAATGCGACAGCAGTTCAACGCTTGGCTCCGCACATCCCCTCTCTTCGACGGCTGCGTAGACTTCGACAAAGCCCTCCTCGACAATGACAATCCGAAAGCCTTCGCCCCAGGCTTCGACTCTGGCGACCACCTCCACCCAAGCGAACTCGCCTACGAAGCAATGGCAGCCTGCGTGCCAGAGGAGTTGTTCCATATAATATAATTTGTAACTTTGCAAAATCATAGTCATCTTGAATTAACTTCAACCCAGTTTTACTAACATGAAAAAAGCACTTTTTACCCTTGTCATTGCCTTCGCAGCTCTGACTGCATCAGCGCAAACTCCCCAGGACATCCTTAAGATCATTGACAAAAGTTGGCAAAATCAGATTCCGGCAAACAGTCCTCTTCTCAAGAAATACGGCTTGAAAGTACTTGTTAGCGAAGTCGACGAGCCAGAAGATGAGCCAGGCTATTACACATTCGTTTACGGAAGAGGTGTCAAGATGAAGAAGGTTAAGCACGATGAAGGAGATGGCATTGTGTATTATGAAGATGTGCCTGTAGCAGTAAGTTCAAACGCCTTCGCCATTCGTTTGGAATTGAGCACCGACAATGGTGAATATGTATATTTCAAGAACAAGGCAAGTTGGCAGGCTTTTGTCAAGCATCTAAAGACCAAGACCACACTCTATACAGAAAACAAATATGACTCCGTGTCAAAGATGTATCTGGTCTATATACATTATTAATCACTCAAATCGGAAGTGTGGAGTATACCCTTCCTAGAATAAGACCTATAGTAAAAAAAGACTGCTATATTCCGTTTTTTTTGTAAGAAAATGAGCAGTATAGCAACAAATTACCTTGTAATCCTTCTCGTTTAACATCAAAATATGTAACTTTGCACCAAAATATAGAATGATATGGCAAAGAAATATGACATCCAGACCGACGAACTGCAAATGGTAAGTGAACCAGTTGTGGCGTATGGCTATTCTGCAACTCAGCAACATCCGCCATTAAATACTATTGTGGAAATGTCTAATTCTGAGAAGAAAGAATTTCTTAGAGCAAATCTTCACGATGCTACAGCTAAATATCTTGAATCGGTTGACTGGATGGAAAACCAGCCTTATCCAATGTATTCGGATTCCGATGATGACTCTTGGATCGATGCTGCGGAGGCGGTAAATTATACGGACATTGTTGACGATGCCACAATAAATAAGGATAGACAGGCATGGCTAAGCTTAAGATAGTATGGCATTCAACTGCCTATAATCGTTATTCTAGCATCATTGCATGGTATGTCATGAATTGTGGCAACTCCTTTGCAAAGACATTCATTGAGGATGTTGACAAGAAACTTGAACTATTATCGTTTATGCCAACATTAGGAAAAACAAAACGCATTGTCGGAAAAAAGACTTATGCAGAGTTCATCTCACATCCGAAAACCAAGATTAGATATTGGTATGATGAGAATGAGATTCATATCATAGATTTTAAACCAACTAAAACCAAATAACAAGAAACAGAAATAACTAAAACTCACATATTATAAAATATAACGCGCATTGACTATTATTTGCGTTCGTCTGAATAGCCTCGGAAACTATCGTCGGAATAAGAACACAAAGAATAGTGGTTAGGCAGCTTCCTTGGGAGAAGTGTGCCTCGTCTCATCTATATAAGAGTACAATGCTTATGCTTTAGGGCATGAGCATCTTATAGATGGGAGAGGTTCCATTCCGAGGCAGCCTCGACGAACGCATAAGAAGGTTCATGCCCTTCTTGTGCGCTCACGTGAGTGGTAGATCGATGCAAAACTTAATCTACCACTATGGCTAATACCAATCTATCGAAGGCTAAGAATGCTAAGCAGGACGAGTTCTTTACTCAATATGCTGACATTGAAAAGGAAGTCAATGCCTACCTTGAGTACAATCCAGACACCTTTCGCGACAAAACAGTTCTGCTTCCTTGCGATGATCCAGAGTGGAGCAACTTTACCAGATATTTTGCGCTTCACTTTGAAGACCTTGGTTTGAAGAAACTCATCAGCACAAGCTATGCGCCTGAGAGCAAACAACTTAAGGAAATGCCTTTGCTCACATTGTTTGAAACTGAAAGCCCACAGTTTGATCCAGCCAAGTCTAAGACAAAGGGTAAGATATTCATTCTCGACCGTGATATAGATGGCAATGGTCGCATAGACATCAACGACCTTCAATGGCAGTACCTTGAAGGCGATGGCGATTTTCGGAGTGCTGAGGTAAGGGCATTCCGTGACGAAGCGGATATCATTGTAACAAATCCACCGTTCTCACTTTTCCGTGATTTTTTTGCATGGGTGATAGAGAGTGCGAAAAAGTTCCTAATAATAGGAAACATGAACTCTGTAACATGTAAAGAGGTTTTTCCTTTTATCAAGAATAATATGGCATGGTATGGATGCAGTATAAGTAGCGGAGACAGAGAGTTTGGAGTCCCAGATTCATATCCTTTGGAAGCATCTGGTTGGAGAATAGATGATGACGGAAAGAAATATATCCGTGTAAAAGGTGTTCGTTGGTTTACAAATCTTGATCATGGCAGGCGTCATCAGTTTATGCCCCTTATGACAAAGGCTGACAATCTTAAATTCAGCAAACATAAAGAAATAAAAGGTAAGGTTGACTATGAACATTATGACAATTTCGATGCTATAGATGTTCCTTTTAGTGACGCAATACCTGAAGATTTTGATGGAGCAATGGGTGTCCCTATTTCTTTTCTCGACAAGTATTGTCCAGAGCAATTTGAAATATTAGGTCTCTCTCAAATAGGGTGTCACGATTTACTTCCAGACACAAAGAAATACAATGAATATAAAGAGATATTGACTGCAACAGATAAACCTACAGGGAATTCTGGAGGCAAAACAAATGAGAATGCCGTTTTACCAGGTAAGGGCAAAAAGAAAACTTACTATTTAGGTCCTAAAGGAGAAATTGTACATTCAGAATACAAAAGAATATTCATCCGTAAAAAGCAATAACTATGGAAGCAACACTCATACAACTTACTATAAAAGAAATCTGCGAAGGCTTTGTCTATAATGAGTTTGAAGGCAAGGGCTTGTTTGGTTGGAATGGTAAACTTACCATTCAACCTGAGTATCAGCGCAACTATATCTATGCTGACGGCAAGAAGGATGTGGCAGTGATA
This sequence comes from Prevotella sp., assembly GCA_045616725.1. Lineage (GTDB taxonomy): Bacteria > Bacteroidota > Bacteroidia > Bacteroidales > Bacteroidaceae > Prevotella. The sequence goes on along the minus strand of JAZLHI010000069.1, from coordinate 6,991 downwards.
GACAGTGTGATAAAGGGATATCCTATCGGTCTTATCTATTTCAACAAGACTGGCGAAGATACTTACGAGGTACTTGATGGTCAGCAGCGTATCACTTCACTTGGTCGCTTTATGACAAACAAACTTGACATCATTGATGCCAACGGTCGTAATCAGAATATAAGCAGTATTGCTGCCGATATCCGTGAGAGGATCGAAAACACAAAGTTGCTCATTTATGTTTGCGAAGGAATGGAAACGGAAATCAAAGATTGGTTTGAAACGATAAACATTGTAGGCATTCCACTCAATCAACAAGAAAGAGATAATGCCGCATTCTATGGTCCTTTCGTTACAATGGCAAAATCGGTATTCAGCAATAGTAACAATCCGCTTGTTCAGAAATGGAGCGCCTATATTTCGGGAAATGTAAAGCGCCAAGACTTCTTGCGCACAGCTCTCTCTTGGGTGGGCAAAGGAGATGTGGCTGACTATATGAGCCAACATAGACATGATACGAACATCAACGAACTTCAGATGTACTTCAACTCTGTCATTGATTGGGTGTCTGCTACTTTCAAGGATGTATATTCCGAAATGTGTGGCCGCGATTGGGGGCGACTTTACGAAGAGTATCATACAAAGGCTTACAATCCTGACAAATTAGCAGAACGCATAGAGGAACTTATGGCTGATCCTTGTGTATCAGATAAAAAAGGAATCTTTGAGTATGTGCTGGGAGATGAGAAAGACAAGAAATTACTCAATATCCGAGTGTTTGAGAAGTCAACAATAAGGAGCGTATATACTCGTCAGACAAAGCTTGCTAAAGAAACAGGTATAAGCAATTGCCCATATTGCGCTGAAGGCGAAGGTGCTAATAAGATTCGCATTTACAAAGAAAATGAGATGGATGCCGACCATGTGACGGCATGGAGCAAAGGCGGCGCAACAGATATTGACAATTGCCAGATGCTCTGCAAGACACATAATAGGGCAAAGGGGAATAGGTAAACAGAACAGTAGTGACAAGGGACGGTTCTCCTTTACATAGTGAATGAGAAGGTTATATTGACAAGGTATTCTCCTATATGCGGAAATATTGTTTCTTTTAGTGACATTTCTATTGATTTCTGCATCTTTATAGTGCAGATTTCGATAATTTCTGCATTTTTTTCGTGCAATAAGGGCAAAACAGATAGAATCCGTTCCTAATGGCTATATATTTCTCACTTCAAAAAACGAGTACAACTTTCCACCTCTCCGCAAGGTGCGTGTAAGTTGTTGATACATAATGGGTTATAATTGCGGGAAGTAGCGCAAACTTTCCGCAACTTTCCGCAAACTCTCCGCAATCATAACTGCCGCTTTTACTCATCGTATTTGTGGCACTTACGCTCAATAATTGTGGCACTAATGTGCTGTAACTGTGGCAGTTACGGATGGAAAAATGCATTTTTTGAGGCAAAATCCATAGGTTTCCAACGTGTATTCCTTTCACTCACTCATGATTTCTCTCAGTGGTATCATGACGAAGTCGCGTAAGTGCATCTTAGGGTGGGGGAGAGTAAGCTCTGGTGTGCTGATGGTTAGATCGTCGTAAATGAGTAGGTCAATGTCTATTATACGGTCGAAATGTATGCCGTTGATTGATTTCCTTGTTCTTCCCATCTCTCTCTCTATGCGTTGGGTCTCGCGGAGACATTCCATGGGCGACAGGTCTGTCTCTACAAGGATTGCTGCGTTCAGGAATTCGTTCTCCGATACGAAGTCAACAGGGGTAGTGCAAATAAAAGCCGATTGGCGCAATACTGTGCCAACCGACTTTCTTATTTCTTCTATGGCTCGGGCGAGATTCTTTCGCTTGTTGCCAAGGTTTGTGCCTAATGAAAGATATAGGTGATGCATTAGTCGTTGAGAATGAGCATACAGTCGCCATAGACACCGAACTTGTAGTCGTGCTTTAATGCGAGGTTGTAGGCTTCCATGATTATGTCGAATCCTGCGAAAGCAGCTTCTGCCATGAGGAGTGTGGTCTCAGGATAGTAGAAGTTGCAGACCATACAGTTTGCAATGCCTGACTCGTAAGGAGGGTACATGAAGCGGTTTGTCCATCCGGAGAATGGCTTGAGCGTATTGCTGGTGCTCTTTGCAGTCTCTATTGCCTTGAATGTACTTGGACCTACGCAGAGAATCTTGCGTGATGGGTCTTTCTTTGTTTCGTTTACTATCTGGCATGCCTCCTCCGTGACTTCCATCTGCTCTGAGTCCATCTTGAACTTGGAGAGGTCTTCAACTTCAATTGTGTGGAAGCATCCGAGTGATGTGTGTACTGTGACGTATGCGAAGTTTACGCCTCTGATCTCAAGACGCTTGAGGAGTTCGCGTGAGAAATGGAGTCCTGATGCTGGTACGACAACAGCTCCTTCATTCTTTGCATAGAGGTTCTGATAGCGGTCTTCGTCTTCTGGCTCTACCTCACGATTGTCGAGGATGTAGTGTGGTATCGGTGTGCTTCCGAGTGAGTAGAGCTCACGGCGGAAGTCTTCATCGGTAGAATCGTAGAGGAAACGTAGTGTACGACCGCGTGAGGTTGTGTTGTCAACTACTTCTGCCACCATGCTTCCGGATTCGTTGAAGAAGAGCTTGTTGCCAATTCTTATCTTTCGTGCAGGCTCTACGAGTACGTCCCAAAGTCGCATATCTGAATTGAGTTCGCGAAGGAGTAGCACTTCGATTGTGGCGTCAGTCTTTTCCTTTGTACCATAGAGGCGTGAAGGGAAAATCTTTGAGTCGTTGAAGATGATTGTGTCGTTCTCGTCAAAGTAGTTGATGAGATTCTTGAACTGGATATAAACGGGCTTACCTTCCTCGTCGAGGATGTTTTCGCCATTCTCGTCTGTTTCAAACATCTCTATCTTTCCGCTTTTTTTGTGGAGAATCATCATCTTTGATTCGTCACGGTTGTAGGCTGGATGCATTGCGAGCTTTTCCTGCGAAAGCTTGAATTTGAATTTTGACAGTTTCATATTATCAATTTGTGATTTAGCGATTTGATGATTTGGCGATTTAGTCATTAGCCATTTGCCTCGCTCGTAGAGCGAACATTTTCTTCCACCCATTGTGGGAAGGTGTCGAAGTCTATGCAGTCTTCTACGTGGATGTTGCCGACACGAGTGCGACGGAGGGCTGTTAGGAAGGCTCCGCTGCCGAGTGCTTCGCCAATGTCTCGTGCGAGGGCGCGTATGTATGTGCCTTTGCTGCAGACAACTCGTATGCTTAGAAGCATCTTTTCCTGGTCGAATGCTGTGGCTTCAATCTCGTCAATCTTGAGTGTCTTGGCCTTAAGCTCCACCTTTTCGCCGGCTCGTACAAGTTGGTATGCGCGGTCTCCGTTGATTTTGCATGCGGAATATTCGGGTGGTATCTGCTGTATCTCGCCGATGAACTTTTGTAGGGTTTCGCGAATGAGTTCTGGAGTGATGTGCTTGGTAGGGTATGTGTGGTCAACGGTGTGCTCGCGATCGTAGCTGGCAGTAGTTGCTCCAAGCTGCAGAGTGGCTGTGTATTCCTTTATGTCGCGCTGAAGGGAGTCAATCTTTTTTGTTGCCATTCCTGTGCAGAGCGTGAGGACTCCCGTGGCGAGTGGATCAAGGGTTCCTGCATGTCCCGTCTTTAAACGCTTTATGCCCAGTTTCCGTGATAGCAGATAGCGACATCTTGCCAACGCACCGAAACTGGACATACCGTAAGGCTTGTCTATGTGAATTATTTCTCCTGCGAAGAAATCCATCTATATCATTTAATGATTTTTCTGATTTGTCGATTTCCTAGATTATCTGTATTTTCTAGTTCCCCTATATTTCCTAGTTAGAGTCCAAAGATGAGAAGTCCTGCTCCTACGAGTACGCAATAGATTGCGAAGTAGATGAGTTTGCCTTTCTTCACGATGTCTATCATCCATTTGCAGGCGAAGCATCCGCTGATGAATGCTGCAATGAAGCCAACTACCATTGGAATTGTATCCATTTGACCGGCAGCAACTTCTGCTGCGTGTTTAGTTCCTGGGGCAATGATGTGGCGCAGGTCAAGGAGAGCTTCTCCGAGGATAGGCGGTATGACCATGAGGAATGAGAACTGGGCGAGCTTTTCCTTCTTGTTGCCGAGAAGAAGGCCTGTGGCAATTGTTGAGCCGGAACGCGAGAGTCCAGGAAGTACGGCACAGGCTTGTGCGAGGCCTATAATAAAGGCGTTCTTGGCGGAAATCTTCTCCTTTGGTCTTGGCTTTGCGAAATATGAGAAAGCGAGAAGGAGGGAAGTGAGAATGAGACATGAGCCGACAACGATGATCTTAACTTGCTCGTTACCTTCGTAAAGGCTCTCAATGGTGTCTTTGAAGCAAAGCCCAACGATGCCGATAGGTATCATTGACACTAGAATGTTGAATGCATAGCGTTGTTCCTCAGAAAGGCGTGAGAGGAAGGATTCACCGTGAGTGGCTTTTTTCAATGGCACGAATAGCCCTTTGAGAATCCACGCAATTTCCTTCCAAAGGATAACCAGTGTGCTGAGCACAGTAGCCACATGGACAAGGACGTCAAACTGGAGTCCTGCTTCTTCTGTTCCAAGAAGCACTTTGCCGAGTTCAAGGTGTCCGCTACTACTTATAGGAAGATATTCTGTGAGACCCTGAACGAGTCCAAGGATGAGAGCTTGTATCCAATCCATTTTTTAATGCGTAATGCTTAATTTGATTAACGTTAGTGTCGTAATTAACGTATTGGTCGTTACTTCTTTTCCTCTGTTTCAGAATCGTTGCTCTTTGGTTTATGTATAATGGCATAGACAATGGAGCAGAAACCGATAAGGCAAACTATAGGCGCAACGACAATACGACGTGCGCTGAAGATGTCTGGGTTATATTCTGTAGCAGTAGAACCGCTTCCACTCATGAGAATGAAACCGATAATAACAACAATCATGCCTGCTGCCAGAAGAATGAAATTGATCTTGTCGAAAGCAAAGTCTCGTTTCATTTACAATTTACGGATTTACAATATACAATTTTCGATTTTTCGAGTTATCGTTGTTTAGATCTTGTAGAGGTCTCCTGCCTTCATTTTGAGGAACTTGTTTACCGAGAAGTAAGCGCAGAAGAATGTGATGATGATGCCGAAAACGAACATGGCAATGGCTGTTATGGCCATAACTTCTGTTGTGATGACCTTATAGGCTTCAGGCTCTGCATTGAATACGGCATAGATGGCAGCACCGAGAACGATGCAAGCTACGATGCCAGAGATGAAACCTACTGTGAGGGCATTCTTGAGGAAAGGCCAACGAATGAATCCCCATGATGCTCCAACGAGTTTCATTGTGCGGATAGCAAAGCGGCGTGCATAGACACCGAGACGTACTGTGTTGTTGATAAGAGAGAATGAGATAACGGTGAGCACGATGGCAAGTATGATAAGGGCAATGCTAATCTTGTTGACAGTCTTGTTCACCTGCTTGATGAGGTTCTCCTGGTATTGTATGTCTTGAACTCGCTCATCGTGTTTTAGCTGCTCCTGAATCCATGAGACAGAATCTGTGTTTGCATATTCTGCAGATAGGTAGAGTTCAATCTCTGATGAATAAGGGTTGGAACCGACAAAGTCTGATGGGTCAACGCCTAGCTCTTCCTCGCTCATCTTGCTGATTTCGTCCTTGCTGACGAACTTCACTTCTGAGGTGTAGTTCTTCTTGCTGAGGTTTTTGGCAAGTTCCTGGCCTTGAGCATCGTTGAGCGACTTGTCGAGATAGAGAGTGACGGAGAGATTCTCTTTCAAATTGTTTGAAAGATTCCTTGCAGAGAGTACAGAAAGTACTACCAAACCGATAAGAATCAGAACCAAAGAAGTACTGAAACAAAGTGTGATGGTTTGGAAACTGCGAGAATTATTGCTGGATTTTCGTTTATTTTTCTTCATTTGGGTGCAAAATTACGATAATTTTACTAACTTTGCAACGAAATTCAGATAAAAATGAATGTGCACTATCCTTTTTTGATTAATTTAACAATAGATATACATCTGATAAATGGCTACAGTTATATATGATTCGCCAATATTCGGTCCTGTGAAGAGCCGTCGTTTCGGCATTTCCCTCGGTATAAATCTCATGCCGGGAGACGGTAAGATATGTACTTTTGACTGCATATACTGCGAGTGTGGCCTCAACAAGGATTTTCGTCCTAAGGAGAAACGGCCTTCTCGTGAAGAGGTAAAGGGGGCTCTCCAGAATAAACTGGTTGAGATGAAATCTGAGGGGCTGTTACCTAATGTGCTGACGTTTGCAGGTAATGGTGAACCAACTGCTCATCCAGACTTTGCAGGCATAATTGATGATGTTGTGGCATTGAGGGATGAACTATGTCCAGAATGCAAGATTACGGTCCTGTCAAATGCTACAATGTTGCACAAGAAGGATGTTGTTGATGCGCTGATGAAAGTGGACACCAACTGCCAGAAGATAGATACAGTAAGTACGGATTACATCTTCCGATTGGATCGTCCGCAGAATCCTAATTACAGAGTGGAGGAAGTCATTGAGCAGATTTGCCAATTCCACGGCAAGGTGGTCATTCAGAGCATGTTCCTTGAAGGTGAATATGATGGAAAGTGCATCAGCAACACCGGTGAGGAATATGTTGCTCCGTGGCTAGAAGCTCTCAAAAAGATGTCTCCTGAACGTGTGATGATTTATACGATAGACAGAGAAACTCCTGTGGAAGGCTTGCAGAAGGCTAGTCCAGAGACGCTTGATTCTATCGCGGAAATGGTCAGGAATGTAGGCTTCAACTGTTCTGTGTCGTATTGATATTAAAGTTGGATTAATAGGTCAAATTGCAGGATAAAACATGCCGGGCCCCCGCATAAACACAGGTTGAGTCCGGTGGTCAAGCTCCTTGAGCGTAAAAACGCCGTTAAAAAATGCTCAATGGGTCAATTTGCAGGATAAAATTCGCTGA
>JAZLHI010000068.1:0-23893 GCA_045616725.1 Prevotella sp. | reverse complement strand
GCTCGGTTGCGAAAATCCACAGATTGTTCTCCACCTTGACCACGGAGATTCTTTCGAAACTTGTAAGGACTGTATCGACTCAGGTTTCTCTTCAGTAATGATCGACGGTTCACACCTCCCATTCGAGGAGAACATCGCTCTCGCAAAGAAGGTTGTTGACTACGCTCACCAGTTCGACGTAACTGTTGAGGCTGAGCTCGGCGTTCTCGCTGGTGTTGAGGATGAAGTTTCAGCTGCTGAGTCACACTATACACAGCCAGAAGAGGTTATCGAGTTCGCTACTCGCACAGGTTGCGATTCTCTCGCTATCTCTATCGGTACTTCTCACGGTGCTTACAAGTTCACTCCTGAGCAGTGCACACGCAACGAGAAGGGTATCCTCGTTCCACCACCATTGGCATTCGACATCCTCCACGCTATCGAAGAGAAGCTCCCTGGATTCCCAATCGTACTCCACGGTTCTTCTTCAGTTCCACAGGACGAGGTTGCAACTATCAACCAGTTCGGTGGTCAGCTTCCTGACGCTATCGGTATCCCAGAGGAGCAGCTCCGTGAGGCTTCTAAGTCAGCTGTTTGCAAGATCAACATCGACTCTGACTCACGTCTCGCTATGACTGCTGCTATCCGCAAGCACCTCGCTGAGAACCCATCACACTTCGACCCACGTCAGTACCTCACTCCTGCTCGTGACAACATGAAGAAGATGTACATGCACAAGATCGTGAACGTACTCGGTTCTGACAACAAGCTCTAAATCTAGTTCGCACTAACGAGTAAGGCTAAAAGCTATTGGCTAAATGCTTGCTAATGGCTATACAAACAAATCGCCATCGGGTTCTAAACTCGGTGGCGATTTCTTTATATATAATAATGTGCTCAGAAAACTACTATAATTCTTTTTTGTTATAGCCAAATTTTTCAATTCAAAAGTGTTCATTTGCACTCCTTTATTATGAATCTTTCTTAAAAAGTATGCGAAAGATTCAGTTAAATTTGGTGTTTACCTCTAAAAGTCATACCTTTGCACACAATAATCAAAATATGGCTGCACTAACCTGCTGCCACTCAAATACAAATCAAAACCTAAAACAAAAGCATACTAACATAAACATATAAACATATTGAAGCAAAGCTATTATTTCGCGTTTAGCCAAGAGCCTCGGAAACTCCTTTGGAAATAAACACTCAGAAATAATACTGATGTGAGGATTCTGCCTTTTATGTGGGTGGTGTCTTCTACTACTTATATAATACGCTCGCTTCGTATCCCTTCAAGGGGTATGGGCAAGTATTCTTATAAGTGGTAGAGGTTTCCATTCCGAGGCCGCCTCTAAGCTAAACGCATAAGGAGAAGGTTCATACCCTTTCTTTATGCCGTTATAGCGTGATTGATAGCATTGTAAAACAGTATAACTATCAATCATTATGGCAAAGACAGAATCAGAATTACAACAGCAAAGGGACTTTTTTGAGTCATACCTGCCTCGTGTTGACAGTTCGTTGACAATAGAGGAAATCCAAAGCAACTTTACAGATGGGGTTGTTCGTGGTAATATTCTGGAATTCAAGACAACAATAAATGATCGTAATGCTGTGTTGTTTCAGGCTATAAAGTATCTGTCTGCAATGAGAGTCAAAGGAATCTCGATTCCAGCAAACATATTACTCGTTTCATGTAGCAATAGGCGAATCTATGTCTACAACTCTGTAGATTACCTTAATGACATTGAGAAAGTGTATATTGGGGCTTCTTCAAAAGGAAATAGTGGCTTTAAGTGTAATCCTGCGATTGAAGAGATTGACTATTCGGAAGCTATAGGGCAAGAACGAGTTGTGGAAATTTTGCGTTCGCAATCATTTACCAAGATCCATATAGACGAAAATTGCATCGTGGGATGGGCGCGTCGTTATTATGAAGAGAAACCGAATGCACGTAAACAGGACTTTATAGGCGATAATACGGGCAAGAACAAGACACTTGGCGAGATAAGGCTCCCCAATGTGTTCAGGGCTTACATTCATCCTTACACAAAGGATTCCAACAAGAAGTTTGAGTATTTGATGGATAAACTGAATGATACAATCCAAAAGAAGAACCTCGGAGCATTCTATACTCATCCATTGTATGCGCAGAAATCTTTGGAACTTGTCCGCAAAGCGATTGCAAGAGTGCCTGAAGGAAATGACTATATTATTCTTGACAGGTGTGCTGGCACTGGTAATCTGGAACGTTTTATGACCGAGGAGGAGTTGACGCACACAATTGTTTCAACTATCGAATATTACGAATATAAAGTCCTTCTTGAAACATTTGGAGACAAGGTAAGGCACATTATTCCTCCTGTAGAAGGCCCTGAAACATTCAACGCAGGTCTTGTACGTGGAGCAGATGCCTTATCTGAGGAGTATATTAACAATGACATAATAATGCAATACGTAGATAATCCTCAATGCACAATCATATTATTTGAGAACCCTCCGTATGCTGATACAACTTCTATAGAACATCAAAAGAAGAAGCAAGGCAAAAGTAGTTCTGAGTGGAAAAATACTTTTGCTGTTAAACAAATGAAGCAGGAAGTTAAAGGAACAGCTTTGAACGATTTGGGAAATGTTTTCATTTGGACTGCGTTCAAATATTACTTGCGCCAACCGACTGATAGTTATATAGTTTATTCTCCAGTCAAATACTGGAAGGCTCAACATCTTATAAACAAGCAATTCGTTGATGGCTTTGCGTTCAATCGTAAGCATTTCCACACAAATATTGACGCTTGTATTATGGTAGCGTTATGGGCTAACATAGATGTTCAACTAGAGAAAATTATGATTGAGGGATTTGATATCATCAATGATTCTATTATTGATGTAGCATCACTTCCTGTGAGAAGAATCCATAGTAGCTATAGTTCTAAATACTATGATAAAAGAACATTTAAAGATGATGTTGTTGGTAAAGGCATTGTTTGCGAAAAGAATGGAGACGAGAAGTTTACCAAAAACTCAATTAGAGTAAAACCTATACTTAATGGTAACATAATAGGGTATATGGCTGTATATAGCAGTGGATTCGATAATCCAGACAATCTCGTTAGTTTGTTGACCGCTGCTCGATATGACGGAAATGGATTCTTTCTTAGGTCTGATAACTATCTTGAAAAGCTTCCGATGTTTGCAGCTGGACGATATATTACATACAACCGCGCTTGGACAGAGCGTGCTCGAATAATGAAATCTGCTGATGGACATGTAGAGTATAGCCGTGATGTTCAAAATGGAAAGTCGTTGCCTTTTCTCAGAAAATGCTTGCTCTTCACTTGTTTTGAAATGCAGAACCACATGCGAGAGTTCATTGGTTCAGATGGTAGATTCTACAAGAATCAACTTACCCTTGATACAACCAACGGCGAAACATTGGCAGCAAAAGAGATTGCCTTGATGCCGAAAAATGATGCAGAAATGGAAATGATCGGACAATGGCAGCGAATACTTGATGATGCAAAGAAAACAGAGGAATATAATCCTTCTATCAACTACGGATTATATCAGATATATAAAGAGCTTGATATTGATGTTGTTGACCAAACCACAGGTGCAAAATATGCCAAATACGATTCGTTGCGTGGCAACCTTCGCACAATGAAAACTCTGATTAAACAATATTATAATTCTGAGATAGTTCCAACATTGTTTGAATATCAGTTTCTAAAGTAATAGGGCGTAGGAATATATTACCTGTACTTGACTCACATCCGAAAACCCTTAATGACAATTGACAATCGTGACAATCATGACAACGGCGTCTGTGAAATACGGACTCATATAAGAAAAGAATAAACCTGGGGTGGCATTTTACCACCTCAGGTTTTTGTTGCAATCTACCGTCTAATCCATTTCAAGCAAAAGGTGAGATTGGGATTGTGGAGGGGACAGAATGGAAAAAGTAGGTAAAATATTTGGAAGTTTTAATACTTTGTTGTAATTTTGCAACCGAATAGGTGTCAATATGATACCATAAACAATTAGAAACTATGTCACAATCAGCAATGACAGTACGTATTGACTCACAGATGAAGAGTCGTTTCGATGAATTATGCAGTAAGTTCGGAATGAGCGCAAACACAGCTATCAATGTGTTTGTAAATGCCGTCGTGCGCACTCAGAGCATTCCCTTTAGTATTTCAACGGCAGAGTCAGCAAGCGACAGAGCGAAGAAAGCTTTTGAGCGTATTCGCCAGTCCATTGATCCTAACCAGCCAGAGATGACTCTTGAGGAAATCAATGAAGAGATTCGCCTTGCGAGGGCAGAACATAAAGCTAGAATGGCAAAATGATTTACGCAGTAATTGATACGAATGTATGGGTTTCGGCTCTTCTTACACATAATGTAAACTCTCCAACAGAGCGTGTTTTCCAGCTTGTGTTCAATGGGGAGATTACTGCATTGTTCAACGAAGAGATTCTTGCTGAGTATGAAGAAGTTCTTACTCGCAAAAAGTTTAAATTTCCGAAGGAAGATGTACTGGAACTTTTGGATTATATAAAGAAGAAGGGCATTCATGTGAATCGAACTCCCTTTAATGAAGCCATGCCTGATGAAGACGACAGAGTGTTTCTGGAGATTTCCCTTTCACGAGAGGATTCGTTCTTAGTTACAGGAAATCTGAAGCATTATCCAAAACTTCCGGAAGTCCTTACTCCCGCCGAATTCATTGCCCGCTTCTTTCCTGATAATCCTTAATGACAATTGACGATAATGACAACGGAATGGAAAGAGAATAGCTAAAAGCGTAACACCGTAACAGCGTAACAGTTAAAACTGAAGGGGTGTTCAGAGGCTCTGCAGCAGATTTCCACTTGCATGAAGCTTGACGATGAAGATAGATTCTTTTGTTTGTAGGGGAAATCTTATATTATCACCTTAATTATATAGCTATATATAAGTAATAAGTATAATAATATAAGTTAAACTATATATACATCAGTAAAACTATACATATATATAATATACAATATATGCATGCAAATTGGCAAAGCGAAAGAACTGCAAACAACCCATGATTTTTTACTGTTAGGCTGTTACGGTGTTACGCTTTGTTCTGTTTGAGCCATGAATGCGACCCAAAACTCCCACGAATACGGTTCATAACTGCCACGAACACGCCCCAAAACTCCCACGAATACGAACTGTAATTCCCACGGTTATTATCGTGTGGAATCGGTTTTCACTCACTTAATCGTAACTTTAACTGACGTTTTAGGTACTCACGCTCGGAAATACTCAAATAAATTTGGTATTTCTCTCGCTTAATCGTACCTTTGCAGCCAAGTTTATTAATACTTAAGATATGAGAAGACTATTGTTATTTGTGCTGATGTCAGTATGTCTGGTATCGTACTCACAGACTATTAACAGCACCCAGGCACTGGAGAAGGCTCGGAAATTCCTTGGCAGCGACCGTCCAGGAATGAAGAAGGCACCAGGCTCTGCGGTTGCTTTGAAGCAGATCAGTCAGCAGCAGCTGTTGTCCAACACCCATGGTGACCAGCTCTACATCTATAATATAGGTGAAGACGACGGCTTCGTCATCGTTGGTGGCGACGAGCGCGTGCCCGAAATCCTTGGCTATGCTGACAAGGGCTGCATAAATCCTTTCGATATGCCGGAGAACATGCGCTCATGGCTGGAGGGATATGCCGAGGAAATCCTTGCCTTGCAGAACAGCACTGCGGAGGGATTTGCACAAGGGAACAATGTAGAAGCTTCCGCTCCAATCTTCAAGGCACCTGCCTATCACAAGGCAATTCCTTATTTCCTTAAATGTGAGTGGAACCAGGACGCTCCGTTCAGTCTCAAATGTCCTGTGATAAGTGGCAATAACGCTCCTACGGGCTGTGCGGCAACCGCCCTTGCGCAGGTGTTGTACTACCTCCGCCCCGACAGGGTGACTTCCATTCCCGGCTATGTGACGGAAACAATGAACATCTCCATGCCGACCTTGCCTGCCACTTCCTTCAACTGGAACATCATGCGGTCCAACTACTTGAGTTCTGATGCCGACAATTCCGCAAAGGAGGTTGCGCGACTGATGCTCTATTGTGGTCAGGCTCTCGAAATGGACTACAAAAAGGGCAGCTCTGCCGCATCTACGTCTGACATCATCCAGGGTGCAAAGGACTACTTCGGACTGTCGAATTCCGCATCGCAGATATATCGCAAGACCGTAACTTCAGAAGCGTGGGACAACATTATCTACGACGAAGTGTCCAGCTATCGCCCTGTGGTGGTAAGTGGCCGCAATGCCTCAGCGGGCCATGCCTTTCTGTGCGATGGCTATGATGGCAACGGACTCTACCACATCAACTGGGGATGGGGCGGAACGAGCAACGGCTTCTTCCATCTCAATCGCCTCAATCCGGACTCCCAGGGCATCGGTGGTTCCAACGATGGCTATAACGAGGATAACTACATCCTTGTAGGTCTGGAACTGAAGAACAGCCTGGATGATGTGGTGGCGGTCTCTACATACGATATCCACGATTGCTCGGCTTCTGCCACAAGAAAGACTTACTTCTCCCCTCAGATCAGTGCGAAATTCAAAAACAACAGCACTACGATAACTGACTACGAGATGTGCTGGGGCGTGTTTGACGGGAACGGCAACCTTATTGACAGGTCGAATTCCGTGGATATACTGGAACTTAAGAGCGGATATATCAGAACGCTTAATAACATGACTTTCAATTTTGGCGCAAGCCTGCGCGATGGTACCTATTATCTTAGGGCTCTTTCCCGCCAGGTTGATGGTGGCAATCATGAATGGAAGCAGAATCCTGGCTCACAGGTCTTTTTCATAAAGATGGTAGTCAAGGGCAATACTGCTACATTCCAGTTGCCAAAGCGTCCGGGAGAGATGTGCGACTATAGGATATCCAACGCAAGCTTGGAAGGCAATCGCGTGGCAAATGTGGATCAGGTTCTTTCGTTCGACGTGAAGAATACGGGCGAGACGTTCACTGGCATTCTGCAATTGTCCATCGATGGCAAGAAGGAAAAGCACATTGCCGTAAACCTTGATCCAGGTGCAACGGAAAGAGTGTCGGCAACATTCGCAATATCTACGCCAGGTTCGCATACAATCACCATCTCAAATATCGTGGGAGACAATTACATTACCCTCTACAACACCTCATGCACGATAGAGCAGGAGTCGTTCTGCCCACTGTCGTTCACGCTCGTGCCTGTAGGCTATGTGGCAAAGGATGGAAATGTCTATATCGTGAATTCGCCAGAGGTGAACCTGAACTGCACGATGACCAACAAGGAGACAACGCCTTACAACAGTAGCATAAGGTTCTGGAAATATGCTGACAGTTTCAAGATTGACAGTGAGGTGGGCGTAAGGGTACCTGCTAAAGGCAGTTCGACTGTCTCTGCAAGTGTTCATGGACTACAGGAAAACATTGTATATGATATCTATGCTGCCTACAAGACTGCCACGAATTGGACATACACTTCAAGAGAAGGCATCAAGGTAATGTACAAGCCTGCCGCAAGTGCTATTACCAATGTAGAGGACAAACCACAGAATGTGGACAATCGTACGACGCTCATTGATGGCAGACGCGTGAACGGCAACTATCGCGGCATCATCATACGCAACGGCAAGAAATACATTTCCAGATAATGAACAATTATTTGGGATAACAAAAGCAGCATGAACTCCGATACATAGAGTTCATGCTGCTTTATTTATGTTATTAGAATGTGCTTTTTACTTTGAAAGCTTCTCGTGCATGTTGAGTGCAGCACGGCGACCGTCACCCATAGCGAGGATAACTGTAGCACCACCGCGAACAATGTCACCACCTGCGTAGAGATTGTCGCGTGAAGACTTCATCGTGTCGTCAACGGCGATTGTGTTCTTGCGGCCGAGCTCAAGTCCCTTGATTGATGTAGGAACGAGTGGGTTTGGAGAAACACCTACGGCAACGACAACTTGGTCGCAGTCGATAGTCACGCGCTCGCCAGTGTCAACAGGAGAACGACGGCCAGAAGCGTCAGGCTCACCGAGTTCCATAACGGCAAGGACAGCCTGCTTAACGCAACCGTTCTCGTCGGCGATGTACTCAACAGGGTTGTGGAGAGTCTTGAAGATGATGCCTTCTTCCTTGGCATGCTTAACCTCCTCTGCACGAGCAGGAAGCTCTGCGTCAGAACGACGGTAAACGAGAGTAACCTCAGCACCGAGACGCTTTGCTGTACGGACAGAGTCCATGGCAGTGTTTCCACCACCGACTACCATAACCTTCTTGCCGAGGTTGATAGGTGTGTCTGTCTTTGGGTTTGCAGCGTCCATGAGGTTCACACGAGTGAGGTACTCGTTAGAAGACATGATGTTGATGGCGTTCTCGCCAGGGATGTTCATGAAGTTAGGAAGACCGGCACCAGAAGCAACGAAGATTCCGCTGAAGCCTTCTACCTCAAGTTCCTCTACGGAGATTGTCTTGCCCACGATGCAGTCGCAAACGAAGTTCACGCCCATCTTCTTGAGGTTGTCGATCTCAACGTCAACGATAGCGTTAGGCAGACGGAACTCAGGAATACCGTACTTGAGCACACCACCAATCTCGTGGAGAGCCTCGAAGACTGTCACCTCATAGCCGTACTTAGCCATCTCACCAGCGAAGCTGAGACCAGCAGGACCTGAACCAACGCAAGCAACCTTCTTGCCGTTCTTTGGTGCGAGTTCTGGGATAGAGATGTTGCCACTCTCACGCTCGTAGTCGGCAGCGAAACGCTCGAGATAACCGATAGCCACTGGCTTCTTGCCCATCTTGATGTGCATACACTTGCTCTCGCACTGCTTCTCCTGTGGACAAACACGACCGCAGACAGCAGGAAGAGTGGATGTTGACTTGAGGACCTTTGCAGCAGCGAGGAATTCGCCACGCTCGATGTTCTTCACGAACGATGGGATATTGATGTTTACAGGACAGCCCTGAACACACTCTGGGTTAGCACAGTCGAGACAACGCTTAGCCTCGCAAAGTGCCTGCTCCTCAGTAAGACCCTTGTTTACTTCCTCAAGACGAGTTGTAGCACGGTATTCTGCGTCGAGCTCTGGCATTACGACGCGCTCAATCTGTGTGCGCTCCTTAGCCTTCATGCTCTTGCGGAGAGCCTCACGCCATTCAGCCTTGCGGTCGGTGAGGACTTCGAGAGGCTCTGTTGTTGGAGCCGAAGTTGACACTTCGGTAACAGTGGCTGCTTCTGCCTCTGCGTCGAAGTGGCAAACATGCTGTTCGAAGTTCTCCATTTCCTCGCGCTCTACAGCCTTGAATGTGCCCATGCGCTTGAGCATCTCGTCCCAATCAACGAGAGCACCGTCGAACTCAGGACCATCGATGCAGACGAACTTTGTCTTGCCACCGATAGTGAGACGACAAGCACCACACATACCTGTTCCGTCAACCATGATTGTGTTGAGCGAAACGTCTGTTGGAATGTTGTATTTCTGAGTTGTGAGGCAAGAGAACTTCATCATGATAGGAGGTCCGATAGCGAACGCCTTGTCAATCTTTGGCTCTTGCTTGATGAACTTCTCGATACCAACTGTTACGACACCCTTCTCACCCTTTGAACCGTCGTCAGTCATGATGATGAGTTCGTCAGAATAAGCGCGAACTTCGTCCTCAAGGATTACGAGGTCCTTGTTACGACCAGCGATAACAGAAAGCACGCGGTTGCCAGCAGCCTTCAAAGCCTTGATGATCGGAAGAAGAGGAGCTACACCAACACCACCACCGGCACAGATTACAGTACCGAAGTTCTCAATGTGAGTAGCCTGGCCGAGAGGACCTACGATGTCGAGCACGTAGTCGCCTTCGTTGAGTTGGCAAAGCTTTGTACTAGACAAACCAACCTCCTGAACGACGAGGGTGATAGTACCTTTCTGGATGTCTGCGTCGGCAATAGTCAGCGGCATACGCTCACCGATCTTGTCAACGCGCACGATAACAAAGTTGCCCGCCTTGCGACTCTTGGCAATGAGCGGAGCTTCAATCTCGAAGAGGAATACCTTCTCCGAGAATTGAACTTTCTTTACAATTTTATTCATGTTGTTAAGTTTTGCGTCAAAATTGTGACAAAATGTCAGTAGATTCGGGCGCAAAGTTACAAATAAGCGAGTGAAATACAAAAAGAAATGACAATTTTCTTTTTTATTTCCGAGCGAAAGACGTTAAAAAGACCATTTGAAGAAAAAAAGATAAGCAAATAAACAATAATTTTATTACCTTTGCACCCAAATAACAAACCTTATATAAATCAACATTGTTATGATAATAGATTTCAACAAGATTGAGGAACAGAGTTTCCCTAATTTCAAAGGTGGCGAGAAGAGCATGGAAGCACACATGTTCTTCGATGGCAAGAACCGTATCTTCACAGCCCGCCTTCAGCCAGGTGCTTCAATTGGTGTTCATACTCATGACACAAGTAGCGAAATGATATTCCTTACAAAGGGCCATGCTCATGTGCTCTACGAAGGCGAGATGCTCGAGATTCACGAAGGTCAGTGTCACTATTGCGAAAAGGGCAAGACACACTCTCTTATTAACGACAGCGACGAGGAGATCCAGTTCACTGCAGTTGTGCCGGAACAGTAAAGTAAATTGTAAATCCGTAAATTGTAAATAAAAATGGCTTTATTCGATCAGATAAACAACGATATCAAGGAGGCTATGAAGGCTCGCGACAAGGTGCGCCTTGAGACTCTCCGCAACATTAAGAAAGTTTTTCTTGAGGCTAAGACAGCCCCTGGAGCAAACGATACTCTAGAAGATGCTGATGCTCTGAAAATCATTGCAAAGCTTGCAAAGCAGGGCAATGATGCTGCTCAGCTTTTCGTTCAGCAGAACCGTCAGGATCTCGCCGACGCAGAACTTGCACAGGTGGCTGTCATTGAAAGCTATTTGCCAAAGCAGATGAGCGAGGACGAAATCCGTGAGGCTGTGAAGGCTATCATCGCCGAGACTGGCGCTACTTCAATGAAGGAAATGGGCAAGGTCATGGGCGTTGCAAGTAAGCAACTAGCAGGCAAGGCTGACGGTAGAGTGATTTCTGGTATCGTAAAGGAATTGCTCGCGTAATTATCAAGATGTTATAATTCCTATAGTCCCGCCATTGAAGTCTGACGGCTCATGGCGGGATTTCTGATAAACAAGAAAACTTATGAATACCATTACCAATGGAACGCTGACGATTTCCGTGAAAGAACATGGCGCAGAGCTTGCTTCACTGAAATGCAACGGACGAGAATATCTTTGGCAGGCAGACGAGAGCTTCTGGAAAAGACATTCGCCTGTGCTCTTTCCGATTGTAGGCGCCGTGTGGAACAATGAATATCGTTCTCATGGCAATACCTATAAGCTCGGACAGCATGGCTTTGCTCGCGACATGGACTTTACGCTTGTCAGCCAAGGTGAGAATGAGGTTTGCTATCGTTTGACATCTTCCGATGAGACGAAACCAAAATATCCATACGACTTTGTGCTTGAAATAGGCTATCGTCTTGAAGGCAATCGCGTGAAGGTGATGTGGCATGTGGAGAATCCTGGCAGTGAGAAGATGTCTTTCCAGATTGGCGCACATCCGGCATTCTTTTGGCCATTGCTTGACAACGAACAGATTGAGGAAGGTGTCTCAGCGATGATGCCAACCCTTGAAAGTTCCGACAGCCGTGGCTTCTTCAAGATAGAGGCAAATGCGCAGACTTTGCCTTTGTCGGTGATTACTGAAGGCGGTTGCGTGGGAGCGGAGTCGGAAATAAGCATCGAGGCTGACGGTTATCTTCCTCTTGATGTCCACACTTTCGACAATGACGCTCTTATAATAGAGGATTCGCGCGTGAAGAAGGTCACAATATGCACTCAGGACAAGAAGCCTTATCTTTCGCTTGAGTTCACAAGTCCGCTGATAGGTCTTTGGTCGCCTCCTCACAAACGTGCTCCATTCGTTTGCATCGAACCATGGTACGGTCGCACAGATCCTGCCGGATACGATGGTGAATATGAGGACAAGCCATGGATGCAGACACTCAATCCTGGAGAAGCATTCGATGCTAGCTATGATATAATTGTTGAATAAACGAAAACCAAAACGAAAACGATAATCAAAACCATATAATCATAAAACAACATAACCTTAATTATGAAAAAACTATTTGCTACGCTTCTTGCAGGTATGGCTCTTTCCATACCTTCGCAAGCACAGATTCTGCGCACAACAGTTGCGCAAGGTGAAATAGAAGGTGAGAAGCAGGAAGGCTCTGTACTCTATAAGGCTATTCCTTACGCAGAACCACCTGTAGGCAACCTTCGTTGGAAGGCTCCAGTGCCAAAGAAACCATGGACAGGTGTCTATAAGGCTGAGAATTGGGGCGGTCGTCCTTTCCAGAAGGAAGATCCAAATCAGAATGGCAACAGCATTCCTATGAGTGAAGATTGTCTCTATCTCAGTGTTCAAACTCCTGCAAAGGATAAGAATGAAAAGCTTCCTGTGTTTGTTAACATCCATGGAGGTGGCTTTGCAACAGGTTCTTACAGTGGCACTCAGGACAACTTCGTGAAAGAAGGCATCGTTTATTGCAGCATCGAATATCGCCTTGGTCCACTTGGCTTCATGGCACATCCTGAGGCAAGCAAGGAATCTCCTGATGGCATTTCCGGCAATTATGGTATCTATGACCAGATTTGCGCTCTCAACTGGATTCATGACAACATTGCTGCCTTTGGCGGTGATCCAGAGAAAGTGACTATATGCGGTGAATCGGCAGGCGGTATTTCCGTTAGCATTCTTTGTGCTTCTCCTCTTTGCAAGGGCTTGTTCCGTGGTGCAATAAGTGAGAGTGGTGGCAGTTTCTGTCCTGTAGCATCAGCACAAAGTTCTCCAATAGGCTTAGGCGCTACTACATCTTATTATAAGGATGCGGAAAGTAAGGGTTTGGGTTATCAGAAGAAGCTCAACGCAAAGAATCTCAAGAAACTTCGCAATGTAAGTGCAAGCGAGCTTATTGAGGAAGGCGGCAATTGGCAGTTCTGGCCAGTTGTTGACGGAAAGGCTATCACTGGCGACATCTACAAGCTCTATGAGCAAGGCAACTACAATGATGTGAATGTCATTGTTGGCTACAATTCCGACGAAGGTAGTCTCTTTGCCTATCAGATGACTCTTGAGCAATACAGAGGCATGGCAGAGAGTTTCGGTCCTGTGGGCAATAATCTCCTGAAGGTTTATCCAGCAACGAATGACAAGGAAGCTCTATATGCAGTTCAGGACATCTTCCGCGACACTGCTTTCGGCTGGGGCACTTGGGCATGGGCTAATCTTCAGTCAAAGACGGGAAAGAGCAATGTTTATATGTACTACTTTGCTCAGCATTCTCAGAACAGTATCCTGAAGGATTGTCGTGGCGCAACTCACGTCGCAGAAATGCCTTTCATCTACGACTGGAACTGGGGGCCAATGACAGAAACCGACAAGCACATGGCGCAGATTATGCCACAGTATTGGATCAACTTCATCAAGACTGGCAATCCGAACGCCGAAGGTCTTCCTTACTGGACAACTTACCGTCAGGGTGAAGCTACCGTTATGAACATCGAGAACGGCTTCCATCTCACCACAGCTCCTAACCAACCACAGATGGGTTTCTGGGAGGAACTGTTTAAGAATATGAGGCAGTAGCTGGTAGCTCTAGATGTTCTAGATATTCTAGATGCTCTAGACACTCTAGAAATTCCAGAAAGAAAGCCCCTCAGAGAATCCATCTCTGAGGGGCTTTTTGCTATTTTGTGGATTTTCCGTCTTAATGATTTTCCGTCTTAATACTTAATCCTTCAAATCGAGCTTAATCTGAAGTTCCTCAAGCTGCTTTTCTGCAATCATGCCTGGAGCATCGAGCATTACGTCGCGACCTGAGTTGTTCTTTGGGAATGCAATACAGTCGCGGATAGAGTCGAGACCTGCCATAAGGCTTACGAAGCGGTCGAGACCGAAGGCAAGACCTGCGTGAGGTGGTGCGCCGTACTTGAATGCGTTGATGAGGAAGCCGAACTGAGCCATTGCCTGCTCTGGTGTGAAGCCGAGAATCTCGAACATCTTTGCCTGAAGGTCACCTTCGTGGATACGGAGAGAACCGCCACCAACTTCAACACCGTTGCAGACGAAGTCGTAAGCCTTAGCACGAACCTGCTCTGGATGCTCGTCAAGAAGTGGGATGTCGTCAGGGTTAGGCATAGTGAATGGGTGGTGAGTAGCCATGAGACGCTGCTCCTCGTCGCTCCACTCGAAGAGAGGGAAGTCAACAATCCAAAGACACTCAAACTTGTTCTTGTCCTTCAAGCCGAGACGTTCTGCCATTTCAAGGCGGAGAGCGCAAAGCTGAACCTGAGTCTTCTTCACGAATTCGCCAGAAAGGATGAGGATAAGGTCGCCCTTCTCTGCCTCCATCTTCTCAGCGAGCTGCTGGAGAATTTCCTGAGAGTAGAACTTATCAACGGAACTCTTGATAGAGCCGTCCTCGTTAACCTTCACATAAACAAGTCCCTTAGCGCCAACCTGCTGACTCTTAACGAAATCTGTGAGCTGGTCAAGCTGCTTGCGAGTATAGTTTGCGCAACCCTTTACGCAGATACCACCGATGTAGTTTGCCTGGTTGAACACAGCGAAGTCAACGCCAGTGCCGTCGAAGAATTCCTTGAGCTCAACGAACTCCATGCCGAAACGAAGGTCTGGCTTGTCTGAACCGAAACGACGCATAGCCTCATGCCATGTCATCTGCTGAAGCTTAGCAGGAAGTTCCACGCCACGAATCTCCTTGAAGAGATGACGAGCGAGGTCTTCGAATATCTGGATAACGTCCTCCTGGTCAACGAAAGACATCTCACAGTCAATCTGAGTGAACTCAGGCTGACGGTCAGCGCGGAGATCTTCGTCGCGGAAGCACTTTGCAATCTGGAAATAACGGTCGAAACCTGATACCATAAGGAGCTGCTTCAAAGTCTGTGGAGACTGCGGAAGAGCGTAGAACTGGCCTGGATTCATGCGTGAAGGAACAACGAAGTCGCGAGCACCTTCCGGAGTAGAACCGATGAGGATAGGAGTTTCTACCTCAATGAACTTCAGGTTGTCGAGGAAGTTGCGGATGAGGATAGTCATCTTATGGCGAAGCTCAAGGTTCTTGCGCACTGGAGTACGGCGAAGATCGAGGTAACGATACTTCATGCGAAGGTCGTCGCCACCGTCAGTGTTGTCCTCGATGGTGAAAGGAGGAGTGACACTTTCGCTGAGGATATTGAGCTCCTTGGCAAGGATCTCAATGTCGCCAGTAGGCATGTTTGCGTTCTTGCTCTCACGCTCAGCCACAACACCCTTTATCTGGATGCAGTATTCGCGTCCGAGCTTGTTTGCCTTTGCGCAAAGGTCTGCGTCGTCAGCCTCGTTGAATACGAGCTGTGTGATGCCGTAGCGGTCGCGGATGTCAACGAATGTCATACCGCCCATCTTGCGGCTTTTCTGTACCCAGCCGGCAAGAGTCACTTGCTGACCAGCATTCACAATGCGGAGTTCACCGCAGGTATTACTTCTGTACATATTGTGTATTTCTTTTATTTTCGTGCGCAAAATTACTTAAAAATCAATAAAACACAAAAGAAAATGTAAAAATTGTTTAATTTCCTTTGCCTATATATAATATATGTGTACTTTTGCAGTAACAAAAAGGGAGTCATAAGGCTTCCACAATCAACAAATCGTCAAATCACCAAATCGACAAATGATATTATGAAAAAGGTTCTTATAGCATTCGCACTTCTCTTCACAGCAGTTAATTTCGCAGCTGCTCAGGCAGAGATCAAGTTTGAAAAGCTCGTTCAGAATGTTGGCACTTTCCCAGAGTCAAGTCCTGTTCAGAAAGCTGTGTTCACTTTCAAGAATGTTGGCGACCAGCCTTTGATTATCAACCAGGCTGTTGCAAGTTGCGGTTGCACAGTACCTGAGTACACAAAGAAACCTGTTCAGCCAGGTGAGACTGGTACTATCAAGGTTACTTACAACGGTCAGGGCAAGTTCCCAGGTCACTTCAAGAAGACTATCACCGTTCGCACTAACGGTAAGGTTGAGATGACTCGCCTCTATATCGAGGGTGATATGGAAGAAGGACAGTAGTTCACGACTTATGTCGCGAGGCTAGAGGCAAAGGCATTATGCAGAAATACGACCGTCCAACGCTGTTGGCAAACAAGGAAATACGCAGAACTGCAGAACTGGAGTACTTCGAGGAGTCGCACCAGTTCTGCGGTTTTTGTGGTGCCCCTATGGTAGAAGCGGAAGCCAATTCGCGTATCTGTACAAAGTGTGGAAAGCAGATTTGGCCACGTATTCAGCCTGCTATAATAACCTTGGTCAGTAGGGGAGAGGAGTTTCTGCTTGTTCATGCCCACACTCTTCGCACAGGAATCTACGGCCTCGTTGCCGGATTCGTCGAAGTGGCCGAGAATCTAGAGGAAGCTGTCCAGCGCGAACTCATGGAGGAAACTGGAATAAAGGTGAAGAACATAAAGTATTTCGGCTCTCAGGCTTGGCCTTTTCCTACAAACCTGATGATAGGTTTCACTGCCGATTATGAGAGCGGCGAGATTGTTCTTCAAGAGGAGGAAATTGCCGATGGAGGCTGGTTTTCGAAGGATAATTTGCCTCAGATACCGTCAAAAGACTCCATTGCAAGGAAATTAATTGACGATTTTCTTGCGAGATTGGAAAAATAATTATACTTTTGCAGCCACAAAACTATTTCAACAACAAATTATCACCTCTAAACAACATTGCCTATCGACATAGATTTACTTGACCAAACTAAGTAAATAAATGACAAAACCATTGGAATTGATGTCCAACGAAGAGTTGGCAATTTCTTATTCTAAAGGGAACAACGCTGCTTTCGACCTGCTTCTTGACAGGGTGAAAGGAGAGGTGTTTTCTTATATTCTTGTAGTTGTACACAACAAGGAACTTGCGGAAGATATTTTCCAGGACACTTTCATAAAGATTATCACGCGTCTTCAGGAAGGTAGATACAGCGACAATGGCAAGTTCATTTCGTGGGCTATACGCATTGCCCATAACGCTATCCTTGATATTTTCCGTAGGCAGAAGAGCCAGAATATCTTTGATCCAAACTACGGCGACGATATGTCTCGTTTCAGCCAGTCCGTTTTTGACGGTTCTGAGGAGCAGTTTATCGTGAATAAGCAGGTGCTCAAGGATGCCAAGAACCTGATGATGCAATTGCCTGAAAGCCAGCGTGAAGTGGTTTTTATGCGCTGTTATCAGGATTTGTCGTTCAAGGAAATATCCGAAATCACAGGCGTTAGCATAAATACCGCTCTTGGAAGAATGCGCTATGGCATATTAAACATGCGCAAGCTTGCAAAGCACCACAATGTTTGTCTCGATAGTCTATAAAGACTCCTTCTCAAAGAGATAGCTCATAATGACACTTTCCCGTAGAATATCAGATTTCTTCTTCCCTCGTATATGTCCAGTATGCGGGGGAAGATTGTCTTTGACGGAAGAAATTCTTTGTTTGGAATGTCTGCTCAATCTTCCTCGTACCAAATGCTATGAAAATCCTGCTGACAATGATGTGAAGAATCTCTTTGAACTGCAGATTCCAATTGAACGTGCGGTTTCTTTTATGCGTTATTTGCAGGGAGCTGATAGTGGAAATATGGTGAAGGCAATGAAATATGTTGGTGGAAAAACACTAGCTTTCAAGATAGGAATATTGCTTGCAGAAGAGCTGTCAACTGAAAATCCCGGATTCTTTGAAGGGATAGATGCCATTGTTCCGGTGCCGTTGACCAGAAGTCGTAAGAATGAAAGAGGCTTCAATCAGGCTGAGATGATTGCAAGAGGAGTAGCGGAAGTGACTGGTATATGCGTTGATGACAAATCTGTGAAAAGAGTGCACTTCATTCAATCTCAGACAAAACTGAACTATAGCCATCGAGTTGACAATGTGAAAGGTGCTTTTGAGTGCGTAATGCCGGAACGCTTGAAGGGCAAGCACCTACTTATCGTAGATGATATTGTCACTACTGGTGCAACGATTCTTTCACTTGCTGACTGTGTCCTGGAGAAAACGAAAGACGTGACATTCAGTGTTCTGACAGTCGGAATTCGAAAGGAAATGATTCTGTAGTCAATTTTTTCTCCATTTCTCTTTGCTATTATCAAGAGATTTGCTAATTTTGCAACCGAATAACATAAACCTTAAACAATGAAGAAACTATCCCTTATCTTTGCCTTTGCCATCATGTTCATGGCGAACGCTTTTGCCCAGCAGGCTCTTTTCAGTGGTAAGACGCTTGTCTCTCCTGAGATCAATGCCGACAAAACTGTCACTTTCCGACTCTATGCTCCTAAGGCAGTCACTGTTCAGCTTACTGGCGACTTCCTCCCAAAGACCACTGTCCAGACTCCTTTCGGCGTACAGGAATCTGACGGTGTTGCTGACATGAAGGAGGAGGATGGCGTGTGGACTTACACTACTCCTCAGCCTCTTGCTCCTGAGCTCTACAGCTATAAGTTCAAGGTCAACGGTATGGACATGCTCGACCCTTCTAATGTCTATCGTACTCGTGACATCACCACTTTCGTCAACATCTTCATCATCTCCAACGAGAAGGGCGACTGCGGCGATCTCTATTCCGTGAACAATGTTCCTCATGGCAATGTAAACCGCGTTTGGTACGATTCACCAACGCTTGGCACAAAGCGACGCATGACTATCTACACCCCTCCAACTTACGAAGAGGGCGGCAAATATCCTGTGCTCTACCTTCTCCACGGTGCTGGTGGCGACGAAGAGGCATGGCCTGCTCTCGGTCGTCAGGCTCAGATTCTCGATAATCTCATCGCTGAAGGCAAGGCTAAGCCAATGATTGTCGTAATGACAAACGGTAATGCCAACTGTGACGCGGCTCCTGGCGAATGGCACAAGGGCTTCTACACTCCTTCTTTCATGGGCCATAACGAAGGTGCTCAGCCAAAGGCTACCACTGAAGAGGCTTACAAGGACGTGATGAAGTATGTAGAGAACCACTACCGTGTGCTCAAAGGTCAGAACAATACTGCCATCTGTGGTCTATCCATGGGCGGCTATCACACTTATGCCATTTCCAAGCTCAACCCTGGTAAGTTCGGCTATATCGGACTCTTCTCAGCTGCCATCCAGATGGGACAGAGCAATCATGGCAACGATATCAACTCTGCCATAAAGGCTGATGACAAGACTGCTGCTCAGCTCAAGGCTCTCTTTGCCGCTAAGCCAAAGCTCTACTGGATAGCTATCGGTAAGACAGACTTCCTCTATGACCAGAACAAGACTTACCGTCAGTATCTCACTGAGAACAACTATCCTTTCGAATACTTCGAGACTGGCGAAGGCCATATCTGGAAGAACTGGCGCATCTATCTTTCGAAGTTCGCTACTATGGTATTTAAGTAAGACAAGAATATGAAACGCATTAACCTTATCCTCCTTGCCTTCATGGCAATCTTTCTCGGAGCCAACGCCCAGCCACTTGCTGACGCACCTACAGAGGCTCCTGACATCACACCTGCCGACATTCCTGCCATTCCACAGAAGATGTGGACAAAGGCTGAGAAGCAAGGCTCTGTGGAAGTGTTCAACTACGAAGTGAAGCGCGACGGAAAGACGCTCAAGAAGCGTGCCCGTGTCTATCTCCCATACGGCTACAATGCAAAGGACAAGGACACGCAGTACGATGTGCTCTACCTCATGCACGGTGGTGGTGACAACACTACTTCCTTCCTCACTCCTCCAAAGGATTGGCTCCGTCTCTGGGACGTTCTCGACCACATGATTCAGGACCATCAGATAGCTCCACTCATCGTTGTCACACCTACATTCTACGACGATGACGAGAATATCGGTGCAAACTCCATGGATGATGCCACTCAGCGCACGATGAACTTCCATAAGGAACTTCGCGAGTTCCTCATTCCTACCGTTGAGAATAAGTACAACACTTACTTCCTTCTCCACAAGAAGATGAAGAATGTCAACGACCGAATCAATGTCACTCGTACTCACCGTGCTTTCGGAGGCTTCTCCATGGGCGCTCTTACCACTTGGTATCAGCTCATCTTCGACTGTGCTGCCGTGAAATACTACATCCCTCTCTCAGGCGACATCTGGCACTTCTCTGCTGACGGCAAGCGCGACTCCTACAAGCAGGTGGCTGAATGGGTGAATTCCGAGATTGAAAAGTCCAGCTACAAGAATGCCTTCAAGGTCTTCGGCTATACAGGTACTGATGATATCGCAGGCACACCAGAGCGCAACATCGTGGCAGCCCTCAACGCCTACGCACCAGTCTTCCGCTACAACAAGCCAGACGCCAACCTCTTCTTCTCTATGCGTCAAGGCGGTAAGCACTTCTATGGCGACGTAAACCAGTATCTCTACTTCGCCCTCCCTCTTCTTTGGAAGTAAATGAATGCAGAACCCTGAATTTCATTGAAAATCTGTCACCTGTCACAAATCGCTTGTAACCCTTTGATAATGAATAATATAAGCTCGTGACAGATCCTCTAAACCTATCACAATCCTTCACCACCTATCACAACACGAGTTTCGTGAGTGTGATAGGTGCGTGACATATATGTGACAGATTGTGACAGGTTAATCATAAGTGAAAGTGTCTATTGTTTTGGTATTCAATACTTTACGATTGTGCTGTGACAGGTGACAGATTTTCTGCAAAATTCTTATTCTTCAGGATTACCTGGTTTGTAAAAATGATTCTAACGAAAACGATTCGTATTCCATAGGAATATGACTCGTAACTTCAAGGAATACGACCCGTGTTCGTGGGAATTATGGAACGTGTTCGTGCGAGTTAACACCAGATAGTTCGTTTTTGTGATTTGTTACGTCGAGCAGCCTCGTTTCCTCCACGGTTCATCATACCTATGGTAGATAAATCATAGAGTCTTGATACATTTATAATGAAATTATTCGCAGAAGTCTTCAGAAATTATTAACTTTGCAGCATAATAAAACCCAAAACCGCGAATGACTAAACTGTCTTTTCGTTTCTATAAGGATCATGAAGTGCGTGCTGTTTGGAATGATGATGTCCAGCAGTGGTACTTTTCTGTGCTTAACAGAAAGAGCAGACAGAAAGCATACGAACTTTGGTAAAGCGGAATGCTCGACACCATTGAAGTGGGAACAATAAAAGGGCTTCAGCTGATTCACGCCTATATCTTCGGTGGACTTTATGAGTTTGCAGGGCAGGTACGACAGAAAACTATCTCAAAGGGTGGCTTCACTTTCTGTCTTGCACAATATTTGCCACAGCAGTTGCAGGTTATTGAGCGCATGGATGAAACAAGCATAGATGCTGTCTTCGACAAATATGTGGAGATGAATGTTGCCCACCCATTTACGGAAGGCAATGGCAGGAGCACTCGTATATGGTTGGATATGATCCTGAAGGCAAGATTCGCCCGTTGCATAGATTGGAGTCAGATAAACAAAAACGAATACCTCGACGCCATGACAATGAGTGTCGCCGATTCCACCCGCATCAAACAATTGCTTCTCGGTGCTCTCACCGACAAGATTGATGACCGCGAGATGTTTATGAAAGGAATTGATTACTCATATTATTATGAGGAGGAATAAGTAATAAATTATATCCCCATAATATCACAAGACAAGCAATATTATGAAAAGAATAATAGAGCTATCCCTCTTCTTCGCTCTCTTCATGGGACAGGCTGCTAAGGCGCAGATGGAACCTTTTGGCATTACTCTCACCAAGGCTCAAGCTGGAGATCCTATAGCGCAGTGTAATCTTGGAGAATACTATGTATCAGGCACCGACGTGGAGCCGTCACCTACAGAGGCTACGAAGTGGTGGCGCAAGGCTGCCGAGCAAGGTAATCCTCTAGCACAATACAACCTTGGAGTAAGCTATTTTACGGGTAATGGTGTGGAGCAATCATATACGGAAGCTGCGAAGTGGTGGCGCAAGGCTGCCGAGCAAGGAGATGCCATGGCGCAAGCAAATCTTGGAAGTTGCTACAGTAAAGGTGAGGGTGTGGAGCAGTCATACGAAGAGGCAGTGAAATGGTCGCGTAAAGCAGCGGAACAAGGGTATGATGAGGCGCAATTTAATGTTGGTACGTGCTATGCGCATGGATTGGGAGTACCTCAGTCTCTGACAGAGGCAGTGAAATGGTATCTTTTAGCTGCGGAGCAAGGGTATGCCAATGCACAGAACAATCTAGGTGTGTGCTATACAGAAGGCTATGGTGTCACACAATCATGGGCAGAGGCAGCGAAATGGTTTCTTTTGGCTGCTGAGCAGGGAAAACCAGAGGCGCAATTTAATCTTGGCAACTGCTTTCTGCATGGGCGAGGCGTGACAAAGTCAACAATCGTGGCTGTACAATGGTGGCGCAACTGCGGAGCAGGGACATGCAGATGCGCAGAATAACATAGGTTATTGCCTTTATAATGGCATTGGCGTAGAAAAGTCCAAAGACGAAGCCATCAAGTGGTGGAAGAAAGCTGCTAAGCAAGGGCGTGAGAATGCCATCGACGCACTAAAAAAACTAGGCATTTCCGATTACGATTAGCAATAACGTGATATTGTTAAAAGAAACGATATACTTTACACCGCGCTTCAGAACTGGCGAAAGTTACTGGAAATTACAGGGACATGTTCCGTTAATTCATAAAACTTACACCAAACAGTCATGACAGAGCAATAACCGCAACAATAGAAAAATGGCAAAGAGATTTGAAATAAGAAACAGTACTGCTGAGTTCCTTACCTTTGTGGCAGAAGGCAAGGAGGATGGTGTGCAGGTTGTTTATAAGGACGAAACAATATGGGTGACGCAGCAAGCTATGGCTGAATTGTTCGACGTTAAGATACCTACAGTCAATTACCATCTTTCACAAATATTCAAAGACGGTGAATTGCTGGAAGATCGAACTATTAGAAAAATTCGAATAGTTCAACTGGAGGGTACAAGAAATGTAGAGCGTGAACCTTTGTTCTACAACCTCGATGCCATTATCAGCGTTGGATATCGTGTTAACAGTGTTCGCGCCACGCAGTTTCGTCAATGGTGTACCTATGTCCTGCGACAGTTTGCCATCCGTGGCTATGTCATCGACAAGAAGCGTATGGAGAACGGTTCTTTCATCGGTGAAGACTACTTCGAGAGGTTGTTGGAGGAAATACGCGAGATTCGTCTCTCCGAGCGCAACTTCTACCAGAAACTGACCGACATCTATGCCACCTCTATCGATTATAATCGTGATGCTCCCACCACCCGTGAGTTCTTCAAGAAGGTGCAGAATAAGATGCACTATGCCGTGCATGGACATACAGCTGCAGAGCTGATAGTGGAGCGTGCTGATGCCGAGAGGGAGCACATGGGGCTTACCACCTGGGCAAAGGCACCAGAAGGGAAGATTCTCAGATCGGATGTCTCTGTAGCAAAAAACTATCTGAAAGAGAGCGAACTGCAAGCTCTCGGACGTCTTGTCAATGCTTATCTCGATATTGCCAAGGACATGGCTGAACGCCACATCCCTATGACGATGGAGGATTGGGCTAAGCGAATAGACAAGTTCCTTGATGCTACGGACAGGGAAATTCTACAAGATGCTGGTCGCATAACAGCAGAATACGCCAAGGAATATGCAGAGTCGGAGTTTGAGAAATACCGTGTGATTCAAGACCGCCTGTTCTCCTCTGACTTTGACAAACTTAATGA
>JAZLHI010000067.1:0-14223 GCA_045616725.1 Prevotella sp. | reverse complement strand
TGGGCCTGGTCAGTAAGACGAATAGCCGTAAGGATCATGCCAAGACGGATGGTGATCCAGGTCAGACGTAAAACTGAAGCACGGATATCATCACCAAAGATCTCGATGTATTCTTCATACTTCTGTGAAAAATACTGATAGATTGCCTCTTCCTGATCAGGAGTGAATCTGAAGAATATGCTATCATCGGGATAACGACGAAACACCTGATAGATCTCACGATAGTAGAACTCACCAAGCTCTTTGAAATAGACAGACAACGGCTCACGGTGATGATTGAACTTGTTTTCAAACTTGCACTGTCTGTTGAGCCCGTAGAATGAGAAACGGCTAAACAATCCGTTCTCTGCGCTTGGTATCAGTGACGTCACCTGTTCAGGAGTGCCAGACAGTAGTACTGCCAGACGAGGACTCTTCACGTGAACGTAATCCTTCATACGGCGATAGTGTACATCCTCATGCTGGTACATCTTACGGAAACCATCTGAATAGTTGCCATACTCCTTGTCAAGGGTATAGCTGAGGGTGTCACCTTCCGTCTCGAACATGATGCCTTCGCCGTCACTTGCAGACAGCGTTTTGTAGAAGGCACTCGCACTGCTATTGGCTGGCATAAACAGCATCATGGGCTGGGGTTCTTCTGGTACCTCTACCTGAACGCCTGTCTTTTTTGATTCACTCTTACGTACAAGTGCCTCTTTGTAATCGCACAAGAGATCATTGTATCTTTGGCGTTTCTCTTCGTCTATGCAGGAGCCAAGATATCTGGCAAAATCCATACGCCCCTTTCCTGATGCCGGAGGCGCAACGACAAAGAGGTAGAGCTGAGGATATACGATGCGATCATCATAGATGGAGAAGTAGCTCTTTGGAAAGCATCCGGAAAGCGTTACCAGTGAGGAGATCAGTAAGAGATCTGCATCATCAACAGATGTTCCCTTGTCGACGATCGAACGGCAGAATGCAGGAAGATCATCATATACACGATCAGAGAAAGTTGGAAGACGATTCTCCTCAATGTCCGAACTGTGCTCTACATTATCACAATTATCAAGTTTATCATTTGATAAATGTGATAAAGTTGATAATTCCTCTGGATGCTGCGTGCTGATATTTACTCCTGCATCCTTAGCAAGGCCGAAGAAGGTGTTGATAGTGATGCCATCGCGACCAGCTTTCAGGCAAGCGGTGTACTGCTTGTCTGTCTCATCCTGATTATAGTCAGTATAGAACTTGCTGATTCGATGAAAGAAAGATCGACCTGCTTCACCTAACTCCGAAGCAAGTGCAAAGGCACAGTTCCTCCAGTTGTCATAACCGGCAGTTATGTCGATCTGAGATTCTTCGATACGTCTTGTCACGGTCTCAATATCCGACAACACATCAGATGTCGGATCAGTAGTTGCTACCACATGCTCTGCTGTGGTGTTACTCTGGTTGTCTCGAAATGGGGCATTGTCTGCCCACTCTAAAGGGTTGAAAACTTTAGGTGCCATAATTATAATAATGAGGGGTTAATATATGCGTCAGGATCGTAGGGAAGAAAACAAGAACGACATACGTCCTTCCCTGATCTGTCAAGCTCAAGGTCATAGGTCTTGTGAAGATAGTTCCTGACAGCATTGAAATAGGTCTCATGGTCGCATGAAGAGATATCTATATTGATGATCCACTTCAGACCGTTACCGCTGGGGGAACGGAATAAAAGCTGAGTCTCGAAATACTCATCATGCAGGAGAAGTTCCTTAATCTCATGTAAATTCGATAAATTGTCGAAATCTATGCACAGATAGCCAGAGTGCTTGATCAGAGACGAGCTGTTGCGCTTGGCAAATGTGCCTGAGAAGGTGACGAAATCGAATTTCGTTTTCTTATATGAACTCGCTTCATGATGGTCAGTTATCGTCCTGAGTTCCTTTGTATGTTCAGCATGAGCTATATCTTTGAGGTAAAGATACACATCACGCAATGTGTAGTTACAAAAAGGAATGCGATTCTGGATAGGAGCGTGGAAGAAAGAGAACTCAGGCAGAACCGAGGTAGCCGTCGAGGTTGAAGACTGCAATCCATTCGCACAACTGCTCACATATCGGTTGAATGACCATCTTTCACCTATATGCAAGTGCATGTCTTCATTGATCTTCTTCAGAAGCTCTGCTCCAGAGAGCTTGTAAAAGAACTCAGCAAAAACGATGGCATCACCATCTGGAATAGAATGACTGAGGTCTCTGTGGTATGCACACTCTGAAGACAAAGCATTTCCTGGATCAGACTTCTCAATCCAGATGTGAAGGGATGCCGAACCCTCAGAGAAGGGATTGCGGCATAATCCACAATCTCTTCCCTTGATTCGTAGCACACACACATCGGGATAAAACTGACGTAGGATATGGCTGTAGATGCCTAACCCATATTGTGTTTTAGAAAGGATAGCCTTACGCGTAATCACCATAATTATTCTATTAAATGTTTACGTATTTAGGCTTACGACGGAAAGTAGCTGCCAGAGCCTCATTCTGTGCCTCGGCTTCCTCCATGCCATCATCATAGCGGTGGCTCATGACCCATTGGTCAAGCTCTTCTTTTTTGAAAAGCCACATGCCGCCAACCTTGTAAGCTGGCAACTTGTACTTGTCGGGCTTACTCAGGTACATGTAGAGCGTGGATGACTTGAAGTGATAAAGGCGCAGCACAATAGGTACTGTGATGAATCCGTTAACCTCATCCTCCATTGAGGTTCTACTCTCTAACAGGTCGGATAACTCACCGACCTTTTTCGTCAGCTCCTGGAATCCATTAACCAGTTGCTGGAAGTCGTTTGCTGAAACGACGATGGTTTGTTGATTATTTGTATTGTATGACATAAGTGGCGCAACCCCTCGTTAGTGAGGAATTGCGCCGCAAAGATATTTCCTTAAAGAAGGCTTATTTTTTTAAGGAGGATTAAGGATTTTCTAAGGTCTAATATCTATATAATACTGGCTTACAAATGCTGTTTTTTAATAGAGAACACTAATTATTTCTCTTTGTAATTAAGGATTATACCGATTTCCTGAAGTTTTGTGTCTAGTTCAGGAAAGTCTAATGGGTCAATACGATCAAGTAACATTACATTTTTGCCTTTTTCATAGTCATGAAGGTTAGAATATATGGTAGATATACTTGTATCTTTGCAATCGAACATTGCTGCGCACAAATGAGCGCAGTAACGATTAGGTGTATTATAATCCTTTGTTTTGGGGTAGGATGCATTATTCTGCTTGAGGATATAACCGATGTTCCATGCTATATGAAAAAAGTCATCAATCGCCAAGCATTGAATCTCCATGCGTTGAATCTCATCCAAAGACCCACATCTTGCAATGACATTCATGTTGTAGGCAAAGGTGGTAGCCTGCTCTTGCGTGAAGTATTCGCTTAAGCAGATATTGAAATAACCAACGAGTCTCTTGTATAGGTTAACCTGCTTCTCGTCGGACGACATCTTATTTTGAGCTCTTTTCCCTACAGCCTTTATATCAAGAGTATCAAGTGGCGTTTGAAGCATCTGAACAAGTTCTTTCCGTGTTTCTGCGTCTTGACTGTCATTCTCATTCTTCTTGGAGAGGAGAGAGTTGTTTGATCTTTCAAGTTCTGTGGTCTCTTTCAGATAGTCGTTTGCCATGAGGAGATTCTGGTTCTGCTCCTCTTGCTTTTGAAGCTGAGTTTCTTGGATCTGATTATTTTGAGACAACAACTCCTGCGTCTTTCGTTGCCCTTCAATCATCTCATCATTGACTTTTTGAAGATTCTGGTTCTGCTCTTCCTGTTTGTCCAGCTGAGATTCTTGGATTTTATTGTTTTGAGAGAGCAATTCTTGAGTTCTTCGTTGCACTTCGATCAGCTCGTTGTGGCGCTGTATTTTTTCCTGCCTCTCACGTTCTTCTTTTTCTCGTTGTGCAAGCAGCTGAGGTTTTATGACGTTACGGTAGTGATCGTCCTTACGTAGCAGATGGATTGCATACAAAATTATGCCGACCAGCAATGATGTCACAACAAAAACAATAATGATAGATTGACCAATACTTAGATCTCCTTTTGATGTATCAGCCAAAGTGGCACCCTCATAAAGCGAGAATGCCAATATGAAAATTAAGAGAACAACTGTTATAATGACTTTATTTACAAAATTCGATGCTTTAGAAGCTGCTGGATTATAGTCTGGATTTTGATTATTTTGCATATCGTAAATATTTCTTTATAATCTATATTGATTGCAAAATGTATGCCAAAAGGCCAGTACTGAACAACATTCTGACAGTACTGACCTTGTAAAAAATGTTAATACGCGATAAGAGTGAGTAATTCGCCTATTTCAGTGAGATTCTGTTAGATACTTCTCGCTTAGGTGCACCCAGAAGATCTGCATATATCTGGGTGGTCGTGACATTTTTGTGTAGCAACAGTTTGCTGACGGTATAAATGTCAGTGCCGAGTGAGACCTGAATAGTCGCGAAGGTATGACGGAAGCAGTGGAAGGTGATATGCTTGGTGATACCAGCAGATTTCACCCACTCCTTCATAGGCTTCTGTGTCATACTTCTCTTCAAACCCTTGAAAACAAGTCCTGTTCTTACAGGACCACAATATTCCATGGCCTCGTCACTGATAGGAAGTGTTGCTTCTGCACCAGTCTTGACTGATGTGATACGTAATCCCATACCGCCATCAGAGAATTTCTCTATATCCTCCCATCTTAGCTGAAGGATGTCGCTGATGCGGAGTCCTGTCAGACAAGAGAAGATTGAGGCCTGCTTCAACACTTCATATTGGCATGGAGTCTGAGCAAGAACTTTCAGTTCATCAAGAGTCAGGAACTCCTTACGAACTTCCTTAGTCTCTAGCTGGTCAAGAAAGTCATTGACATTCTCTCTGATCATCCTATCTCGATAAGCAATTTTAAGAAGAGCTCGGAAGGTGCTGAAGTAACTGGCAGCTGAATTCTGGTTCAGTTGTCCTGTTTTGGTGAGCATTGGGGCATTCAGAAGATACTCTCCAAAACCACGACAAGTGTCCACCGTAATGTCATTAAAAGTACAGTGGTCGTTCATGTACTGCTTGAAGTAGAGATAAACTGAGTACCACTTCTGATTTCGAGACATGCAAGCACGTTCGAAATAAGCCAGGAAGTCGCCTTGGAGTTTCGACTTCTCAAAAAAGTCATAACGCTCATTGACGATAGCCTCATAGCGACGGCAGCGGATAGCCTCTGCCTTGATCGCCAGGTTGCGGTTCAGCTGGATCTGCTCTTTTGTCGTTGGATGAGCATAGATGTAGATTCCCAGCGAAAGGTGGCGATGGATTTTGTTTGTTTCTTTGTCTCGAATGCCTGGGTAGAAGTCAAGGTAATATGACAACATACCATTTTTCATAGGCTTGAGACGGAGTGTGACGGTTTTACATTCCATATAAGTATATTATTAAAGTTATTAAATCATGGACTCTGTTTTTCAGAAATCCGCTGCAAAGATACTAGATGACAAATCGCTTAATTTTTTAAGGTGTATATAAGGTAAAAATAAGGCAAAAAATACGCTTTATAGACCATTACAACCTAGGTTTTAACTTTCAATTTACTTTCAGAAGCCCATTTTTCCCAATCCTCACGTTGTGTATAGATATGTGTGAGAAGTCTGGTTTTCTTGAATCTTTTTTTCAGAGCTATACCTGTAGCTTGTTTGAATGTGATACCATAGGTCTTCATAACTTCTTGGAATGATATAAAAACCTTCGGATCGAGTACGCCAATACCACGCGCTGCATCAAAATGGGTCTTTGAGTATAGCATGATTCGCCCCATACGTTTTTTGGGGACTTCGTTGTGCTTAACAGTCCAGGCGATTACACGCTCACTGATTCCATAGATTTCACGTATTTGTTTAATAGAATACCATTCGGTGACGTGTTCGGCACCTTCTGTCTGGTAGTTCTTTTTGAAGAAAGCTTCAACTTCTTCAATTCTCCAATATATTATCTTGTCCTTTACAATTTTCTCAAAACCCTGTTTCCTGCATATACTTCTCATCTGATCTTTGCATATGTTATGAGCAGCTGCTGCATCTTCGGTTGTCCAGCATCCCGTAATATCAATTTCTGGCTCTTCGATGATTTCTTCAATAAACTCTTCGGGAAGGTCTGGCATTGTCTTTGGAATGGTCAGTTCTTTCTTAGCGTATATAGCTGGACGGAAATCCCCGGTCGTTGGCTTAAACTTGAGATCCTCTATATCTTTTTGAGCTATCAAAGTGGTTCGACCAGCTCTGAGAATGTTCAACTCATTCTTCTTGATCATTATGTACATTGTTGGTCTGCTTATTCCAAGTAAAAGTGCTGCTTCTGTTACTGAAACATAGGGCTTGACTCTTATCTCTGTAATCTTTTGGGCGTAAGTTGCACTCTCATCTTCTGTTCGAGGAAGACGAGGTTTCTTTCTTATCTGGTCATAATGTTTTTGATTATCATGCTTCTTTTTGCATTGTGTACTACAATACAATTGTGATACAGAGGAAGCATAATAAATTTTCCCACACATTGGACATTTTCTGCGTATTTTCATTTTTATTTTCTTTTTTGAGCAAAATTCAGTGTTGCTCAGTAGAGATTGTCGGCGATGAATTCATTTCCTACAACACTGAATTTGGCGTAAATATACGTAAATATACGTAAATGTACGTAAAATTAAGAGTGGTTGAAGTCGACCGCAAATTTTACACGTTATCATTCTACCTCGGGGTAGAAACTTGACGCGAAGATAGGCAGAAAATTTGGAGATTGCAAGCGGTAGTTAGAAATGTTAAATGAAGTGTTAAAAAGAAAAAAGCCCTCAAAATGAGGGCTTTAGTTATAGCTGCTTATAGTTGTTTATAGCTGTTTAAGGGCGTTTATTTTCCGATGCAGAAGTTCTTGAAGATGTTGTTGAGGGTGTCCTGACTGGTGATTTCGCGGCCGAGAATGGAATTGAGCGAAGAGATGACTGCGCGAAGATCTTCGGCAATGAGGTCGCCACTAAGTTGTGCAGACAAGCCTTGGATAACTTGCTGGAGTGAGGAATGAGCTTCGATTAAAGCATCGTAATGACGACGGTTGGTGAGTATGATGTCGCCTTGGTCAGTGGCTGGACGAGCCAGAGAGATAAGTTGTTGCTCGAGCTCTGTGATACCCACATGATGTAGAGCCTGAAATTCGGGCGTCTTGTTGACCAAGCGAATAACGTGCTGGTGGGGTTGGGGGACGATATCGACAAAAGGGACGCCAGGCTCTGTCAATAATAATATTACGTGCGCGCGCGAGGCTGCTTGACGAGAGCGTTCTATGCCAAGACGTTCGATTTTGTCTTCGGTAGCACGAATGCCGGCAGTATCGATGAAACGAAAGAGGTAGCCGCCGAGATGTATGGTGTCCTCGATAACATCGCGGGTGGTACCCTGAATGTCGGATACGATGGCACGATCCTCGTGTAGCAAGGCATTGAGAAGCGTGCTTTTCCCCACATTCGGAGCTCCGATAATTGCCACAGGAATGCCGTCTTTTATGGCTTGACCCTGCTGGAAGGAATTAGCGAGATGTAATACCTCAACATTGATTTCGTTGGCGAGTTGAAGGAGGCGGGTGCGATCGGCAAATTCTACGTCCTCTTCGCTGAAGTCGAGTTCAAGCTCGAGCAAGGAGGTGAGTTGTAAAAGCTGGTCATGAAGCGTGGACAGCTTATGACTGATGCCACCTCGCATTTGTTGTAAGGCCAAACGGTGTGCGGCTGCGCTTTGCGCGGAAATAAGGTCGGCTACGGCTTCGGCTTGTGTGAGATCGAAACGACCAGAGGTGAAAGCACGGCGTGTGAATTCGCCGGAAAGGGCGAGCCGTAATGAAGAGTGAGGTGTGAGTAATGAGGAGTTAGGAGTGAGGAATGAGGAGTTTTGCTGCTGGGAGTTTGATGTGGCGAGGCTATCCTGCTGTGTAGGGAGTGTGCTCGTCTGGGATAAGTTGCTCAGGATGTCCAGGAGCTGCTGCTGGATGTAGAGTGAGCCATGGCAAGAGATTTCGACCACATCTTCGCCTGTAAAACTGTGTGGCGCCCGAAATATGTTGACTACAACTTCATCCAAAACCTCATTGGTGGCTGGATTGATGATATGACCGAATGTTGCTGTGTGCGAGGGGCGTGAACAGAGTCGATGAGAGTGATTGAACGGGCGGAAAAGAACATCGGCTGCCGGGATGGATTGTGGTCCGCTGATTCGTATGACCGCAATTCCACCTACACCCGGAGCTGTAGAAATGGCATAAATGGTGTCTGCTGTCATAGTTCTGTATAATCTATGTATTCTCCATCGGTGGAGTTGAAGATTTTTTCGGGAGTCTCTGTAGGTTCGTAGGCAATCTCTTCATCTTGACGCAAA
The DNA here is from genome assembly GCA_045616725.1 of Prevotella sp. Taxonomy (GTDB): domain Bacteria; phylum Bacteroidota; class Bacteroidia; order Bacteroidales; family Bacteroidaceae; genus Prevotella. The sequence continues at coordinate 5,788 of JAZLHI010000067.1, read as the reverse complement.
TCATCGAAATTGGAAAGACCTGTGAAAGGATTGATAACCTCGTGCTTGTCTCGACGGAAAATGTTGAGAAAGGATTGATAAAGCCAGACAGCTATGTCCCCAATGCGTTGCAAAAGGCGCCTAATAGCATCAATTCCCGCCCTGAACAACAACGTGCCAAGAGCAGGAAACAACAGGAATAGAATGAGAAGACAACCGAGTGTATGCATCAGTTACGGCAGTGAGTCAGCTTGTCGATGACACTTAAAAGGATATAGAGCAGTATGATGACAGCGGCGGATGACAGAACATACTGTATGCCAATGAAGGCTGCTACAATAAGCAATGTGGCCGTAATGGCAAGGAATACGTAGCGGACTTTGTTCTCGGCAAAGCCATTGTGACCAGGCTTGAGCTTAAGAGAGAACATCGGCAATTCGCTGATGAGCAACACGCTCATGACGATGAGCAGAATGCCGAGAGCTATGCTACAACCTGCAGAATGTGCCAGAACGAAATCGTTAACGGCAGGAATCTGTGCCACATAGGTCATGCCAATCCAGAAGATGGCGTTGGCTGGTGTAGGCAGGCCAATGAATGAGAGTGATTGTCGCTCATCACAATTGAATTTGGCCAAACGCAATGCTGAGAATGCCGCCATGATGGCACAGCAGGCGAATAGCATGGCGGAAATCCATAGAGGGGCAGGGCCTTCGAACAGTGAGCTGATGTGATAAGCAAGCACTGTGGGAGCAAGGCCAAAGGATACCATGTCGGCCAAGGAATCTAGCTCCTTACCGATAGGGCTGCTGATGTGAAGGGCACGGGCAGTCATACCGTCGAAGAAATCGAATACTGCACCCAGTATGATGCAGAGACAGGCAAGACCAACTTCTCCCTTCAAGCCGAAGAAGACTGCCATACAGCCGCAAAGAACATTGCAGCAGGTGATGATATTGGGAAGATTGATAAGTTTCACGTTAAAATGCTGAGCGTTAAAAGGGTGCTATGCACCGTTAAAGGGGCTTCGCCGTTAAAAGGGTGCTATGCACCGTTAAAGAGGCTTCTCGTTAAGGGTGCCGTAGCATGTTGATAGCTTCGCGTTAAAGCTTGGCTATAGGGGTGGTATTGCCTCGTACTGCTTGTTTCATCTGAACGAGGATTTCTGCATCGAGAGGCAGATAGACATCGATACGCGAACCGAACTTGATGAAACCGAGCTCTCCATCGACCTCTGAACGCTCACCAGCCTCCAGATAAGTGACAATACGACGAGCAACGGCACCTGCCACCTGACGCATCAGTATGGTAGGACCAGCATCGCTCTTTATGACTATAGTGGAACGCTCGTTTTCGTTGCTGGCCTTGGGTAGCCATGCTTTCTTGAAACGACCGTCTTCGTGCTCACTGAGCAGCACCTGACCTGCTAATGGGCACCATTGTGCGTGAACATTGGTGACTGACATGAAGATGGAGATCATGATGCGCTTATCCTTGAAATAATCGGGTTCGAAAACTTCCTCGATACAGACAATAGTGCCATCGCTGGGCGCAATGACGTCATGTAACATATCACCCTTGAAATGACGTTCTGGGTATCGGAAGAAATTCACGACAATGCCAAATAAGAAAAGCAAAGGCACCATTGTGAGTATCCACAGCCAATGTGGAGACTCATAGACGTATAGTGTGACACCAACAAGAATAATAAATGCTAAAAAGCTCAGCATGGTTGTTGTGCCTTCTTTATGCATTTTTTTGCTCTTCATATATAATAATATAGTAATAAATCGTTTATTTTAGGGTGCAAATATACAATTTTCAGTCGAGATGTCCAAATATTTCGTAAAAAAAGTGTATCTTTGCACTCCCAAACAACGATATTTCGACAGATTTGATAATAATTGATACAAAATATGAGACATAACAAAACGCCAAGACACTCGTTGAAACCCGACTTCATACAACAGTATATCATCGACACCCCAGGCCAACTGCTGCCATTCATGCTGGAGAAGCTGGCACCACGTAGCCGATCGGAAATCAAGAGTTATCTGATGCATGGCAATGTGAAGCACAATGGCATGGTCACAACCCAGTTTGACGAACAGCTGCAGTCGGGAGACGAATTGGTGATAAACTTCACGCGCCCATTTGCTGTATTGCGCAACCACATGGTGAATGTAATATGGGAAGACCAGGACCTTGTGGTTGTGGAGAAAAAGTCTGGTCTGCTGACCGTACCCTCCGGCCCTAACCGTCGAGAGAAGACGGCCCTGGATTTGGTGAACGATTACGTCTATGCATCCGATGGACATTCGCATGCCTATGTGTGTCATCGCCTCGATCAATACACTTCGGGCATCCTGATCTTTGCCAAGAATCCTTATGTGCAAGAGATACTGCGCAATGAATGGAATGTACACGTAGTTGAACGAAAATACACAGCAATCTGTGAGGGGTATCCTGAGAAAGAAAAGGGAGAGGTACGATCGTATCTGGCCGAGAATTCAGCAATGAAGGTGTATTCGACACAGAATCCCGAAGAGGGAAAACTGTCTGTGACACGCTATAAGGTCGTGAAACGTTTAGGCGACTACTGCATGATGGATATACAAATCCTAACTGGTCGCAAGAATCAAATACGCGTACACATGAGTGACTTGGGGTGCCCCATTGCAGGAGACAAGAAGTATGGAGCCGTATCAAATCCTTGTGGACGACTGATGTTGCACAATCATGTGCTGCAATTCATACATCCTGTTACTCATAATAACCTACGTTTCGAGTTGCCTTTACCCTCGGAATTCCCAAAGTAAATAAGTAAAACGTGAAGAAACCTGGAATTATAGTCTCGTCCCTGCCAGTTGTGCTATTGATAAGCTTGCTGTCGTATTGCGTTAGCGTATATGGCGATGGTATGTTATCGGGACCCTCTCAGTGGGTGCTCACTGTTTGTTGCGGTGTCGTTATTGCCATAGCTATGATCGGTTATGGCCACAAGTGGGAAGACATGGAACGAGCCATGGTCGATGACATCAGCCGTACAATGCCGGCTTGCCTTATCTTGCTGATGGTGGGTGGAATATGCGGCACATGGATGCACGCTGGCATCATTCCCACCATGATATATTACGGTTTGGATGTAATTTCGGCACGTTGGCTACTTATCACATCCTGTGTGATATCAGCGTTGGTGAGCTTGTGTATAGGCAGCAGCTGGACAACTATCGCCACAGTAGGCATAGGATTGATGGGTGTAGGACGGGCTCTGGGCATTCAGGATTGCTGGGTAGCTGGAGCCATTATTTCAGGTGCTTACTTCGGCGATAAGATGTCGCCCCTGAGCGAAACTACCAACTTGGCATCGAGCATTTCGAATGTGCCGCTTTTTACCCACATACGCAATATGCTCTATACCACAGTGCCCACGCTGCTGATAACACTTGTCATCTATCTGTCGGTAGGCATTTTGGGCAATAGCATGGAGCCGGGAATCAGTGTGGACACGGCGGGTGAAATGCAGGGACAACTACGAGATACCTTTCTCATCTCCCCCTGGCTCATGGCAGTTCCGTTGCTGGTGTTCTTTCTGATTTACCGAGGCGTTTCGGCTACGGCTGTGCTGTTTTTGGGCATGATGGTGGGGTGCATCATCGCTGCGTGTGTCAATGGTATTGACTTCGCGTTAGAGTGCTCGTTTGGCGCTGTGGAGTACTCCACCGGACATGCTGCAATAGACTCGCTGACCAGTACCGGAGGCATGGGCGGAATGCTTAATACCATTTGGTTGATTATCTGCAGTATGACATTCGGCGGAGTGATGGAAAGAAGCGGAATGTTGGAATGCATCACCAGCTACCTGCTGAAGATTATGCGAGGACGCATTTCGACCGTTGCTACCACCTGCGGGTCAAGCCTCTTCCTGAACGGAGCCACGGGTGATCAATGCCTGGCCATTATCCTGCCGAGCAAGATGTATGGTGAGGCTTACCGGAAACTGGGCTTGCCCAACAAATTGTTGAGCCGTACTCTCGAGGATGGTGGCACAGTGACATCGGTGCTGATACCGTGGAATTCATGTGGTATGACACAAGCCACGGTCTTAGGAGTAGCCACCATTGTATATGCTCCATACGCCTTCTTCTGTTGGATCTCGCCCCTAATGACCATAATTTTAGCGGTATTAGAAGAAACGATATTGAAGACCGATGGCAAGACAAAAAATGTCGTGAAAGTGAATGGAGCTGCCACGCACGTAGGAGAGTAGGGCAAGATCATAAGTCGAGACCTCATAGTAAAGTGAGAGACGTCGATGTCGTAGCTTGCCTGAAACAGATGAAGCCGGATTGGGAAAATGATAATCAAAGCGACCGCCCATCGAAAGATGGAAGCGCAGCTTGGTAGAAACATTGTAGTAGTTTTCGTCTGGTTCGCGATACCAGAATTCACCGCTGAACAATGTATTGGCCGCAAAGCCGAAAACTGCTGGAGCAATCTTGACGTCGGGCGATGTAGCCAACCGCCAAGGCGTGTAGTTCTGTCGTATGGTGAGGCAGAAATAATTGTCGAACATCACCTCCTTAGGCAGGTAGCCAAGTAGTACATGGGTTTGCATGCAATCATGACGTCCATATTCCCATCCTGGTCCAATGCTGATGACTCCAATATTGCCGCCATATTGCGCAGTGACAAGGCGAGGCAATAACTTCGTGACGTGCGGTGCCTCTTGGGCATGAACCATTGCTGCCGCCAACGAGATCGCAATGGCGAATATGAGCTTGCGCATCCGATCAGAAGTTAACAATCTGGTAGTCATAGCCTGAAGGATAAATGGTGAAGAGTAAAAGCTGTCGCTTGTGGATGTCATCTACGCAATAGAAGAGGACACCATTGTCAAAGGGCTGGCTCTGGCGAAAGTGATGTGTATGGCCTTTGAGGCAAAAACCACGCAACTGTGTGCCCTTTAAAGGTCCGTCGGAGAATTTGGGGCCATTCGAACCAAGGCTCGGATATTGCACAATGGCTTTGCCAAAAGATTGTGCAAGCGCAGGATTAAACTGCTCATCGCCTGGCATATTATGCATCAGAACGATGGTGTGTGTGATGCTGTCGGGGCGCAACGAGTTCAACGCCTGAACTTCAATCAGGTCTTCTTGTAAGAAATCTATGTCAGGAGCATTGACTCCTGTCTCACTATCGCGCCAAATGGTATTGAGCCCTACGATATGAAGGTGTGCGGCATTAAGCGAAAAATTGTATGCGCCATAAAGTCGTAGATAATTGTGTTCGCCAAAACCTAAGAAGTCATGATTGCCGATGACCGACAGCCATGGATAACGTAATCGCAAGAGCTCTTGTGTCATCCATTGGTACTCATCGGTTGTGCCGAAATCTGTGATATCTCCGCCAACAAGTGTAAAATCTATCTCAGGATGATGGTTGATGTAAATCACAGCGTCGCGTGTGTCATTATACCAGCGCTGCAGGTCGCTGATAAAAGCTATTCGAATAGTGTCACGTCCCTTGGTTTTCTGTTCTATGCGTTGGCTGTTCGATGCCGTAAGGCCTGAGGCAAATCCTTCAAGCTCCTGATAAGGATGGAACTTGAACATGTCGCATGCACTATACAAGCACAGCAAAAGTATCAAGGGAATGATATATTTCATGGAGCAAAGATAGCAATTTTAGATGAAAATCGGTGTGTTCATAACAAAAAAAGTAAAAAAAATACTGTATTATGTAGGTAAATAGTGTGAAAACGTCATTAAAACTTGCCGATTGAAAATAAAATGTGTATCTTTGCGGA
>JAZLHI010000066.1:0-18015 GCA_045616725.1 Prevotella sp. | reverse complement strand
CAGCTGGCGCCATACTGCAGCTTTGCGTATGACTCGAGGTTTGTCTTACTGATCATCTGAGCGTTAGCACTTGTTGCTGAGAAGATGAATGCGATTGCGATTGCGAGGGTTGTAGCGAACTTTTTCATAATTTTGAGTTTTTGTTTTTTAGGGGAACCCTGCCGAGAACGGCAGGGAACCGTGGTTTGTTAATGTTTTGAGTTAGAATTTTAAGTTTTGTTTTTGAGTGTCATTTTTGATTTTTGACACTGCAAAGGTATGGTGTTTTTCAAACTCTTTACAAACACATTATGAAAACAAAACGTACAATCTGTGAATTTCACAAACTGTACGTCTTATTCATTCTATGTACGCAAAATCTGCCCAAAAGAGATTGGCTATTTAACCATATTGATATGCTGCATCGTATTCACTACCGTCTGAAGCACAGGGCGGAGCGTACTGATATACAGTGTCTCTCGAATTGAGTGGGCATCCGTAATCGTAGGACCGATGCAAGTTGCCTGCAGGTTAGGATTGTGCTGAGTGAAGAAAGCAATTTCGGTGCTGCCAGGGCCGCGAACCGCCTCAGCAGGCTGCCCCATAGCCTCTTCATAATAGCCTTTGAGCATATCTATCAGCTGATTGCCCTTAGCGTCTGTCCATGCTGGGTTGCAGTTGTCAGCGGCATAGGTCATCCCATGCTGCTTGGCAAGCGAAGAATATTTGTTCTTTTGTTCCTCCAGCCAGTCGTTTGAGTCCGACCGCATCATATTCATGACATCGAAAGCACCTTCATGCAGCGTCAGTGGCGAAATATTGCTTGACTTTGCGACATAGCCTGTCTCGTCAATCTCGATAGGTCCGTATATGAGTTCCTTGAGCACGCTGAGAACCTGAGCAGTAGATCCGGACGTACACACATAGTCGGAAGCCACAACATCTGCCGTGCTAACCTTATGGTGGATTGTCTCCTCTGCATACTCACTTTCATATTCAGTTAAGACAGAGTTTATCTTCTCCTTAACGGCTTCTGCTTCATCCGTCTTTATAGCCAGTGCCATCTCTGCTGCATTGGCTATGGCATTGTCTGCCGTACCAGCATTGAGGCTTATCAGCGACACTTCGTAAGCAGCAGAGAGTCTATCCAACAGGGTACGAACCATATCGCAGGCACTCAAGCGGTGATCATTGATGTTCCTGCCACTATGACCACCTTTAAGTCCGCTGACGTTGACCTGCACCTTGGTAAGTCCGTCAATAGAAGACGCCCTTGGCAACTGTTTTGTAAAATGGTTCGTAACAGCACCCAGACAACTGATGTAAAACTCCCCCACCTGCTCTGCATCGAGACCGATAAGGTAATCGCAGTCAAGAGCCTTCGGATCCAGTTTCTCGGCTCCGAACATGCCACAGTCCTCGTCTGCCGTAAACAAGCAACGCAATGGTCCATGCCCCAGCTTGGAATCAGCGATGGTCAGTGCGATGGCAACACCTATGCCGTCATCGGCTCCCAGATTAATGTGGTCGCCCCAGATCTTGTCGCCTTCGCGATGCGGCGTACCCACTTGCGTGTTCACATCCATCGTCTCGCCCTCGGCAACATCGCATATCATGTCCATGTGTCCTTGAAGAATCAGAGCCGGATATGACTCGTAGCCCTTGGTTGCAGGAACATCTATCCAACAGTTGCCATAATCGTCTCTGCTCCATTTCCATCCACGGGCATCGGCAAAGCCCTTGAGATATTCGCGTGCCTTGTCAAGATGGAATCCCGGACGAGGAGTTTTGACAAAATCAAGATAATGATTGATGGTCTGCTCTGTCAACTGGTTATAATCGATAGCTGTCTCCGCTGCGACTGTGTCATGGTCAGATGTACAAGCCGATAAGCCCAGCTGAAAGAAGGCAAGTATAACTGCCCAAAACGATTTCATTTGCATAATACTGTGTTAGAAATTGCGTGCAAAGATAGCAAATTCCGATGGAATATTTATCATGTCTATGCAGAAAAAGTGAAAAAGATTTTAGTGCCGGCCACCGTTCGGCAGAAGCTTACCGTGAGTTGGACGCTTTTCTTAACGACCACCCTGAGATGCTCCAACTGCTCAAAAACAAGGTTCTGCAAGCGGAATATTTCTTGAAAAGGGCAAATATATAATCACGAAATTTAACTTATTATACTTATATCGGATAGCAAGAAACTCCGACTACATTATGTAATCGGAGTTCTTTTATAATCGGGGTTCTATGAATTTTTACTACTATCGTGACAAACTAGCCTGAATGGCTTCTGCCTGTGAATCATAACCGAAAGAGCCATTGCCATTATCCTTGAGCAATTGTTCTGGATAGCTGAAGTCGGTTGTTGGTGCTGCATGATGCATTATATTGCCTGGGATCTTGCCATCAGCACCGAGCTGTGCATTGAAGAGGCGTCCACCTTGCAAGAAAGAAATCTTTTCGTTTGCTGTCATACCTGCAATGGTAGTCTTGATGTTAGCCTTTGGAGTAACCTTTGCTTCTGCTTTGCCGATTCCCTTCTGGCCGTCAATCTCTGTAAAGAGATACTGATAGTAGTTTATGTTGCCTGCTGTCGAGCGCGTTACCATTGTTTCACCATTAGCCTTGGTAAGGGCTACTTCCTTTGTCTTGTCGCCGCTGTGAAGGACAACAGTTACATCATACATGTCGAGGATATTTTCTGAAAGTACAGCTCCGTAGGCTGGAGTCAGGTCAACTGGATTAGTTTCCGTCTCCGTATGAATTTCTATCTTTGTTGGGATAGATGTTGGTTTTGGTACATAAGGATCGTCATCTGTGTTGTTGCAAGATGTGAAACCTGCTACTGAGAGAACTGCTACTGCTGCGAACATGATTTTTGAAAGAAACTTTTTCATAATGTTTGTTTTTGGTTTTTAGTTTGTTTATAATTTTAATTTTATTTGTTAATCCCTGCATTATAGCCGCCCCTTATCAAGGGGCTCTAAATATTTAGTGCCATGCTGAGCGAACGACATAACAGTTAGAAACTGGGTAGAGTGACTGATAGCTTGACACCTGCTTGTTTGCTTCAGTTACATACTTAATAACGTTCTTCATTGTTGCGATAATCTTTTTCATAATGTTTGTTTTTTGTTTTTGGTTTTTTGTTTTTGGTTTAATGTTTTTGTCATTTTGATTGTTTGACGGTGCAAAGGTATGGTGTTTAGAAAAGGTTTCTCAAACAAATCATGAAATGGTTTCGGACAATTCGTGAACTTCACAACATGTACGTTCTTTTCATAGTATATACGTATTTTCAAGGTGAACGGAAGGGCAAAACTCAACAAAACCTACGAAATAGTTTGTTTATTAACGAAATAAATCTTATCTTTGCCGCCAGAACCCGCAAAATGACTATGAGACACATTCTTTTCTTGGTCTCATTGCTTGTGTCATCGCTGAGTCTTTCGGCGCAGAACGCACAGCATCTCTCTGACTATATCAACACAAGCATTGGCGTAATAGACCACCGTGGCAACAACTGCGTCATCGGTCCGCGCACTCCATACAGCAGCATATCGCCATCGCCGCAAACTCCGAAAGGCAGCATGGACGGCTATGACCCAAAGGAACCTATCATGGGCTTCGGACAACTGCATGTGAGCGGTACGGGATGGAGCTCATACGGTCATTTCCTCGTGTCGCCACAGTCGGGCGAACTACATACAGTCCTCGGCGATCACCTCTCGCCACACTCAAAAGATGTCACAAAGGCCTACTACTACGCCACGCATCTCGACAGATACAATGTAGATGTGGAGTTGGCACCTGCCCACCATTCCGCAATGTATCAGTTCTCTTTCAACGACAATGAGCGCGGACATGTTCTCCTCGATGCAGCACAAGCCATTGCCAGCGACATCGCGACGGAGATGAACGGTAAGGTGGAGCATACTGCAATCGTCGTCGATGCCGATGCCAAGCTCATAAAGATGATGCTTACTTACAGCGGCGGATGGCCAGCAGGTCCTGTCACCTTCCATTGTGTGGCAAGGTATGACGCTGATGCCGAAGCGTGGGGAACATGGAAAGGTGCGGAAACATTCGAGGGACAGAAGACCATTTCCACAGACCATGACCAAACGCACGCGGGCGCGTACCTTTCTTTTAATACGAAGAAGAACCCTGTCGTTCGCATGAAGGTGGCTGTGTCGTTCGTAAGTGCGGAGCATGCCCTGAAGTTTATGGACAAGGACATCGACCATTGGAACTTCCAGACCGTCAGCGATAATGCTCGTCGCGAATGGGACAACCGCTTGCAATGCCTTCGCATCAAGACGGCATCGGAAGACATGAAGACGATATTCTACTCTTCGCTCTTCCGCGTGTTCACTGCCATCTCCGACCGCACAGCCGACAATCGTTATGCTCCCGACTCTCAAAAGCGTCCTTTCTGGGACGACAACTACGCCTATTGGGACACCTTCCGCAGCCTCTATCCGCTGCTTATGCTCGTTGACCAGCCTACGGTGAGCGGCAATATCAACACCGTCATCGACATCTTCAAACGCGACGGAGCTGTTTACGACGGCTTTGTGGCAGGGCGCTCACGCAATGGCGACCAGGGAGGAGACGACATCGACCACATGCTTGCGGAGGCTTGCCTGAAGGATATTCCGGGCGTTGACTGGAACGATGTGTATAAGATTGTGAAGCACAATGCCGACAACTTCCGCATCGGTTACAAGGAAAGCACGGTAAGCGCCTATCGCACGATGAGCTATATCCCGGAGCGCAGCATGAGTTGTTCGCAGACTCTGGAGTTCTCTTACAACGACTATTCGGCAGCCCTCATGGCAAAGAAACTCGGTCACACCGCCGACTACCGCAAGTATTTGAAGCGAAGCAAGAACTGGCAGAACCTTTGGAACCCTAATCTGGAAGACCAAGGCTACCGCGGCTTCATAGATGCGCGACGTGAGGACGGCTCTTTCTGCAATCTGCCTGTATCGGAGTGGGGCGGTTCGTGGGACAAGCCTTTCTATGAAGGCATCTCATGGATGTACAGCTTCTATGCTCCGCACGATTTCGAGACGCTCATAAAACTCATGGGCGGCAAGGATCGCTTCGTTGAGCGCCTGTCGTACGGCATAGAAACCGGTCGTATCGCCAACACTAACGAGCCTGGATTCCTCTGCACCTTCGCCTTCCACCACGCCGATCGTCCCGATCTCAGTTCCTATTGGGCACACCATCTGGCAGAGAAGGGCTACGACCTCACTGGTTTTCCAGAGAACGAGGACACAGGCAGCATGGCGTCATGGTTCGTGTTCGTCAGTCTCGGTCTGTTCCCTAATGCCGGTCAGGACTTCTATTACATCATTGCCCCTACCGTAGAGGAATCCACTCTCGCCCTCTCCAACGGCAAGACGCTCACCATCCGCGTCAACAGCAATGTCGGCAGCAAGCGCGTCAAGGAGTGCCGCCTCAACGGAAAGCGACTGAAGAAGCTCATTGTCAGCCACGCCGAATTGATGAAGGGTGGACTCATGGAGTTTGAGTTGGCAAGGTAAATCGATTACTGCAACAACCACTTTTATGCAAAAATCGGTTACTACAACAACCAATATTTGGTAAAATCGGTTACTGCAACAACCAAATCCGTTTAAAATTTGGCAATTACAATAAATACTATTACCTTTGCATCTGCTAGTGATGATATAATGAATTAACCTTACAACCACAACATGATTAAGATTCTCAAAAGAACCCCTTGGCTTGCAGCCTGTCTGCTTGCTCTTCTTCTCGTAAGTTCTTGCGGCGAGAGTACTCCTAAATATATAATAGGTGTGTCGCAATGTTCTGAAGACTCCTGGCGCGCGAAGCTTCAGGATGAGCTGATTATGGCTACATACTTCAATGAGGGTGTGGAGCTGCGATTCACTTCTGCACACGATGACAGCCGATTGCAGGAGAAGCAGATAGACTCCCTCGTGAACTCCGGCATCGACCTTCTCATCGTTTCGCCTAACCAAGTGGATAATCTCACAGAAGCCATTGGCAAGGCGTATGCGAAGAAGATACCTGTGGTGCTCTACGACCGCAAGACCAACAACGAGCAGTTTACTGCCTTCATGGGTGCCGACAACTACCATATCGGCGAGATGCTCGGACAGTATCTTGCCGGAAAGCTCGGCGGCAAGGGAAATGTTGTGGAGATAGGCGGTCTGAAGGGCTCTTCGCCTGCACAGGAGCGTCACGACGGCTTTGCGAATGCCTTGAAGAAGTACCCTGAGATGCAGATTGTGGCATACCAGAGCGGCGACTGGACAGAGGCTTCCGGCGAGACAGCAATGCGCATGATACTGAAGGAATACGACGGAAAGATAGACGCTGTCTATGGTGGCAATGACCGCATGGCAGTTGGTGCGCGTCGCGTGATAAAGGAGAACGGCAAGGATAATGGCAACATACTCTATCTTGGTGTCGATGCCCTGCCAACGGAGAACGGTGGCATTCGTCAGGTGGCAGACTCCATACTGACAGCCTCTGCCATCTATCCTACCCACGGCGACGAACTCCTCCAGCTTGCCATTGATGTGCTTGAGGGCAAGAATGTGCCACGCGAGACGATGCTTAAATCGAGCATCGTGACGAGCCAGAATGCGAAGGTGCTGCTGCTCCAGCATGAAGAGGTGGTGCGTCAGGCAGAGTATCTGCAAAAGATGCACAGGCAGGCGGGTTCGATGCGCGAATATATAGAGAACCAGCAGACCGTCATCGGCGTTATCCTTACGCTCATTCTCATCACAGCCATACTCCTCGGCATCTCCATCCGTGCATACCAGACGAAGCATCATCTGAACGAAAAGCTTAAAGACAAGAACAAGGAACTGGAAGCGAGCCAGGAGAAAATCTCCGATGCCAACCAGCAGCTCTCTGCCATCAACGAGCAACTCTCCGTTACCAACAAGCAGCTCATGCACGAAAAGGAAGTGGCAGAGCGTCAGCGTGACGAGTTGGAAGAGCAGCGCGACAAGATCATTGAAATGTCTCTCAACCAGAAGGGCGATGATGTAGAGGCAACGGGTGAGGACATCATAAACGGCAACGAGAAGCAGTTCCGCAGGGAGAACGAGTTCCTTGTGAAGTTCCTTGCCGTAGTAGATAACCATCTTTCCGACTCCGACCTCAGTGTAGAGGATATTGGCAACGAGATGTGTCTCTCACGCGTGCAATTATATAGAAAGGTAAAGGCACTTACTGGCAAGTCACCAGTGGAAATAATCCGCGAGGAACGCCTGAAGCGAGGCCATCAGTTGCTGGCAGATTCCTCTCTGAACATATCCGAAATAGCCTACCGCGTAGGCTTCTCATCACCTTCTTACTTCACGAAATGCTATAAGGATTTGTTCGGCAAATCGCCTACGGAGGTTCGCCCTTCAGAGTAAGGGTTCGCTGCCTCGCATAGCGAATAAATACGGCTCAGAAATCTTCGCCCTACACTCATTGATGATAGTGCCATTACCCATTACCCATTAGCCATTAGCCTCGCGTAGCGAATAAAATTTGTAACATTTACTCCCAAATTTGTTTCTTTGTAACGAATTTGGGAGTCGTTTTATCATTATTTAAGGGGTGTTATAATATGTAAGAGTAATTTTGTCCGCGAAAAAATACAAAATTTACATTACAAATAACAACCTATCAAGTACTAATTATGAAAAAGATCCAAAAGATTTTTCTCTCTGTGCTCATGATGCTCTGCTGCTCGCTTTCGGCGGTGGCACAGAACATCGAGGTGAAGGGTACTGTTACTGACAAGCAGTATGGCGATCCTATCATCGGAGCGACTGTCAAGGAGGTGGGCAATGAGAGCAATGCTGTCATCACCGACTTTGACGGAAACTTTACTCTCAGCGTTGCCAATGGCGCGCAGCTTCAGTTCTCATACGTTGGTATGATGACTGTCACTCTTCCAGCTTCAGCGCAGATGAATGTTGTCCTTGAAGACGAGGCTAACTCACTTCAGGAAGTTGTGGTAACAGGTTATACCACTCAGCGTAAGGCAGACCTTACTGGTGCTGTCAGCGTTGTCAGCGTTAGCGAACTTGCAAAGCAGAACGAAAACAACCCAATGAAGGCTCTCCAGGGTCGTGTTCCTGGTATGAACATCTCTGCTGATGGTAACCCTTCAGGTGCTGCTACAGTTCGTATCCGTGGTAACGGTACTCTCAACAACAATGACCCTCTCTATATCATTGATGGTGTGCCAACGAAGGCTGGTATGCACGAGCTCAACGGTTCCGACATCGAGTCTATTCAGGTATTGAAGGATGCCGCTTCTGCATCTATCTACGGTTCACGCGCTGCAAACGGTGTAATCATCATCACTACAAAGCGTGGTAAGAACGGTAAGATTAATGTTGACTTCGACGCAAGCATCGCCGCTTCAATGTATGCTCACCGCATGAAGGTGCTCAACGCAGAGCAGTGGGGACAGGCTTTCTGGCAGGCTCGCGTAAACGATGGTCTTGACCCAAACAACAACAATCTCGGCTATCATTTTAACTGGGGCTACGACCAGAACGGCAACCCTCAGCTCAACAATGTGACAATGAGCCAGTATCTTGACGCCAACAATACCGTTCAGGCTGCTAACACAGACTGGTTCAAGGAATCTACACGCACTGGTATCGTACAAAACTATAACGTAAACGTAAGCAATGGCAACGAGAAGGGTTCTTCTTTCTTCTCTCTCGGCTACTACAAGAACCTCGGTGTCATCAAGAATTCAGACTTCGAGCGCTTCTCTGCTCGTATCAACACTGAGTATAAGCTCATCAGCGACGTTCTTACTATTGGCGAGAACTTCACTTTGAACCGCACTGACGAGGCTTCTGCTCCTGGCGGCTTCCTTGAGAATGCTCTCCAGTTCAACCCTAACTATCCTATTTATAATATTAATGGCAACTACGCCAACCTCACTGGTGGTTATGCTGACCGCGAGAACCCACTTTCAACTCTCGATCGTGCAAAGGACAACCGCTACAACTATTGGCGTACATTCGGTGATGTTCACTTGAACCTCGCTCTCTTCAAGGACTTCAACTTCCGCACTACTTTCGGTATCGACTACAGTCAGAAGCAGCAGCGCTTCTTCACTTATCCTGTTATTGGCGGTAACGTTGCCCGCCCAGAGAACGGTGTAGAGGCAAAGCAGGAGCACTGGATGAAGTGGATGTGGAATGCCATTGCAACATACAAGTATGAGAAGGGCGCTCACCGTGCTGACGCAATGATCGGTATGGAGCTCAACCGTCAGGACGACGTTTGGTTCTCAGGCTATCGTCAGGACTTCGCCGTTCTCAACCCAGACTACATGTGGCCATCAGCAGGTACAGAGGGTACTGACAAGGCTTACGGTGGTGGCGGTGGCTACTCGCTCGTTTCTTTCTTCGGCAAGGTTAACTATACTTACGCAGACAAGTACCTCGCAAGTGTAACTGTTCGTCGTGACGGTTCAAGCCGCTTCGGTAAGAACAACAAGTACGGTACATTCCCATCTGTATCTCTCGGTTGGCGCGTAAGCGAAGAGAAGTGGCTCAAGGACAATGCTTCTTGGATTGAGAACCTCAAGCTCCGTGCATCATGGGGTCAGACAGGTAACCAGGAGATTGACAACAACGCTCGCTATACTCTCTATACTACTACCGGTAACCTCAACTTCGGTGGTGACTCTTACAACACTGGCTATGACATCCAGGGTACAAACGGTGGTCAGATTCTCGACAGCGGTTTCAAGCGCGACCAGATTGGTAACGATGACATCAAGTGGGAAACTACTACTCAGACTAACTTCGGTATCGACTTCGGTTTCCTCAACGGCGCTCTCTATGGTGCTCTCGACTGGTATAACAAGAAGACTACTGACATCCTCGTTCATATGCCTGGCGTAGCCGTTATGGGTGAAGGCTCTTGGATGTGGATCAACGCTGGTGAAATGCTTAACCGCGGTCTTGAACTTAATGTTGGTTACCGTGGCAAGGCTGGCGAAATCCAGTATGACATCAACGGTAACATCGGTACAAACTACAACGAGGTTACTAAGCTCCCTGAGACTATTGCTGCAAACGGTACATTCGGTGGTAACGGCGTAGAAAGCGTTGTTGGTCATCCAATGGGTGCACAGGTTGGTTACGTCTTCGATGGTATTTTCCAGAACCAGGATGAGGTTGACAACCACGCTATCCAGGAAGGTGCTGGAGTAGGTCGTATGCGCTTCAAGGATCTCAATGGCGACGGTGTGGTTAACTCTAAGGACCAGAAGTGGATATACGATCCATCGCCAGCATTCACTTACGGTCTCAACGCTTACATCCAGTACAAGAACTTCGACTTCACAATGTTCTGGCAGGGCGTTCAGGGTGTTGACGTAATCACTAAGGACTACAAGCAGCAGACAGACCTCTGGGCAGGTGTTAACGTGCCAAACCTCAACAAGGGTATCCGCGTTCTCGATGCATGGTCTCCAACAAACACAGGCTCTACCATCCCTGCTCTTACAACAATGGATACCAACAACGAGACTCGTATGTCAACATACTATGTTGAAAACGGCTCTTACCTCAAGCTTCGTACAGTACAGTTCGGCTATAACTTCCCAGAAGCTATCGCTAAGAAGCTCTACATGAACCGTCTCCGCATGTATCTCTCTGCACAGAACGTGCTCACAATAAAGAGCGGTAAGTACAGCGGCAACGATCCTGAAGTTCCTACATTCGGTTACCCAATCCCTATGAATGTAACATTCGGTATCAACGTATCATTCTAAAGCACCCTATCTATCATTATGAAGATTATTAAAAACTATATACTCGCTGCCTCTTTAGGAGTGATGGCAGCCTCATGTTCTGACTTCCTCAGTGAGCAGGTGCCACAGGGTACTCTCTCTGACGAGCAGGTCAACACTCCTGCTTACGCCGACAAGCAGGTGACTTCTGCATACGCTATCTTCGCTACTGCTGAAGATATCAACGCCTCTTTCTCGCTCTGGAACTATGATGTTCGCTCAGACGATGCTTACAAGGGCGGTTCTACTACAAACGATGGTGACGTTTTCCATCAGCTTGAGGTTGAGCAGGGCGTGCTCCCTACAAGCTGGAACCTCAACGACATCTGGGTTCGTCTCTACAATTCCATCTCTCGTGTCAATGCTGCCATCCATGCTGTAGAGGGTTGCGATGCAAGCTTCAAGCAGAAGGATCAGCGTCTTGCTGAACTTCACTTCCTCCGTGCTTACGCTCACTTCCAGCTCAAGCGTCTCTTCAAGAACATTCCTTTCGTGATCGACACTAATCTTTCTTACGACGATTACAGCCAGATCACTAACACTAAGTACAGCAACGACGAAGGTTGGCAGGTCATCGCTGACGATCTCGAGTATGCTTACGGCATCCTTCCTGACACTCAGGCTGACAAGGGTCGCCCAACAAAGGCTGCGTGCGCTGCTTTCCTCGCTAAGGTTTACCTCTACAAGGCTTATCGTCAGGACGATGCAGCAAGCCATAAGGTAACTTCTATCAACGAGGAAGACCTCAAGAAGGTTATCGAATACACTAACCCTTCAATCTACGCAAAGGGTGGTTACGACCTCGAGAAGGACATCCACAACAACTTCCGTCCTGAAGAGCAGTTCGAGAACGGCTGCGAGTCTCTCTGGGCCATTCAGTATTCTCGTAACGACGGCACAAAGTATGGTAGCCTTAACTACGGTTACGGTCTTATCTGCCCTAACATCGTAAATGTAACAGACGGTGGTTGCGACTTCTACAAGCCATCACAGAACCTCGTAAACGCATTCCGTACTGACGACAAGGGTCGTCCTTACCTCGACAGCTACAATGCAAAGAACTACGACAAGGCTGCTGACAATGCTGACCCACGTCTCTTCCTCACTGTAGGTATGCCAGGTCTTCCATACATGTTCAACCAGAACTTCATGATGGACGAGTCTTCCAACTGGAGCCGTTCAGGTGGTCTCTATGGTTACAACGTTACATTGAAGCACAATGTTGACCCTGCTCTCATCGACCAGTACCTCATCAAGGGTTCTTTCTGGGCATCTTCTATGAACCGCATCGTGTTCCGTTATGCTGATGTTATCCTTATGCGTGCTGAGGCTTACGCACAGATGAATCAGGCTGGTGAGGCAGTTAAGCTCGTAAACCAGATTCGTACTCGTGCTGCCGGTTCTACTCAGACTATCAGCAACTACCCTGTGAAGTATGGCGTTAAGATCTACTGTAAGAAGTACGACGAAGGCACAAGCTACTCTAAGGAGGATGCTCTCAAGATGGTCAAGATGGAACGTCGCCTTGAGCTCGCTATGGAGTCAGAGCGCTTCTTCGACCTCGTTCGCTGGGGCGATGCAGAGAAGGTTCTCAACGAGTACTTTGACGTAGAGAAGGGACGCTGCAACATCTATGATGGCGCTAAGTTCACTGCCAACAAGAACGAATACCTCCCAATCCCTCACAGCCAGATCTCTGCTTCAAACGGCAACTACAAGCAGAATATCGGTAATTGGTAATTGAACATCTCCCTGCCATTTTTGGCAGGGCAAACAAATTGTAAATCCGTAAATCCGTAAATAAATAAGATGAAAGCAATATATAAATATATAATGTGTGCCGTGGCAGTGCTCTTCGCTTTCGCTTCTTGCGACAAGAACGACGACTGCTCACTCGACCTCAGCGGCAACTGCCTCGTTGAGCAGATTGCGCTCGACGGCTTTGAAGGCACTGTTGACCTCGCTACACGCACTATCACCGTTCGTGTACCGGAAACAGCTCCTACATCAGCAATGAAGGTTACTTCACTCAAGATCTCTGACGGTGCTACTGCAAATGTTGCACAGGGACAGACTCTCAATATGGATGGCGACCAGAACATCCACGTCGCTGCTGGCGATTTGTATCTCGACTGGACACTCACTGTTCTCCGTGACGAGGCTAAGATCTACTCATTCGTCATCAACGATATCTACAACGGTATGATCGATGAGGACGCAAAGACTATCACTGTCTATGTGCCAGGTAGCGTTGACATCACAAATGCCATCCCTACTATCGAAATCTCTCAGAACGCTACTGTTGACCCTATCAGCGGTGCTCCACAGAACTTCTCAGAGCCTATTACTTACACCGTTTCAAACAACACTGCTGAAAGCAAGTATGTCGTTACAGTGATTGCTATCGGCAAGCCAAAGGCTCTCTTCCTCGGTGCTGTTTCCGACATGTCACAGCTTGATCCAGAGGCTTACACTGCTTGCACTTGGATGCTCGCAAATGTTCCAGAGTCTATGTACGCTTCATTCGCAGACCTCCAGGCAGGTACCATCGATATCTCTGAGTGTAAGCTCATGTGGTGGCACTTCCACCAGGATGGTGGCGTTGACGGTCACGATCCATTCATCCAGAAGGCTCCGGAGGCTCTTGATGCCAAGAACCAGCTCCGCGACTTCTACGAGAGAGGCGGTGCTCTCCTCCTCACTCGCTACGCTTCCATCCTTCCTTCATTCATCGGCGTAACTGGCGACGACGAGTGGACTACACCACAGAACTGCTGGGGTGGCAATGAGGATAGCGCAGAGCTTTGCGGCGGTCCTTGGGACTTCGTGAAGTACGACGCTTCTCACCCTCTCTTCGCAGGTACTATCGATGGCGACGATCCTTCACGCATCTACTGTACAGATGCTGGTTACCACATCACAAACTCTACTGCTCAGTATCACATCGGTGACGACTGGGGTGGTTATCCAAGCCACGATGCATGGGTAGCTCGCAATGGCGGTAAGATCATCGGTGTTGGTGGCGACGGTGCTGTCGTAGCTTGGGAATACCCTGCTCACGACGGTAAGGGTGGCATCATCTGTATCGGCTCTGGCTGCTACGACTGGTACTCATACACATTCGAGGCTGGCTACACAGAGAAGTTCCACAAGAACATTGCCATCATGACTAAGAATGCTATCAACTATCTCACAAAATAAGACTGAAAAATCGAAACATCGAAATCTCGATAACTCGAAAGTTCGATGTTTCGGTAATTCGAAAATTCAATAATTGGAAAAGATGAAAAATATCATATTATCAGGTCTCTTGCTGTCGGCTCTCTCGCTGACAGCATGCAGCGAAGAATCATACGAGGGTGATGCTCCTAAGGATTGGGCTGGCACAACATCGCTCTTCACTCCTACTGAGGACGCAAGCTTCAGCACATACTACAAGCCGGAAATCGGCCGTGTGGGCGACCCAATGCCTTTCTACGATCAGAAGGCTGGCGAGTTCAAGGTGCTCTATCTCCAGGAGTTCAACAACAACGACCCTTACTGCTTCCACCCATTCTATGGCGTAAGCACAAAGGACGGTGCAAACTATCAGGGACTTGGCGAGATTCTCCCTACAGGTAAGTCAAAGAACGAGGCTGACGCTGCCCTCGGTACTGGCTGCTGCGTATATAATGAGGCTGACGGTCTCTACTATATCTACTACACTGGCCATACTTCAAAGGAGGTCGTTATGCGTGCTACTTCTCCTGACTTCAAGACATGGACCAAGGACTTGGCTTGGGTTCTCAAGGGCACTGACTATGGTTACTCTGAAACTGACTTCCGCGACCCACAGATCTTCAAGGCTGAAGACGGCAAGTGGCACATGGTTATCTCAAGCAATCTCAAGTTTGCTGAGTTCGTTTCTTCTGACCTCAAGACATGGGAGCACGACGGCAGCTTCCCAATGATCTGGGACCGCATGTGCGAATGTCCAGACATCTTCAAGATGGGCAACTACTGGTATCTCGTTTACAGCGAGGGTCACCGCGCTTCTTGGAGTCGCAAGGTTAAGTATATGATGGCTCCTACATGGCACGACCTCAAGATTTGCTTCACTGATCCAGGTCGCTGGTGGCCAAAGGACGACAAGGAAGGCGTGCTCGACTCTCGTGCCTTCTATGCTGGCAAGACTGCTTCTGACGGCACTAACCGCTACATCTGGGGTTGGTCTCCATACCGTTCTGGCGTAACCAACGACGACAAGAACATAAACGTTGGTGCTGGCGGCGAACCAAACTGGTCAGGTGCTCTCGTTTGCCACAAGCTCGTTCAGCATGAGGATGGTACTCTTACTGTAGGTAAGGTGACTGCCATGGACGCAAAGTACAACCAGCCTGCTGAGGTTAAGGTCATGAAGACTGAAGCTGACTATGTTTTGTACAACCGCCTTGGCACACACAACCATATCTCGTTCACTGCCAAGACTGCTACAGATGGCGACCGCTTCGGCGTAAGCTTCGGTCGTGGTACTAATCGCGTGACTGAAATCGACAAGAACACAGGCAAGCCTGTTGAGATTGATGCGCCAGAAGGAAAGTACTACACTCTCATGGTCAACCCAGAGTGGGAGAATGGTCGCCGCAAGGTGAACTTCGAACAGAACGGATACATGGGCAAGGGCTTCATCGAAGGTGCTGATGGTTACATCTTCCCACGTCCAGCTGACAATACTTACCATGTTGACATCTACACAGACAACTCTGTTGTTACCATGTATATCAACGGTGAGTACGGCTGCACTCAGCGCATCTATGGTCTCCAGAAGAACTGCTGGAGCATCAACACTTATGGCAATGCAGTGACAGTTAGCGACGTTAAGGTATCTCAATACTAATGTTTTACGAAGGAAAAATGTTGCGAATGGCATTAAAAAATGCTGTTTGCAACATTTTTCTTATACCTTGCAATAATTTTTATACCTTATTATTTAAGGATATATTAATTTTGCACTCGGAAAAGAGGAGATGAGGAAATATATTTGTTAGTTAGGTTATTTATATTAGTAAGGGTTAGTAGATTGTTTTTTGGTAAAAAGGATTGGATTCAGGATAACAAAATTAAAAGAAGTAAGAAACAAAAACCTTATAACCGAA
This sequence comes from Prevotella sp., assembly GCA_045616725.1. Lineage (GTDB taxonomy): Bacteria > Bacteroidota > Bacteroidia > Bacteroidales > Bacteroidaceae > Prevotella. Next base: position 2,064 of record JAZLHI010000066.1, on the reverse strand, counting down.
TGAAGATTAAATCACTATTGGCCACTCTTTTTGCCTTCCCTGCACTCTGCATGGCAGCAGTTCCGCCTATTACGCACCAGGCTTGCGAGCAGTCTATCGTAAGACCAACGGGCAACGGCGGTCGCTACCTCTGGCTTCCTATCCAGGAGAATGCTCCGGAAGGTCGTGTTTGCGTAGTTATCGGCAATACGGAGATCATGCGTCAGAATGTGCGCATGGCTCGCGAGAAGGTTGACTATTACCTTCCGCTCGATATGAAACCTTGGATGAATGCGGAATGCAGAATGCAGAATGCAGAATTGTTTTCCGCGCAGCCCGATTCTGAATTCTGCATTCTCAATTCTGCATTAAGTATAGTTATCCAAGACGTTCCTGAGGGATGCATCTGCTTCAAGAAGATGGATCAGAACAGCGACGAGGACTTCCAGCTCATTGACGAACCTTTCCGCCCAGCTTATCATCACACTCCAAAGCGCGGATGGATGAACGACCCTAACGGAATGTTCTACAAGGATGGCGTTTGGCATCTTTATTATCAGTATAACCCTTACGGCTCAATGTGGGGAAACATGCATTGGGCTCACTCTACTTCCACAGACCTCATTAACTGGACAGCACAGCCTACTGCTCTTGTTCCTGACACTTGGGGAGCAATGTTCAGCGGCTCTTGTATCGTTGACCATAACAACACTACTGGTTTCGGCAAGGGTGCTGTCGTTGCAATGTACACTGCTGCCCGCCCAACTCCTCACGGTGGCGATGTTCAGGCTCAGTGTCTTGCCTACAGTACTGACGGCGGTATGACTTTCAAGAAGTATGAAGGCAATCCTGTGCTCACTGCTCCTATCAAGGATTTCCGCGATCCAAACATGTTCTGGAACGAGGAGATCAACGCTTGGAACCTTATTCTCGCTTGCGGTCAGGAGATGCGCATCTACTCTTCGCCTGACATGAAGACATGGAAGGAAGAGTCTCGCTTCGGCGAAGGTCTCGGCGGTCATGGTGGTGTTTGGGAATGCCCAGACCTCATGCGTGTTCGTGTTAAGAACGATCGTCTGAAGATCAACCAGATGAAGTGGGTGCTTATCTGCAACATCAACCCAGGCGGCATCAATGGCGGTAGCGCTACACAGTATTTCGTAGGCGACTTCGACGGACATAAGTTCACTGTTGACGATGAGGCACGCTACACTAACGGCAACTCACTCTGGCAGGATTATGGCAAGGACCACTACGCTACAGTATCATTCTCTAACGCTCCTGGCGGTCGTCAGCCAATGATTGCTTGGATGTCAAACTGGGAGTATGCCAACGATGTTCCTACAAAGCAGTATCGCTCAGCAAACTCTATCGTTCGCGATCCATTCCTCTATGAGGGTGCCGACAAGAAGCTTTACTTAGGTAGCGCTCCTGCACAGGAATACGACGGCAAGGGTCTTGACAAGACAGTGAAGATCAAGGGCTCATGCAAGATTGTCCTCTCTAACGACGAAGGCGAGGAATACGTCCTCACTTACGACCAGAAGGCAATGACCCTCACGGCAGATCGTAGCAAGAGTGGCGTGACAAACTTCAGCGCAAACTTCCTCAAGGCTGGTGGCGAAAGCGAAGCTCCTGTAGTAGCTCCTGTACGCAACAAGCTCACTTCCCTCCGTCTCTTCATCGACAAGTCAAGCGTTGAGGCTTTCGGAAACAATGGTGAGGTCTGCATCACAAACCTCGTGTTCCCTAAGTCACAGTTTAATAAGGTTAAAATCGTAAAGTAAATTACTCAAGTTTCGCATGTAAAATTTAGATTTTTATAAAGATTTTAGTTCGGATTTCGAGGAGCTTGCGACGATCCCCTAAAAAGCCTTCCCAAAAGCGAGGTATTCGAGCGCATTTTCAGTCGAGATTTTTCGTTAGAGATTTTAAAATCTTAAACTATAATCCTAACAAAAATACGCTCCAGTACGTCGCTCTTAGGGACGATTTTATATTGGATCGCCTAACGGCTCGAAATCTAAATTAAAATCCTAATAAACATCTTAAAATCAATAACATGTGAACTTGCGAAAGTTGAAT
>JAZLHI010000065.1:0-4702 GCA_045616725.1 Prevotella sp. | reverse complement strand
TGAAATAGATAAACTCAGTCAGTTGCCCACATCAGGCAATATCACTTCTGATATCCGTGCCATCCTCAGTGAGGCGCGGATGAATACGGCGCGTGCCATCAATACTACCATGACCGTAGCCTACTGGCTCATCGGCAAACGAATGTTTGAGGAGGCATAACTATGGAGGCAGAAGAGAAAAGCAAACCTGGTTTTGTCTTCCGCACAGGAATGACACCCAATAGGGATTATGTGGATTGGCTTACTGATGTTAAAAATAGGTATGTAAATGCCCGTGCCAAAGCATCAGTGCAAGTCAACAGCGAGTTGTTAGGCTTCTATTGGTCGCTGGGTCGTGATTTTGCCACCATGAACATGGAGGAGACCTACGGCAAAGGCGTTATGGCAAACATCAGCAAAGACCTTCAAGACGCGTTCCCCGGGCAAAAGGGATTCTCGTTGGTCAACCTCCATTACATGAAGCGTTGGTATATATTTTACTTTCAATACATTGAAAATTTTTACCAGCCTGGTGAAATATCAGGCATTCCTGCTGATTTTGCTTTGGTTCCATGGCGTCATCATGTAGAAATCATCAGTAAGTGCCACACTGTTGCAGAGGGCTTGTTTTACATACAACAAACCATTGCTTGCAGTTGGAGCCGTCGCATGCTTGAGGACAATATTGCGAGCAACCTCTTTGCTCGTCAAGGATCGGCGGTGACCAATTTCTCTTCCACTCTGCCAGTGCCACAAAGCTGTTTGGCACAGGAGATACTCAAAGATCCCTACAACTTCGACTTTCTAACCATGCAAAAGGGTTATGATGAACGTGAACTTGAAAACGCACTGGTGAGGAACATCACCCGTTTCCTGCTTGAGTTGGGCAAGGGATTTGCCTTTGTGGGCAGACAGATGGAACTGCGCATGGCCAGCGGTCAGACGTTCTTCCCCGACCTTGTGTTCTATCATATTCCACAGAAACGCTATGTGGTGGTTGATTTGAAAGCCGTTGGTTTCAAGCCTGAGTTTGCCGGCAAGATTAACTTCTATGTCTCTGCTGCGGACGAACTGTTGCGCGGTGAGGATGACAACGACAGCATAGGCCTGATTATCTGCAAAGAGGCAGACCGAACTGTTGTGGAATGGAGTTTTCGCGGTGTTGAGCGCCCTTTGGGGGTTGCCACATACCAGTTGCAAGAAGTTGTGGACAGAACCGTAGCAGAGCTGGGAGCAATGAATCGGAATGTTTCAACAGATGGTGCAAACAACCATAAAACAGAATAAGAATTATGCCAGGCCCAAGAACAAACAGACAACAACAGCCACCCAAGCTTCAAGAGGCATTGGTGCTGTTCAAATACATATTGAAACTATTCGGGTGCAAAGACCTTGCTGCACTCTGCGGTGACTTGAAGGATCCAGCACTTGAAGGCGAGGACGGCGAAGGATCTTCTCGGATATTCCATGCGCTGAAAGCTCACCTATACACTCATGCAGAGATAGATGAGCAGCAGCTGTACGAATATGATAGGCATATCGTACTGCATACCCGTGAGATTAACGAACATCGGGAAGACAAGATTCAATGGAAGTATTATCAATATCTTGCATTGCTCTTCACCGAAGTTTACCTGGACCGATACTTTAGCGATAAGGTGGCTCTTCTTGATAGCATCAACAGCTTCCTGCACGATGATTTCAATAGTCGTCCCGAAACTTGGCACGAGATGCCGGACTTCACAGATGATGACTTGAATAAACTCGCCTTCTGGTGTGCCACTGGTTCTGGAAAAACATTGATGCTGCACGTCAATATCAAGCAATATCTCTATTATGCAAACAAGCACAATGCGAAGAAACTCAATCGCATCATCGTGCTTACGCCGAATGAAGGGCTTAGCACACAACATGTCAAGGAACTGCAAGATTCCGGTTTCGCTGCAAATATCTTCTCGAAGCAAGGTCAAGGCGGATTGTTCGGCGGTCAGCACACGGTCGAAGTCATAGACATCAACAAGCTTGCTGAAACGGATGGTGACAAGACAGTTGCCGTGGAGAGCTTCGAAGGAAACAACCTTGTTCTCGTTGATGAAGGACACCGTGGTAGTGGCGGTGAAGTTTGGAAAAGCTATCGAAATACTTTGACTGCTGAAGGCTTCTCGTTTGAGTATTCAGCAACATTCGGACAGGCTATCGCTGCACAGTCTGGTGCTAACCGCACCGCACTTTTGCAAGAATATGGCAAGGCTACTCTTTTCGATTATTCTTACCGATATTTCTATGATGATGGCTACGGCAAGGACTACCGAATCATGAACATGGCATCGTGGGATGACGAAGAACTGCTGAACATGTACCTCACTGCCTACCTGCTGTGTATGTATGAACAGACGATTGCGTACGAAAGAAACGCTCTCATCAAGAACCGCTTCCTCATTGCCAAACCACTCGGCATTTTTGTCGGTGGCTCTGTCAACGCGGTTAGATCCGAAAACAGAAGACAAGTCAGTGATGTAGTTCAGATACTTCTATTCTTACAAGATTTTGTTGACAAGCCTGAAGAGTTCTGCGGTTACATCAAGCGTCTGCTCAATCCGGATGATGGTATCAGGAACAGTAACGGTTACTCGCTTTTTGCGAACTGCTTCTCACTTACAAAAGAAGGCTTCGCTGTCGCAGACAAGGATGTTTTTGCTCGTGACACGTACATGAAGATTCTCCACACGATTTTTCATAGCGACGTTCCGAATGCTCGGCTTCATTTGGATAGACAGAAAGGCGGTGATGAGGAGATAGGTCTGCGAATCGGCAACGCTGACTACTTCGGTGTCATCAATGTGGGTGATAGCGCTAAACTGATAACACTTTGCGAGGATAATGGTCTGCTCTGCGAAACGAAAGAGTTTGGCAATACATCCTTGTTCGCAACCATCAACAATGAGACTTCTTCCATAAACCTGCTTATCGGTTCGAAAAAATTCAGTGAAGGCTGGAGCAGCTGGAGAGTATCTGTCATGGGCTTGATGAATGTGGGCCGCTCGGAAGGTTCTGAAGTCATTCAGCTCTTCGGACGCGGCGTGCGTCTTAAAGGCTTCCAGTATTCACTGAAACGTAGTTCAAAACTTGATTCAAGTTTTAATCCTGGCAACCTGCCGAAAGGGTTGCGAGACATTGAGACACTGAACATCTTCGGCGTCCGTGCCGATTATATGGACGCTTTCCGCAAATACCTTGAATACGAAGGTCTTCCGGCCAATGAGGAAGTGTATATACCCGTACAGATACCAACTGTCAATTTGCTCGGTAACAAGAAACTCAAAGTCGTGCGCCTAAAAGAGGGATACGACTTCAAGAAATCGGTTGTCGTGCATCCTGAGTCGATGCGTGATGGTGTCAAAATCAAATTGGATTGGACACCGAAGGTTGAAGCTTTGTTTAGCAAGGGATCTCGGGTAGAAACAGCTGTTTATGATAACCAAGGTTATCTCAATGATTCACACCTTTCTTTGACAAACTGGAACAAGGTGTTCTTTGCTATTCAGCAAATGAAGAATGAGCGCAGCTGGTATAACATGGAAATATCTGTGGATTTGCTGAGAAATCTCATGGCGCGTCACGATTGGTATGAACTGAAAATTCAAGCGGAAGACCTTGAATTTCGCGACTTCGGTCGTGATGTGGCCCGTTGGGAAGACATCACCATCGCTTTGCTTCGTGCTTATATAGACCGCGCTTACAAGCGAAGCAAGGGTAAATGGGAAGCCCAGTTCATGGAATCGGTATATATCGATGCCAACGACCCGAACTTCTTTGATGAATATACTGTCGAAGTACGACAAGACCAGGAAGAATGGATTGAGAAACTGCGCGAACTCAGAGAACAGATACTTTCCGGAAACCTTGAACGTGATTTCAGTATATACAGCAGATGGATACAGGCTCTCCGTTTCGACCGCCATCTCTATTATCCTCTGCTTTGTCTTCGTGATAAGGATACAAATGACAGGAAAATACTGCAAGACCAATATACAAATGAGCCGCTCATTAAGATTTCTCCTGTAGCCCTTAATGCCGGTGAATCACAGTTTGTCGATAGTGTTCGAAAGTATTATGATGCCCACAAAGATGACACGCTCATAGGCAAAGAGGTTTACTTACTGCGAAACGGAAGCAGGAAAGGTATCGGTTTCTTTGAAGCAAGTAACTTCTATCCTGATTTCATTCTTTGGGTAAACGACGGTCAGAAGCAGCATGTCACCTTCATTGACCCGAAAGGCATAAGAAACCTCTCTGGCCTAAGAGACCCGAAGATACAGCTCTTCAATCTGCTTAAATCTGAAGTTGAACCTTCGTTGCAAGATGCTGACATCATTCTTGATAGCTACATAATTTCCAACACTCGTTTTGAGGATGTAGGGTGGTGGTCTGGTAATAATGAAAGGGATTTCTTTGAGAACCACGTCATATTCCAGGATAATGCTTCTCACATTGACCAATTGTTCAAGAACATTCTCAGTCTTGACAGTATCTTGTCATGAAACCCGAAATCATATACAACAACCTCTTTGACGGGAAACGGCTCGTGTCGGCCGCCCTTGACCACGAGATGGACTCCACCCTCGGCAAATACAAGAACTCTTGGAAATAAAACTATGAATGAAATAGATAAACTCAGTCAGTTGCCCACATCAGGCAATATCACTTCTGATATCCGTGCCAT
>JAZLHI010000064.1:0-12017 GCA_045616725.1 Prevotella sp. | reverse complement strand
CTCTATCTCTTCCTGCTGCAGAAGCGAGAGGAGAATGAGCTTTCACAGGCCTTCACAGCCTACAACAACCGCGTTGTCACTCCTCCTTCAGGTTCCAGCGTACCAACTTCGCCAGTCCTTTTCAATATCTATCTTTATTGTTTGCTGGCGGGCCTGCTGATTCCTGTTTCGATTATCATTTTGAATGAGTTGGCTAATACCTCCGTACGTGGTCGTAAGGACCTTGATGTGCTTACCATCCCATTCATCGGAGAGATACCGCTCAATAATCCTGATAACCGTTTTGTCCGCTTCTGTAAGCGTCTTAAACAGCGATTCACAATCTCCTCTAAGTCACATCGTATCAAGGAGGACAAGACGTTGCATCTCTTGGTCAAGGAGGGTAAGACCGATATCATGAACGAGGCATTCCGCGTGGTTCGCACCAATATGGAGTTCATCGCCGGTCGCAGCGACAATGCCCGTTGCATCATGCTCACCTCTTTCAACCCGAACTCAGGTAAAACCTTTGTAGTCAGCAATCTCGCACTCTCCCTGGCTATCAAGGGACAGCGTGTCTTGATCATCGACCTCGATATGCGCAAGCGTTCCATCTCTGCCCTTGTCGGCAAGCGTCTGCCGGGTCTTTCCAACTACCTGGGTGGTTACATCGACGATTATCACGAGGTCATCAAGAATGCGTCTCTTCACGAGAAACTCGATGTCCTTCCAGCCGGTAAGATTCCACCTAACCCTACCGAGCTTCTCTTCGATCCACGCCTCGACGATCTTCTGATGAAGGTACGTCAGGAGTATGACTTCATCTTCCTCGACTGTCCTCCGCTCGAGATCGTGGCCGACTCTTCTATCATCGCTCGTCTCGCCGATATGTCCATCTTCGTGGTGCGTGCCGAGGGCCTGCAGCGCACAGCCTTACCCGATGTCCAGAAGTATTACGACGAGAAGCGTCTGCCTAAGATGACCATCCTCCTCAACGGTACCACCGACGCCTTCTCTCGCTATGGCTATCACCGCTACGGTAGTCGCTATGGCTACTCTTATGGCTACGGTCGCAGCTACTCGTATGGCTACGGCTACACCGATGACGAGCGCGAAAGCAAAGAAAGTTAAGATGTCAACAATTATCACTCCACGCCATAGTCTTTTAGATCTTGATCTTAGGGGACTATGGCGTTATCGTGATTTATATGTCATGTACATTCGTCGTGACATGGTAACTCAATATAAACAGACTATATTGGGACCGCTTTGGTATGTCCTTCAGCCACTGTTTGCCACCATCATGTACATGTTCATTTTTGGAGGGTTGGCAGGTATCAGTACAGATGGTGCGCCACAGCCGTTGTTCTACTTAGCGGGCATTTTGTTATGGAATTATTTTTCTGAGACCTTTACCATTTGTAGCAATGTGTTCAATGCTAATTCCGACGTCTTTGGCAAGGTCTATTTCCCGCGTCTTGTAGTACCTTTAAGTAGTGCAACCAGCAATTTATTAAAGATGCTTATTCAACTGGCACTTTTCATATTGATATATTTTTATTATAAACTCTTTACACCTTACACTTCATACCTTACTCCTCGTTTTACCCTTCTCCTCTTTCCCTTTTTAATCCTTCTTCTGGCCTTGCATTCTGTCAGTTGGGGATTGATTGTTTCGAGTCTCACTACCAAATACCGGGATCTCAAGTTCCTTCTACAGTTTGGCATCCAGCTCTTCATGTATGCCACACCTGTGATCTATCCTCTCAGTGCTGCTCCTGATAATTATCGTCCCATCATCTCTCTTAATCCTCTTACACCCATTTTTGAGGCTTTCAAATATTCCTGTCTCGGCTGTGGTTCCCTCGATTGGTACGGACTCCTCTATAGTTCATTTTTCATGCTCGTTACCTTGTTCATAAGTGTCATCGTTTTCACTCGAACCGAGCGCTCTTTCATGGATACGGTTTAATGGTAATTGTTCCAAAGAAAATAATCTTATGGCAACAGCGATAGAATTTGTAAACGTCGGTAAAATGTACCGACTCGGCCGAGTCGGTACAGGCACCTTAGGTCATGACCTCAATCGTTGGTGGCAGACTCGTATTCTGCATCGAGAGGATCCTTATTTGAGGATCGGTGAAGTAAACGACCGATCAGTTCGAGGATCGTCCGACTACGTTTGGGCACTCAAAGACATATCCTTCCAGGTTGAGCAGGGTGAAGTTGTTGGCATCATTGGCAAGAATGGTGCAGGCAAGAGCACCTTGCTCAAACTGCTTTCTAACATCACCAGTCCTACCACAGGCAGTATTCGCTACCACGGCCGTGTGGTCAGCCTGCTCGAAGTCGGTACCGGTTTCCATCCAGAAATGACTGGTCGCGAGAACATCTACATGAACGGATCCATCATGGGCATGACCCGTCAGGAGATTACTCGCAAGCTCGATGCTATCGTTGACTTTGCTGGAGTCGAGCGTTATCTCGATACCCCCGTCAAGCGTTACTCCTCTGGCATGACTGTCCGCCTTGGCTTTGCCGTCGCCGCCTTCCTCGAACCAGAAATCCTTGTCGTCGACGAAGTCCTTGCCGTGGGTGATGCCGAGTTCCAGAAGAAAGCACTGGGCAAGATGCAGGATGTTGCTAAAGGCGAGGGGCGTACCGTTCTTTTCGTGAGTCACAATATGGCGGCGGTCAAGAATTTGTGTTCCAGAGGAGTGGTATTAGATCAAGGATGTCTATATTATGATGGTCCGACGGAATGTGCCATCTCAGAGTATTCTCAGCTTCATTCCATCTGCGACTTGCGCAAGATTGTTGACGGAATTACTTGGCAGAGCTCTTTCCTTACCATCAATCGTATATCTTTGAATGGGACAGAGTATTCTCATAGTACCATTACCTCCAATCAAGAGACCTTGGAATTAATTATTGAAGGCTACACACAGGAACCGATTGCCAATTTGGATGTTCGTCTACAGTTTAATGACACTATGGGAAATCCGATGGCCTCGTTAGTCGAAGGTCATTATCGAGGACTAACCCAATCCGTGCAGGTTGGCAGTTTTACGATGAAGAAGACTATCATTCTGCCAAAATACTTGAGCAAAGGCGATTATCTGATTGATATTGTTCTTCATCAACCGAATGTATGCTGGCAGATGCGTGCACTGCATTGTGCAAAGATACATATAGAAGGGTCTGTCGATGAGTTCGGTCAAGAGCTTATCAGTTCACGTGATGGATTCTTAGGCCTGATCTCAACTGATATAAGATGATACCCAAGAAGATTCATTATTGCTGGTTTAGTCAGGAACCCTATCCCGTCCAAGTTCAGGAATGCATTGCTTCGTGGAAACAATACATGCCTGACTGGGAGTTCATACTATGGGATTATGATAAGATAAAGGATATTGATTCCGTATGGTTGAAGGAATGTCTGTCCGTCAGGAAGTGGGCTTTTGCCGCTGATTATGTTCGCTTGTGGGCAGTATATCATGAAGGTGGAATTTACCTTGATAGTGATGTCTTACTCTATCAGTCATTAGGAGAATTTCTCTCCAATCGATTCTTTATAGGTAGGGAAGGCCGTTCTTACACGACTTTCGATGACGGAATTCAGGTGTTCCTTACCTCTCATTGTTTTGGGGCAGAAGCAGGTCATCCATTCCTTCGTCTAAATTTGGATTATTATCAAGGTCGACATTTCGAAGGGAGCACCTCTTCAAATCTACCGAACCTTTTGCGTTATGATATGACAATGCTTCCTTATATCCAGAGTAAGTTAGCTGAGACAATGGGTTATGATCCATTCGTGACCGCTGATCATGTTCAGCCGTTGCCGGAAGGAATGGTCATCTATCCTTCATCTTACTTTGGCAAAGAGAAGAATGCTGTTACAGATACCCATTGTTATGCAAAACATCTGGGTCAGGCCAGTTGGCGCGAACCCGAGTATTGGCAGAGGCATCCCAAAAGCATCTCAATCGACTTTAAGTACAAGATTCGTTGGCGTATCATAGCGATGCTGAAGCGATTGGTAGCTCGGTTCGATTATATAATGGTAAGGATTCATCCTGATGGAAGAGAGTAATAGAATGGTCCCTAAGGTCTCAGTCATCGTCCCTGTTTATCATTCCGAAGCTTATCTTGAGCGGTGCTGTCGCTCTTTACTGTCCCAAACGCTTGACGACATTGAGTTTCTATTTATCATCGATGGTCCTTCCAAATTAGCAGAACAAATAATCTCGAAGGTTTTGTCTGCCTATCCACTACGTCAGCGTCAGGTTACTCTTATAAAACATACAGAAAACCGTGGGATAAGTTACAGCCGACAGGAAGGCCATGATCGAGCATCGGGAGATTATTTGTTTCATTGCGACAGTGATGATTGGATTGAACTGGATGCTTTAAAAACTGTGTATGAATTGGCCGATAAAGAACAGACGGATCTGGTTTTCTTTGATTATGTGAGGCACTATGAAGGTTCAAAAAAAGAAATATTATATCGTTATGCCCATGTCGAACAAGGTAAGATTTCAACGATGGATGCTTCTTTACATAATATCTTCATTCGTCGTCAGTTTGTATCGGATCATGGGTTAAGATTCCCTTTGAAAATCAATTGGGGAGAAGATCTTTGTATGTCATTTATGCTACAGGTTTTGACAAAAAAAATAAAGTATCTTCCACAATCTCTATACCATTATTACATGCACGCCAATAGCTATATTACAGATACAAATGAATCAAAATATATGCAATTGGTCTCTTGCCCCTGTTATATCGAAAAAGAACTGGTCTCTCGGCAGTTGTTAGAGTCGAATTTACCGATGCTTATGCAGATGAAATTTGAAGTGAAGGAGTATTACCTCCTTCACCCCAAGTTGCGCAACGTTACACGATGGCTTAGCATCTATCCAGAGTGTCATTCTTCTATTTGGCAATATCCCAGTGTCCCTCTTTATCTGAAGATTATTTCATGGATGGCTGTTAGTCATCTGCCATGGTTCGCGAAGTTATTGCTCGATTGCCGAGACATCATTCATAGCATCCGTAGATAAAAATGATTGTGTCCATCATTATTCCGGTTTTCAATGTTGAACCTTATATTGTTCGATGCTTGAATTCTGTGATTGCACAGGAATATACTGGTTCTATGGAATGCATTCTTGTCAATGATTGTAGTCAGGATCAGAGTGTGACGATAGCCAGTAAGATTATTGATGCTTATCGAGGTCCTATTCTTTTCCGTATTGTTTCGCATGAATGCAATCGAGGTCTATCTGCCGCACGTAATACAGGTATAGAGGCATCGCGCGGTGATTATCTCTATTTTTTAGATTCTGACGATTGGTTGGATCGCGATTGCATTGCTGCGATGGTAGCATTGGTGGAGCGTCATCCTGGTGTGGAGCTTGTGCAGGCAGGAGCCGTTTCCCATGGGGGAGAGGAAAGAACTTGGTTGGATATGCAGAATAAAGATCTTCCTGAATATATTCAAGGGAAGGACACTGTCATGTCGATCTTGTTGAATCGTAAACTGATGCCTGTAACGGCTTGGAACCGACTCATTAAGAAAGAATATCTTCTGCAGCATCATCTTTTTTTTCAGGAGGGACTTATCCATGAAGATGAATTATGGACTTATCAGATAGCATTATGTCTATCTTCGTTGGCTATCTTAAAGCAGAATACCTATCATTATGAGTTCCATGATACAGGTTTGATGGCAAGCACAAACTCATTAAAAGATGAAAGCCTGGTTGGTATTGCTTGTCAGATGATCACCTCAATGACTGATAATTGCGCATATTCTACAGTTCCTTATATCACAGCTTTTATTCAGTTACGTTCCTTTGATGTCAAAGACGAAACGCAACGCATGGCTTTGCTCGATCAGATGCCTCGGTTATTTCCATACTATTCCTTTTTTAGAAAGTTGCAGGCTCGGGTCTGGTTGTCCTTGTGCAAGCAGCCCATTCGAGATCACTATTGGCTCTATACATTGCTATATCATTGGAAAATTTGACAAAGATGCCATCATTTCGGTCTTTGCTTGCCTATCGTTTAGGAGCAGCAAGTGTGGTTTATGCATATAAGAGTCATAAGCTAAGGCATAAGTTGGCTTCGAATGGGAATGGGTCTCCAATAGATATGGGAGATACCATCATTGCCGCAAATGATGATACATGCGTCAATGGCGGTCTTTGCGATTGCTTGCATGGTATAGTTTCGGCATATTATGTTGCTAAACTATGTAAGAATCAGTTTCGAATCCTTTTTACGGCTCCTTTTCAATTGTCCGAATATCTTTTGCCAAATATTGTTGATTGGAGTATAGATTCGAATGACATAGAGTATCGTTCTTGCCGGGTCAGCCATGTCCCTATGATGTTGGGGAGGTTTCATGCCACATGGGCGGAAGAACGAGCATTTCATTATAGGTATTTATGTCAATTAGCAAGGCAAAGGGGTACAAAATTGCTTTATACCAATGCACATTTGACGGGTGAGTCTGAATTCTCTATGCTTTTCTCCGAGCTTTTTCGGCCATCAAAGAAGTTGCAGGAGATGATTGACTATCAGCTATCCCAGATTGGAGGTTCTTTCGTTGGCGCAAGTTTTCGTTTCCGTAATCTCTTGGGAGACTTTTCTGAGCCGAACTCCCTTCCTTTAAATTCAAAAGAGAAATCTGATTTGTTGGAACGCTGTATTCGTCAGATTGAAATATTACATCTTAAGTATCCAATTCAAAGAATACTCGTAACATCCGATTCCTCTCAATTCTGTAGTTTTGCCAAATCCTTGCCTTATGTTTATTGTGTACAGGGATATCGTGGTCATGTCGCTTATCAAGGGAATGAAGCAGTGATGTGTTCGTTCCTGGATCTCTTCTTGTTATCAAAGTCAGAGGGAAACACGCTTTATATTTCTGAACAGTTATATCGTTCTGGCTTCGCTGAGACAGCTTCATTCATTGGCAACTTGCCTTATAGGGAAATACGTTTTTGACGTGTATGAAACGCATCTTCATAACTTACGGGAATCAAGGGTTCGAAAAAACAAAAAAAAGAATCATTGAAGAGGCGAGATTTGTCGGTGTTTTTGATGAAATCTATGCCTATGGTCCAGAAGATGTTTCGGAAGATGTCTTAGTAGCTGAAGCATCTAAGTGTCAACGAGGGGGTGGTATGTGGGTATGGAAGCCAGATGTGATTCTGACCACGTTACTTGCTCACCAAGATGGAGATCTTGTTGTGTATTGTGATGCCGGCTGCACACTTTCCCGGTCGCAAGAATGGAACCGTTATTGGCAGAGCCTCTCTTCATGTGATATCATTGCTCAAAGATTGATACAGCGTACAGACAAGTGGACTAGAAAGGAACTGATATCGTACTTCTCAGCAATTGGTAATCGATGGGTGTATGATTATCAATATTTGACTGGTACGATATTCTTTAAGAATTCGCCATTTAGTCGACAGTTCGTTATGGAGTGGCGAGACATTATGATTCAACACCCAGAATGTGTGATAGATGTCCCGTCTGACCAACGTCATCTGCAACATGCGTCATTCATTGAAAGTCGTCACGATCAATCCGTTTTTTCAGCACTCATATATAAGTATTTGTCTGATGCAGAGACGAATTCCTTGATACATACTCAATGGGAGCATATTGAATTCTATGATGTCTTATGCAAGCAGGCAATACGTGCCACTCGTCTTCGGACAGGGGAGAAAGAAACTTTTCATGAAAAAGTCATCGGAGCCAGACGTTGGGTGAAAAAGAACTTTTTCTTGTTGCCTTTTTGTCATGCTCCTTTGCATTGGTGGTACAGTCACAAATGATGTGTAAATAATTATTGCTGTCCGGTAAACCGATGAACCCATGATTCAGTTACGTCCCAAATAAAAAAGGGGAAGAAACCCTTGGCTACTTCCCCAAGATTTTGTATTTTTGCGGCGACCAAACCAATAAAAATATAAAATCTCATGGGCAAAGATAGCAATAAATCTGGTATTCCGGTCTTCGGAGAGGTAATTAATTTGCTAAATAAGCGAGAAATTAACAAAATTGCCGAAGAATTGAAATCTGACAAGTACACAAAACGCCTCGATTCGTATCAGCATCTGGTCATAATGCTATATGCAGCATTCGGGCAGTTCAACTCGTTGCGCGAGTTGGAACTTGGGTTCTTGTCATCGGCGACACGCATGAATCACTTCGGCCTTGATTACATGGTTCGCCGTAGTACTCTTTCTGATGCCAATAGCAGAAGAACGCCAGAATTCTTCGAAAAGGTCTATAATCAGCTCTATGAGCAGTATAAAGGAGTTTTGTCGGACAGCCGCCCCGTAAAAGGCACCAATAGGCCGTTATTTATCGTTGACTCTACCACCATAAGCCTTTTCAGTCAAGTATTTAGAGGTGCTGGCAGAAATCCGATTAATGGCCAAAAGAAAGGCGGGATTAAGGCCCACACTGTCATAAAGGCGGATGAGGATGTCCCAGTATTCGTCAATCTGACCGATGCTGCAGACAGTGACCACGAGATTCTTGGCAAGATGAATCTGTCTTCTGGATCTTATGTATCCTTTGATATGGGGTATGTTGATTACGAGGAGTGGCAGAAGTTCTCAGACAAGGATATCTACTATGTAACCCGAGAAAAGAAAAAGGCCAAGAAGAAGGTACTGGAGACTCGTGAAATACCCGAAGAAGATCAAGAGTGGATTGTGAGTGACGAAGTAGTAGAGTTCCATTGGACAAGACGATGGGAGCGTCCTATGACAAAAGAAGAACTGAGTCATCGTCGAGGCCGTCGCCCTAAATCCGGCATCGTTATGGTCAAAGGAAAGCGATCTGGCATCCATAAGTGCCGGAGAATAACGAAGTACAAGGACAAGAAGGAGGAAGGTACCATCACCTTCATTACAAACGACTTGGAATCCCCTGCTTCTGTTATTTGTGAGCTTTACCGCAGGCGTTGGCAAATCGAGACCCTGTTCAAAAGACTGAAGCAGAACTTCCCGCTCAAGTACTTCTTGGGTGACAGCAGGAATGCCATCCAGATTCAGGTTTGGGTAAGCCTTATCGCCTGGTTGCTTGCGATGGTGGTAAAGAAACTCACCAAACGCAAGTGGAGTTTGTCTGGTATGATGACCACAATCAATATCCTACTCAACTCATACACCGGACTTTTTGATTTCCTCAATGCGCCAGAAAAGCAATGGCTCTCGATCATAGAGTCTAGGGCTAAAGAACAAGAAATTTTTAGTGCTAACTCTCTCTTCCCAGGACTGAGGGGGCCTAATTTGGAATGTCAAAGAACAATCGAGGCTATAAGAGCCTCTGCATTGGATGTATAATCATGTCCGAAGTTTTATCGGACAGCAATAGTAAATAATGATTCCTAAGATCATCCACTACTGTTGGCTTAGTAATGACCCTATTCCCAAGCGGTTACTACAATGTATGGCCACTTGGAAAAAGTTCTTGCCCGACTATGAGTTCATCTGTTGGGATCAATCTCGCTTTGATATTGATTCCGTCCCATGGGTGCGTGAAGCATTTGATGCTAAGATGTATGCTTTTGCGGCCGATTATATCCGGTTTTATGCCGTATATACCATGGGTGGCATCTATATGGATATGGATGTCGAAGTGAAACGTCCATTTGGTTCACTGTTGGAGAGGCCATATTTACTGGGAGAGGAATATACTGATCATCCTGAGGCTGGCATCTTTGGTGCAGAGCCACATTCCGACCTTATGCGTTGGTGCATGGAGTTCTATCATGACAGGCATTTCTCTCCTGATCAAACTACATTGTCCACCTGCAAGGCCCCCCAAGTGATGCATCAGGCAATCGGGGTACATCGTAAGTTTGTTCAAACCGAAGTCTTTATTCCAGATGAAACCATAGTCTGCCTGCTTCCTTCCGACTATCTTACCGCAATGAGTGCCGACACAGGCATCGCACACCCTACGGCTAATACCCGCACTATCCATCATTTCGCCGGCAGCTGGTGTTACACTACGCCACAATCGCGTATGCGAAGGCAACTAAAGGTTTTTGTTTCTCATTGTTTGGGGGAGAAGATGGCAAGAAAACTAAGTTCGTTCTTTTACAAGCAATAGTCCTATTTTCTGGGTTTATTTTCAAAGAGTTTACAATCACAGCGGCTATCGGTCTGACACCCGATAGCCGCTGTTTTTTATGTAGTTACAGAGTTCGACAACGCGGAGCTAATTATGAATTATGAATTAGTAATTATGAATTAGTTTTTGTTTATCAGATACTGGTACTCATGGCGTGTGTCCAGACAAGGGCAGGCTTTCTTCACACCAGGCAAGTCGCGGTGGCCGAGTAGTTGGGCGGTAGGGTAGAGGGTGAGCAGGGTCGAGAGCAGTTCGTGCAGGGTCACCAACTGTTCCGCTGTTCGGTTATCTTCCCAAGGCATCATCTCGTGCAGGCCTTTCGGGCACTTGCATTCGCTTTTGCCGCAGAGCTCACATTCCTTGTGCCGCCAGTTCTTGCACTCCTCCTTGCGTCCACCCTCATAGCACACCGCTATCGATCCGGTGTTGTAGCCCTTGGCATGGCATCCGCGTACATGGATCGGACGGCAGTAGTACAGTGTGCCATCACGTGTCACATAGAAATGATACCCCGGCCATTCTCCGTAGCCCTCCTTGCGGTGCGCCGCAGCGAGCTTCTCGATGGTGAAGTGTGCCGAAGGCCACGTGTCGCTGCAATGAAGTACGATGTACTTCATTGCAGCCCCCTCACTCCTCGCTGATCCAGCTGCTAAGTCCGAACGCAGCCATGACAGCAGTTCCGACCTTGACAAGGGTGCGGAGCACCTCGGTCCAAAAGTTACGACGGCACGATTGCCGGCATTCGTCGCAGCACTCTCCATGCTGCGTGGGACTATTCCCATTTTCTTCTTTCTTGTCTTGTTTCATTAGCAATGTTATTTAGTTTTGGGCCCGAGGCATCGAAGCCACGATACCACGAGCCCTCGATTATCACTTCAGCTCTCCGCCGGAGGCTCCGTTTTTTTCAGGAGCTTCCGGATCCTCCGGATTCGCCAGTTTATTCCGGGGTTTCCGGAGTTTCCGAGCTCTCTGGAGCCTCCTCCTCGCCGCCTCCCAGTCGCTGCGCCAAACGGTTCTTGGCATCGCGGATCACCACATTGATCTTGCTGACCGTCTCGCGACACAACTTGGTCTGCTCACTCTTCTCCGGGTCGTCGTCGTTGGCCAGGGCGTTGATGGCGATGCACAGGCGGCCATAGGCCTCGTCAGTCGCAGCACGCAGCTTAGCCGACAGCTGGGTATCGCCCGCAGCCTTTTCGGCCACACGCTCCTGGTACATCTGGTTAAACTTCTGGTTCACAGCCTCCAGCTCGTCCAGATCGTCATCGATGCCGATACCCTTCACCTGGGCTGAGGTGAGCAAAGTGCGGCAGTCCTGTACGAAGCCCGTGATGGTAGCCGTCTCCTCCTGGTAGGCAAGGCTCGACACCAGGTTCGAGTATTTACCCAGCAGATGTTTCTTCACCACAGGCGTCGCCTTGTAAGCCTCCGACTCCGTGTTCTCCAGCTCGCAGAGCTCCAGCTTGCGACGTACACGCTTGTAGATGATGTCACGCTCGGCATCGGCAGCCTGCATCTCGAGGGTATAGGGCGAACCCATAGCCTTGTTCACGATGTCCTGCTCCTGCGCGATAGCCTGCAGATAAGGCATGAAGGTGCGCTGTGCCAGACCCATGGTCTCAGCTCCTGAGGTGTTAATCACATTGCGTACGTTGGTGTGCAGCTGTACATGCTCGGCGTTCTTGAGGCGATCGAGCGTGAGGCTGCTGATAGTCATGATTTCCATAAGATGATAGCAGCGGATTAAATGTGCCACCCAAAACAGGAACGAATGTGCCACCTGTAGCGGAATGAAATGTGCCGGGCATATCGGTTTCGAATGTGCCACCCATAACGGAATGGAATGTGCCATTCCCAAAAAGGCACCGGAT
>JAZLHI010000063.1:0-7104 GCA_045616725.1 Prevotella sp. | reverse complement strand
CGTAGGTTCAACGGTCTATTTCCTTGTTGGTAAGAACAATGAGATTGAGATTAAACAAGGTGTGGTAAAACAAGGTCCGGGCATGTCTCATACACCTACACCTACGTCGGGACAACCTATCAATTATCTCGCTCCTTCGGTAGTGGATATCGAGATCGAGCTTGACGGTGTTACAAAGGCATACGAGATCCAGGATTCAGCCGAATTTACATACGGTGGTGGTATGCTGATTGCAACAGATATAAATCGCGTATTGTCGGAAATTGAGAATATTGAATCTCAGGCACAAGAGCGTTTGAACAGCCGTGAGAAGGATTTGGCTTGTATCGAACGATGCAACACGCTTCGGTTGCAGTACGATCCGAAAGCAAAGGAACAGAAGGCACTCGATGACCGTTTCCGTAGTATAGAAGAGGGGCAACGTAAGTTCCAGGAGAACATGACATCGCAAATGGACCGCCTGAGTCGGAACTTTGAAGAAACTATGAATAAGGTTATGAACAAATTTAGTCTATAAACTATGTATAAGTACAAAGAAATGATCGAGCTTGCCCAAAGTAAAGGGCTTGCTGACGAAAAGAAGATGTGGCAGAGTGTTGATTTACTTGAACCTTTGCTTGAGATTTTTGCAGACGAGCACCCTGAAGAATATGATGCTTGGATGGCTAAACAACACGAAATAATGTTTGGACCGCACTTTAACTATGAGCTTGCCGAAGAAGCTCTTGCCGATATCACCTACACAGACAGACAGGGTGCGAAGAAGATTGGTCCACACTGGAGCATCCAGGAAGTTGTCGATGCGACAAGACAGATGCAGTTCCCAGAAGGTACTACAGATGCCGATAAGTGGGTAGCGTTCAACGTGTGGTATGCAGACCTCGGTAGAGATCTTGATGACTCGCAGATACTTCGCACAGCACATAGATTCTTCTTTGCCGACGAAGATGCAAAGCCAGGCAAGGTGTGGCGGTACGCTAAAATTAATAATTAAAAATTAAAAGTTAAAAATTAAATCCTAAGAAATTGTCGTTTCTATATATTTTTGAAGGCTCGTTGCTCTGCTGGAGTGGCGGGCTTTTTCGTGTCCTTTGATATTTTATATGTTGTTTTTTTCTTTGTGAAAAAAATAAGTGAGATATGACAATAGCAGGTATTAACAACATACGATATACACAGCAGATACAACTTATGGCTGTTCCTCAGTCGGCCAAGAAAGCTGTGGTAGCCGATTGGTCTCAGATATGCGATACAGCAAACCGACAGGCAGAACAGATTAAAACACTGCAAAATGGCACTCCGCTATACGACGTAACGCTTTCTTTCCGTACACAAACCGACCCAGCATCATTCGACAAGGCGAAAGGATGGATGTACCAGGACCGTAGCGGTAAGAATTGGCTCATCGGTTACGGAGACGAGGACGATTATCCAGTAGTGACATGGCAGCAGACCAACAGCAAGAGCGAGACCCCTGACTATCAAGTTACCGTTTCGTTCAAGTCTCGCATTGGCGTTTTAGCTTCTGTGGGTGGAGAAATTGAAATGTAACGATAATATATAGAAACGACGATATGAAAAAATTCTACAACCGATATTGTCTGAAGAATTTGCCTTTCCACATTTTCAGTGGATGTGCAATCGTGCTCATTGCAGCTTCATTCATAGTTCCTCCGCTTGGAGTGATTGATGCGAGTATTCTTGCAGCCGTAGGAGAATTGTTCGGGTTTGCGGCACTTGGGGCTGTATATAAGGCAATAGATAATGGTACAGATGCCAAGATCACAAAGGGAGATGTGAGCATTACCATTAACAACGATAACGATGACGATAACGATAAACAATGAAATATTTTACTTACAATGAGCTGATTCGTTCAGAGACAGCTAAAAAGTTCGGCATTGACAATTTCCCATATAACAATAAAACGGTGTTGAATAATCTTCGCACCTTGGTCGAAACGACTCTCGACCCTTTACGTGCAGCGTGGGGTAAGCCTATTCGTGTTAATTCGGGGTATAGATGTCCGAAACTCAACGCTCATCCTGCCATAAAGGGAGCACCTAACTCAAGTCATTTGCGAGGACAGGCAGCCGATATTACAACGGGTTCAAAGATTGACAACAAGCGGCTGTGGAATTTGCTTGTCGAGAGTCCGATACCTTATACCAAGGTCATCAACGAAAAAGATTTCTCCTGGTTACATGTTAGCCTTGATATAAATAATATCTCTCGTATCAAGCTAAAGGAAGTGAACGGCAGATACGTGACGGTAGAAAAATGAAAAAAGTAAAAATACGGATGGATATGACTATGCAACTTTATACGATCATTCCAGAATTGGAAGAAATGGAAAACAACAGAATTAAGATAAATCTCGACTTACCCCAGACGTGGAGCGACTTAAACGAAGACCAACTCAAGTATGTGTTGCAGCTTCGTGCAAGTTCTACTATGTCGGCTTACGAGATACGCATTGCAGCATTATTGCGTTTTGCACACATGGAAGAACGCCCACCGCATACCGATGCTGAACGGGAGATGAAGGAGAAAGAAGGTTATCACTTTATGCGTGTGCCTAAAGTGATTGGTACATCGGATAAGATACTGCCATTGCCAGAATGGTTTTTCCTCGATGCTGTAAATCGGCTTTCGTGGCTCGACACACCCACAAGTGACGTGACACGACTCGAAAACATTGTCCCTCGCTACAAGCCATACGACCGCACGATGTCGGATATGCCTTTTGGCGTATATCTGCAGGTTGAAAACCATTGGCAGGTGGCGATGAGTTGGGCAAAGGTGCAAGCCGATGAGAGTACCGATAAGCAGGTGCGTGTGGAGGCTCTCGAACACGTAGAGAAATGCCTGGAGCAGATTGCCCGATTGCTCTATGTGCCTCAGACAAAATGGTGGCAGAAGAAACCGAAGGCATTCTCATTCTCTGTGCTTATGCAGCAGAACATCCTTCATTGGCTCAGTGGCTGGCACTCATGGGCTGCTATTGCCTATCCGCATTTGTTCAAGCCTTCGGGCAATGCCGAAGGAACCATCATCACTTCGCGCTATCTGCAAGATCAGATAGACTCGCAGATCTCGGCACTGACCGATGGCGACGTAACAAAACTTCCGCATGTGCTCGAAAAGACTACTACAGCCGATGCTTTGCACGTGCTCGACATCAAGGCGAAGGAGGCTGCAGCAGCGAAGAAAGCGCAGGAAGACGCGATTGCCAAAGCAAAACGCCGTTGATTAAATTAAATAATTAAATAATGAAAGAATTAAAAAATTAAATGTGCTTTGACTGCTATTGTATTGCTATTAATTCTTTCATTTTTTCATTCTATAATTTTTTCATTTCATATATGAAACTATGCAAAAAACTATTCTTATGCTTGTTGGCATTCTGTTTATGTGGGTGTGTCAGCAAGAAGCATACGGTAAAGACCAATACCAAAACTGTTACCGACTCGCTGGTACAAGTACAGGTGCAGCGCGACACTATCTATTGGCACGGTGTACAAGTGACCAACGAGAAGGTGAGCGTGATAGTGAGCCTATGGGATGCAGAAAACAACCAATGGCAACCAGAGACGAAGACAGATACGGAGCGAAATACCGAAGTGGAAAACAAGGACACCATAAGCGAGAAAACAGAACACGTTACTACTGACTGCAGGACGAGAACGACAACGAATACGAAAACAAAAGAAAGCGATACAAAAGGCGTTTCAAACACCGCACAAAAGATATACGCTCTCTGTCTGCTTATCGTCCTCGGACTTATGTTACTGTTTTCTATCACAAGACTAATAAAGAATAAATAATATGGCACCAAACAATTCACAACAATTTCAAGCGCAATTCTCGCTGAATGGTCAGCAGGTCAAGGATGAGCTTGCTCGCATTAAGCAGGGAATAAAAGACATTGACATTGCGATGGAATCTTTGGATAAAAACTCCAAGGACTACAAAGAGACGATGAACAAAATGTCTGAGCAACGAAAGGTATTGCAACAACAGCAGCGAGAAATGAACTCGCTTAACAAGGTCTTGAAAGATACGATGAAAGACCTTGATAAAGCATCTCCTAATCATCTCAAACAGACAATGCGAGACATCAATAAGGCTATTGACCAGGGAGCTATCAAGCGCGGAACACACGATTGGCAGGAAGCAATGCGAGTGTTGGCTAAATGCGATCAAGAGCTGAAGAAAATCAATGCTGAAATAAAGGCGGCAGGAGAAGGCGGCGGTTTCTTCGGTAAGCTGTTCGGCGGACTTGGTGGTGGAGGACTTGGCGGTGGAATTACCGCTATGCTCACAAAGGTAACTGGTGTTATCGGAGGAGTTGTCGCAGGTTTTGCCAGCTTCAAAAATATCCTTTCTGAAGTCTATACTCTCAACAAGGACTTTGAGAAACAGACAGCCGAACTTGCGGCTGTACTCGGTACGACACGTGACCGCATACCTTCGCTCATCGAACAGGCGAAGCTGCTTGGTGAGACTACGATGTTTACGGCAAGCGAAGTTGCCGGATTGCAAATCAATCTGGCAAAATTAGGATTCGGCACTGAGGAAATCAAGAACTCGACCGCAGCTATACTCGATTTCTCAGCAGCTACAGGTGCAGCATTGCCGGAAGCAGCGCGCGTAGCAGGTGCGACACTACGCGCCTTCGGAGCAGACTCTAAGGAAATGGAGCGTTATGTATCGGCTATGGCAGTCGCTACAACGAAATCTGCTTTGGATTTCGAGAAGTTGCGTACATCGGTAGGTATTACATTCCCAGCAGCAAAATCATTCGGATTCACCATCGAAGAGACTACTGCAATGCTCGGCAAGCTCTCGGATGCAGGTTTTGAAGCATCTACGGCTGCAACAGCATTGCGTAACATCTTCATTCAGATGTCAAGCGAGAATAGTAAGTTCGTGCAGGATATGGGCGGACCCGTTAATTCACTTGATGACTTTATCCGTGGACTTCATCTTTTGGAGGTGGAAGAAAGCAAGATCAGCGACCTTGCATCCGACGTAGGACGACGTGCCGCAACTCCTTTGCAGGTATTGATAGATTCTGCTTCAGGTATTCGAGACCTTACCGAAGACCTTACCGATTGTGGCGAAGCTATGCGTGCAATGGTTGCAGAACGCATGAATACGCTTTGGGGTTCAACAATGATTCTCAAATCTGCATGGCAAGGACTTTTATTGCAATTCAGTGAAGGTAATGACGTTATCCGAAAGGTTAATGAATGGCTGATCAAAGTTATAAGTAAAATTTCTGAGCTCTGGAAAAAGACAAAGACATTCTTCACTGATTTTTACACAGAGAGCAAGGCTTTCCGTCTTGTGATTCAAGGTGTATCGCTGAATTTCAAGGTGGCCTTCGATGTCATTGTAGGTGCAATAAACGGAGTTTTCATAGGCTTGAAGGGTATGGCTAAAACCCTAAGAGCAATAATGGAGGGCGATTTCAGCGGCGCGTGGGACGCTCTGTCTGGCGGTTTCCTCGAAGGTTGGGAAAACTTTAAGAACACATGGAGCAATGTAGGCAAAGATTACAAAGATACCTTTGATAATATATGGAACTACAAACCATCCGGCAAAGGTTCAATCGAAGAATTTAAGACAGCAGCCAAAGAGATTATCAAACTCACGGAGGAAGAGAAACAGGAACTATTAAAACTGAAAGACTTCCAAATAGATATTGCCAAAGCATCTATTGCTGATCTCGAAAAATATCTCAAGAAACTTCGTCTGGAGCAGAAGGTATCAATGGGTGATGCCCTACAGCGTGTCAACAGCGAGATAGTGCAGGTACAGGATCGCATCAAGGAGCTTAAAGGCAGTCTGGAAAAGAGTAAAGACCAATGGGCGCAGGCTCGTGCGCTTGAAGCAGAAACAGAAATATCTTTGCTTGATCAGGCTGCAATGTCGCAAGAAGAATATCGTGACAAGGTTTACGAAATCAATCTGCAAAAATTGCGTGACCTTCAGAAACACTACAAGAATAGCAAGTCTGAGTTGGTAAAGTATCAGCGTGAGGAAATGATACTCACGACAAAGCACAATCAGGCACTTGCAGCCGAAGAGCGTAAACGTGCAGAACAAGATGCAAAGGAGCGATTGAAGCAATCTCTCAAAAACATCGAAAACCGCAAGAAACTGAACGATGCTGCAGCTGAAAATGTAGCATCGCACATGAAGAAAGGTGGTGCTTCGGACTATGAGGCAGACACAAAACTCGAAGGTATGCTTTACCTTAACACAGTTGCTGCTATCGAAGCGAAGATGAAACTCTATGCAAAGGACTCGGAAGAATATAAGCGCCTGGAGGAAGAAAAACTTAAAGCAGCAGAAGACTACGAATCGAAGATCACAGAGATAGAAGTCAAGGCACAAGACCAGGCTACAGCACTTGCTGAAAAAATCATGCGTCATAACGATCCGTTTGAGCAGTATCGTCAGCAGTTGTCAGCACTGGAGAATTATCACGACCTCGGACTTCTGAGCGAAGAACAATATCAGAAAGCAAGAGCCAAACTTGTAAAGGAGAGAAACACAAAGATTGCTGAACTTACTCTTGATATTATGAGTAATATGGTCAGCAAGATAGGTGAACTTATGCAAGCATCGGCAAATGCTGAAATCGCCCAGACTGAAAAGAAATTTGACTCACAGATTGAAGCGGCAGAAAAGGCTGGTAAAGACACTGAAAAACTGGAGAAACAGAAAGAGGAAGCTGTAAATCAGATCAAAAAAGAAGCTGCAAAAAAACAGTTGGCTATTGATATTGCAACTGCAAGTATCGACCTTGCCAAGTCTATTATGAAAACTATGGCGGCATATCCTTGGCCTTGGAACGCTGTTATGGCGGCAGCAGATTCTGCTTTCTTTGGCGTTCAGGTGGCAATGATGAAGCAAAACTATGAGGCACAGATCGCAGGTTACTACGACGGAGGTTTCACTGGCTACAGCGGCAACTATCGACAAGTGGCAGGTGTGACACATGAGGGCGAGTTTGTAGCAAACCACAAGACAGTGAACAATCCTGAGATCCGTCCGATGCTTGATTTGCTCGACTATGCCCAGAAGCATAAT
>JAZLHI010000062.1:0-9351 GCA_045616725.1 Prevotella sp. | reverse complement strand
TATCGACGTTCGTACAATGGAGTCTATGGCTGTTGGTCTCTATGAGTCTCTCGACATGGACTACATCTCTCATGGTCCTGAGTTCATCAACTACCTCGCTAAGGAACTCGACGCTTACGGCGTGCCTGTAATCCTTCCTCCAGGTGGTCTTGGATGTCACTTGAACGCTGGTGCTTTCGTTCCAGAAATGCCTCACAGCCAGTATCCAGCAGCAGCTGTTGGTGCAGCTCTCTACATTGCCGGTGGTATCCGTGGTATGGAGCATGGAACAGTTTCTGAGCAGCGCGAGCCAGACGGCACAGAGCGTTACGCAGAGCTCGAGCTTCAGCGTCTTGCTGTTCCTCGCCGTGTATATACACTCTCTCAGCTCAAGTATGTTGCTGACCGTGTTAAGTGGCTTTGGGACAACCGCAACCTCATCGGTGGTCTTGAGTGGACAGAAGAGCCAGAAGTGCTCCGCTTCTTCTTCGGCCGCATGAAGGAAATCGGCTACTGGCAGGAAGAGCTCGCAGAGAAGTTCCGCAAGGACTTCGGCGACAGCCTCTAAGAGAAATCAATCAACACAAAACTTTCATTATAGCAAAGCCTGTATTGTCCGTGAGGATGATGCAGGCTTATTTGCTTCCGAACAATGTTTTCAAAAAAAATATTTCAACATTTCACCTCATGCATCTATCATACTGATACACAGATAGTTGAAAGGTGAAATATACTGCGCTGACATTTCACCCATATTTCACCTTATATTTCACCATACTTTGTGGGCACGCACCTTTCAACCTAAGAGATACGGGTCATAAAGCACTGGTTTTCAGGTCATAAAGTGTAACTTTACGGTGCACAAAGTATGACTTTACGAATCTAAAGTGTAACTTTACGATACCTAAAGTGTAACTTTACTGGTGAAATGTCGGGTGAAATATAGGTGAAATGTCAGCGTAGCACATTTCACCCCGTAACCACCTGAACAACAAGAGGTTGCAAGACAAGGTGAAATATTGAAATATAAAAACGAAAAATACAAATACAGAAATACGCCCCAAGACATTCTTGAGGCGTATTCATCAACTATAATCGCGATCTATTCCACAGACTAATCGCAAACGGCGCGGATAGAGTGGCCTGTGGTTCGATTGTAGCCGTCGTTCATGCCAACATAACCCGAATCGAAGTACAAATCGTAAGCACCTTTGGCACCAGAACCAATAAGACAAAGCGATGACGACCAGTAATAGCCGCATGTGCCTGCTTTGTCAAGTGAGCCATAGGAGCGACAGCCAGCAGCAGGAAGGAAAATAGAGTTTCCGTTGGGGCCTATCACTTTAAAGCCAATCATTGTTACGATCCAAGAACACTTTGTGCGAAGTTCATTAATTTCCTCTCGTGTAGGCATACGCCACTTGCCTTTCCAATTAGCTTGCGCAGCATCGTGCTCAGGCTTAAGCTTGGTGTCCTTGTCTTTAGCGTAGGTTTCAAATGTGCTGCCAACGTCTTTTGTGTCAAAATATGAAGCCCAAGTGTAGCCAGCCTCCTTGTCTTTTTCCCAGTTTGTACATGGATCGTCCTGAGAATGACCAGCCGTGTAGTAAGGCTTTGTCTCGCCCCAAGCGAAATAGTCGCCATAGCCTTCAGGAGTTGTTGCACCAATGTTCATGTTAGCCCACTTAACGCTCAAGCCGAGGTCAACAGCCTCAACGCCTTTAGGAGCATTGTCCTTTGGAGACGCAGGAGTATCGTCGTCATCGTCGCTGCTGCAAGCGGTGAATGCGAAGGCTGTCATAAGAGCGACAGCGATTGTCAATAAATACTTTTTCATTTGATTTGAGAGTTTGATGTTATTAATTATAAGTTTATTATTAGTATCTTGTCGTATGCCTATAAAACAAAATCACCCAGAGGCATCAAGGCTGATGTCTCTGGGTGAAATATATGCTGGATTGGTTATAGCTAAGCTTGCTTACCCCCCCCCATTTTATTGACACACAACAAGTTAGCACCCAATATGGCACTAAGATTGGTGTAGTATGTAGGGGTAATGTGTAGCATTGGCATTGTTATTTGGTTGCAAATTTACATATTTATTTTAAATATCGGCAACTGAATATGACATTTTTTGAAAAATATTTCATTTTCTACACATTATATATATAATATTGTGTATCTTTGCAGCCGAAATCGCTGATAGCACAAACCAATAACCCGATAATAACAACCCTTACACAATGAATATGAAACGATTTATCCTATCACTTACCTCTATTGTTCTGCTAGGAATAAGCAGTGTTTCTGCCCAGCAGTATCCTTATCTCAACCCGAAACTTTCACCTGAAGAACGTGCGAAGGACCTTTGCAAGCGACTCACACTCGAAGAGAAGAAGAAGCTGATGATGAACAGTTCGCCTGAGATTCATCGCGCAGACATCCACATCCCTCAGTTCGACTGGTGGAGCGAGGCTCTTCATGGTGTTGGTCGTAACGGCTTCTCTACTACTTTCCCTTCTTGCATCGGCGTGGCTTCAGCTTTCAACCCAGAACTCGTTGAGCAGATCTACACAGCTGTGAGTGACGAAGCGCGTGCGAAGAACACCGATTTGAGGCGCAAGGGAAGAGTAGGAAAATACCAGTGTCTCTCGTTCTGGACTCCAAATATCAACATATTCCGTGACCCTCGTTGGGGACGTGGACAGGAAACCTACGGCGAGGATGTTTACATGAACTCCGTGATGGGACAGGCTGTCGTACGCGGACTTCAAGGACCAGCCGATGCAAAATACGCAAAGCTCCTTGCTTGCGCAAAGCACTTTGCCGTGCATAGCGGACCGGAGAAGACTCGTCATACATTGGATATTAACAATCTTTCCACTCGTGACCTTTACGAGACTTATCTCCCTGCATTCCAAGACCTTGTACAGAAAGCAGGCGTGGCAGAAGTGATGTGTGCATATCAGCGTTTTGAGGGTGAGCCTTGCTGTGGAAGCAACAAGCTCCTTCAGCAGATTCTCCGCGACGATTGGGGCTTCAAGGGTTTGGTTGTCTCTGACTGCGGTGCTATCTCAGATTTCTGGCGCAAGGGACATCATGAGGTTGTAAAGAATGCCACAGAAGCTGCTGCAAAGGGCGTTATCGCCGGAACAGACGTGGAATGTGGTAGCGACTATAGAAACCTTGATGAAGCTGTTAAGCAAGGTTTCATCACAGAGGCAAAGATTGACGAGAGCGTTCTCCGTCTTCTTGAAATGCGCTTCCGCCTCGGCGAGTTTGATGATGACGAACTTGTTGAATGGACAAACATTCCGCTCTCTGTAGTGAACTGCAAGAAGCATCGTGACCTTGCTCGTGAGGCTGCTCGTCAGCAGACAATCCTTCTTCAGAACAAGAACAACATTCTCCCTCTCAAGAAGCAGAACAAGGGCATAATGCTCATGGGACCTAACGCTGCCGACTCCGTAATGCTCTGGGGTATCTACTACGGTCAGACTCCACATTCCGTAACCATTCAGGAAGGTATCGAGAACGCTGTTGGCAAGGTGCCTTACTATAAGGGAACGGAACTCACAGAGTTGACTCTCGACCGCTCATGCTTCGCTGCATTCACCACAACGGACGGACGCAAGGGTATGGAAGCAAAATATTGGAACAACGAAGAGATGTCTGGCGAACCAGTTTTGA
Organism: Prevotella sp.; assembly: GCA_045616725.1. GTDB lineage: Bacteria > Bacteroidota > Bacteroidia > Bacteroidales > Bacteroidaceae > Prevotella. Next base: position 5,682 of record JAZLHI010000062.1, on the reverse strand, counting down.
CAAAGGTTTACACTAATCCGCTATCCTTCGACGGCGGTGGCGACACAGCGTTTGAAGGTGGCGTGAACCTCTTCAACTTCTCTGCCACATACAAGGGAAAATATACTGCCGACAAGGATGCCGAGATTCTCCTTGACTACAAATACACCAACTCTATCCGCATCATTGTGGATGGCGACACCCTGATGAACCGCTGGAAGGAAGACCGCTACTCTTACGGAAGCAAGGCTATCAAGGTGAAGAAGGGCAAGGTTTACGACATACAGATTGACTACAAAAACGCTCATCAAGTGGCTTCTTTGAGCTTCTCTCCAAAGGAGAAGTACAACGTAAGCGTAGAAGATGCAGTAGCCGCTGCAAAGGATGTAGAGACTGTAATCTTCGTGGGTGGTATCAGTCCGCTCTATGAGCGTGAGGAAACAAGCGTTACTACCGTTGGCTTTGACAAGGGAGACCGCACAAGCATAGAACTCCCACAGGTGCAGCGAGACATCTTGAAGGCTCTCCATAAGGCCGGCAAGAAGATCGTGTTCATCAACTGCTCTGGCTCTGCCGTTGCACTTACGCCAGAAACAGAATCGTGCGACGCCATCGTTCAGGCTTGGTATCCTGGAGAGGAAGGCGGCAATGCCATTGCAGACATTCTCTTCGGCGACTACAACCCTTCAGGAAAGCTCCCTGTTACGTTCTACAAGGATGACTCTCAGATTCCTTCCGGCTTTGACGGCTTCGAGAACTACTCTATGAAGAACCGCACTTACCGCTACTTCACAGGCCAGCCTCTCTATCCTTTCGGCTACGGACTTTCATACACCTCATTCGCTCTCAGCAACGCAAAGTACAATAGCCGTGGTGAAGGTGTTCAGCTCAATGTGAAAAACACTGGCAAGCGCGAAGGCACAGAGATTGTACAGGTGTACATAAAGAACCCAAAGGACAAGGAAGGTCCGCTGAAGACCCTACGTGCTTTCAAGCGCGTTTCGCTCAAGGCTGGCGAGACGCAGGCTGTGACTATCCCTCTCTCTCGAGAGGACTTTGCTCTTTGGGATGAAGGCACAAACACAATGCGCGTAATCCCAGGCAATGCATACGAGATTTATGTCGGCACTTCAAGCGACAACGTGAAGAAAATCGGTACTGCAAGATTCTGATAAATAGTTCAAAAAAGGAAGAAAACAGCTATCTTCTACAACTTGACATATTGACTTAATCAATTAATACACTCATTTTAAACAAATGTTAGGGGGCTCTGTGCTCCTTAACATTTTTTTTTGCTACCTTTGCACGCGAAATTAATAAAAAATTAACATTTATATGAAAGCATTCGTATTCCCTGGTCAGGGCGCTCAGTTTTCAGGAATGGGCAAAGACCTCTATGAGACAAATCATAAGGCAAAGGAACTCTTCGATAAGGCTAACGAGATCCTTGGTTTCGAAATCACTAAGATAATGTTCGAAGGAACTGCTGAAGAACTCAAGCAGACAAAGGTTACTCAGCCTGCTGTATTCCTTCACTCTGTAATCAAGTCTATCTGCCTCGGCGATGAGTTCAACCCAGACATGGTTGGAGGTCACTCTCTCGGTGAGTTCTCTGCTCTCGTTGCTGCTGGTGCTCTCTCTTTCGAAGATGGTCTTAAGCTCGTTAGCAAGCGTGCTATGGCTATGCAGAAGGCTTGCGAAGCTGCTCCTTCTACAATGGCTGCTATCATCGGTCTTCCTGATGAGAAGATTGAGGAAATCTGCGCTGGTATCAGCAAGGAAGGTCACATCGTTGTTCCTGCAAACTACAACAACCCAGGTCAGCTCGTAATCTCTGGTAACAAGGAAGCTATCGCAGAAGCTTGCGAGGCCATGAAGGCAGCAGGTGCTAAGCGTGCTCTCCCTCTCCCTGTAGGTGGTGCTTTCCACTCTCCACTCATGCAGCCAGCAAAGGACGAACTCCAGGCAGCTATCGAAGCTACTGATTTCAGCGCTCCTAAGTGCCCAGTTTACCAGAATGTTGACGCTAAGGCTCACACTGACGCTGAGGAAATCAAGAAGAACCTCATCGCTCAGCTCACAGCTCCTGTAAAGTGGACTTACGAAGTTCAGGCAATGATCGCTGCTGGCGCTACAGACTTCACTGAGTGTGGTCCTGGCAAGGCTCTTCAGGGCATGATTGCTAAGATCGACCGCAGCGTTTCTATCCAGGGCGTTCAGTAATAAATTCTATTATGATCATCTACCAAATCTTCACTCGCCTCTTCGGCAATAGCAACACCACAAACCTTCCTGCAGGCTCTCTTGCGGACAACGGTTGCGGCAAGATGTCGTTCTATACGACAGCCGTTCTCAACCGCATCAAGAAGCTTGGAGTGACTCACATCTGGTTTACTGGTATTGTGCGCCATGCTACAGCCACAGATTACTCCGCATACGACATTCCACGCCAGCATCCCGCTGTTGTGAAAGGCGTGGCAGGTTCTCCTTACGCTATCTGCGACTACTACGATATCGACCCTGATCTCGCTGACAATCCAGAAAAACGCATGAAGGAGTTCGAGGCATTGCTTGCAAGAGTTCACAAGGCTGGGCTCAAGGTCATCATGGACTTCGTGCCAAACCACGTGGCTCGTCAGTACAATTCCATCGCAAAGCCAGAAGGCGTGAAGGATCTTGGTGAAGGTGATGTCAAGGAGTGGCACTTCGCTACAGGAAACAACTTCTACTACTGCTGGGGACAGCCTTTCTCTCCTTCCATCCCTCTTGAGGCTGAGGGCTTCGAGACATACAAGGAAGAACCAGCAAAGGCTACCGGCAATGACTGCTTCAACAACGCTCCTGGTCGCAACGACTGGTACGAAACCGTTAAACTCAACTACGGTGTTGACTACTGCGACGCCGGCGGACGCTCAGAGCATTTCGACCCAATCCCTGACACATGGAACAAGATGACCGACATTCTCCTCTTCTGGACAAAGAAGGGCGTTGACGGTTTCCGTTGCGACATGGCAGAGATGGTGCCTTCCGCTTTCTGGCATTGGGCAACCGACAAGGTGAAGTACGCTAATCCAGAGATAAAGTTCATCGGCGAGGTCTATAATCCAGCGCAATATCGCGAGTATATCTGGGCTGGTTTCGACTATCTCTACGACAAAGTCGGCTTGTACGACTGCCTCAAGGCTGTTGTTCGTGGCGAATGTTCCGCACAGGCTATCACTCAGCAATGGCAGAATGTGGAAGATATCCAGAGCCACATGCTCAACTTCCTCGAGAACCATGACGAACAGCGCATCGCATCTCCTTTCTTTGCCGGCGACGCACAGAAGGGAATCCCTGCACTCGTAGTCTCTACCATGCTGAATACCAATCCTTTCATGCTCTACGCAGGTGAGGAATTTGGCGAGAAAGGCATGGACGAAGAAGGCTTCTCTGGCAAGGACGGTCGTACCACAATCTTCGACTACTGGAATCCTCAGTCTCTTTACCACGGCTATGTGAAGCGCACAAAGCTCACTGCCGAAGAGAAGAAACTCGAGAAGCAGCACATTAATATATTAGGCATCGCTGCAAAGGAAAAGGCTATCACAGAGGGCAAGACCTTCGACCTCATGTATGTGAATCCACAGAGCGAGGAGTTCAACGCCAACCGCGTATATGCTTTCATGCGCTGTCATAAGAACGAAAGACTGCTCATCGTTGCAAACTTCTCCGACGACATGGAGCAGGTTGCTGTCAACATCCCACAGCACGCCTTCGATTACCTCAACATCAAGGCTGACGACTATGGCGCAAAAGACCTCATCTCGGGCGACGATTATGTCGTAAAGCTCTCACCATCAGAGCCTATCCGTCTCTTCGTCCCAGCAAACAACGCCGTCGTCCTCAAGTTCTAATGTTCAAACGCCGCGAAACACATATTGACGCTCCTCTCAACGAGTTTCTCCGCCGTTCAGGTCTCGAGACTCCCCTACTCCAGCGCCGCCTCATAGCAGTCTGGCCGGAAGTCGTTGGCGAATACATAAACTCTCTCACCGAGAATCTCTTCATCAAGAACCAGACTCTCATGGTGAAGCTCAATTCCCCTGCATTGCGCCAAGAGCTCTCTATGTATAGCACAAAGCTGACGGAAAACCTAAATGCCAAGGTGAACTCGCAAATCATCACTGGCATCCGATTCTATTAGAAGACCCCTCCAAACCTCCCCACAGGGGAGTGTATTGAACGAAAAAAACAATTTTAAACCTTTAAACCGATTACCCCATCGTGCAAATTCTCTCCCTTGTGGGGAAGTAAGAGGGGGTTGATTTATGGATACAAAGAATTTCATGGTATTTGCTGGCACTGCCACACACGACCTTGGTGAACGCATCTGTCAGCAGCTTGGATGTCCACTCGGAAAACTCGTCATGACAAAGTTCTCCGATGGCGAGTTTGCAGTCTCTTATGAGGAGTCCATCCGCGGACGTGACATCTTCCTCATCCAGAGCACATTCCCTAACTCAGACAATCTTATGGAGCTTCTCCTTATGATTGACGCTGCAAAGCGTGCTTCGGCAAAGAGCATCAACGCCGTTATCCCTTACTTCGGATGGGCTCGTCAGGACCGTAAGGATAAGCCACGTGTAAGCATCGGTGCAAAGCTTGTTGCCGATCTTCTCAGCGTAGCAGGCATTGACCGTCTCATCACAATGGACCTCCACGCAGACCAGATTCAGGGTTTCTTTGACGTTCCTGTTGACCACCTCTATGGTTCAGGTGTCATCCTTCCTTATCTTGAAAGCCTAAATCTCCCTGACCTTGTCATCGCTTCTCCTGATGCAGGTGGTGCAAAGCGTGCAAAGACATACGCAAAGTACCTTGATTGTCCGCTCGTTCTCTGCAACAAGACTCGTGCTCGTGCCAATGTCATAGAGTCTATGCAGATTATTGGTGATGTTAAGGGCAAGGATGTTGTCATCATCGACGATATGGTAGATACGGCCGGCACTATCACCAAGGCTGCCGACATCATGAAGGAAGCTGGTGCGAAGACCGTTCGTGCATGTGCAAGCCACTGCGTAATGTCTGGTCCTGCAAGCGACCGTGTACAGCAGTCTGCCCTTGAAGAGATTGTGTTTACCGATTCTATCCCTTACGCTAACCGTTGCGCCAAGGTAAAGCAGCTCTCTGTTGCCGATATGTTTGCAGAGGCTATCCGTCGCCTCCTCAACAACGAGTCTATCTCTGACCAGTATATCGTGTAGAAACTCCCTTGCCCCATAAGGGTGGTTCTTACAACACATTATATTAATAAAGGTGCGTCCGCAATACGGAGCTCGGAATACGTAATGTTCCCTGCAACGTGTTTCGGACGTATTTTTATCTCACCTTATTCTATATATTACAGCAGCACTTGATAGTTATTATACTGCGACTACAATCTGACAATACCAAGACAAAATGAGCGTCTGAGGTAAGTGGCTGTTTTATTGCGAACTATAAAAATTGCGCACACGATACGTGAAGTGTGCAATCTGAAAAATAGATAAATTTTTATGAAATTGCGCACACGGTACGTCGGTTGTGCAAAACCGATACGTTTGGGTTGGAATATTCTACGTTTCGGTATTTTTTCAACTGCTTTTTTACCATTATGAGCCGTTTGGTTTGTAATTTTGCATTAGAAAAGAAATAACTATAAATATATAATGAATAATTTTA
>JAZLHI010000061.1:0-8666 GCA_045616725.1 Prevotella sp. | reverse complement strand
GTTGTACGCAGCGAATCATTTGTCTTGGTATGGTGAGCAAATGTCTCAAGACGGGTACGCAATGTCTCCTCATAGTTACCATCAATAGCGAACTCCTTTGAGCTATACTTCATCTCACACAGATGTATGGTCTCGTCTCCTCGACAGAGCAACAAGTCGATCTGAGCACCATTCCAATCAGTGCCATCAGCATCGGTCATAGGTGGACAAGACCAGGAACAGACATTGGTCAATACGCCTCCGATGCTGAGTTTGGCCCTGATCTGACGCACATGATGCAGGCAGAGTTGTTCGAAGGCATATCCTGCCCAGGCATTCTTTGTCGATTCCTTGACATTAGTCCAGAAGTGCTCATCCTGTCCTGTGCGATTGCCGATGAAGGTGAGGTAATAGAGTGAGAATAGATCGGTCAGCTGATAAATTACACCTCTTTCCTTTTTGCCGTAAGCTGAATACTTGCGCACGAAATCACATCGGCACAGATTCTTCAGAACATCTGAGAGTGATCCGCCTTTCTCTGCATTCAAAGCATCCAGAATTTCCTGCATGGTCATGCCCTTCCTCTTTGAGGACAGCAGCTCGATGACCTTACGATAGGTCACGGCATTCTTGAACAAGGATTGGAACAAAAAGTCATATTCCTCACGCAACGCAGCCTTCTCTCGGAAGAAAAGATTATCCACATTTCTTGACAACGGCAGATCTCGTTCGAGCATATCAAGATAATAAGGAATACCTCCGAAGATCATATAGGCCTCGGCTATCTGACGACGATTCCAATTGATACCTTTATGCCGCTGTAGGAACAGTTCCACTTCACCCAGATTGAACGGTGCAAGATAGATGGAGCGGTTTGTACGACCATATAATCCGCCTTTATCTCCTATGATCTTATCGAGCATCCACGTGGTAGCAGAACCGCATACGATCAACTTCATTCCGTTTCGGGTAGAAGCCCAGGTGTTCCAGAAGTAACTGAATGCTGCATGGAAGTTCGATTTCGGAGTATCCATCCAAGGCAACTCATCCAGGAATACCACAAGGCGCTTCTTGCGGAGTCCTTTCAGATAATCCCACAACAAAGAAAATGCATCGAACCAATTCTTTGGCAATGGACATTCTTTGCCAGTGTATTCCTTCATGGCACGTTGGAAAAGCACCAACTGATCCTTCATTGGAGTCTGATAACTTCCTGTGAAGAAGAAGTCATACTTCACATTGAAGAAGCGCTTGACGAGGTAGGTTTTGCCCACACGACGTCTGGCGTAAATAGCAATGAGCCGAGCTTCTTGTTCTTCGCAGATATTTGCAAGAATTTTCTGCTCGTATTCTCTGCCGATTATTCCATTGTTAGGTGTCATAACTATCTTGTTTTTAGCGATGCAAATATAACAAACATTTCCATGCGATGCAATTATAGTCTGGCACTAACTCGATATTTTGAATAGTTAGGGACCCGTTATAAACAAATTTGCAACGTGCATATTTCATTTCTGAATGTATGTATTTTGCATTTATTGTTCGTCCCTAACTATCAAAAATTAGACGTTAGGGACGAGCGATAGTGCATGCTAGGCAACGAAAAGACATCTTAATCTTTCGGAACAAATCAAATTTTTGATTCGTAAGGACACTTTATCATTTCTTGAGATATACTGAAATCAAGAATTCTCTTCCACGAAGTGCGCTTGAATGTTCATGCTGCAATACTATACCATATGAGGCATAGTTGTATTCCTTATAATTAAACAAGTTTGTGCCAGAAACAGAAAGTTCTAAACGTTTGCTTATATTGAAGGTAACTTTTGTGTCAAGCATAAACATTCTCTTGAAGTTGCCCTCTTCGATTTGATTACAATAATATTCGCCTCCTGTAGTCCATGTTATCAAAGAACAAGGTGTGATTGTCAAGTTTCCTGAATATACATAATTGTCAGAGCTTCGGCTCGGCATATTAGAGATTTTCAACAGGGATTTTTCCCAAGCAAATCTGAGATTCCAATTTAAGAAGGTCGATATACTGCCATTAATGAAAGGTGTCAACGAAAAAGAATCATTGTAATAATCCGTCTGGATGCCTTGTGACAACAGACAACTCTCCATTCTCCTATAGTTTCCTCTCACGCCTATAACACCTCTTATGAAATCAAGGGTCTTGCTTGCGTTGAGATACGCCATTGTATTACGAGAATCTGAAGGTGTGGGTTTATAGGAATAGAAAACATAATCATCAATAATGTTCTGCACAGTCCCGAATTTTGATTTGTTCCATCCATAGCTACCCATCGCCATTACAAAGATTCCGCTTGAGGCATTTCTATAATTGAAAGTAGTAGAAAGCGACTGTCCAGAGGACGTGTAATAGTCATCAACTCCAGAAGTGAACGACCTGTAATCCGTGAGAATAGAAGAGGAATGTATGTCATGCAGTGATGCGGGAGAACGTCCTTCACTTCCACGTAAGGTAAGCGACATTCTTGGTGTGAAACGGAACCTTGCAGCAAGTGAAGGAGAAAAAAATAATTCAGTACGATTATTCATCGTTCCAGAAAAATAATAGGAATACAGATTAACTGGCAGATTAAGGGTAAGTTCCAGTTTCTTGTAGCTCCATTCAAGTTTAGGAGAAGCAAATACACGCAGATAATCAGTAGTAAGAGCTTCTGCTCCTATCAAATCTGACATTTCAACACCGAACAGGTTTGTATTCAGATTCCTGAAGTATCCTGATAATCCTGCATCAAGAGATAGCAGAACCTTATTGAAGACAAAACCAAGTGAAGCACTTTCATCTGTGTAGAAAGAATGCTGCTTATTATTTTGTCCGTAGATCAGTCCTTCGTGGTTAATTGTCAGTTTTTCTGGCAATGAATTCCATTCGTTACGGCTTGTGAAAGTAACAAGTTTGTTGTTGTCAAACCGTTTGATCACCTTCAAAAGATTACTTACTGCGTATTCAGGCGTACTGGCAGTTTGTGTGTTGGATAATGTCCCTGTTGTATTCAGTGTCAAATCATTCCACGATAGGGCTGTGGAAAGCGTGTTGTTAAGGAAATATGACTTTTCATTGGCCTCATAGACGAACTTTCCTGTTAAGGCATCTCTATGAGAGAGCGAGTTCTTGTCTTCCACGATGATTTTATCTCCGGACTCTAGAAAATATGTAGTAGAACTTGCTCCTTGTGCAGAGACACGGTCATTACTGTAATCAATCTGTGCTTTGAATTCCCTGCCTTTAGCTGTCTTAAGCAAATGGCTTGATGACACCATCCATGATCGATTGAAATAACTTCTGTTTCTTGCTAAGTTTGGAGTGACAGGTACGGAAAGAGAAACATATCTATCTATAGTTCCTGTCTGACCGTCAGAAGTGAATTCCGTAAGCTGATCTGACAGATTCTGTCCCACATTGTTTCCTTTGAATGTAGTTATCATCTGGTACTTTCCTGTCACCATCATCGAGAAGATATCACCTTGCCAGAGTATGCCTTTTGGCTGTCCTGAGAATCCGCCAGCCAACGAGCCATGAACAAGGAGCGTTGCCTTTGATTTGTCTTTCATCTTTAGATTGATAGCAGCTTGGTCGGAGAAACTTAATCCACGGAGTACCTGCATAGGCTGATACTTTTCCAGCACCTCCACAGTACCAATGTCATCATGAGAAATGCCATTTGTGGCAATTCCATACTTCCCGCCTAAAAGATCAATTCCCTCAATATAAAACTTGTTGATGTCAATACCCTGATACTGTATCTTTCCGTTTTTTGCCACATCTATTCCTGGCATGTGTTTCAGCACATCCCCAATGTTCTTGTCCTGTTTCTGGGCAAAGCTGTTCACGGAGTAAGTCACCGTATCACCATTCTCCTTTATCCGATCAGCCTTGACGACAACCTCCTGAAGTTGCTGGGTTCCTACTTCCATAATTATTGCCACCGGTTTGCCATCTAAAACCAAAGGAGCAGAATATGACTTATAGCCAATCATGGTGGCATTTATTGAAAGCGACTCACTGGTTGATTGCAATTTGATTGAAAAGCGTCCATCTGCGTCACTGACACCGTATGCTAATATCTTGCCATCGGTATCCTTTATCATGATATTTACACCAGCTATAGGCAATTCGTCGGATGCCTGGGTAACAGATCCGGAAATCAGATTTTGAGCAGATACACTCAGAATGCCGGTCATAATAGTGAACATAAACAACAATATTGCTCTCATACGATTAAAAATCTATTTCAAGAAAGACCGCCTTTTTCTGGGCAGTAGAAGCTGAGTTAGTCCCCAGTAGGGCATTGGTCATAGCTTCACTGTTCTGGAAGTCCTTCTTCTTTAGCTTGAGAAAGCTCTGCCTCGTGGTCTTTTTCCCTTTTTCTGCCCAGTCACTCCGGCCAACCGACTGGTTGAAACCTATCAAGGTAAAACAGAACAACTGTTCCTTATCCTGCGCTTGGACAATTAGGCCCGGTAAGCCCGTCAGTTGCCAAGGACCATCGCAAAACGGAAGGTCTGGCGTAAACCACACCTCCCAAGTACGTCCGTGATACTCGCCGATGGCTTTGATGCAGGAATAAGCGCAGATTTCACGGACAGAATCAGTGACAGCCCAAACAATATCGCAGATTGGTATAGTGTATTCGAATACTTCCGATTGTAAGCTTTCCTTCACTATCGCCTGTTTCTGTGCATAGCTCTTGGCTATCATGAATTTGCTCCGCTTGTGAGGAAAAGCATTGGTATTAGCCCCTTCCTTTCGGAAAGCAGCCGTTACCAGTTTCCTGAACGTTTCCTTACCATTGGGCGTATTCATCAGAGAATCACTTTCATACGTATAAATACTGTAACAGAAAGACCCATCCTTATTCAGGTCCAGCATGATTCTGTCGTTCCGCTTTGCCTCATCTTCCCAAACCGTGTACTCAAAGTCATAGACTGCACGATAAGACACAGCCCCCTGACCCACTGCGTATGATACCTTGATCAGCAGCAGGATCAATAAAATAATCTGTTTATTCATAAAGCTAAGAATTACTCCTTTTCCAGTAGAATGGTGAGTTTCTTTTTGTCTTTGACAACCACTTTTTGAGTTTTGTATTCAACCATCAAGAAAACCAGCGTTTGACCTTTCTGTACTTCTAGGGCAAAGGTTCCTTCGGGGGAGCAAATGATACCTTTCGTGCTTCCATCCAACTTGGCGACAACACCTTCAATAGGCTCTCTTGTATCAGCATCTACTACCGTTCCTTCTATGATCATTGGAAGCGTTTTCAATGCATCTATGTCCTCAACCTTAACCGTCTCTTTCTCTATCGGCTTTGCCGTGAGAGCAAAAGACAGCAACAGTATGGGGAGAAAGATGAGATAACGCGCCATTGCTGTAGATTTTGACTGCTTCTTGTTCAGCATGATGATTCTGGAAATCAATTGAGAGTGATTGAATCCATTTACCATGGCATAAGCTGATGGACCATTGATTTTGTTCACCAAAAGAGATTGGTAATTTTTGATATCTACGCCATAATCCAGCATTGCCTTATCGGCTTCATATTCGTGAATCACCTTCAAGTCGCGCCCCAACATCCATACAAATGGATTGAACCATTGAATGCATTGAACGATGGAAAGCAAAATTAAATCCAACGAATGAAACTGACGGATATGCTCCTGTTCATGCAACAAAATAGGTGTCTGATGCTGCTCGTAATCATCAACACTCATCACAATATATCTGAGAATGCTGAAAGGAGATTTACATCCTGGTATCAGGATTATGGTATTCCCATGTGCATCGGTTTGCCTCAGACCTTGTCGCATATAGATGTACAGCAAGAAGGTACGGTATATGAAAAAAGCGATGTAAGCAAACATTCCTCCCCAATAGACCATACCAGCTATCTCTTTCCAGCTCCAGTTTGCAGCAGAAACCATCTGAACTGTATTACCCATGTTCTCTACAATGATTTCAGGACTACCTGTACTGGTCTCAGACGCTCGAATCAGAGTTATGCCCAATGCTTTCAGGAAGGAAAAATCCAAGCTGTGAGGAAGGATGGGCAGTACCAACGAGAATACAAGAATAAGCAGCAACGCAATTCGGTTCAAACGATGGAAAGTCTCCAGACTCAAAAAGGCAAAGAACACCCAGTACAGCAAGGCCAAGACCAGGGAAGAGTAAATAGCATACGTCATCATTTCTTTCCCTCCTTCTCCATGACCATGAGTATCTGTTCCAATGCCTCTGAAGAGAGTTCCTCCTCTTCCACAAAGAATGAGAGCAGTTTCTTGATAGAACCCTCAAAGAACGACTCCTTTACCTCCTTCATAAATTTTGAAGTATATTCCTGTCGAGTCATCAAAGGATGAAAGACATGTGTTCTGGCTCCAGATTCCACCACCTTGTTGAACCCAACAAACCCCTTTTCTGTCAGTATCCTCATAAAGGTGGCTACTGTAGAATATGCAGGTTTAGGTTCAGGGTAGTGTTCTATGATTTCATGGGTGGTCATACCATCCATTCCATGATCCCACAGAATACCCATTATTTCCATCTCTACTCGTGTCAGAGTCTTGTCATCCTTTCGTCTTGCCATGCTATTTAATTTATTAAATTCGGTGTGCAAATATATATCTAATTGATTAAATAAGGAAAGATATATTGAGAAAAATGGTTTTACGATAAAATAATTAACGAAAATTATTAGATAAGTTAACTCAATTATTAGATGTTGACAATTTTTGTAGATTTGATTTCTTGTATTCTATTTCGATAAACAATCTTCTTGAACTACTTGATAAATCTCTCAAAAAAATGTCTATTTGGAGACGACACGAACTATTGTGTCATCGTAATTAGGGCTTACAGACTGCTATAAAAACATTCCCTCAAAAAAATATCAACCGAAACGAATACATGATTTCGTTCCGGTTGACATTTTTTGTGGGGATACTAAACCTTTAATCAATGATTCACCATTTGTCATTTTTTATGGTATAGTTTTGCAATGTCTAAGTGCCATCGCTGTCTATAGAATGTTAAATTCTTACCATTTTTATATTCTGCAAACACTTTTCTACCATAAAAAATGTAAAATAGTGAATTTCATTTAGTTATAAATACAGTATTTGATATTTGCTATTTACCATGCGCGCCGAGGCGCACATGGTTTAGTCCTCTGGAAGCTTGAAAGCGTCGTTGTAATCGGTCTCCTTGTTAGGGATAGCCCAGATCCAGCGGCTGTCATCAGAAGCAGGGATGGTGATGGCGAAGGTAGCGTGCCAGTTGCCTTCACTTGCAAGGCCAGCCTTTACGTCAAGAGGCTTACGGACGATGTCCTTCTTCCAGCGCTTGAAGTCGCTCCAGTCATGACCCTCGCCCCAGAGATCGAAGCGACGGTAGAGCTGTACTTCCTCAAGCAGTTCTGCACCTGTCTTGGTTGACTTGGTCATCTCTGGATCGTATACTGAGTTAGCAGCGAAGAGAAGATCCTGTGCAGCAGCGTCGTCGTTGAGGTGGCACTTAGCCTCTGCCTCGATGTAGTACATCTCAGCAGCACGGAAGAGGTGGAAGCAACCACCGCCTGGCATGAACTCTGCACGGAGTTTGAACTGCATGTAGCCGAAGATGTAGCTGGTGCCATAGACATAACCAGAGCTCTGACCACGGGTAAACATGGTACCCTTGGTGGTACGACCGGTAGAAGCGTTCATCTCCTTGAACTCTGCATCGCTCTGTGGAATCAGGAAGAGATTGCGACGAACATCGGTAGCAGGAATCTGGTCAACGAGCTCCTTGCTGATACATACTGGATAGCTACGGCAAGCACTTGCTGAAGAGTTAGAGCCGATGTAGGCGAAGTAGCTATAGTAGTAGAGGGTCTGATCCTCTGCCTCGTATACACCCCAGATCCACTCATCGTTAGGAGAGTTGAAGCCAGCCTTGTACTGTGAAGCACCCATGATAGAGTAGTTCTGACGAGCCAAAGAAGCGTAGTTGGCAGCGTTGCTCCAGTCCTCGCGATACATAGCGGTACGAGCGTAAACTGCATAAGCTGCGTCGAGGCCTGGGAGGTAGAAGTCAGCAGGCTCCTGACCGCTGGCCTTGTAGAGGCTGATAGCCTCGTCGAGGTCCTTATAGATCTGAGCGTAGCATTCGGCCATGGTTGAGCATGGCTTAGCGAGATCAGCCGAAGGATCGGTCTCCTCCAGACGGAGGATTACGCCCTGTGCAGAACCATTGTTGCTGTCGCACCAGCGGGTGCTGTACATCTGGAGGAGCTGCATGTAGCTGTATGCACGGTAGGTGAGCGCCTGAGCCTTGAGGAACTTCTTGTCATTATCAGGACCTGCAGCATCGTCAACACGGTTGATGATGGTGTTGGCATTACCGATCAGCTTGTAGTAATAGTACCAAGGGTAGTAAGCGTAAGAAGAGGTAACGCTGGTCTTGTAGGTAGCGAGGTTGTTCCAGAGAGAAGCCCAACCGGTCTGGTTTGCCTTCTGGGTATCGTTGCCAGTGAAGTTGTTGTACCAGTTCTTCATGGTACCCTCACCATTCATACCCTGTGTGCTAAGGTACTGGGTGGTCATCATTTTGGCAATACCGTTGACAGCGAGAGCTACGTTCTCAGTGGTGCTGAAAGCGGTGTTGGTGGCGATTGCATCGT
>JAZLHI010000060.1:0-2618 GCA_045616725.1 Prevotella sp. | reverse complement strand
TCCGACTTCCATGAAGCAGCAGGCTCATATCAAGCAGGCACTGTCGAAGTCGCAGGTGAACGCCCGAAAGATTTTCGGAAGTGTGATCGATGTGAAGCACCGCTATGCATCATTCTTTGCAACGACCAACTGCCGCCGTCCTCTCCAGGACCCAACAGGTTCGCGTCGCTACATCACCATCGAGACTCCTGCCGGCGAACATCTTGACAACCAGACGCCTATCGACTACGAACAGCTCTATGCTCAGGTGGTATATGAACTCACGGTAAAGAAGGAGCGATTCTGGTTTAACAACGATGAGACGGAACAGATTCTGAGGCTGAACGCTCCTTACGAGCAGGTAGCAAGTCTTGAGATGATGATCGAGACTCTGTATCGCAAGCCAAAGGATGATGAGAAGTGTGTGTATGTCACCACCAAGGAGATTCGCGCGACGATGAAGAAGCGATTCCCAACGGTCGATGACAAGACACTCAACTCCATCAGTATCGGAAAGGCTATGCGAGAACTGGAGTTCGAGAAGGTTCGCCACTCCAACGGTTTCGTCTATCCTGTAGTACAGGAAGGAGGATCATAAATCCCCGTCATCGTTATCGTTATGATGTACAGCCTGTCTTGCCCTGAAAAGAGTTGAATAAAAAACACAACTCTATGAAGGAAAAAGCAAAAGAAATTGTTTATGGGGACTTGGAAGCGATTTTACGTTACCCCCGCGAGTTTACTGGTGGCGTTTCGTTGTATACGAACGAAGAAAAACGCATAATAATCTCGTATTATCTGTCAAATCACTGCAATGTAAGGGTTATCTGTGAAAAATTTGGCATTTGCAAGAAGACTTTTTATAATTGGCTTAGTATCTTTGCAAGTGAAAAGGAACGGCAGATGAAAAGACGCTCCGGCAGTATTAATAAATCCCTCCACAATCCTATGCCTAAAAAGAAAGTAAATCCAACAGAGTCACCAGAGGAAGAGCTCGTACGCCTCAGAGAGGAGAATAAGAAGCTTCAGGAAGCATTGAAGATGGCAGAATGGTCAAATCACGCCAAAGACGTGATGATAGACCTGGCCGAGAAGACCTTCAACATTCCGATAAGAAAAAAATCTGGTGCCAAACAGTAAAAGAGCTTGCCGCAGAGAAGGTCAAGGGCCAGACTATGGGCCTTCTCTGCCGGCTGTTTGGCAAGAGCTGGCAGGCTTACTATCAGCATAGGGACACGTTGAGCAAACAGCTCCTTACGGAGGAGATGGTCTTGCAGTTCATTCGTGAGATACGGAAGTACGATCCGGGCATAGGCGGAGAGAAACTGCACGCTATGTATCTTGAGCGTTTCGGGCGTGATTACGAGTACATGGTTGGCAGAGACAAAATGGAGTCTATAATAGCTGTCAACAATCTGAATGTCAGAAAGCCGAGGCGTAAACCACGCACCACAGATTCGACGCACGGCCTCCCGACTTATCCAAATCTGATCAAGGAACTCATCCCTGTACGCAAGAACCAGGTATGGGTAACCGACATCACATACATCCCGATATGGGGCAGCGAAGACGAGTACATCTTCTGCTATCTGTCCATTATATCCGACTACTATACCAAGGAAATCATCAGCTGGTATGTAGGGGAGACGCTGGAGGCATGGCATAGCGTGGAGTGCCTGCTGCAGGCCGTGGAAACATTGGCTGGCGAAGAACTTATAGATCTCATCCACCACTCCGACAGAGGCATCCAGTATGTAAGTGCTGCATATACAGCAGTACTCTACGAGGCAGGCATACGCATCAGCATGACCGACAGCGGAGATCCCAAGGACAACGCTGTTGCAGAACGTCTGAACAATACGATAAAGAACGAACTGTTCAAAGACATAAAATTCCATTCTATCGAGGAAGTAAGACGTGCCATGACAAAGGCTGTGGAATTCTTCAACAATGAGCGTCCGCACATGAGTCTTGACAACATGACACCGCGCCAGGCTGCCTCCTATAAGGGCAAAATCAATAAAAAATGGACCAGTTACAGAGAAAAGTATCTTGAAAATTTGGAGATTCGAGCCGGAGCTACTATCTTTGCATCCCAAACACGGGATTCAATTGAATGCAGGCTTTAAGGGCTTATTCAACAATAATCAGTGTTTAGCAATTATTATTCAACCAAGCCAAGGGTTAGGAAGAAAATCATTCAACTGATCTTAGGTTTATAGTAAAAATCCATTCAACTTTTTCTAGGGTAGTACAGACATCAATCCTGGTCCTGGTTCTGGTAATCCTTGCTATCTCGGACGTTTGAATGACAAGGTTCTCTTCTCTGCTTTCACAGAAGATGAGGGACAGGAACTTTGGGTTTCTGATGGTACAGAGGAAGGTACAAAGATGCTTATGGACTGCTACACATTCGGTGATGGTAATCCTAAGGCATTCCTTCAGATGAACGAGACTCAGGCTATCTTCGTTGCAATTGATGACGAGTCGGCTGAGTATGATCCTGCTCTCGGCGCACAGTACTGGTTGTGGGTAACCGACGGTACTGAGGAAGGCACTCACCGTGTTGTTGCTGATGCTGACAGCGAGCACCAGGCTAACTGTATCTTCCCTGGCAAGGACAACACTACTCTTCACAC
>JAZLHI010000059.1:0-23779 GCA_045616725.1 Prevotella sp. | reverse complement strand
ATTATCAATAAATTTAACTTATTATACTTACTAAACTTTCCCATCTTTTTGATTTTAGTTTTGATTTTAGTTCAGATGTCGAGCCCTAGGGGCGATCCCAAATAAAATCGTCCCTAAGAGCGACGTACTGGAGCGTATTTTTGTAAGGATTATAGTTTAAGATTTTAAAATCCAGAACGAAAATCTCAACTGAAAATGCGCTCGAATACCTCGCTTTAATGAGGCTCTTTAAAGTGATCGTCGCAAGCTCCTCGAAATCTTAACTAACATCCTAATAAAAATCAACAAGTTACGTTTCTTATCAAGGATGGGAAATTCCAGTTAATCATAAGAATAATTGTGTTTAATCCGGCTTTTTCGAGCGCTATCTGTGGTACTTCTGAATAATATCTCTATGAGTTTTGAAAAAAGTTCGTATACAAACTCGTGGTGAGTTTGTATACAAAAGTGAGGTGCGTTTGTATACGAATTTTTTTGGATGCCCCTAAGTTGTTTATAATGAGTGGCTTGGAAATGTGCGAAAAAAAGCTAAAAGCTTCCTTTCGGGAGCCTTTAGCCTGTAGTAATTTTTACATGTCGTCAAGGGATAATCCATTGTACGATATGGTGTATTTCTTGTATTGTCCTGTTGCTCTCAGGAATGTGTCTGCCTTTGAACGAAGGGTGCTGAGGTTGATGTCGCTTTTCTGACGCTTCACTTCGTAGAAGCTTACTGTCTTGTCGATGTCGTCTGCGGCAATGATGTCTATCTCGTTCTCGCCTTTGCGGTCATGCCAATAGCCGATGCGTGTGCAAGTGCCTTGCTCTGTCATCGTGTCGCGATACCATGCTTCAAGAACCTTGCCGCTGTAGCTGCTGTAGTCGCGCTCCACAATCTGGCGCAATCGCTGATGCCCACCAGCTTCCAGGATATATGAGTATTTGTAGATGAAGCGAAACCAGAAGCGGAGGAAGTGGTCGTGTATTGCATAGTGGACATTCTTGTTGGCAGCTTTCTCGAAGAGCGGTTGCTGCTTAGCTACCAATCCGTAGTCGTCGATGAGTTTCTTTAGGTATCCGGCTATCTCCATGCCGAGCATGTCCTCTATCTCTCCACGCGTGTTGTGTCCTTGCGCTATGAGAGATAGGATGGAGAAGTATGTGCCGTATTCCTTGCCAAACTCCTCTATCAGCATGTTCTTGCCTTCGCCTTGGAAGTAGGAGTCTCTTTCAAAGATGGTGTCAAGTATCTTTTCGAGTGTGAGACATCGTTTGTCCACAAGGAGTTCCACATATTTCGCCACGCCGCCTGTGAAGAGATACAATGCAAGCAAATCTTCATTGGTGTAGTTTGGACGATATTCTGCCATTACCTCCTTCAGTACAGAAGGTGCAAAGGCACGCAGGTGTATCATTTCCGTTTGCCTGCCGTAGAGCGGTTCCTTCTTGTCGCGGAATATCTTGTTGATGAGCGAGTTAACCGAGCCGCAGACGATTAGGTTTATCTTTGCTTCGTCCTTATGACGATCCCAGATGTCCTGCATTTCGGAGAAGATAGACGGATTCACCCTATAGAATTCCTGGAACTCATCTATCATCAGCGTGATATGGCGTGTCTTTGCCAGTTGCATGACATAATCGAACAACTCGGAGAAGTGCTTCACGCTGCCTATCATAGGCATGTTTAGTGTCTCGCGAATGGACTCCATGAAAGTTTCACAGAGGTCAGCCTCTGTCTTTCGTGCTACAAAGAAATAGAGCATATCGGTGTCTTTGTAGGCATGGCGAACCAAAGACGTCTTGCCAATGCGTCTGCGTCCAGAAACGACGGTGAACTGTGCCACTTCGTGTGACAGCTTTTCTATCCTTTCAAGCTTTGATATTTCCTGTT
Source organism: Prevotella sp. (assembly GCA_045616725.1). Taxonomy (GTDB): domain Bacteria; phylum Bacteroidota; class Bacteroidia; order Bacteroidales; family Bacteroidaceae; genus Prevotella. The sequence continues at coordinate 21,909 of JAZLHI010000059.1, read as the reverse complement.
TTCTGTCGAAGAATCTCATATTGTGGTGAGTGTATATGGTTGCTATGTATTGAAAATGAGTTGGTTAGAGAGTGTAAAAGTATCGTATTGGTTGTTACCGAAACGTGTGTTTCGGTTGCAAAGGTAATGCTTTTTTTCTTTTCGTCCAAATTTTTTTAACGAAAAAAGGCTAAAAGCTCCGAAAGGATGCTTTTAGCCTTTAGCTATTAGTAATTAACTTCGCTGCCCCTTTGATTTTAGTTATGATTTTAGTTCAGATGTCGAGCCCTATGGGCGATCCTAAATAAAATCGTCCCTAAGAGCGACGTACTGGAGCGTATTTTGGGACTCCGCGAAGCGCCTGAGCACCTACTGGAGCGCAAGAAGGATTATAGTTTAAGATTTTAAAATCCAGAACGAAAATCTCAACTGAAAATGCGCTCGAATACCTCGCTTTTATGAGGCTCTTTAAAGGGATCGTGGCTACGCTCCTCGAAATCTTAACTAACATCCTAATAAAAATCACCAAGTTACGTTTCTTATGAAGGGGTGGAAAGGTTAGTTAGTCATTAGCTTCGCTGCCAAGTATGGCTGCGAATATATTATACGAGGTGTGCGATGAGGTCTTCGCGGTCGCCTGGGAGGTAGTCGATTACAGGGATCTCGATCATTGTGTAGCAACCTGGCTGCTGCTTCATTGATGCACGAGCTACGTTTACGAGTACCTGTGCTGTGAGGGCAGGGTTGTTGATCTTCATGTTGAACTCGATCATCTGGTTGTGAGTCTTACCAGAAACGCCCTTGCGAACGAGGTTTACGCCGTGACCAACATCGTTGAGAGCGTCAACAGACTCTACTGCGAAGACGTGAGTCTCGTCGCTTGCGAAGTATGGGTCTGCCTTGATAGCCTTTGTAACCTCTTCGAGGCTTGCGCCTTCTTCGAGTTCTACGTAAACCATGCGGCGGTGGATGCCTTCACCTACAGGGATTGTCATAGAGAGAGCGTCCTTAACACCTTCCTTTGAGCGCACGCAAACAGAGTGACCCATAGAACGGCCTGGACCGAAGTTTGTGTAAGAGAGTCCCTTTGGAGCGAGGCTCTGCATGAGTGTGCGGACAACAGAGTCAGAACCTGGATCCCAACCGGCAGCGATAACTGAAACAGTGCCAGTCTTCTTGTTGAGCTCCATGAGAGTCTTGCGATATTCTACGATGTTAGTGTGGATGTCGAAGCTGTCAACAGTGTTGATACCGAGAGGAAGAATCTGCTTTGCGAACTCTTCGCAAGAGCGAGTAGGAGTAGCAAGAATGGCTACATCTACGTCCTTGAGCTCCTTGATGTCCTTTACAACATCATACTGAGCGAGCTCAGCAGGCTTATTTTCTGCACCATTGCGGCGAACAACGCCAGCAATCTCAAAGTCGTCAGAAGCCTCGAGAGCTTCAATAGTGAACTTTCCGATGTTGCCGTAACCTACTACGGCTGCACGAATCTTTTTCATTTCTATTTTATTGGTTTTTGGTTGTTAGTTTTTGGTTTTTTGTTGTAGGTAGGCCCGACGAATAATCGTCGGGAACGGTGGCTAAGCTGCTATATATATTAATGTGTAATCAAAAATATGGCGCTAAGCGGTGACAAAATTAGAAAAAGATTTTATTATACGATAATTTATTTGTAATTTTGTCACGAAAAATTAGCATAAACTTACAAATTGTAATAATTTTTATGGCAATCATTAAACAATATAAGGGTTTTGCGCCTAAATATGGAGCAGAATGTTACTTTTCGGAAAACGCTGCCATCGTTGGTGATGTGACGATGGGCGACGAGTGTTCAATCTGGTTTGGGGCCACAGTTCGCGGTGATGTTGCGCCGGTAACAATGGGCAATCGTGTGAATGTTCAGGATGGTGCTGTGGTGCATGTGACGAACACGACAGGTCCAACGAACATTGAGGACGATGTTTCCATCGGTCATAATGCAACAGTCCATGCTTGCACGCTGAAGAAAGGCTGCCTGATTGGTATGGGCGCGACTGTTCTGGACAAGGTTGTAGTGGGCGAAGGTGCGATAGTTGCTGCCGGTGCACTTGTTCTTGGCGGCACACAGATTGGCGAACATGAGATTTGGGGCGGTGTGCCTGCAAAGTTCCTCAAGAAGACTGCGCCAAATCAGGCTGAGAGCTTCGCGGCTCATTATGTGGAGTATTCAAAGGAATATTTGAAGGAGCACTAAATACTAAACACTAAATATGAGAAAACTAACCTTAACTTTGGCATTGCTTTCAGCTCTTTGTGTTGGCGCCAAGACAAAAACGCAGACCCTTGAAATAACGAATCCGCTTGAGACGAAGCGTGTGGATGCGCCTGTAAATGTGTCGCTCGGCCATGTGCCTTTCGCAGTTCGTCAGGCTGTTGTAACCGTTGATGGTCAGGAAATTCCGTGTCAGCTTGATGACATCACTGGTGATGGCACAGCAGATGCTCTCTGTTTCCTCGTGAACATTGAAGGAAAACAGACTGTAAAGGCTGAAATATCATACTCCGATGACGGTGTGCAGAAGGAATATCCTGCGCGTGTGTATGTGGATATGATGCTAACGAACAAGAAAATCAAGGAAACGAACAAACAGGACTTGTACATCGACCAGCTGAAGGTGAACCGCGGCGTGAATCCTTATTGGATGCTTCACCACCATGGCGCTGCTTTTGAGAGTGAACTGGCTGCATATCGCATCTACTTCGACCATCGCCAGACGGTTGATATTTACGGCAAGTACTCGAAGCAGCTTGAATTGAAGCAGACTCAGTTCTATCCAGATGCAGAGCAGAAGGCTGCCGGCTTCGGCGACGACGTGCTCTGGGTGGGAAGTACTCTCGGCGTGGGTGCTCTTCGTGGCTTTGATGGAAACGGTCCTGTGATGCTTGAAGACCTTGATCATCGCGGACAGCGTATTGTGTCGAAAGGCCCTCTCCGCACAATCGTGGAGGTTCTCGACGAGAATTGGCTGCCTTATCCTGGTGCAGAAGCTGTGACAATGTGCACTTACTATACTCTCTATGCCGGACATCGTGACTGCGAAGTGAGCTGCATGTTCAGCCGTCCTACAAACAATACTTACTGCACAGGTATCATCAACGTGAAGAATTCAGAGGAATACTCTGACAACAATGGCCTTCGCGGCTGTTGGGGCACGGATTGGCCTGTATCAGAGAAGGATAGCGTAGGGCATAAGCGTGAGACTGTGGGTCTTGGCATTTGTGTGCCAAGCAAACATATCGTTAAGGAACTGCCAGCAAACAAGGATAACTATGCTTACGCAGTGAACACAAACAGTCGTACACTTGAATATTCTATCGTTTTCGGCTCGGACAATGAGTCGTTTGGTTTCCATTCTGCAGACGCTTGGTTTGCTTACCTGAAAGAATGGAAGAAGGAACTGGAGAATCCGTTGAACGTTAAGATGGGAAAGATGAGATAAAAAGGTTTCGCCTTTTCCAGGGCGAAACCTTTTTATTACCATTCCATGTCATCCAGGATTCCTTCCAGGATGTCATCTTCCGGATAATCGCCGCGCTGCATGTTCTCGTTATAGGAACGGTTCAGCGTGGCGTTGTTTATTGTGAATGTCTTGTCCAGTCGGCGGTCATGTGTTGTGTGACTGAAAAGCCAGTCGTAAGTGTCGAGCTGATAGAAAAGTCGTGACGGACGACCGTGGTTTACGCCAGGAAGTTCGCTGTAAAGGAGCAGACTACTATCATAGCTGCTGCGCATGGCATTGACGACCTTGCGCGATTCGTTGACAGGCACGGCAGCATCGGCTGTGCCATGAACAATCCAGAGTGGCACTTTCGAGAGACCATCGTAAGTCTTTGAAGAGCAACCACCACACATTGCCATCGCTGCTGCTACTTTTTCGGGATATGCATTGACGAAGTCCATAGTGCCGTAGCCGCCAAGGCTCATGCCCAAGACGTATATTCTGCTTGGTTCGATGCGGTAGTGCCTTTCCATGTATTCTATGACGTCAAGAACCTTGCTTGGACTCCATGCGCCTCCAGGGTTTTGTGGAGCGACGCAGACGGCTTCCAGTTGGAGACCTCTCTCAATGGCATCGATTGTTCCATATTTGCGAACCTGGTCAAGGTTGTGTCCGCAAAGGCTTCTGCCGTGAAGGAAGACCACAAGCGGCATCTTGTCGTCGTTGTCGTTGTAGAAGAATGGGGTAGTGACGATGAAATTATATCCGTTGCTAATAGCGCCGCGCTTGAATTCCATGTTGAAAGTCTTGCCGGCAGTACCTTTCTTTTGGGCGTATGTGCAGATTGAAACGATGCACATTATTATAATAATTACAAATCTTCTGTTCATGTTCTGTTGTTTTTTGTAGGTGGGGTGGTGTGGAAACAAAAAAAGGACTTGCGGATAGCTCCGTAAGTCCTTTTTCTGTAGCGAGGGCGGGCCACGATCCCGCGACCTCCGGATTATGAATCCGACGCTCTAACCAGCTGAGCTACCTCGCCATCGTGTGCCATACTTTCGTTTAGCGGGTGCAAAGGTAAGACTATTTTAAGAATTGAACAAACTTTTTGGGTATTATTTTCTCAATAAGTTTAAAATGCGCTATCTAAATCAATTACATGAGCAAAAAGCCGAAAACCCAAAGCCGAAAACCAAAAACTTTTTGTAATTTTGCACCGCTTTTGGCGTAACCTATGGAAGGAAGACGTGTTGCCTATCTATGTTGCGCTAAGGGACACTCAACTCTTAAACATTTAAAATAAAATGGATTTAATCAAAGTTGCTGAGGAAGCATTTGCTACAGGCAAAGAGTTCCCATCTTTCGGTCCTGGTGACACTGTAACAGTGGCATACAAGATTATCGAAGGCTCAAAAGAGCGTATCCAGCTCTATCGTGGCGTTGTTATCAAGATCTCTGGTCATGGTGACAAGAAGCGTTTCACAGTTCGTAAGATGTCTGGTACAGTAGGTGTAGAGCGTATCTTCCCTATCGAGTCGCCAAACATCGACAGCATTGAAGTAAACAAGCGTGGTAAGGTACGCCGTGCTAAGCTTTACTACCTCCGTAAGCTTACAGGTAAGAAGGCTCGCATCGCAGAAAAGCGCGTTATCAAGGCTCAGGACTAATCTCCCGCAAGCCACAATGCAAAATAAAGGCCTGCTTCTCAGTCGAGAGGCAGGCTTTTATTTTTTTATATCTGTGTGCGATGGTAGAAATCTACATTCTCCTTTGTTAGGAGTTCAATAGGCATATAGTTCACAGGCTTGATTTCCTGCTTAAGCACGATATGTTTTACGAGAGTGTCTATGCAATGGAAACCCTGCATGAAGGCATGCTGTGCGATAAGGAATGAGATAGAGCCCTTGCGAAGGCATTCGGCATTCTTTGGCACCATGTCGTAACCCATGATTTTCACGTCTGTGCGCTTAGTGAAAAGTAGGTATTCGCCTACGAGATAAGCCTTTGATGCGAATGTTATACAATGGTGTACTTCTGGATGTGAGTTGAAGAAGTCTTCAAGAATCTCAGTGTATTTCTCTCGCTCAATATCAAGAGGAAGGTCAAGTTCAAGAATTTCCACCTCAGGATAGTGTGCTCGCATGTAGTTGCGGAAGCCGATCTCGCGGTTTTCTTGCTGCTTACTTGACACCCTTCCATTCTTTTTCTGCTTCATCAGCATAATCTGCTTGTTGTCATGAGCAAGGAGCATGAGCATCTTTGCAGCGAAGTAGCCAGAAGAGAACGAATCCTGTCCGAAGAAAGACAGAGGGGTGAGTTCAGGCATGTAAGAGTCCAGGAGCACGAATGGAATTCCCTGTTCGTGGAGCTTGTCAGCAAAAAGGCGTGTTACGTCAGCCTGTGATGGTACGAGAACAACTGCTGTAGGTTGTGCATTGAGACATTCGTTGCACTGCTTCATGAAATCTTCCGAATCGTAACGTGAGTAGTAGAGCGTCTTCGTTTCTACATTGAAGTCGCTTCTATGGTCACAAGCGTGTATAATACCCTCTTCTATCTCTGCCCAATAAGCCTCTGAAGAATGCTTTGGCATTATGACATAAAAGGTGTACTCCTTGTTGTATGCCAGGGCTGATGCGTATCTGTTAGGCTTGTAGTTGATTTTTTCGAGGACCTCTTCTACTTTCTGTCTCGCCACCGCCGAGACGTTTGGACGGTTGTGAAGAATACGGTCAACGGTACCGACGCTCACGCCGGCTTGTTCTGCGATATCCTTTATTCTAATCTTTGCCATAAATACTGTTATGCGGTTGTTCTGTTTTGTGGTTATGTGGTTTGTTGCTTCGTAAAGCGCTGCAAAGTTAGTAAAAACGGACGTAAATCTATTGCCCGAAAGCGATTTTTTTGAGTCTTTCCCTAAGATTTTCCGCCTCAGATTGTCTTATTTTAAGAGTTATTGTGCAATCATTGTCGAAATTCTGTGCGATAACTGTGCATTTTGTGTCTTTTACGACTTTCATAACAGCATTCATTTCCGTGTATTGGAAGTTGTGGACGATGACCTCTTCCACTTGCTTCTCCACAATTTCCGCTGCGTCAAGAGCTTCTTGGGCAGCCGATCGGTAGGCTATGATGAGACCTCCTGTGCCGAGATTCACACCGCCATAGTAGCGCACGACGATGACAAGGATGTTCGTCAGGTCGCGAGATACTATCTGTCCGTGTATCGGTTTGCCGGCTGTGCTGGAAGGTTCGCCGTCGTCGTTAGCACGAAACTCCGACTTGTCGGGACCGATGACATAGGCGTAGCAGACATGTCGCGCGTCATAGTATTTCTTCCTATATTGCGCAACGATGTCTTTCACCTGATCAACAGTATCAACTGGGATGGCGAAGCTGTAGAACTTGCTTTTCAACTGTGTGTAGTAGCCTTCGGAAGGGACGGCGATGGTCTTGTAAGTATCTTGCATAATAAATGGGAGTTAAATGGAGTTAAAAGAAGTTATAGCTCGTTTTACTCGCAAAGAAGTAAAAGACAATAGCTTTGCATTCAAATCGTGAATCGCACATAAATCTAATGTCTTTTAACTTCCTATAACTTCTAACGACGAAGGAGTGATAACTTCTTTAACTAGCTTCAAGCTATAGCGGCTTGAGATTATGCATTACATGTGGCAACTGTTTCTGCCACCAAGGCCAGTCGTGGTCGCAGTCGTAGCCCCAATAGTCGAACCAAGCTGGGATGCCTTTCTGGCAGAGCATAGTGTCGAGCTCACGAGTGGAAGCGAGAGTGATGTCCTCCCAGCGACCTTGTCCAATGGTAACTACAATCTTGTTCTTGCGGTAAAGCTCCATCCAAGGGTGGTCGGCAGGCATGTTGCGAAGGAAGTCTATTGGGGAGTTTGCGTAAGTGAGCTCGTCTGCATAGAGAGGGAAACCGTCGGAAGCGCTGTAGAGACCAGACATTGCGATGAGGGTATCAAAGATGTCCGGGCGACGGAAGAAGAAGTTTGCTGCGTGCATCGCGCCCATTGAACAGCCAGTGACCATGAAAGTCTCGTTGTCCCAATAGCGGATGTTCGGCATCAGTTCCTCTATGATATAATTGAACCAACGCTCATGCTGCTCAATGCGCCAGCGGTTGTCGCCACCAGTGTTAGACCAAGTCTCCCAGTCGATGCCGTCAACGCAGATGACACGCAACTTGCCAGCCTCAATCCAAGGGGCAAGTGCGTGAATCATTCCTCGGTCGGCAAAGTCATAGAAGCGACCGTCCTGCGAAGGGAAGGCTATCATTCCGTGACCACTGTCGCCGAAGATCTTGTATTCCATGTCGCGGTTCAGGTAGCGACTGTACCATTTGTGGTATTGTACGTTCATCTTATATTCTATCGTAAATGTCAGCGAGGAAGTTGTCCTTTTCCTGCTCTGTGCTGAACTGAGCGATGTAAGTCTGGTTGCCCATTGCAGGTGCGAGAGCATCTGGCATACGATCCCACTGCTTGAGGGCGTAGCGGTATTTCTCCATCATTGCGTTGTGGTCAAGGCGATAAGTTACGCCATCACGACGGCCGGCGAATACGCAGTAGTAGTTTTCTGGGGTGTTAGGCTGATTGCTCTTGTCGTAAGTAATCATGTCAGCCCAAATCTTATAGACGTCAACGGCGTGAGCATAGTTGAGCATATCAGGAGTGAAACCGCCACCAGGACGCATGTTTACTTCCAAGGCTACGAAGTCGCCAACGTTGCCAAGACCACGGTGAGCACGGTCGAGACGGAAGAACTCAAGGTGAACGAAGCGGCTCTTTACGTTGAAAGCTTTCACAGTCTGACGTCCCCAGAAGCGTAGGTTCTCGTTCATCTCTTTCTCTACGTGATAGACAGAGTCAAGATTCTTGGTCACGATATCAGAGATAGATGGAGGACAAACGCTCCAAGACTCGAAGAGAGGATTGCCGTGAGAGTCGATGATAGCGTCGTAGTCGCAGATGTTACCTGTTACGTATTCCTCTATTACATAGTCGTTTACATCGGCTACGGTGTTGAAGAAATTCTCAAGTTCCTGGTCGTTGTTGATCTTGTAAGTACCGTTAGCGCCAACGCCTACGTCAGGCTTTGCAAAGATTGGGTAGCCAGCCTCACCTGCAAACCATTTCACAGGGTGTAAACCTTCCTTTGCCTTTATCTGACGAGCAGTACGGATACCGCCCTGAGCATAGTATTTCTTCATCTCAGACTTCTCCTTGATGGCAGAAATCTGGTCGAGCTTCAAGCCTGTGTTGATGTTGAAGTCCGTGCGAAGGCGAGCGTCCTGCTCAAGCCAATACTCATTGTTTGATTCAAGCCAGTCGATGCGACCGTGCTTCCAAGTGAAGAAAGCACAAGCACGATAAACCTCATCGTAGTTCTCAAGGCTTGACACCTTGAAATACTCAGTGAGAGAGTTCTTGAGCTCTGGCTTGAGGGAGTCGTAATCCTGATCGCCGACGCCAAATACGCTGACGCCGTTGCCCTTCAGCGCAGCGCAGAACTTCCACGCTGTGTCAGGGAAATTTGGTGAAATGTAAACGAAGTTCATAACTGTGACTTGTGATTTACAGATTTACAATTTACGATTTGTCTGTTTAGTTTTTTAGTTGTTGGCCGGAGGGGCGCCTTTAGCCTTTAGCTTTTAGCCTTTAGCCTTCGCAAGTTAATCTTGCGAAACCAAATATAATCTGCCGTTCTTGAGAAGCTTTCGCTCACCGTCGGAACAAACCTTGCGGCGTTTACCCTTGTTCATGAGGTAAGCCTCACCGCGAAGTTCTGTTGTGCCGTCCTTGATGATGAAGAATGAGCCGTCATTGAGAAGGTAGATAGGGTGCTCCATGCTGTCTGCCTTGGCAATATCGTTGATGATATGCTTACCTGCGAGCACCATATCCTGAAGCGTCTGGAGGTGCGGAAGGATGTTTATGTCGGTAAGAGCCAAGCCCTTACGGTGGTACTTGTACTTAGGGTCAAGAACCTCCTCGTCCATCTCTGGTGGAGAATAGACATTGTCTGCGCAGTTCATTGAACCGGCACTGATGGTAAGCAACACGCCGTCAAAGTTCTTTATGCGCTGCTTGAGCTTGATGTCTTTGAGGAAGTTATTCTCCGTTGGCACGTGTCCGCCGCAGATGAAGATGAAGTTAGCCTCCTTCAACATACGCTCTGCTTCTGATTCTGTACGACGGTCAAGCACTTCGTAATGGTCGAAGGCGAGGTCTGCGTTCTCAAAACATTCGCGAACCTCCCATGCCATGCGGTCTGTTATTTCCACGTCGTCAGGGAAGGACGAGATCATAACACAGCGGATAGGGTGGGAGAGTGAAGCCTTTAGCTCGTCAACAAGACCGTTGGCCGGGTTAAGATCGCCTGCCCAACCGAGAGTATGGCTGCTTGTTAAATATAAAGTCATATTTAGTTGTTTGGTTGTTTCGTTATTTAGTTGTTTAGTTTAGCCATTGGCTTTTAGCCTTTAGCCTCAAAGCTCGCATCGAATTGTTGTGCAAAATTACACATTTTTTCGTAAAAATGATGAATTTTAACGACCTAATGAATACTAAATAGCGCGAAAACAAAGCATAAAATAAAAAATCCGAGTATAAAAGACACATTATTTAATTATAATTATTAATTTTGCACCGTATATGAAGGAATTTGTAATATCAGAAGTAAAGGCAGAATCTGCGATTCTTGTGGGCTTGATCACGCCACAACAGAACGAAGCCAAGACTAACGAATATCTCGACGAACTGGAGTTCCTCGCCGACACAGCGGGTGCTGTCACCGTGAAGCGTTTTACGCAGAAGGTGCAAGGCCCGAGTCAGGTAACGTATGTTGGTAAGGGAAAGCTTCAGGAAATAGCACAATATATTCGCGACGAAGAAGAGATGGAGAGGGAAATCGGTATGGTAATCTTCGACGACGAGCTTTCGGCAAAGCAGATTCGCAACATAGAAGCTGAACTGAAAGTGAAGATCCTTGACCGTACATCGCTCATTCTCGACATCTTTGCTATGCGTGCGCAGACAGCCAATGCCAAGACGCAAGTGGAACTCGCACAGTATCGCTATATGCTTCCTCGACTTCAGCGACTCTGGACTCACCTTGAACGCCAGGGTGGTGGTTCCGGTTCCGGTGGTGGAAAAGGTTCGGTAGGTCTCCGTGGACCTGGTGAAACGCAGCTTGAAATGGACCGCCGTATCATCCTTTCTCGCATGTCTTTGCTCAAGGAACGCCTTGCAGAGATAGACAAGCAGAAGACTACCCAGCGCAAGAACCGCGGTCGACTCATTCGTGTGGCTCTCGTTGGCTATACCAATGTTGGTAAATCAACCATCATGAACCTGCTCTCAAAGAGTGAGGTCTTTGCGGAGAACAAGCTCTTCGCAACGCTCGACACCACTGTTCGCAAGGTTGTCGTGGAGAATCTTCCATTCCTTCTTGCCGACACTGTAGGCTTCATCCGCAAACTTCCTACAGACCTTGTGGACTCTTTCAAGAGCACACTCGATGAAGTTCGTGAGGCAGACCTTCTCGTTCATGTTGTAGATATCTCTCATCCGGACTTTGAGGACCAGATAAAGGTTGTTGACAAGACGCTTGCAGACCTTGGCTGTGCCGAGAAACCGCAGATGATAATCTTCAACAAGATCGACGCTTACACTTGGGAAGATAAGGAAGAAGATGACCTTACGCCCAAGACAAAGCGCAACATCACGCTCGATGAACTCCAGCAGACATGGATGGCAAAGACTCCAAACTGCCTCTTCATTTCTGCTCGTGAGAAGACTAACCTACAGGAAATGCGCGACACTCTTTATTCTACTGTTCGCCAACTCCATGTACAGAAATATCCTTATAATGATTTCCTCTATGAGGATTATTCTGAATAAAACTACCGACTAAACAACTAAAAAATAAATATGTATCGCAGTCTAAACATTGATGAAATTGAGCAGTTGCAGCGTCAAGGCTGTACTGCAGAGAACTGGAGAAGTATAACCGTTGCAGACGATTTCTCTCCAGAGTATGTTCGTGGCGTTGACTTCTACGGTGAAGTCTCGCTTGGCGTTTTCAATAAGGAAGTGGAGATTGCTCCTAATGTGAAGCGTCACTCGGGTATATACCACTCTGCTATTGGCAATTACGAGATTGGCAACGACTGCTATATCTCAAAGGTCGGACTCCTACAAAATACAGGTGATGCCGAGATAAAGACTAAGACCATTGCCGTTCTCAACGAGGCTGGCGATGGCAATATTGTTGCTTTCAACGGTTTGACAAGTAACATTGCAGCACTCATGGTTTACTGCAACAAAAACAATGGTCAGGCTTACGAGAACCTCAAGAATCTCGTTCGCAACGAGACCCTTTCCATCAACGCTTCTTTTGGCAAGGTTGGACACGACACTATCATCCACGATGTAAAGGAGATCATCAACTGCCAGATAGGAAACTACTGTGAGATTACTGGTGCTCAGCGCCTTACAGAATGTTCAATAGAAGGTTCCGGCGATGCAAACATCTATGTTGGAACAGGCGTAGTAATGGAAGATTGCATCCTCGTGAATGGCGCTTCAGTACTCAACAACGCGCTCCTTTCCAACTGCTTCATCGGCGAGGCGTGTACAATCTCTAACGGCTTCCAAGCAGAGAACTCCGTCTTCTTCGCCAACTCATACATGAGCAACGGCGAGGCGTGTGCAGCTTTCTGCGGACCATTCTCTGCATCTCACCACAAGAGCACGCTGCTCATCGGTGTTGACATCTCGTTCTACAATGCTGGTTCAGCCACAAACTATTCGAACCATGCCTACAAGATAGGTCCTGTACACTACGGAACTCTCGAGCGTGGTAGCAAGACTGCCAGCGGAGCGCACATCCTTCACCCAGCCAACATCGGCGCGTTCTCTATGTGCATGAACAAGATTTCTACGCATCCTGACACTGTGAACCTTCCGTTCTCGTATCTCTTCGGCGATGGCAAGAAGACTTACCTCGTGCCTGCCCGCAACCTCCTCACCCTCGGTACATACCGCGATGTGAATAAATGGCCTAAGCGCGACAAGCGTGAAAGCAACTACAAGCGTTCACTCATCAATTTCTCATGGCTCTCTCCATACGTTATTGAGAAGGTTGAGAAGGCTATTGACACCCTTGAGTTCCTCCAGAGGGAATATGGCTACGATGTTGATGAGTACGAATACAACGGAACCATCATCCGTCGGGGTGCCCTTATGCGCGGTCTTGAAATCTACCGTCAGGCACTCCTCATGTTTGTTTATATGAACAAGGAGAACGTTGCCACCGATTCTTACGAGCGCGAATATATCCAGCAGTGGCATGACCTCGGCGGTCTCCTTCTCCCTAAGGTTGACCTTGACAACATAATCGCAGGTTTGGAATACAACGACTACAAGACCGTTGAGTCCCTTGAGACTTCCCTCTCTGACGCTTTCAATTCATACAATACATACCTCGGACAGTACACGCTCTACATCATCGACAAGTACTTCGCCGATCAGGATTCCCTCGACGAAGACGCAGAAGATGCCTATGCCGAATGGCTGGAAGCCATCAAGGCTGATGCCGCTAAGGAATACGCCATGGGCGATGTAGAGAAAGAAGCCTACGAAGGTCTGAAGATTGAATAAAACTAGAAATATCTGACCATAATGGCTAAGATGCGTCGTCATCCGGATAATCTTGCAAAAAGAATATTAACCAAATAACCAGAAACCAGAAACTTAAAAATAAAAACCAAAACATAACCATATAGCAGCACAGGCTATCATTGTGGTATCCCTTGAAACAAGCGTAGGAAACTTAGTTCGGATGGATAGAAACCACAGCAATGATGGTTGGCTTTGGCGTATAAGCAAATAGGAAGCCAATCACGACGTATGAAGATAACCTGATGATTGCGATCCGTTAGGGTCGTGAGCATCATTCTTATACGTCGTGAGGGGTCCATCAATTTCCTACGCTTGTACCCCGGGATACCGTAAGAGGAGTTCACGCCCTTCTTTTATCCCCATACCTCAACGTAAGCCATACATATTATTGATAAGATAGTTCCCAGTTGCTTGAACTATACCTTATCAGTACTATGAGTAGTAAGTTCTTTAATAATATCGATACTCCGCTTATCGGTAAGTTCGAAGGTATAGCAAAGAATATGCACAACTTTTATGCATTTCTTGCTGTAGCCGGTTATTTCCGTTCGTCAGGTTACTTCAAGCTTCGCAAGCACCTTGAAGATGTAAAGGTCATAAAGATTCTCGTGGGAATCAATATCGACGACATCTTCCGCAAACACGATAAGAGCCTATTGATGCTTGGCGGCGAGGATGAAGCGCGAGCACAGTTTACCCAAGACTTCATAAATGATGTCATTGGTGCAAAGTATAGTGAAGAGGTTGAAAAAGGCATTCTTCAACTTTGTGACGACCTTGCAAGTGGTAAGGTTGAGATGCGCATAGATAAATCAAAGAACCTTCATGCCAAGTTCTATCTCTGTCTTCCAGAAGACCACAATGAAGACTCTGATGGTTGGGTAATAATGGGTTCCTCTAACATTTCCGACTCAGGCCTCGGCATTACGCGTCCTCCTCGCTACGAACTGAATGTGGCGATGAAGGATTATGCAGATGTGGATTATTGTCATAAGGAGTTCTGGAAACTATGGGAAGAGTCTATTCCTCTTTCACCAGAAGACATAGCAACATTGCGCAAAAAGACGCACCTTGACAACATGCCTACGCCATACGAACTTTACATCAAGGTTCTCATAGATGCTTTCGGCGACCAGGTGGAGGACAATTTCACTCTTGACCTTCCAGACGGATACATGGAGTTGAAGTATCAGAAGGATGCTGTCATTCAAGGCTATCAGATGTTGAAGCAATACAACGGCTTCTTCCTTGCCGATGTGGTAGGTACTGGCAAGACTGTTGTCGGTGCAATGATAGCAAAACGCTTTATTGAAGAAAACGGAAAGAATACCAATGTTCTTGTTGTCTATCCACCTGCGGTAGAAGACAACTGGAAAGACACATTCAAAGATTTCGGTATTGACAAGAGATACACTCAGTTCATCAGTAACGGTAGCCTTGACAAAGTTCTTGAAGGCAAGAACAACTATAAGACCGCAGAAGAATTCGACCTTATCCTCGTGGATGAGGCTCACAACTTCCGTTCAGACTCGGCAGAACGCTATGATGAACTTCAGCGTATCTGCAAGTCTCCACGCATCAATGAAGGTATGGTAGAAGGTGTTCAAAAGAAAGTCATGCTCCTCTCTGCCACTCCTCTCAACAACCGTCCTGAAGATTTCCTCAATCTCATTCTCCTCTTTCAGGATGCCCGAATGTCGAATATAGATGGTGTGGGCAATCTGAATATCAAGTTTCAGCCATGGATTAAGCGTTATAAGGAAATAATGAAAGAACGCTTTAAGGCAAAAAATCCTGAAGACCTAAACCGACTTACCAAGGAAGTCGATTCCATCTATGAACGAATGCGTACGGAAATACTGGATAAGATACTTGTTCGTCGTACTCGTAAGAATCTGATTAACAACGATGAGTATAAGGCAGACCTTGACCGTCAGGGAATCGTGTTCCCAAACATTGCGCAGCCGAATGAGTGTATGTATGAACTCAATCCAGAGCTCTCAACTCTATTTGGAGAGACCATGACCTTGCTGGCTGACACATACGATGCAGAAGAGAACCCTGATGGAACTGGATTTGACTACGCTCGCTATCGTGCTATCGAGTTCCTTGTGGGTGAAGCAAAAGAAAAGTACAAACAGGCACAACATATCACAGGACTTCTTTCCGCCATCTATCGTGTACACATGGTAAAACGTCTTGAAAGCAGTTTCTATGCTTTCAGAAAGTCTCTGCATACATTCAAGAAGATTACCGAGGACATGATAAAGATGTTCAGCGAGGACAAGATTCTCATTGCTCCTGACTATGACGTAAAGGGCATGATGGCAAAGAATATGGAAATAGATGCTATCATTGAGGATATCGCAAAGAAAGGTGTTGACAAGTCTGATTTTGTTTATCAGAAGTCTGACTTCAACCCAGTATTCCTTGACATGCTGAATAACGACCTTGAAAAAGCTACGGAACTTTGCGAGCGTTGGGATGCCATCGGAGAAGTTGATCCTAAACTTGATGAATTCATAGATCTGCTTAATGGAGAACTCTTCAGCAAGAAAAAGAACAAGTCTGGAAAACTTGTTGTGTTCTCTGAAAGCGTTGATACCCTCAACTATCTTACAGAACAACTACAGAAACGTCTCAATCGTAAAGACATTCTTTTCGTAAGTGCGAAAAACCGTACAACGCAGATTCCACATATCCAGAAGAATTTTGATGCGAACTACAAGAAGGGCGAGAAACTCAACGAGTATAATATCATTCTCACCTCTGATGTTCTTGCTGAAGGCGTAAACCTCCACCGCTCAAACGTTATTGTCAACTACGATTCTCCATGGAATGCTACAAGACTGATGCAGCGCATTGGTCGTGTGAATCGTATCGGTTCTGTAGCAGATTGTATTTACAACTATATGTTCTACCCATCGGCAGAAGGCGATGAAGAAATCAAACTTTATCAGAATGCCCTCCTTAAACTTCAAGGATTCCACGCTGCACTTGGCGAAGATGCACAGATATACTCTCGCCAGGAGGTTCTTCATACATTCAAACTCTTTGATGAGAATGTCCGTGACCGCATAGACAAGCAACTTGAAATGCTCAGAGAGATACGCGAACTCTATGCCAACGACCGTAAACTCTATCAGCGCATCAAGGCTCTTCCTGCAAAGAGCCGTACTGTTCGCAAGCCTTCCAACTGCGGCGTTCCGGTAGAGAGCAGAACGAGTGTTGTCTATATTACCAAAGGTCAGAAGAGTCAGTTCTATATCGTTACAGGCGACAACAAACCAGTGAAGGCAGAGTTTGTGGATGCTGCAGAGATACTCCGAGCCAATGCTACAGAGCCAACAGGCAACTTTGAGGCAGTCAAGGATATTCATTACAATCATGTGGAAAAAGCCTTCAATGCTTATCTGGCAGAGGTAGAGTCTGATAATGCTACACCTACCATCACGGAAAAGAAGAACGACAACGGAACAAAGGCTATGGCTCTCATTCGCGAACTGAAGCGTGCATTCCGAAACGATGAGGTTTACGACAAACTCCTTGTGCTGGAGCGTTATGTGGACGATGGTATATACAACCGTCTCACAAAGGGTATGAACCAGCTTAAGCAGCAGATTACCAAGATGACGAAAGATGGTAGTCGTGTTACTCAGCATGCAGCAGAGATTCTTCCTGTCATTGAAGGGTATTATGACAAATACCATATCCCTACAGAGCGTCTGAAGAAGGAAGAAAACACGGACGACCCTATCATTGTTACATCTGAAACCTTTGAATAAAAAGAACCATGGCTTACACAAGAGAACAAATTCAGCTGCTGTTTCAGTCATCGTTTGACTTGGCGAAATGGACAGACCTTATAATAAACTTTTTCAATGCACGCGAAGTGAGACGTGTGCCAGTGCCGCTTGATATTGATTCCACAGAAGGACAAGGTTACGAGCTGGGCTATCTTGACACTAACGATACTTATCGCATCGGCTTCTTCTATCTGAAGCTGAACCGTTCCATAGACAATCGTAAGGTAGGTTTGCGCCAGATGATAGCCAATTACATCAAAATCGATGCTGATGCTGGTATCGGTGTGTTTGATGATGGAAAACATTGGCGACTCTCCTTCATCACAGACCTTCGTGGCGAGAAGACTTCACCAAAGCGTTATACCTTTGTCTTTGGCGATAGTCAGAATATGTATCGTACAGCCGTTGACCGCTTTATGGAACTTCAGCGAAAGGGTATCTCATTTGCAAACATAAAGGATGCTTTCTCTGTTGAGGCTCTCACCAAGCAGTTCTATAATGAACTCTTCGACTGGTACACCTGGGCGTTGAAGGAAGATACTGGTGTATATTTCCCAAACAATCCAAACACACCTGCTGACGACCGCGAGAATCTTGACACAAAGATGATTCGCCTCATCACTCGTCTTATGTTCGTGTGGTTCATAAAGCAGAAAGGGCTTGTGCCGGATGCTCTCTTCAATCCAGAGGAAGTTGACCATTGGCTGAAGGATTTTGATGCGCAGAGCATGGAGTCGGCAAACTACTATCAGGCTATTCTTCAGAACCTCTTCTTTGCCACTCTCAACCGACCTATCAAGACCGTCTCTTACGATAAGAATGGAAATGAGATTGTAGAGCGCAGAGGCTTTGCCCACTTGCAAGGCAAGCAGGATGTAAAGTCGCTTTATCGCTACGAAGAACTCTTCAAAATCAGCAAGGATAAGATACTCTCAATCTTTGAGTTTATTCCTTTTATTAATGGCGGTCTCTTTGAATGTCTTGATAAGAACAAGACAAGCGACGGCGTTGACCATGCTTATTTTGAGGATGGTTTCAGCCGAAACTCTACTATCAAGGATGGTCGCTGGACAAAGCGTGCTTTCGTTCCAAACAAACTTTTCTTCGACCCTGAGGATGGTATTATTTCCATCTTCAACCGCTATAACTTCACCGTGGAGGAGAACTCGCCATCGGAGCAGCAGATTGCGCTCGACCCAGAACTCCTCGGAAAGGTGTTTGAGAACCTTCTTGGTGCTTATAATCCAGAAACTCAACAAACGGCTCGCAGTCAGAGTGGTTCGTTCTATACTCCTCGTGAGATTGTAAACTACATGGTTGACCGCAGCTTGGAGGCTTATCTCGGTAATACTGATGAGGTAAAGGCTTTGTTCAAGGATAGTTTTGTTTATGATGAAACTCAGCGAGAATTCTATGATGGAGTAATAGCAAAACTCAAAACTATAAAAGTGCTTGACCCTGCCTGCGGTTCTGGTGCATTCCCAATGGGTATGCTCAATCGTATTGTGGAGATTATGCAGAATCTTCAAGCTCCTGGCTGCAAGTATGACCTCAAACTCCAGATTATGGAGAACTGTATCTATGGTGGTGATATACAGACTATTGCTGCTCAGATTACCAAACTCCGTTTCTTCATTTCTCTTGTTTGTGATTGCAAGAAGACTGATAGCGCAGACGAGAATTACGGAATACCGAACCTGCCGAACCTTGAAACCCATTTCGTCACTTGTGATTCTTTGATAGGATTGAAGAAGCCACAGTCGTATGACCTTTTTGAACTTGATGTTGTTGCATTGAAGGACAAACTCAAAGAGGTACGTCATGAGCACTTTACTGCAAAGACTGTTTATCAGAAGACTAAACTTCGCAATCGTGACAAGGAACTTCGCGACGAACTCGCAAAGATGCTTTCTGACGATAATGTCATTGCAAGTGAAGAGGCAAAGATGATGGCAGCATGGAATCCGTATGACCAGAACGGCAAGTCTCCTTTCTTTGATCCTGAATGGATGTTCGGCATCAAGGATGGATTCGATGTGGTGATTGGTAATCCGCCGTATGTGCAGTTGCAGGCAGAAAGTGGACGATTGGCAAAGATGTATGAAAAATGTAACTACAAAACATTTATCAAGACAGGAGATATTTATTGTTTGTTTTATGAACGAGGCAACGAAATGCTCCGAAAGGGAGGTGTGCTCTGTTACATCACATCAAACAAATGGATGCGTGCTGGCTACGGAAAAAAGATGCGTTCCTATTTAACCAAATACACCAATCCTACCACATTGATTGATTTTGGTGACACACACATATTCGAAAGTGCATGTGTGATGACTAACATTCTGATGTTCGAGAATCAAAAGAATCATTATTTGCTTGAAGGAACACAGATGAAGGAAGATTTCAACAATCCTTCACTCATTAGTGACTACGTTTCTGAACACAAGATTAATTGTGAATTCCATGATGGTGAAATGTGGGTTATTATGCCTGAATCTTTGCGCAAATTGCATAAAAAAGTGGAAGGTAAAGGCAAAATGCTTAAGGATTGGGATGTTGAAATGTACCGTGGCATCTTAACAGGTTTAAATCCAGTTTTTATAATATCCGAGTCAAAGAAGGAGGAGATACTAAAAGGTTGTCTAACAGAAACAGAAAAAATAAAGACTGCAGAAATTATTACCCCTTTATTACGAGGAAAGGATATTACCAAATACGGACATAACTGGGCAAATCTTTGGATAATCAACACACATAATGGAGTTAGAGGTAAGCTAAAGAGGGTAGATGTTGAAGAACTTCCGTCGCTCAAGTCATATCTCAACGAACATTATAAAGAACTCGAAAAACGTTCTGACAAGGGTGAAACCCCATACAATCTTAGAAATTGTGCTTATATAGAGGAGTTCTTTAAGCCAAAGATTATATATCCAGAAATCACAAAATATCAGCCGTTCTTGTATGATGAGAACAAATTTATGGTTGCTAATACTGCGTATATACTAACTGGTAATCATATTTCATATCTTTGTGCGTTCTTGAATTCTTCGCTTTTCAAATTCTGTTTTAAAGAAAGTTTCGCAGTATTATTTGGAGGTGCTCGAAGGATGTTAAAAATGTTCTTCGACAAAATTCCTGTCCTCGAAGTCGATGACGCCACCGATGCAGAGTTCCGCAAACTTGTCCTTGACATACAGAAGGAATACTCTGACGAGAAAGCAAAAGCCATTGATCAGAAGATTTTCGACCTCTATGGTTTGACACAAGAAGAGCGTGACATGATTGGTTATATTGACTATCACGATACGGGTGAACCTGATACTAATGAAGAATAATCATAGTTGTGTAATATGCAGATCCCCCCTCTCTCATATCGCAAGCAAAAGCATCTGACCAGAGCCGACATCCCCGATGGCACAATCTCCATCGGCGACGCGGCTTTCAGCCTTTGTCCTTTGCTGAAGCTGGTTACTATACCAGCTTCAATAGAGTACATAGGCGTGGCTGCTTTCTGCGGTTCGGGGGTGGAAGAGGTTACGTTCTTAGGTATTCCTAAAGTGATAGAGCAATCTGTATTCGCACATTGTGACAAACTGAAAAGAATAATCGTGCCGAAAGGTTACAAGAGTTACTTTGCGCAATACTTCAATAACAATATTCTATTTGAAACAGATGCAACAGGAAGTGTTCCGAAGCAAAATCCACAATATAAACCAAAACAAACGACGACCATGAATATCAATGAAATAATAAGCACATTGAAAGAAGACTATGCCCTCCGCAATAGTCTCCGCAGAAAGAACTTCGCGATTCAGGAAGAACTGAATGAAGAAATCAGTAATCTTGAAAAGCAGTACATCACTTCTTCCATCATTCCACAACTGGAAGCATACGCCAAGGAACTTCTCAAAGACCTTGAGTGTGAGGTGTACCTTGCTGTAAAGAAGGACATAAACGGAAACGTTAGTGTGGATAACGAACTTGTTTCGTGGGAGGATGTTCATGCAGCTACAGAAGAAGACAATACTCCTAATGTAGTACAAGAGCCTGATGATGATACCATAGAAAATGAAAGATCGCAAGATACGAATGAAGGAAACGACACATCTCGCTTCACACGAGGAGGAAGGAAGAAATTCAAAGTTATCCTTAATGGAAAGGAAGTTCCAGGGACAAATGGATCTTCTATTCTTACAGAAGTAGTGAGGCTTATTGGCTACCGTAAGGTGGCGGCAATGAACATCTTATGCGGTAACAAGGATGAACGCTATAATCTTGTTGACAGACGGAAACGTATGGACGTGAATCCTAAAACAGGCAAACCACAGAAATGGCAAGAAGAGCGTGATGGATGGTTCGTTTATACGAATATGACAAATCCTGACAAGATTAAAAAAATCAAGGAAATAGCAGAGAAGAGTGGAAATACTGTTCAGATAGAAATGTTGAACGAGAATGATGAGGATGCCTTACCAAATCTCTTTTCAACATCTCATGATGAACAAGTTAACAATTCTGTCCGTGATCGTTTCAAGCGATGGATGGAAGCAAGTCTTGATCGCTCTACTGTTTCTAATTATCTGAAGAAGCTGGATGATCATATCCCTGAGTGGATACGCCAAGAACTTGATGAACCCGACTTTAACAGTATCTATGACTATACCACTCCCGATGATGTTCAACTCTACATCGACTTGCTAAAATCCTCAGACGCTTTCATGCAGGAAAACATCCGCATGCACAATTCCATGACCGCCGCACTCAAGAAGTACCTGAGGTTTGTGGAGAGTGGAGAATAGACTCCCATCACTCGTGAGGAATACGAGAACTATAAACCAGAATAACGAAACTGTAGTAGGTGTGAAAAGAAATTGGGGCATGCAAGTAATACACACTTGCATACCCCAACTTTAATAATCAGAATTTTATTGGCTCACC
>JAZLHI010000058.1:0-47978 GCA_045616725.1 Prevotella sp. | reverse complement strand
ATTGTCATCCCAACCGTGCTCGTCATCACCGATGAGGCGACGCTTTGGATCGGTTGAGAGAGTGGTCTTACCAGTACCAGAGAGGCCGAAGAAGATAGCGGTCTCCTTGCCATCCATGTTACAGTTAGCAGAGCAGTGCATTGAAGCGATGCCCTGGAGTGGAAGGTAGTAGTTCATCATTGAGAACATACCCTTCTTCATCTCACCGCCGTACCAGGTGTTGATGATAACCTGCTCGCGTGAGGTAACGTTGAATGCAACGCAGGTCTCAGAGTTGAGGCCGAGTTCCTTGTAGTTCTCAACCTTAGCCTTTGAAGCGTTGTAGATAACGAAGTTTGGTTCGAAAGAAGCGGGTTCAAGTCGGATCGTAGCCATGTCGTTCTGTGAGCCAAGGAGTTGTGTGTGAATGTTGTCTTCCTAAGACCGCTTGGCCTCCGACTTAGTTAGCAGAGCAGTGCATAGAAGCGATACCCTGGAGTGGGAGGTAGTAGTTCATCATTGAGAACATACCCTTCTTCATTTCACCACCGTACCAAGTGTTGATGATAACCTGCTCGCGGCTTGTAGTGTTGAAAGCAACACAAGTCTCAGAGTTGAGACCGAGCTCAGCGTAGTTCTCAACCTTAGCCTTAGAAGCGTTGTAGATTACGAAGTTTGGCTCGAAGTTAGCGAGTTCCTCTGCTGTTGGCTGGATGAACATGTTTGTTACAAAGTGAGCCTGCCAAGCAACCTCAACGATGAAACGAACAGCCATACGAGTATCCTTGTTAGCACCACAGAAAGCATCAACTACATAAAGGTTCTTGTTGCAGAGTTCCTTTACTGCGAGATCCTTAACTGTTGCCCAAACGTCCTCAGACATTGGGTGGTTATCGTTCTTGTAGTCCTCTGAAGTCCACCATACAGTGTCCTTTGAGTTCTCGTCCATAACGATGTACTTGTCCTTAGGAGAGCGACCAGTGTAGATACCAGTCATTACGTTTACTGCGTTGAGTTCTGTGTTCTGACCAACCTCGTAACCTTCGAGACCAGCCTTTGTCTCTTCCTCGAAGAGTACTTCGTAAGAAGGGTTGTGTGCAATCACTGTAGAACCAGTGATGCCATACTGTGTTAAATCTAATGCCATAATATTGAAGTTTTTATAATTTGTTATCTTAAAACATTATGCCTAAAAAGCGATGCAAATTTAACAAAAATTTGTCAAACACACTAATCAAAGGCAAAGAAAATTCAAAAAAAGTCGTTTTTGTTATTGTTTTGCAACATTTGATTAGCAGAAACGCCAAGAAATCCTGCCATACACACAAAAAAAGTCCGTCTCAGAAGCATTGTCTGAAACGGACTTTTTTTCTCTTTTTTCACTCTGCAAAGATTATTTCTTTTCCTCAGCAGGAGCAGGTGTTTCTGCCTTAGCATCAGCTGCTGGAGCCTCTGCCTTAGTTTCTTCTGCAGGAGCAGCCTCTGCCTTTGCATCAGCAGCAGCGTCCTTCTGTTCAGAAGCGCCGAAGCCAGGGATAGTAGTTGGAGCTGTCTTCTGCTGAGCAGGAGTAGCCATGTTCTTGAGCACATCGCTTTCTGCTGTAGCCTGAGGTGCAGTATATGCACAAGCAACACTCACAATCACCATGAAAATAGCGAGAGCCCATGTTGTTTTCTCCACGAAGTCAGTAGTCTTGCGAACACCCATGATCTGGTTTCCGCTGCTGAATCCTGAAGAGAGACCGCCACCCTTAGACTCCTGAATGAGCACGATGCCAATCATGAGCAATGCAGCAATAACGATTAAGATTACAAAAAGTGTATACATATTGGTTTTATTTTAGTTTTCGTTTTTTGGTTTTTAGCTTTGGTTTTTGGCTTTTCTGTCAAAGTCAAAGTCAACTTGTAAGCCTTATAAGCTTGTCCAAGAAGCGTATTTGGTCTGCAAAATAAATGTTTTTTTCGGAATTTTCCAAATTTAATTGTGTAATTATCTCTTTTGCTTGCAAATAATTGCCCTGCTTTATGTATTTTTGTGCCAATTCCTCTGTCAAAAGCGGATTTTGATATGCTTTTTTCTTCAAAGGCTCACTCTTCACAGGCTCCAAAAATTCATCTTCCTTTGTGCTCAAATGAATGGCATCTACGATAGCCTTTTCCTCTTCGGCAGTAATCTCCGGCAGCACGACCTTTCCACCTCGGCTGAGGAAACCATCAATAATGGAATCCTGTCTGCTGAAAGCGGAAGATGCCGATGCTATTGGTTCCAGAGGTTCCTCGTCCTCAAGAAGCTGCATGTAGTCGTTGGTCACATACCAAGGCAATGGTTTCTGTTTCTGCTCAACAGGCTGCTCCTCCGGAATAGAATCAAGGAAACGGTCGATGAGAGATGCAGTACGCGAAACACCAACCTTTTGTTCCGTTTCTGCCTGTTCCGCCTGCAGGTCATAATGTTTCGCCTCAACAATGTCAAAGAGCTTGCTACGATCTGTAACATACAGCGCAGCACGTCTCAACTCATCATCGAACGAGGTGTCATGGAGTATATACAGGTTCTTCAGCATGAGCAGTCGCGCTGGCTGGTAGTACGGATATTGCGCCACCAGTTCGCGGAGTTCATAGAGAGTCTGCTTGTCGAGAAGATGCGGATTATTTATCAGTTCTGTTAGCATTACCAGTTGGCTACCGTTGCGTTGAATATTTGTTCTGTGAGTTCCTTCGACATCTGTCGCACGAGTTCCTCCTGTACGGCAGAGAGTTGCTGAGTGGTTTCGTATGAAGCCGTTGCCGTAAATTGGCGTTCGAAATCCTCTACATGGTTCTTGTTGTTAGTGAAGCGCACATTTACGGTCATTGAAAGTTCAGCCATGGAAGACTGTCCTTCGGCATTCACGCCCTTATTGCGTTGTGAATATTGTGTGATTTCGCCTTCTATCTTCAAGTCACCGTTACGACGCACCTGCTGAAGTTTTGTATTGTTGGCGAAGATGTCCTTGAGTTCGTTGTTGAACATTGGTCCCATCGGACCCCACACATAGCTTGAGCGTATCGGGAAATCCTCAATCGTTATCGTCTTCGTCTTTGTATAGTCTATGCTTGCGCCGTTGAACTTATAGCTCACAGAGCAAGATACGACTGCCAAGAGACAGACGAAAAGCAGGAAGTGAATGGTGAAAAGTTTTCTCATTGTTCAATCAGTTTAACGTCTTCAAGGTTAAGATCCTGGATATTCAACTCACGTTTTATTTTTTCCACTTCATTCGAAAGATGGAATATCTGGTTGCGCAGTTCAAAGATCATTGCGAAGAGAGCCTCTCGTTCGCTGCGATAGCTGTGGTCATTGCCCTCCCGGGAGGTCCTTGTGAGTGCTGTGGAATCTTCATTTCTCGGCACAAACTCCTCTATATCCTCAACCGAAAGCTTCTGCTTTGTGGCAAGCACGGCTATCTGCTCAGTGATATTCTTCAACTGTCGGATATTTCCAGGCCACTTATAGCTGAGGAAACGCAGCTTTGCACTCTCGTCAAGCGCAATAAGCGGTAACTTGTACTTCTCCGCTGTCTGCATGGCAAACAGTCGGAATAGCAACAGAATGTCCTCACCTCTCTCGCGGAGTGGCGGGAGTTTCATCTGAATAGCGTTCAAGCGATAGTACAGATCCTCACGGAACTTGCCCTCGCTGATAGCCTTCTGCAGGTTTACATTCGTCGCCGCTACGATGCGCACATCGGTTTTCAGCACCTTCTGTCCACCTACACGCAGATATTCGCCCGTCTCGAGCACACGAAGAAGCCTTGCCTGAGTGGAAAGTGGCAGTTCGCCAACCTCATCAAGGAAAAGCGTTCCGCCGTTGGCAGCACCGAAATAGCCTTCACTTTCGCCTACTGCACCAGTGAAAGACCCCTTTTCATGGCCGAAGAGTTCACCGTCTATTGTTCCTTCCGGAATGGCGCCGCAGTTTATGGCAAAGAGTTTCTTCCGCTTTCGAGGCGAATTGTCATGGATAATGCGTGGAATGACCTCCTTACCGGTTCCACTCTCTCCGATAATGAGCACAGAAAGGTCTGTCGGTGCCACCTGAAGCGCAATGTCCAGGGCACGGTTCAGTCCGTCGCAGTTGCCCACGACGCCATACTTCTGTTTCAATATTTGGAGTTTCTTTATATCCATAGGGGGTGCAAATTTACGATTAAGTAGAAGAATAACCAAATAAAATGTCAAAAAATACATTAATTAATAGGAATTAAGTGATACGTCAAGGGGTATTTTGTTGCATAAATCAAAATAATGCGATAACTTTGCAAAATAAACTTATTTTGTTCACTTACTTATACAAAATGAAAAAGTCAAACAACATTGGCAAGTGTTTGCTCCTTGCCATCCTCTTCATTGCAAGCCATGCGTTTGCTCAGGCTCCTTCCGGCTACTACGACAAAGCGGACGGAATGAAAGGCTCTGCACTTAAGACCGTGCTTGGTGATATAATCTCGTCTGGATTCAATACTATTTCATACGATGGATTGTGGGAAGCGTACAAGACAACAGACCTTCGCCCTGACGGAAAGATTTGGGACATGTACTCAAACAAAACCAATTTCGACCCGGACAGGGGACATTCCGGCAACTATCATGGCGAAGGTGATATCTACAATCGTGAACATTCCTTTCCAAAGAGCTGGTTTAATGAAGGAAAGCCAATGTATTCTGACCTCGTTCATGTAGTGCCAACTGATGGTTATGTCAACAATCGCCGTTCAAACTATCCGTTTGGAGAGGTGGCTTCTATTGACTATCAAAGCAATGGAGGTTTTTCTAAGATGGGCGGTTGCAATAGCGCTTTAGGCTATTCTGGTAAGGTTTTCGAGCCAAACGATGAATACAAAGGCGACTTTGCTCGTATCTATTTCTACATGGCTACACGCTATGAGGACCAGATTTCCTCTTGGTCAAGCCCGATGCTGGCAGGAAACAAATATCCCGCATATAAGGATTGGGCACTGAAGATGCTGCTTCGTTGGGCGAAGGAAGACCCTGTCAGCCAGAAGGAAATAGACCGCAACAATGGTGTTTACGCGCTTCAGCACAACCGAAATCCGTATGTTGACTTCCCCGGTCTTGAGCAATATGTTTGGGGCACATACAAGGACGTCGCATTTGATTCGCAGAATTACCAAACTCCAGACGGCACACTCCCTGAAAATCCTGGAACAGGCGGTGGAAATAACGACAACCCTGGCGGTGACAATCCTCCTTCTGGCGACGATGACCCAGGCGAGACTTACACGAAGTTCATGAAGATCACGGATGCTTCCGGTCTTGTTGTAGGCGATAAGTATCTTATTGTATGCGAAGGAAAGAACGCAGCGATGGCAGGCACAGAGACAGACATCCGCACATACGTTTCTGTAAAGATCAGTGACAACATCATCGAAACAGCCACTGGAGAAGGTATGGCCCATGATTTCACTCTTGGCGGCGCGGCTGATGCTTACACTTTGAAGGATGCTGTGGAAGGTAATTACCTGTCATTCACTGGCTCAAATAACAAACTTTTCAGCGAAGAATCCGCGGGAACCGACAACCAGAAGTGGAACATCAAATTCAATTCCGGCAACGCTATCATCGAAAACAAAGCTGTAAAAGGTAGGCTCATCCAGTACAACCCAAGTTCCCCTCGCTTTGTATGTTATACAAGCGGCCAGCAACCAGTGCAGATGTTCAAGGGCATTGCACCTTCTGCCATAGAGAATGCTGTCGCAAACGAGCACAAATCCACAGCAATCTATACCGTTTATGGCCAGAGAATTGCCAAGATATCAAAGCCTGGCGTATATGTTATTAATGGAAGGAAAGTGCTGGTAAAGTAATTTACAATTTACTGATTTTCAATTTACAATTCCTCTTCCACATGAAATACTACGTCACAAACATAGTCATCGCCTGCCAAGATGCCGGACTAACCGACCCTGTTTCCGACATTCTGAAGACCTATCTTGCAGAGATTGGCTTTGAGGCTTTTGAGGATGATTCCGAGAAGGCGATGGAAGAAAGCGGCATACTCCTGAAGGATTATCGCAAGGAGCATCCGTTTGCGCCTTTCGCATGCTTCTCCGCTTACGTCCAGCAGCATCTTTTCGATGAAGAGCAATTGAAGGAAACCATCGCTTCGCTGCCTTTTGATGGCGTTAATATATATTATAATGTACGCGAGGCAGAAGACAAGAACTGGAATGAGCAGTGGGAAAGCTCCATCGAACAATCGGACATCTGCAAGGAACTTGGCATAACAATAGACGTCAAGCAGGCTTTTGGCACTGGTGGACACAACACGACGCGCATGATTGTCAGTGTGTTACAGTGTGAGGAACTCGAAGGCAAGACTGTTCTCGACTGCGGTTGTGGCAGCGGAATACTCTCCATCGCCGCCCTCAAGCTCGGAGCACAGAAGGCTACAGGTTACGACATTGATGACTGGAGCGTGAACAACACCCTCCATAACGCCCAACTCAACGGCATTCCGGAAGAGCAAATCTCGGCTTTTCTGGGTGACGCTTCCGTTCTTGGCACAATAGATGACCAGTTTGATTATGTCCTTGCCAACATAAACCGCAACATTCTGCTCAACGATATGCCTGCCTTTGTCAGCAAGATGAAGCCAAACGGCAAACTCATCCTCTCCGGTTTCTACACAGAAGACATACCTCTGCTTGAAGAAAAGGCCATGTCTTTGGGCCTCACAAAACTTCTTCAGAAGGAAGACGACAACTGGGCGTGCCTGTTGTTTGCCATGACGGCC
Organism: Prevotella sp.; assembly: GCA_045616725.1. GTDB lineage: Bacteria > Bacteroidota > Bacteroidia > Bacteroidales > Bacteroidaceae > Prevotella. The sequence continues at coordinate 41,203 of JAZLHI010000058.1, read as the reverse complement.
GAAGGGCAAATTGTAAATTGTAAATCCGTAAATCCGTAAATATATTGGTGGTAAATGAAAAGATAATCCTCGGCATTGACCCTGGCACGAATGTCATGGGCTATGGCGTCATCCGCGTTGTGCAGAAGAAGGCGGAGATGGTCTCAATGGGCGTCATTGATATGCGCAAGGAGAGCGACCCATACCTGCGACTGGGCAGAATTTTTGAGCGTGTTACAGGTATCATCAAGGAGTATCTGCCAGACGAACTCGCCATCGAAGCGCCCTTCTTTGGCACCAATGTACAGTCTATGCTGAAGCTTGGTCGTGCGCAAGGTGTGGCTATCGCTGCTGCCATACAGCGAGACATCCCTATCCGCGAGTATGCTCCGACAAAGATAAAGATGGCAATCACTGGCAAAGGTTCCGCATCAAAGGAACAAGTGGCTGGAATGCTCGTCCGACTACTTAAGCTCGATCCGGGCGAAATGCCGAAATTCATGGACGCCACCGATGCCCTCGCTGCTGCTTACTGCCACTTTCTGCAATCGAATGTCCCTGATACAAAGGCAAAGAGCTACTCCTCATGGAAGGACTTTGCCATCAAGAACAAAGATCGCGTAAAGAAATAATCGTTAAATCATCAAATCGTCAAATGATAAATATCTCCCAAGGCGTATGCCGCAAGCCGGAATGGCGCATGGCAGAACCTGTTGACTTCAACCTCTCTGCCGGCGAGCATATTGCCATCGTCGGGCCTAACGGTGCGGGCAAATCAATGCTCGTTGACATCATCATTTCCGCCCATCCTCTGCTTATGAAGGATGTGGAGTATGGCTTCGACGGCCTCGCTTCCGACAATATAAAGTACATCACCTTCAAGGATTCATACGGCGACAGCGACGGTGCCTACTATCTTCAGCAGCGTTGGAACCAGTATGACATCGACAAGGAGACGCCAACCGTGGGCGAACAGATAGAACTTGCCTACCAACTCACTGGCGCTGACACTCCTGAGCGCCGCGCTTTCAAAGAGCATCTCTTCGAGCTTTTCCACTTGCAGCCGCTTCTCGACAAGTATATAGTGATGATTTCCAGCGGCGAACTGCGCAAACTACAACTTACGAAGGTGCTTCTCACAGACCCAAAGGTGCTCATCATGGACAATCCTTTCGTCGGTCTTGACGCCAAGACCCGCGACCAACTCCGCTCCCTCCTACTCACACTCTCGGAAGAGCGCCAGCTTCAGATAATCCTCGTACTCTCTCGCGAAGACGAAATTCCAGGCTTCATCACACACGTTGTGCCTGTCCGCGACATGAAGGTTTTGCCAAAGGTTACAAGAGAAGAATTCCTTGGCGAATATGAATCCTCCCTTGATGAACTCTCTCCCCTCCATGTGGAGGGGGCGGGGGAGGTCGGTGTCTCCTTCCCCTTCACCGAAGAACGCTCTGCAACAATCGGACTTACCACAGAGGAGAAGCCCATTGCCATCGGTGAACCTGTCGTTAAACTCAACAATGTGAAGATTGCTTACGGCGAGCGCACCATTCTCAAGGAACTATCCCTCACCATCAACAAGGGCGAACGCTGGGCTCTCTCCGGCGAGAACGGTGCCGGCAAGAGCACTCTCCTCAGCCTTGTTTGTGCCGACAATCCTCAAGGCTATGCCTGCGACATAGAACTCTTCGGCCGTAAGCGTGGCACTGGCGAAACAATCTGGGACATCAAGCGTCATATCGGTTATGTTTCCCCTGAGATGCATCGCGCCTACCACTACAATGCCCCTTCCATACGCATCGTAGCCAGCGGACTGAAGGATTCTATAGGTCTCTATGTTAAGCCTACGGAGGAGGAATACGAGATATGCCGACAGTGGATGAAGGTCTTTGGCGTAGAGGAACTTGCCGACCGACCATTCCTTTCGCTCTCAAGTGGCGAGCAACGCCTCGTGCTCCTTGCCCGCGCCTTCGTGAAGTCACCGGATCTCCTTATCCTCGACGAACCTCTTCATGGTCTTGACACTCAGCGTCGCCAAATGGTTCGCCAGATCATAAACGACTTCTCTCTCATCCCTGGCAAGACTCTCATCATGGTTACACACTATGAAGAAGAACTTCCCGAGTCCATCACGCATAAGATCTTCCTAAAAAGGAATTGATATTAGTCATTCTGCAATCTTTTTCTATCGGTAAACTTTTGTCAGTTCCCGAAAAAGATGTACCTTTGCAGCCGCAAACAAAACCAAGGTGCGTTAGTTCAGCTGGTTAGAATACATGCCTGTCACGCATGGGGTCACGGGTTCGAGTCCCGTACGCACCGCCAGTTTTCGTTTTGCAATCATTTCATAGTTATATAGTAGTAGGTGCGTTAGTTCAGCTGGTTAGAATACATGCCTGTCACGCATGGGGTCACGGGTTCGAGTCCCGTACGCACCGCAAAAAGAAGTCCTTTCGGGCTTCTTTTTTTGTGCCTATAACTCTCACCCGCGTCCCCATGGGTCAGGGTTACTTCCTTCGCTTTTTGTCAGCACCGGCTACGCCGACAGCTGACGCTCAGTCAATGGGAAACGAGTCCCGTACGCACCGCAAAAAGAAGTCCTTTCGGGCTTCTTTTTTTGTGCCTATAACTCTCCTCACCCGTGCTTACAAAATAAAAGATGGCGCAACCGAAAGGGTTGCGCCATCTTTTCTGTATATAAATAAGCAGTCAGTGATTACTACTCTTCTGCCATACCGTTCTTTGAGAACGAGATATCATCAGAGAGATATTCGTCGTCAACGATTGTGTTCTGGCGTTTTGCATATTCGCCGAAGCCTATATTATCGTGAAGACTACCGAAACCAAGAACTGGCTCGGCCATGCTTGCGAATACTTCCATTACTGGCTTTTCGTATGTTTTCATATCTTATTGTCTCCTATAATTTACTTGTTCAACATTTGCTTACCGTTCTTGATAACGATGCCCTTGTAGTTCTTAGAAGAAACGCGCTGACCAGCGAGGTTGTAAACAGCATTTGTCTGAACCTTGTTCTCTACGTTCTTGATAGCTGTAGCGTCATCAGCAACGAAGCTGAAGCCCTTTACATTAGCTGCTTCTGCTGCTGGAACAGCGAGGTAAGCAGTACCTCCACGAGGAGAAGCGAATGCACCACCGTTTTCAGCACCCCAGTAGAAACCGAGAGAAGCTGGATCCATGGATTGATCTTTGTAAGCGAGCTTATAGAACTTGAATGAACCGTCAGTTTCTTTTTCTGCAGAAGCAGGACGGAGCATGTTGTATCCAGGAGCAACTTCAGGAACTTCAACATTCTCTACTTCAAAGTAAGGGATAGTAGTAGTGCTTTCGTCAAAGAACATTCCCACGAGCAATACACCTGTATTTGCAGGAACATAGTAACCACCATAATATGCCTTGCCATTAATTTCCATTTCTTCTACATAGTTTTCATCATCCAATGACATAAGTACAAGACTCTTTTTATTCACTGCTACAGCAACTGTAGCCACAGAAACTGTAAATGTTTCATCATCTGTGCCTGGAATGAACACATCCTTATCACTGCTGAATGTAGCAAAGTTAGCAGGCATTTTGCCACCTAATGGATGAGGCCATTCACCTAAAGCAGCGAGAGTGAGCGACTTCTCTGTGTAAGTTGGCTCTGGAGTAGAAATCAACTTATAAGTAACGGTAATAGCCTTAATCTGTGGGGTGTTAGATCCCTTTTCAAATGTTATCTCATTTGCCTCGCCTACCCATGTTGGGTTATTATAAGCTTCTACAGATGCATTAAATGTCAGGCTTGAACCTTCAAATGTCACAGATGTAATCACATAACCTTCAGCTGCCTTCAAAGTAACAGCGCCTCTACCGAAAGAGTAAATATTAGGATCAGAACCTGCATTATCAGCATAAAGACGAAGAGACGAAGTTGTACTTCCCCACATACGGACATTGCCCGACACAGAAAGAGTTATATCGCCTTCTACAGCTGGAGTATATGTAGAACCATCAAAATATACATTACCATCATTTGTTGCATCCCATCCATACTGATTAGTGCTGAGGTCGAATGTTGCTGTAATAGCATCTGGGTCAACTACCTTTATTTCATATTCTGCGCTAGATGCGAGATAATCATCATCACCCTCATACTTTGCCTTAATGGTTGCTGTACCCAAGCCTTTAATTGTTACTGCACCTGTTGTAGAATTAACTTCTGCTACTGAAGTATTGCTTGAAGAATAAGTTACGCTTGACAGAATGCTGCTTGGCGTAGCAGTGAGAGTTGGAGCTGTAAATGATTCGCCAATATTCACTGTGAAAGGAGAACCTTCTCCAAATGACAAAGATGTCTCTGTCTTGCCGGAAGTTTCCTCTGCCTCGATAAGGGTGATACCATATTGTTCTGAAGAGTAGCCTCCCAACTTAGCGGCAGTTTTGTTACACTGGAAGTAATAATCTCCATTTGGACCAAACTTTATACCTTTGTTGGAGCCCTCTTTTGTGCTTGCTGCAACAAGACTAACCACCTTCTCTGCAACATAGAGATAAGACTGACCATTACTTGTATGAGGATAAACATAGAGCCCGTTAGGGGTTGTTAGAGTCCATCCATCTGTAACTTTAGTAAAGGTAATAGGAAGAGCTTTGTCTATGTCAGTTACAGGCGCTGTTGAGACCTTTACGTCAGTGTCTGTACCATCTGTTGGGCCATAATAAACAGTGTAATCTACTTTGCTTGAAGTATATACACCTTTGATGTAATAAGACTTTCCACTTACGACATCACTTGGAGACGTGATTTCGTCACCCGGAGCAGCCCACGCATTCACGCCTACCATCATGAGGCACATGAGCAGCCATGATTTTAAGTTAAGTAATTTTTGTTTCATGTTGTTTAATATTTAAGTTATTATTTGTTATTGTTCGATATATTCAATTGCCTCCTCTGGCATGAGGATTTTATGTTAATGACTTCTATAAATTTATGAGACAATTCATGGGCAATTTATGGATAATTTATGTTCGCCGAAGGCTTTTTATTTATTACACGAATGCCCACGAATTTATTCATTTGGCATACTCTATGACCTTTTCCTTTAACATGACAAGGTTCATCGTTTTGCCTTTTGGGACATCTATTGAAAAGTCAAGTGTTTGCATAAAAAGTCGTTTTAACTTAAATTAAATCGCCCCAATAGTAATTTTGATTTTTCTGTTAGTTGCTGTATCCATAATCTGTAAGATTATACATTTCTTTTGAAACATATATCGCGGGCAAAGTTACGAAAATTTACCCCAAAAAGGTTGAGTTTCGCCAACATAAGCCCTGAGACATAGCGAATTACATAATATAAATCAACAATACATCCAACTTTCGCAAGCTCAAGTTGAGAAAAATGGACAATCAGGCGAGCCTAGTTCTTCACTTACTTATTCACAATTTTCTTGCCGTTCACGATGACGATGCCCTTGTAGTTCCTAGAAGAAACGCGCTGACCAGCAAGGTTGTAAACAGCGTTTGTCTGAACCTTGTTGTTCTCTACGCCCTTGATAGCAGTAGCGTCGTCAACGACAAAGCTGTAGCCCTTGGCAGCAGCCTCAGCAGGAACTGCGAGGTAAGCGGAACCTTCACGAGATGTGAATGCTGCACCATCAGCAGCACCCCAGTAGAAGCCGAGATTGTCTTTTGCAGGAGATGCGTAAGCAAGCTTGTAGAACCTGTAAGAACCGTCAGTCTCTTTAGCCGCAGATGCAGGACGGAGCATGTTGACTGCCTCAACATCAGTGCTTGGAGTAACACCCTCTACTGTATAGTAGCGAGCAATCTCATCAACAGAGCAAACGAGTATACCCGTGTTTGCAGGGACATAGTAACCAATAACAGCCTCACCTTCTATATCAACGATATCCTCATCAAAAGCTTCTTCATTGTCGAATGTATAAATCTCTCCATTCTCAACACCAACCGCACTTACGATATAATCGTTAGGCCAGAATGTAACCTTGTCAGAACTGAATGTTGCGTAATATGCACCTTCTTCGTCTGTCGCCACGAAGCTGAGAGTACCTGTTGTAGGTTCCTCTGCACCAGGAACATATGGTTTTCCAGTAGCCTTGCCAGTATAGTAAACCGTTACGCTCTTTACGCCCGCAATTGCTCCTAATGTAGCAGATACGGGGCTTGTTCCGTCAGTAGGAGTAACGGTTACAGTAGAGTTTGACAATTCAGCTGTTGCATTTGTCCAGGTGCTGCTTTCGAGAGTATTTGCATAAGCCACTGTTGCCGCTTCATAAACAATGGAAGTGATCGTTACGCCGGGAGCAGGGTTTACCGTAAGAGTAGAGTTCTTGTAGAATCGGGTACTTGTGTAAGTCTTACCGCCTGTTCCCGGGTAGTAGTTGTTTGTATCTGTTAGGGAAGAAGCCTTTTGTGCATACATCGAGGCGCTTGTGCTTGTCCAGGCAAGGAGTTCTGCTGAAGCCGCTACTGTTTCGTCCTTGGTAAGGTCAAAAGTTACGTTATAGACTTCTGGAGTCACATCTCCACCTTCTCCAGGAGTGACATCTCCGCCCTCACCTGCCGCCTTCACGACAACAGTTATGGTGCCTGTAGTCTCAGCATACTTCCCCTCTATGGCAGCAGCCTTCACGGTAACAGTGTATGTGCCAACCTTCAGGAAGGAAAGATAAGAATAGACGCAGGCGAACTCACCGTCCTTCTGCGTAAGCCCATTGATGGAAGTTGTTATTGCGTATGCGCTGGCGTCGTAGTCAGAAGGAATGTTCAGGCACTTGCGAACATCGTAAGGGTCAGCGCCCACCTCAAGCTCGATGGTAGAGGTCTTGATGAAGTTTGCTATCTGCGGATCGCTGGCAGGAGCGTTATTGTATGTTACCGTAATGGAATATACACGAACAGAAGCGCTTGCGGCAAGGGTTATGCATTCTATCTTGCTGCCATCCAATGTGAAATTGTAATCAGCCGCAGACGTGGTTGTGGTCTGGGCAGCGCTTCCATTTACGCTTAATGTTGCGTCCGTATTCTTGTTTCCGCCTATATTGTCACAATTCACTGTGATTTGCGTAGCTTTCACCTGCCCCGCAGTTGACAATGCTATAGAAAGAGAGCTTGCAGTTCCCGTTTTTCCCAGACGAATACATGTCTTTGTGTCACCATAATAGCAGTTTCCTTCGTTTACTGTAAACGGCTTATCCGCAACATAATTATATCCGGATTTGATGGCAGTGGAGTTCTTCACCGTGCTTGTAAGCGCAGTGGCACTAGTTGCACTATTTCCAAAAGTGATGGTGTAGCTGTCAGCCCAGCTTGTTCCCACTCCCACGAGCAGACACACGAGCAAAAGCCATGATTTAAGTATCGTTTGTTTCATGATGATTGTCCTTATCGATAGATTCTATTCTTATTCCACATAATCAGCCCAGACGAAGCGTTCGAGGCCTGGGGAGTCAATGAAAGGATTACGGTTGCCCTGGAGCTTATGGACAGCATTGTTGCGGTCGCGTTCCTTCTCGCTCACAGGGTCGTTCTTCGACCATTTGATGAACATTCTCAATGCCCACTCCGTCATTCCTGGGTAGCCAGGATAGTCGGCAAACAATGGTGACTGTCCGAACACTTCTCCTGTCCACTGGTCAATCTTGTCGCTGTAGCACACTGCCATATAGAAATATGTACGTGCGAGGTCACCCTTGTATTCGTCGGCAGGCTCAAAGACAGGCACCGGCGAACCACATTCGGCAGTGGCAGGTCCGTATTTCGAATAGTTGCCCGCACTGCCGCTGGTTACAGTCTTCACCTCACCGTAAGGATGGGCGTTGCGAAGGGAGTTTATCTTTCCATCCACAGGGTAGATCTGGAAGAGATCGCTTTCCATAGGCTTTGCCGATCCAAACCAGCTCTGAGGCACCGTATGCTCACGGCTATACACCTTGCCCTCGATGGAAGAGTTGTCGGAGCCCTGTGCCTGGAAGTTCTCGTTTATGACATTGCTGTACATATCCCACACATAGCCATTTGGATGCTCAGCAGTAGCCGGATGCCAGTCGGTAGTGGCGAAGGCTTCCCAAAGATTGCTGTAACCGAGCTCCTTGTGCTGCGATATCAGTTCATGCAGGATTTTCATCATCTCCAGCCTCTGACGCTGTTCCTTTGTTTGCGCAACAGCCTGTCCGGAAATGGCGAGACAGAGTAAAAGCAGGAAAAGGTTTTTGATTCTCATTTTTGTTATAACAAAATTATTATCTATACAGGGTGCGAAATTACGAAAAATGAGTGGAATGACCAAACGAAAACACAAAAAATTTCCTTAACACATGGATTACGCATAATAAGTCCTAGGAATACGAGTCATAACTGTGGCTGTTTTAGGTCGTATTCGTGGCTGTTTTTACCCAAAATTCACACGAAAATGAATCATAACTACCTTCTTTGTGATTTTCGCCAATTTTGGAATCTAAAACAAATTAAAAACACCCGTCACCCGTCACCAACACCACCTAACTAGTTGAAATACAGAGTGTTACTAGGGTGACGGGTGAGTGACGGGTAAAAAAGCGCCCATCACCCTAATAAAGTACTGATAATCAAGATTATACATATCAAAAGTGACGGGTGACGGGTAAATGAAGAAATTGACGCAGAACCGAAAATTTAACCCAAATAGTTCATTAGACCATGGATGGCATTTTGAATTATCTTTGTGTTAGCATTTGTGGCTCGTTGAATGAGCATAGGGGGCCTATGTGAATGAAATGAGCTGCAAAGGATGCCAAAGAGAAACAAAATGACGCCTATCAGCAAAACAAATGCGGCGCAACACATCGTCACGCCGCATTCTCTATCTATTCCGTAAGAACGGTATTATTACACTGTTCTTTAATGCTTAGAAATCTTCTTCGTCATCGATGATGATTCCGTTGAAACGCTTAGCAGCTTCGCCATTACCAACAGAATTGTTCAAAGTGCCGTCTTCACCGTTAAATGAGCCTGCGAGCAATTCCTGACCGTCAAGCACAATCTCTTTGGATACTGGCTTATAATATTTCTTCATAATATTTTTCCTTCCGATAATTTACTTGTTAATAAATTTCTTGCCATTCACGATTACGATGCCCTTAGCATTTGGAGCTACGCGCTGACCTGCGAGATTATAAACTGCAGAAGTACCATTTACAGTCTCAATAGCCTTGATGCTCGTAGCCTCATTATCTACAAGAGAGAAACTGATCTTCTTAGCCGCCTGCTCTGGAGTAAGACCGAGGTATGCCTTGCCCTTTGTACTTGTGAATGGAGCACCATCAGCAGCGCCATAGTAGAAACCAAGGGTAGAAGGAGTGTGTGAAGAGTCAGCCCATGCAAGCTTGTACCATACCTTGCCTTCAGGGAGCTTCTCGCCATTACCTGCCTGGAAGTCATTGTTTTCAAGAGCGGCAACAGTCATGTTCTCCACCTCATAGTAAGGAACATTCTTTTCTGTCTTGCCGTCATACTCAACTTGAACAAGAACACCAGTGTTGGCTGGTACGAAGAAACCATCAACATCCTCACCGCCGATTGTTGCAGTGCCTTTTGCAATCTTTTCGAGAATGAACTCAGTGTCATCAACCATAGCAGTCTTGATAGCTGTAGCAAATGTTAATTCTTTATCATATTCTGGGAAGAATGCCACCTTGTCGCTTGAGAATGTAGTGAAGTAAAGGTCCTTACCATTATCAGCAGTTACATTGAGAGCCTTTGCTTCGCTGTAAGTTGGAGCTGCAACAGTTGTGCAGTAGCCTGAAACCACATCTGCTTCACCATAAGTAACCTCAAGCCACTCAAAGCCAATTGCAGCAGATGAATATATGAAGAACTGACTAAATTCAGCATTATCATTTATCTTAAGATCAATCTTAACACCTTTTGTGTTTGCAGGTATTGATGTCGTGCCAAAGTCGGATACTGAAGGTTGCTTAGTTTGTGTATCCTTTTTGAGATATGCCTCGCGAGTCGAACTGCTCGTGTTCCATACCACCGCAGAAATAGCCTTTATATTTGAGCCAAAATCAGGTGAGCCAATATAATATCCATTAGAGTTTTTGCTTATCTGAAGGTAACGATGTACAACATCATTTACTTTTTGATTAGTTACACAGGCATATGACACCCAGTCGTTCCCTTTATCGTCGGTTCTAGTAAGACCTTTTGTATAAGATACATCCTCTGCTTCATCAAGTGATAACGTTGCTGTAGTCTGACCACCCGCAGTTACATCAGCAAATACAGCATAGAAAGTTACATCAGCAGAAGCAGGAACATTTTCTGATACAAGATCGCTAGCAGCAGAAGCTTTCTCATTTGCAGTCCAACCCACGAACTTCTTACCATAAATATCATCAAGCCCTGTAGGGAAGGTGATATTTTCACCATCTTCAACCAGTGTAGGAGCTATTGTAGAAGTGTTGCCATTTACGCTCCATGTGATTGTGTACTTTTGTATTTCTGAGAACGATGCAGAAACATTCACATCTGCTGCTGGCATTGTGAACTGGTTGTTAGTGACTGTTATAGCAACAGATGTAGACGCGTTAGTTACATTCCATGAATCAAACTTATAACCACTGGCTGGTGTTGCAGTCAAGGTAACTGTTGCATTAGCCTCAGCCTTAGTCACGCTTGCACTTACAGAACCATTCTGAATACTGTTAGATATTGTCACATTGTATTCTGTAGTGACCTCACTTGATTCTTTGTACAACTGAGGAACCTTATAGGTGCTAGCTTTAGAAGAATAGCACGCGACAAGTTCACCATTGAAGCACATTACGCCCTTTGATGTATTATCATTACAAGTGATTGAAGAAATCGCGTTGTTGGTGAAAGAGATCGTGAATTTATTTGTCTTGGTATCATTTCCTACCTTAAGACGATTATTACTTGTGTCGTTATTATAAAGAAAACCATCAGTTCCTAAATAATTAGTCGTTGTAAAAGTCCACGCATTAGAAGAACCGCCGAGTTCAAATACCATCATAGCATCAGTAGCAGTGATAGCAGAATTTGCCACTGTACCCGAAGTTGTTCGCCTGTTGTTCGCGTTTGATTCAGTGCTGATAACATTTACACTGCCACTAGTTCCGTCTGCAATAATGTAATTACATCCTGCAACCAACTGTGATGCCGAGGTGACAAGTTCATACTTTGTCGCCCACGCACTACCTCCTCCAAACACGAGTAGGCACAACATGGTGAGCCATGTTTTAAGTAAAAATTGTTTCATAATATAAATATTTTGGTTAATCAATATATCTTAAATAAAGAGGGGGTGTGGCCCCAAATGCACATATACGGCGCAAAATTACGAAGAATTATCTAAAGATAATAGTGATTGAGCAGATTTTTTCAATAAAAAGCGTATTTTTTGACGATCTGCTCATCTATTTCCACCAATCGTCCTCCATTCCGGTAATGATGCGAACCAATTCGTTCATCACCAGACACATCTCGCGACTGATGGACGAACTGCCATTTTCCTTGCCTTCAGAGTCCTTGTTCTGCATCCTGTACTCATAGGTCCAGCAGCTCAACTGCACATGCCGGTTCTCCGCTACGGAATAGAAAGCCTTGCCAAAGGGTTTGTAGCGTTCACTGAAACCGTTGTCCATCAGTTCAATGAACGGCAACTGCTCAAGCATGAGATGCTTCATGACCTCCCTTTCCCTCAGACTTATGAAGGCGCTTACGACAACAGCCCCCTCACGAGCAGCCCGCAACACAGCCGCCTTCTGCAATTCAAAAAGCTGCGCATCAGCCCTATGGCAGATAAGACTGACTTTACGCTGAGCAGACAGCAAGGCATGGTTGCCAAGATAATCTATGCAGAGCTTTCTCGTGACTGCATCCTGCTTCAAGCGTTGGCAGATTTTTTCCTGCAAAGCCCTGCATTTCTGCGGGTTACGTCCAATAAATGAGTCTGCGGCTATGGCAGCAAAGGCTCGAGAGAGAGTCCAATTTCTGGAATGTCTGTTTCGCTCTATTCGAAAACGGTCTGGCTTTGAACGGGTAATGAGGCGCTTGCGAGGGTTGTCGCGGATGTATTGGCGTTTTATTTCTACCTCTTCGGGAGTAACAGCCTCCACATCATTGTAGCCACGGACGAAGATAGCCGGGCCACGGTAGGAACGGGTGTGGTCAGGATCGTTGTATTGCGGTGTTCGAACACCTTTTTCATACGTCATTTCTCGCCAAGGGATGCCTAGCGTGTCCCAATATCCATGCGAACAGCCTATCATAAAGCCCTTGATAATCTGCCCCAGATGCTTCTTGTTCTCAGGACATAGGTGCAGAAGGCAATGGACATGCTCCGGCATAATCTGGAATTCGACATTCTCCACTCCTTGATATATAACGGGATTCCTATTCCATGCTTCCTCCACTGCTTTGCCCAGGTCTGTCAATACGCATCGCGGAGCATCAGGACTCCCTTCGTCAGCATCCGGATTGCCCACGACATAGCCGAGCACTGGAGCCTCACCACGCACGTTGAGGGTAACATGAAACCATCCCTCAGCATAGCTGTTGAGGGGATTACGCCTTTGAGAAACGGGTAACGCAGATTCTTTCTGGCGAATTTTGGCTATCTGTTCAGCAGAAAACGGCATACTATGAAATATGGATAAAAACTTAGAGACTTATCCCAACCATCTGTGATGACACTGCAAAATTAAATATTTTTACTGAATTCATAGCATTATAGCACCCAAATTTTGCGAAATGCTTTGCGGTTTAACAGAAAATGCATAACTTTGCCGACGATAAACACTTCAAGGGTCAGAGATGAAGGTCATCTACAACAAATATTTCCCCATAAGCCCGTTCTTTGCCACAAACATCTTCGGGATAATCTTTTGTCGCGGCGACAAGGGAAGACTGAGTGATGTGGATAAGAACCATGAGTATATCCACTCGCTCCAGCAGCGGGAGATGCTCTTCATTGGCTTCGTGGTGTGGTATTATGTGGAATGGCTGTACCGCGCCATCCGTCTTCGCAGCTTCATGAAAGGCTACTACGCCATCTATTTTGAGCGCGAGGCATACAAGATGGAGCGTGACCTGAACTACGCAAAGCACAGGAAGCATTTCGGATGGTGGCATATTTTCGTGAAAAAGGACTCTCTTCTCGGTGAGATCGGGCGCTTCTTCGGAGATATTGGCAGTTTCATAAAGGAGGACTTCAAAATATGGAAGTATCTGTTCTTCATAGCGTTAGCCATTGGCATAGCCGTAGGACAGATGCAGTTTCATATCTATGATTTCCTGATTGCACCTTCCTACACCAACGGCACTTCCATGCTCCGTCTGCCACTGGTATATATAACGGCATATTTCGGAGTTCTCATCCCCACTCTTTTCATGCATGGCGAACAATGGCGCATGCGGCAATGGCAGGTATGGGTATTGCCCGTGATACTGCTCTTCATAGACGGCGGCGGTCAAGGGTTCCACGCCTACACAGAATGGATAGACCAGGCACATATATATTATAAGGAGAAATTCTACCTGAAGCTGGTCGGATCATTTGCCTTCAGGTCGGTGGCCATCGTTAGCTGCCTCTGCCTTTTCCGCCTGTTCACAGAGGGCAAGTTCGGACTTTACGGATTGACACGCTCAACGAAATACCTGCGTGTCTATCTGCTTATATACATATTGCTGCTGCCGATGTTCGTTGTCGTATCGACAACACCGCAGTTCCTGGACTTCTATCCGAAGATGAACATTGCCTACTGCAGTGGCAGCTTCGGTTGGAGCGACGCAAAGGTGATAGGGTTCTTCGAACTGTTCTACGCCAACGACTTCATCGGCGTGGAGAGTATGTTCAGAGGAGCTATGGTTTTAGGCATGGGACGATGGCTAGGACCACGCTGCGTGCTGCCAATGGCAATAACATACATGTGCATTCACCTCGGCAAGCCGGACCTTGAGCTATGCTCTTCAGTGATAGGAGGATACATTCTCGGCATCCTTGCCTATCGCACGAAGCATCTGTGGGGGGGAATAGTGATTCACCTCGGCATAGCGATGCTGTTTGAAGTGCTTGGGCTTGCGAGATTACTTTGCCTTTAAGTTTATCATGGAGCCAAGGAACTGCTCTATGAGTGGGAGACATTCTTCTGCTGTAGTGGCTGCGTTGCAGAGTTTTTCCACCGGACACCAGTCCGTGCCGGCACGGTTTATGATATGATCCACGCACTGCGAGTAAGTTACGCTGATGCCGTCTTTCTCCAAGAGTTGCAGAGCGGGCTTGCTGATGGTGTGGGCATAGACCTCCCCAACACGCCCGAGAACCATCAATGCCGCGGCTCCTTTGCCCACAACCTTGTCTGCCAACTGCGCATTAAGCAGGACATCCGGCTCATTGTTAAGCAGATAGAACAGATCCGCGACGCCACGTTTCCAGTAGCATTGCTCCTTGCCTTGACTACGAATGACAAGGGAACATTTTTCCTTGTCAAGAGTTTCTATTAGGTGTTTCATTGGGCATTAAAGAATTGATATCGGCTGCAAATTTACGAATATGTTCGGAAAAAATCAAATAAATTTGTGTTTTCGCTTTCTTATTAGTAATTTTGAACCCTGAAATGAAAGAAATTACAGAAGTAGCAGAGCTACGCAGCATACAGATAGCCATTCTTGACGACATCGTCGGATTCTGCGAAAGGAACCAGATAAAGTACTCTCTCTGTGGCGGTACTCTTATCGGAGCCTTGCGCCATAAGGGTTATATTCCATGGGATGATGACATCGACATCTACATGATGCGCGCGGAATACGATCGTTTCCTTACATTATATAATAAGGAGCAGGAGGAGAAACTGTCGCCTTACCGCCTGCTGTCGCCAGAGATCACGAACCACTACCTCTACAGCTTTGGAAAGGTTGTGGATACCAGAACGGTAATGCATGAGGACGAAGTGGAAGGCTACGAACTGGGTGTCTATGTGGATGTATTCCCTATAGATTACTGCAAGGAGAGCGAAAAGGCTCGCAAGCGTCAGTTCTGGCTGATGAACACGCTCTACAAGATGCGCCGCGCAAAGAAGAGCTACAACAACTTCATGCGCTCTGCCCTATCCTATTACGGCTACAAGCTGTTTCCTCTGCCAGTGAAAGCGGTGGAATGGCTTGAGAACAAGTTCGTATTCCTCCGTAAGCCTACGGCTCTTGTCAGCAATATGCACAACAACAAGATGCCTATCACGCAGGTCTATCCTGCTGACTTCATGGAGAGGCTCATAGATTTGGAGTTCGAAGGTAAGATGTATAAGGCGATGGAGGACTATGACACTTACCTCCGCCGCACATACAAGTTCCACTATATGACGCTACCGCCTGAGGATCAGCGCATACACCATCACTTCAAAGCGTGGTGGAAGTAAAGTTCGCTCGCAGGAGCGAGCGAGGGTAATGGCTAAAAGCTAATGGCTAATGGCAAATGATTTGAAACATAAAACGGCGAAGGGGCTCGGTTGGGGACTGATAAACAACGGCACTACGCAGTTGCTTAATCTTGTCTTCGGCATCGTCTTGGCACGTCTGCTTACACCTGCAGACTACGGTATCGTGGGTGTACTGACTGTGTTTACGCTGATAGCCGGCAATCTTCAGGCTGGCGGTTTCACGCAGGGACTTTGCAACATGAAGGCGCCGGAGCATAAGGACTATAACTCGGTGTTCTGGTTCAACATAACGATGAGTCTTACGCTTTATGCCATACTCTTCTTCTGCGCTCCACTGATAGCCGACTTCTTCCATTCTCCAGAACTGCTCTGGTTATCGAGATTCGTATTCCTCGTCATTCCGATAACAGCCCTGAGCATCATCGCCAGCGCCTATATGTTCAAGAACCTGATGGTAAAGGAGGCGGCGATAATTGGCATTGCGTCGCTGGTCATAAGCGGTGCCGTGGGCATAACAATGGCATTCCTGGACTTCAAATACTGGGCTTTGGCTTGCCAACAGGTGACTTACTCAGTCGTCTTGACCATAGGAAGATATATCTATTCGCCTTTCCGGCCATCGCTTTCGTTCACAATGGAACCAGTAAAGCGGATGTTCTCGTTCAGCATAAAGATGATGCTGACAACGATACTGAACTCACTCTCGCAGCAAGTGCTGACATTCATCTTCGGTCGCAGGTTCCCGATGCACGATGTGGGTAACTATTCACAGGCAAACAAGTGGAACATGATGGCGTCAAGCCTGTTGCAAAGCACAATAGCAACCGTGGCACAGCCAGTAATGGCAGAGGTTCGCGACGACAAAGAGCGTGCCTTGCGAGTGCTCCGCAAAATGGTTCGCTTCACGGCGTTCCTCTCTTTCCCAGCAATGTTCGGTCTTGCACTGGTGTCTAAGGAGTTCATTCTAACGGCAATAGGCGACAAATGGCTCATCACAGCAGGCATGCTTCAGGTGCTTGCCATAGCCGGAAGTACTCTACCGCTGTACGCCATGTTGCAGAATGTGGCGATTAGCCATGGCAGATCAGACACATATATGTGGCTTAATGTGGTGCAGATTGTTGCGCAGGTGCTGATAATCGTTGTGATGAAGGACTACACGATAGAGCAGATGGTGACGGCAATAGCCATCTTCACCGTGCTTTACCTCTTCGTTTGGCATACCTTCACAAGGAAGATGACTGCCGAATATTCCCTTCTTGCTTTCCTGAAAGACATCGTTCCGTTTGCCTTGATAGCTGGTGTGACAATGGTTGTCACATGGTTCCTAACCGATTTCGAATGGCTTACAAAGCATTATGCCCTGCTCCTCATAGCAAGAATACTTCTCGCCGCCACGATATACGCCGCAATAATGTTTGCAACAAAGGCGGAGATTATGAAGGAGTGCATTGGGTTCGTGAAAAAAGCCCCCTAACCCCCGAAGGGGGAACTCTTAATAGCTTTTGCTACCTAGTTTGACTTTAACTTTGACTCTGACTTTGACTTTAACTCGCCCTCAATAATATGAAAAAGTTCCCCCTTCGCGGGCTTGGGGGCTTCTAGGGGGCTTCCAGGAGGCTTCAAATATGGAAAAGATATCCATTCTCGTACCTATATATAATGTAGCGGACAAGATAGAACGCTGCGCAGTGTCGCTCTTTGAGCAGACTTACAAGGACATGGAATATGTCTTTGTGAACGACTGTACGCCTGACAATAGCATCAAGGTGCTGGAGAATGTTGTAGAAAGATATCCAGAAAGAAAGGGGCAGGTGCGCATTATCCAGCACGAAAGGAACAAGGGTTTGGCTGGAGCGCGAAACACTGGTTACGACAATGCTACAGGAGACTGCTGGATGGTGGTGGATTCCGACGACTGGATTCCTGCTGATGCATGCGAGAAGCTGTATAAAAAGCTATCGGAAAGCGGTGCTGACGTAGTAAGTGGCAGCGTGTTGAGCTATAAGCCAGGCAATGTGGAAGTACTGATAAGAAAGGCGTATCCAAACAAGGAAGCACGCCTGAAGCGCCAACTTTGCCTGAGTCTTGTGAGCGGTTCGCTATGCGGATCATTGTATCGCAAGCATGTCTTTGACGGACTGAGAGCAAAGGAAGGAGTGAACCTTGCAGAGGACTACATGATGTGCAACCGCGTATTGCTAAAGTCAAATCTGGGATTCATAGATGATGTGGTGTACTATTACGACGAAACGGAGGTACACGACTATGGAAAAATCTATACAAGTCATATCGGTCAGCTCACGCAAGCCGTGATGACTGTGGACGATTATTATCACGAGTATGCTGAAGGGCACCGCTATCTGAAAAACATCCAAATGGCTTATCTCTATGTAATACGCAGTGCATGCCAGTCGGGACTGCAGGCAAACGAAGCTTACGCCAGATTGAAATGGTGGGCAAAGCCTATCGCTTGGCTTATGAACAAAAAAAGTACATTCGCCATAGCAAATGTACTTTATAAGAGTGTGAGAACGATTATAGTTCGCTCGTGATACGAGCGAACTTTTTTATTTCTTGTATGCCTCCAGACCTTTCTTGAGGAAGTCTATGTAAGCAGGGATGTCTTCATTATAAGAACGAGTGTCGCCGAGTTGGTTTCCTTCATTGTCAGTAAGCACATAGAATGGCTGAGTGTTAGCCTTGTACTTGCTGCGCTGCAGGTAACTCCACTTGTCGCCAACGGTACGAAGAGTACGTTCCTGACCGTTCTCTGTAACAGTTTCCTCCTTGTCGAGCGGAGTCTTGTCGTCAACGAAAAGAGAGACGAGGACATAATCTTCATTAAGCATCTTGGCAACCTCAGGATTTGTCCAAACCGAAGCTTCCATCTTTCGGCAGTTTACGCAGCCAAAGCCTGTGAAGTCTATCATCAATGGCTTGCCTTCCTTCTTGGCAACAGCCATAGCCTCGTCGTAATCCTTGTATTTTGCCTCAACGACATTCTTGTTTTCGCCTTCACCGCCACCGGCAGAGAGCACGAAATCCTGGGTGTTCATAGGTGGTGCGAAAGCGGAAATAGCCTTCAAAGGTGCGCCCCAGAGACCAGGAATCATATAAATAGCAAATGCAAGCGACGCCATACCGAGGAAGAACTGCGGAACGTTCGTGCGACCGAAAGTAGGTACCTGTTCGCCGAGTTCCGTATATTCCATAGCATCATCGTGAGGGAACTTGAGCCATCCGAGGAGATAGATGCCAAGGAGTCCGAAGATTACTATCCAAAGAGAGATGAAAACTTCGCGGTCAAGTATGTGCCAACCATAAGCAAGGTCTGCTACAGAGAGGAACTTCAATGCGAAAGCGAGCTCAATGAAGCCGAGAACAACCTTCACCGTGTTCATCCAACCGCCAGACTTTGGTGCAGACTTCAACAAGCTTGGGAACATTGCGAAGAGCGTGAAAGGAACGGCAAGGGCAAGGGCAAAGCCGAACATACCAATGAGTGGCGCAAGGAATTCACCCTGAGTACCAACGGCTACGAGAAGGAAGCCGATGATTGGACCTGTGCAAGAGAAGCTGACAAGTGCGAGTGTGAATGCCATGAAGAAGATGGAAATCAGACCGGTAGAGTTGTTTGACTTCTTATCAATAGCGTTGCTCCAAGATGAAGGCATTGTGATTTCAAACGCTCCGAAGAAGCTTGCTGCGAAAACTACGAGGAGCAAGCAGAAGAAGATGTTGAACCAAGCGTTCGTAGAGAGCGCATTGAGTGCACTAGCGCCAAAGAGCAGAGTGACAATAAGTCCGAGAAGAACGTAAATCACTACGATGGAAATGCCGTAGATGATTGCCTCACGTACAGCACTCTTATGGTCTTTGTTTCGCTTTAGGAAGAAACTTACCGTCATTGGAATGATTGGCCATACGCAAGGTGTGAGCAAGGCAACGAAACCGCCTGCGATACCAGCAAGGAATATCATCCAAAGAGATGTTGGCACTTCGCCTTCAGAATCGGAAGGTGTTTCTGATGTAAGGGCAGAAATGGTAGCTTTTGGAGTTGCCTCTTCAACAGTAGCCGAGTCTGTAGATGTTGAGTCAGAAGCTGATGCTTCAGACACAGGAGTTGCCTCAGTAGGAGTTTCTGGGGTTTCTGAGCTTTCAGCTTTTGCGGCATCGTCCTTTGCAGGTTCGTCCTTTGCTGCATCAGCATTAGCAGCCTGCACAGGGCTCTTGCCCTTCTGCTTGAAGACTGCTTCGCCTGGTGGCATACACATCTCATCGTTGCATGCACCCCATTCAAGGTAGCAATTGATGTCGTAGTCAGGCTTTGTGAACTTTACCTTCTGTACAAACTGTGCACTGTTCTCAAAATAGCGAAGGTTGCAACCGAACATGTTGTCGAAATGGTTTATTTCCTTACCGCGAGGAGTGAGTTTGCCAACAAGTTCTACACCGTCCATCTTTGTACCATGGAAAGAAGCCTCGATAGGACCTGCATCACCAAGGTTGGTAGAATAAACATGCCATCCCGGATCTATCTTTGCCGAGAAAACAATCTCTGCCTGATCGCCGCCAAGCATCTTCATTGAAGAAGAGAACTTAACAGGATCCATCATCTGCGCGAAAAGCAGAAG
Source organism: Prevotella sp. (assembly GCA_045616725.1). Classification (GTDB taxonomy): domain Bacteria; phylum Bacteroidota; class Bacteroidia; order Bacteroidales; family Bacteroidaceae; genus Prevotella. The sequence goes on along the minus strand of JAZLHI010000058.1, from coordinate 21,124 downwards.
TGGCAGGAGAAGAGAGATGAGTAAAAATGAGAATCTTTTCATTTATATTTTAATTATTTATTTGCTTGTCATAATATCCAACACCATCCTATCGGTATCATCCATAGCCTTAGCTCCGATGGAAGTGAGGTTGTGGATTGTCTTGTCAACATCATTGTCCACGATTCCTTCTGCCGATGTGACATGCTTGCCTTCCATTGCAAGGAGGGCTGAGAGTAAAGCGGTGGAAACGCCGGAAGCAATCTTCAGCGAACAACTTGGCTTCGCACCATCGCAAATCATGCCGGTAAGGTTGGCTATCATATTGTTAACGGCAAAGCAGATGCGGTCGTAATCACCGCCCATGAGGTATGTTATGCCGCAACTTGCACCCGTAGAAGCTACCACGCATCCGCAAAGGGCAGACAAAGTGCCAAGACTCTGCTTGATATAGATGGCTGTGAGGTGCGAGAGTGTCAGGGCGCGGATAAGTTCTTCCTCCGTATTCTGGTTTTCCTGTGCATAGACTACAACTGGATTTGTGGCACAAATGCCTTGGTTTCCACTCCCAGAATTACTCATGACAGGTACCATAGCTCCACCCATTCGGGCATCACAGGCAAGGGCTGTCTTGGAAATGATGTGCGAAAAGATGCTGTTTCCGAAGATTCCATGCGACATCGGGCGCTCTATTGTCTTGCCTAAGCAATGGCCGTAGTTGCCATGCACGCTCTCCTTTGCCGCATTCATGTTCAGTTCCTTGGCTTCAAGAATAAATGAGATCTCAGAGAGAGGAGCTGTCGTTGCAAAGTCATAGACGAGGGAGAGCGAGAGTTCTTTCTCCTCAAAGGCTGGTTTCATTGAGGAAAGACCAGAAGCTGACGCTTCAGACACAGGGGCTATGGAGGGTTCTTCAGGAGCGATGAAGTTAGTGTGAGAGCCTGCAATGATTGCCTTTTCGCTCTTTTCGCCATTCTTACAGATAGCCTCCACATAGAGTTTCTCCGTTATGTCTTCTTTGAGAAGGATGTCTATGCGACCTTCTTCTATGTATTTCTTTCCTTGAGCAAGAGTCTCAGGAGTGAGATCCTTGAGCACCTCAAGCTTATATTCACTCTTGCCAACGATAGCACCGAGGGCAATGGCTATAGGAAGTCCTATCATTCCTGTTCCCGGAATGCCGACACCCATTGCATTCTTGAGCAGATTTGCCGAGAGATGTACTTCTATCTTCTCTGGCAAGCAGCCGAGTTGTTCTGTAGCCTTCGCCACACAAAGGGCTACACACATCGGTTCGGTACAGCCCATCGCTGGGACTACCTGTAGCTTTATCAAGTTTATTATTTCTTCGCGTTCCTTTGCTGATAGCATGTGAGGTTATGAAGTTTTAGGTTATGAGGTTTATAGAGCACCTCTATTTCAGGGTGCGAAATTACGAAAAAGTGAGTGAAATACAAAATGAAAGTAACAAAACTTTCAATTTTATATAACATTACGCAAGCATCATCTCGTCCTCAAGGTCAGTGATGAAGGCGGAGATGTGTTCGCGAGTGACTTTTTGCATCACGACAGCATGGACGAGTTTGCCGCCAAGTGCTTCGTCATATCCGCAAGCGAGGTTATATTTGTCGGTAAGCTTGTCGGACGGTTTCTTCATTATGACAGTGTTGGAGAAGTCGTTTTTCCATGCAGGCCAACCGATTCTACGGAGTTCGCTGAGGAAGAAGTCGGCATTCTCAAGGATTGTCTGCGCCTGTTCCGATAGTCCTTCTATGCCGAGACGGTCAATGATCCAATAGAACTTCAGTGGAATTATGGACGAGCGTGAACAGTTTATCATCGGCATAGAGCCGTTGAGATAGCCCACATTATAAGACTTTTGCGCCTCAAGGACTGAGCGTGTGGTAATGAAAAGTCCGCAAGGAGCGTCAACACCGAAGAACTTATGTCCGCTGATGGCAATCGACTGATATCCGCATTTGTTGATATCCACAATGTCATGATGCTCAGTAAATGGCAGATAACCACCGAAAAGTGCCGCATCCACATGGCGATAGACTGCCACAGGATTCACTTCATCGAGGACATCGTTGAGTGCCTGCTGGTCGTCGATAGCGCCCTTGAAAGTGGAACCTACGGAATAGATCATGAGTGCTGGCCGTCCTGGATAGATTGCAGCGCGAAGAGCATCTGGCTTCATTCGTCCCATCTCGTCGCAATCAATGAGTCGAACCTCAAGATTCTGCAGGTCGCAAAGGCGCATGTTGGAATAGTGCGATTCCTTTGACACATAGACAATTGGCAAAAGCCCGGTCTCGTTCTTCAGCTTCTGTGCGCCGAAATAGATGCCGTGGTTATTTCCGTCGGTACCACTGGCAGTGATTAGCCCCCAGACGTTGTCTTGGTTTATGCCCAAGAGTGAGGCAATGAACTTCACTGTCTTGCGCTCAATGCTCATCGTGGTGAGGTTCACGGCACTGTCGCCGAAAGGATCTCCTGCGTTGTTCATGAACACGTGAGTCATGCCGGTGTTGACATACCAGTCGTAGAAGCCTTCCATATTGGCTGTTCCAGCAGTCGGATAGCCGAGAACCTTGCCGTAGTTCTCCTTGGCAACTTCTGCCATGTTCTCAAGAAATTCATCGAAAGTGTTGACATGACGAATCTCTGGATCGCGTGTTGCGTAGTATTTGGGATTGATAAAGCGTTTTTTCATAGATGGAATGTAGGCTAATTACATTGTTTTTATTGTTTCAGTAAATAGCAAGCGGCTTCGGGACCGAGGTTGAAAAGGAGATCGAGAATCGAAAGGTCTGGGAGGAAGCCGGTCTTTTGGAGGAAGACTTGGTAGTATGGGGGATGTTGAGCCGAAGCGGACGCTCCGGGAACGGTAGCAGAGCCTTGCGGAGAAGCGCTGGGAACGGTAGCGGCTTTTAGGGAAGCCGTGTAGTTCTCGCCCATGAAGGTGTCTGTGAAGCGGAGGGTATAGTCCTCAATATCAAGCAATTCCAATAGTTTTTGGATTATGGAAACATTATGTTCAAAAAGGTTCTTCTGGCAATCGGCATCGAAGAATGGCAGAAGATCGTCGGCGTAATAGTCGAAAAAGGCACTTTCACCGTAGGCTGTAGCGATGGCGTTCCATTGCTTCTGCTGCCAGTTGTCGTGAGAAGCGATGAGCACATCCGTGGTTTTTTCCGCCTTTACCACTGGTACTGACAAACGCTGAGCACCACTGGCAGTTGCTATCTGACAGCGGTTTCTGATGGTTTGCTTCACGTAGTTCTCGTGCATCTCTATGACTGCGTTACCTTTAAGTAGAGCCTTGAACCATGAGATTGGCGGGAAATATGCTATTGGGAGTACTATCTGCATATGCATTTCTGAATTATGAGACATTACTTGCTCAACAACTCCACATACATTCTGACAGCTTCCTCTATCTCACTTGCCTTAATGTACTCGTCAGCTGTGTGGGAACGTGCCGAATCTCCAGGTCCTAACTTGAACGAAAGCCATGGCATGAGTGCCTGATCAGATAGCGTTGGCGAACCAAAAGGCGTCCTTCCCATAGCAATCAGTCTCTGTATAAGCGGATGATTCTCAGGTATATGCGATGAAGAAAGTCGGAAACTGCGGGCTTTTAGTTCACTCTTACAATTTGCTTTCAGCAGTTCGAAGACCTCTTCATTGGTATAATTCTCATTCGTTCGCACATCAATGACCATCTCGCAGCGGTCAGGAACGACATTATGCTGACGGCCAGCACTGATGACTGTGAGCGACATCTTAGTAGGTCCGAGCAACGGACTCACCTTATCAAACTTGTAATCACGTATCCAACGAATGTCATCAAGTGCTTCATAGATGGCATTAACTCCTTCATTACGAGCAGCATGGCCAGCCTTTCCATGAGCAATCATATCAACTACCATCAGTCCTTTCTCTGCTATGGCAGGCTGCATGCCAGTAGGTTCTCCAACTATAGCCACTCCAATCTCTGGAAGGAACTGACGAACATACTCAAAACCATCCTTGCCGGACACCTCTTCTTCGGCAGAAGCCACGAAAAGAACACCGTCATAATCCTTGAGAACAGCCGACATCATCTCCGGACAAGCCTGCAAAACACGATAAGCTGCAAGCAAGGAAACCAATCCTCCGCCGCAATCGTTTGAGCCAAGACCATAGAGAACATCATCTTCCCAAGTTGGTTTGAACGGCTCTTTCGTCCAAGAACCAGAAGGTTTTACAGTGTCAATATGGGCATTGAGCAGAAGCCAACCGTTGGACTTCGACGTTAACTTAGACTCTGGCATTGACTCAGGCAAGCCAAGAACGATATTGTTCTTGAAGAGTTTGGGCGCTAGTCCCCAGTCATTCATCTGCTGCTCGAGCATATCTGCAACAGCCGTTTCGTCGCGACTTACCGAAGGAATGCTTATCATCCTTTCAAGCAGTTGAATGCTTTCCTGGGTATATTGTTTAATGATATTTTCCATAATTTTGGGCAAAGTTAGCAGTTTTTTCCGTTTTTTATACTTATACTGAATAAAAAGTTATAATTTTGCCGAAAATTAGACCATTAACATTATGCAAACACGCTGTCATCTCTCAGAACTTGCCTATAAGCAAGCCCAAAAGTATGGAAATAAAACCTGTTTCACTTACCAGAAATGGGGGCACAAAGAATGGGATAAGATCTCATGGAACGAGGTTGCCTCACGTGTAAAACTCATTTCATACGCCATGCTTAACCTCGGGGTTGGTGTGCAGGAGAATATGGGAGTGTTCTCTCAAAACTCTCTTGAATATATCCTTACCGACATGGGGGCTTGGGGAATCCGCGCCGTTACGGTGCCTTTCTATGCCACAAGTTCTGAGCAGCAGATTCATTTCATGATAGACGATGCCCAGATTCGTTATGTCTTCGTAGGCGAACAGGAGCAATATGACAAGACCGTTGCCGTGATGCCTCTCTGCCAAACGTTGGAAAAGATCATCGTCTTTGACAAGCGTGTAAAGATAAACCCACATCTCGCCATATATTTCGATGACTTCATCCAGAGCGGAAAGAACAATCCTAAGGAGTCAGAACTCAAGGATTTGCTCCGTCAGGCTAACGACGAAGACATCTCCAACATCCTTTATACAAGCGGAACTACAGGCGATTCGAAGGGTGTTGTGCTCACTCATGGAAACTTCCATGCTGCAATGATCGGAAACGATGCTGCACTTAAGTTCAACGAAAAGAAGGATCGTGTGATGTCTTTCCTCCCTATTACCCACATCTTTGAGCGCGGATGGATGTATCTCTGCCTCACGGAAGGCTGCGAGGTAATCATCAATACAAACCCTAAGCGCATTCAGGAAGCTATGCGAGAGCAGCATCCTACATGTATGTCTGCCGTGCCACGCTTCTGGGAAAAGGTGTATATCGGCGTACAAACAAAGATTGAAAACTCGCCAAAGCTCCAGCAAAAGCTCATGCACGATGCTCTTGAAGTGGGCAGAAAGCATAATGTAGAGTATAAGCTCAAGGGCAAACGTCCGCCTATCAGCCTGCATCTCAAATATAAATTCTATGAGAAGACGCTCTTCTCTATGGTCAAGAAGCAGCTTGGCCTTGAGAATGCCAATTACTTCCCTACAGCAGGTTCGTTTGTAAGCGATCAGGTTGCAGAATTCATTCACTCGCTCGGCATCTACATGATGGTAGGTTACGGCCTGACAGAGACTTATGCAACAGTTGCCAACTGGCGTTTGGATGACACCGTTACCGTAGGTGCAGTAGGCCGTTTGCTGCCAGGACTTCAGATAAAGTTTGGCGAGAACGATGAGATTCTTCTCAAGGGTCCTACCGTTACTCCTGGCTACTACAAGCGTGACGAACTCAACAAGCAGGCTTTCACCGAGGATGGTTACTTCAAGACTGGTGACAGTGGCTACATGAAAGACGGCGAACTCTTCCTCAAAGAGCGTCTCAAGGAGCTCTTCAAGACCTCGAATGGCAAGTATATCGCGCCACAGATGATAGAGTCAAAGTTGCTGGTTGACAAGTACATAGACCAGATTTCCGTAATCGCCGACGATCGCAAGTTTGTCTCTGCGCTCATAGTTCCTGCCTTCGATATGCTGAAGAAATATGCCGACGACAATGGCATTCCTTACATGAACAATCAGGATCTCTGTCGCAACGAGAAAATTCGCGAGATGCTTTTTGAGCGTATTGACACTATCCAGCAAGGACTTGCAAGCTACGAGAAGGTGAAGAAGTTCGTCCTTCTGCCAGAAGCATTCTCCATTGAGAAGGGTGAACTCACAAATACTCTCAAGATCAAGCGCCGCGTGCTCCTTCAGAACTACAAGGATCAGATAGAGGCGATGTATGTATAGTTCGCAGCTTAGACTGCGAGACTGATGGCTAATAGGTAATGGCTAATGGAGTTTATGCGTAGAATCCTCCTATTTATAATAATGAGTGTCGTATTGGTTGCCTGCGATTCAGACAGCCAGTACGACACTTCGCATAAGTGTTATCTGGTAATAGACAACAACATACACCTCGATGCCACGCTTATGAGTTGTATGAATCCGATGTCTCCTGGAGTGTTCTGCCGAGTTTCCTACGGCATGAAGAACGGCGTTCCAACTTATTTCGTGGAGTCAAACCAGAAGAATGGCGAAACCAAACAGCCGATAAAGTCTTCATTTACGCTGAATGATGTTGACCGCCAGCGCACAAAACTCCTTGGCATATACAACGAGTCGGGCGTCATTGTGGGCTACGGAAATCTTGACAACCCACCTGTCTTCTACGCTTTCGATGCCATCTGTCCCAACTGTTACGAGCAGCATGCTACAGGTTCTTTTAAGCCGATGTCCATGAATTCCACAGGAATTGCTAGCTGCTCGCTTTGCAATCGCACATACAATCTGAACACTGGCGGCAACATTGTTTCAGGCGAAAAGGGCAGACAATTATATCGCTATAGGGCTTCCTCAAGCGGTCCACAGGGAGTTTTAATAGTACAAAACTAATTTTACCCCCCCTATTTACAATTTGTAAGCACATTTGCCTTTTTGCTTACAATCGCATTTTCCATTCACCCAAATGCTTAGCGTATTTAAGCGCAAAAAGGAAGTTGCACGAAAAATCGCCATTTCTTGCAGTTTTGCAAACTGCTGATTATAAGAGATTTGCATTTTATTCGTGCGTTTTGCAAGCCCAAAAGCACACATTTTTACCCCCTAAAGTATAGGATTAGGAACTGAAAACGTGGAAGTTACGACCCAAAAGTAACACAAATCCGAATAGAAAGTCCCTCATTTCTTGCCCGTCCACCCCAAATTTACGTTTTGCAAGTTCCAGGAAGACGTTTCACTTCCTCTATACACACTTTTCTGAAGCAAAATCTTGACAAAAGTTCAACTTACGAATTGTAACTAAAATAAGGATTTTGCTTACAGTCAACATACACCAATCCACAACTTTTACACGTACACGCGCAAAAAAGATGAGAATTTTCTTTGTTCTTTGCGCCAAAAATACTAACTTTGCACCTAATTAACATTCAAGTTTTGACTTTCCAAACAACAACCATAATATGAAACGTATTCTCTCAAACGCCACTTCATGGTATTTTTCAAAGCGAGCAATGCCGTATTGGGCCCTGTTGATTATTGATGTTGTTATAGTACTTTTCTCAGCTCTTTTTGCCCATTCCTTGAAGCTTGGCGCACCATATATCATCAGCCACATCGCAGAAACCGCCTCTACATGGGCGATTTTCATCATATTCTTCCTGATAGGATTCCGCGTGATGCACACCTATTCGGGAGTTGTAAGATACTCTTCGTTCATCGATCTCATGCGAGTTACGGTAGCCAACTTCATTGGTTCCGTGTTGGCTTTGATAACAACACTCTTCCTTCCTACAGGAAAGTATTTTGAATATGTGTCGCCTTTGGAGTTGTTTGTCGTATTCATCACGTCTGTAGCCTTCATGTGCGGCGTCAGAATAATCGTGAAATACTTGTATGACATCTATTTCGTCAGTTCCAATGCGCAGCCTGTGTTCATCTACGGCGTGAAGGAAGGCGGTATCGCTTTGGCGAAAAGCATTCACTCGCAGCAATCTAGATACGTCGTTGCGGGCTTCATTTCCGACGATGAGGAGGACACCAAGCACATGCTTATGGGTGTGAAGGTCTATATGAACGACGATAAGATCGTTGGAATAATGAAGCGAAAGGGCATCAGAACGTTGATGGTCAGTCCGCTGAAAACCAATGATTTGCGCGACAAGCAAGAGTTTATCGATGAAATCACCAATGCAAACATCCGACTTCTGATGTACACTCGTCAAGAATGGGACGGAAAGTCAGACATACGCCAGTCGATGTTGAAGGAAGTTGATGTGGAAGACCTCTTGCCACGCAACCAAATAGATGTTGACCTTGAGGCGATTGCCAATGTGCTTTCGGGCAAATCGGTGCTCATCACAGGTGCTGCCGGTTCCATCGGTTCGGAGATTGTACGACAAGTGGCAGAGTTCAAGCCATCACATCTCGTGCTCGTTGACCAGGCAGAAACGCCGCTTCATGACATCCGTCTCATGATGATGCGCCAGTTCCCTGATATCCCTTGCGAGACTGTCACAGCAAGCATCACTCACCCACTCCACATGGAGGCTCTTTTCAAGGCTTACAAGCCTGAGTATGTCTTCCACGCAGCTGCCTACAAGCACGTGCCAATGATGGAAGATAACCCTGGCGAAGCCGTGGCAAACAATATTGACGGCACGAGAATAATGGCTGATCTCGCAGTTAAATATGGCACAAAGAAGTTTGTGATGGTCAGCACAGACAAGGCGGTAAACCCAACGAATGTGATGGGATGCTCAAAGCGTATCTGCGAGATGTACTGCCAGTCGCTCGACAAGAAACTGAAAGAAAGTGGACAGAAGGACGGTATCACACAGTTTGTTACTACACGTTTTGGCAATGTCCTCGGCTCAAACGGTTCGGTTATTCCTATCTTCCGTGAGCAGTTGAAGGCTGGCGGTCCACTGACTGTTACGCATCCGGACATCATTCGTTACTTCATGCTCATTCCGGAAGCCTGCAAACTCGTGCTTCAGGCAGGAACAATGGGTAATGGAGGCGAGATTTTCGTCTTTGACATGGGCAAACCGGTGAAGATTGCAGACCTTGCAAAGCGTATGATAAGGCTTTCCGGCGCTACTGATGTTGAGATCAAATACACCGGTCTTCGCGACGGCGAGAAACTCTACGAGGAACTTCTCAACAAAGAAGAGAACACCAAGCCATCTTCACATCCAAAGATTAAGCTCGCCAGCGTGCGCGAACTCGACTACGCTGAGGTTTGTAACGAGATAAACAAGCTTATGGATATCACCAAGGCAGGCTATGTTGACATGGATATCGTACGACAGATGAAGGTCATCGTGCCTGAATTCAAGAGCAAACACTCAAAGTACGAAGCATTGGATTAATAATAAAAACACATGAATATCTTACTAACCGGAGGTGCTGGTTACATTGGTAGCCACACCATCATTGAACTTGACAAGGCAGGCCACAGCGTGGTAGTAGTAGATAATTTCTACAACTCTCAGCCAGAAGCTATCCGTCGCGTTGAGAAAATCATAGGTCATCCGGTCACTCTCGTTGAAGGCGACGTTCGCGACCGTGACTGTCTTGAAAAGCTTTTCACAGAACATAAGATTGATGCTGTCATCAACTTTGCAGGTCTGAAGGCTGTGGGCGAGTCTGTTGCCAAGCCTCTCGAGTATTACGAAAACAACATGAACGGCGTTTTCGTGCTCGTTGACGTAATGAGAAAGCATGGTTGCAAGAACATAATCTTCTCTTCTTCGGCAACAGTTTATGGCGATCCTGCCATCATTCCAATCACAGAAGAATGTCCAAAGGGCACTTGCACAAACCCTTACGGCTGGACAAAGTCCATGCTTGAGCAGGTGTTGATGGACGTACAGAAGGCTGATTCTGAGTGGAATGTGGTACTTCTTCGTTACTTCAACCCTATCGGCGCTCACGAATCGGGACTTATCGGCGAAAATCCTAACGGCATTCCAAACAATCTCATGCCTTACATCACACAGACAGCCATCGGCATCCGCAAGGAACTTGGAGTCTTCGGCAACGATTACGACACTCCTGACGGCACAGGCGTTCGCGACTACATCCACGTCGTTGACCTTGCCTGCGGACATGTCTGCGCTCTCAAGGCCATTCAGGAGAACAAAGGCCTCGCTATCTACAACCTCGGCACAGGCCACGGCTACTCTGTTCTTGATGTTGTCAAGGCGTTTGAGAAGGCAAACGGCTTGAAAGTGCCTTACGCTATCAAGCCTCGTCGCCCAGGAGACATCGCCACTTGCTACTGCAATCCTGCAAAGGCAAAGGCGGAACTCGGATGGGAGGCAAAGTTCGGCATTGAGGAAATGTGCCGCGACTCATGGAATTTCCAGAAGAACAATCCTAACGGTTACGAATAATAAAAGGCAAGGAAGTCACTTAGCTTCCTTGCCTTTCTTTTATAGAATATCAAAGTGCTATCTCTATATGCTTTATACGCTGGCGACGCCAAGTGTAGATACAGTGGATATGGCCGTCGGAGGTTTGGATTATTGACGGATAAGAATACTGGCTGATAGGAGAATCCTCAAGAGTCATCCAATGTTCCCAGTTCTTTCCGTCTTTTGAGCGCTGGAGAGAGAGAGGAGTACGCAAGCCTTTGCCACTCTTTATACCCTGAGGAATAGGAGCATCGTTACATATCATGACATGCTTATAACCGCCATCGAAAGGCTTTTCCAGCGTAACGGCGTCAAGACCGGAATTGTTGTTTGGCACATCCAGCAGTTCAAGCTCACTCCATGTATCGCCATTGTCTGCACTATATGTAATGGCCACATGCTCAGAACGGGTGCGAGCAACGGCTGCAAGTCTTCCATCGTCAAGCTTAAGGATAGCCGGTTGAATGGCATTCACCTTCTTTCCAGCCTCAGCAGCTGGAGCTTCTGTCAGCGGAGCATCAACATCTGCCGTGCGTCGCCAAGTCTTGCCGCCATCGTCCGAGATTTCAAAGTATAGTCTCCAGCCGTTGAGTTCAAGAGATGTTGGGGCAATAAGACGAGTTCCGTTCAAGGCAGAAGGCTCCGAAACAGTTATTATCTTATTCTTCACCGGACCGAGAATGCGAAGGTCTTCCACATCTTTCAGTTCGGCAGCATTGCTGAACTTGCCAAGCTTCTCGCGCTTGCTCCATGTCTTGCCACCATCCTTTGAACGAACAATCCAGCCTTCCCAGTCGCGAGGATTGATGCCAAGTTTGAAGTAAATCTCAAGTTGCTTGTTTGCCTTGTTATAGAATACTACCGGATTCCATGCTGCCTTGCGTGAATCGCGGAGCGTAATCTCGCCGTTCTGCTTTTCCTTGAGTAGTATCTCTTCGCGGGTAAGTCCCATCTCTTCAAAAGGCATCTTTCCATGTGCAGCGAGTATCGGAGCAGACCATTCCTTAGCGCCCTTCGCCTTTCTGCTCACCCAAATGCAGCAGTCAGGATTGCGCTCCTTTGTGCCACCAAAGTATGTTGCCACAAGATCTCCGTTAGGAAGTTCTGCCATCGTTGCCGAGTGGCATTCAGGGAACGAAGCATTCTCATAGAGGAATTCGTTGGCGATTATGCCCGAAGCGGACGCTTCGGGAAGGGTGGCTTCGTCAAAGTCGTATGAGCCGCTGCCGAGTTCCTTCACCTTCACACCACCTTTTCCGTCAGGAAGGTCCACGAGTGCCTGAGTGTTGGCAGGAATCTCAACATGCCAAACGAGCTTTCCAGCCTTCTTTTCCCATCGGCTAACTATCTTTCCGTAGATGGTATTATACGAAACATCGATATGGTTTATCTCGTCAACACCATAGTCTGGCGAGAGTTTGAAGCGCTTATAGCCAACGGTTTCAGAGGTTTCTGTGATTTCAGAAGGTTTCAAAGACTGAATACCACCAAGCTTCTGGAACGCCCATGTCACGAGGTCGCCAAGAAGCATCACATGGTTTCCACTGTTCATTGCCGGATTTGCCGTATCGCCATTCCATAGTTCCCATGTAGTCGTAGCACCTTGTTCAGCCATATATCCCCAGGAAGGGTAAGTCTTCTGCGTAGCAAGAAGCCATGCCACATCGCCTCTGCCCATGTCAGACAGTGCGCGCATTATCCAACTGCCACCGATAACACCAGTGGAAACATGACCGCCATTCTTCACGATAATGTTCTCAATGATGTTCTTCTTCACCTGAGCCTTAACATAATCGTCGTCAATCATATCGAAAGCGAGTGGTAGAAGATTGGCTGTCACGGTGTTGTTGCCATAGAAAGTGGAGTCTGGGTAGAGCCAATGATTGCCGTCTGTGAGGTTTGTGCCCTTGTTTACGGTAAGGAATTTCTTGTTGAAAGCAGCTTTTGTTTCCTTGCCCCACTCATCAAACAGCATCTCGTCGTCACTGATACCCTGAAGCTTTGCGAAGCGCTTCATCCAGTTGCACATACGATAGAAGTAAGCCGTCGAGATTAGCGTGCCATCTGTCTGGCGCGCAGGGTCTTCGCTATGGATAAGTTCAGGTTTCTCTGGTGGCATGCACCAGTCGCCATACTTGTCTCTCGTTATCAGTCCGTCCTTGCCATACTGGTAGCGCATGTGCTCAAGCCACTTCTTCACAGCAGGATAGAACTTGCGCACTGGCTTGTCGTCGCCATACTGGTCGTACATCATTTCTAGCGCCATTGGCAGAGCTGCAGGCCATGTCACATCATCATTATAATAGTTCCAATAGGCAGGAGCCACACCCGGAATGCAACCGTCCTCACGCTGCGCCTCCACGATGTCACGTGTCCATTTTGCGTAAAGCGTGTTGATGTCAAAGAAATAAGACTCACCAAGGCTACCTGCCGTCCTGTCGCCGAGCCAAGGCTGACGCTCATCGCGCTGAGGACAGTCTATCGGCATACCTTTGTAATTGGTAAGAATGCCCCAGAAGGCGTTGTGCATAACCTTCGTCAGAATGGTGTCAGAACACTCAAAAGTGCCAGTCTGCTCTATGTTATCGCTTACCTGACAAGCCCAAATGTCATCTTTCGCAAGGTTCTTCAATCCGCTTACCTCCACATATCTGCCGCCATGGTAAGAGAATGCCGGATGCCACTCCCTGCCGTTCTCGCTGCCATTGGCAATGTAGTAGTCGGTAGAGAGGGCGTGACGGAGGTTTGCTGTCCAGAGATTGCCTGTGGAATCAAGCTTTTCCGCATAGCGAATGCTGATGGTATCGCCATTGGCAGCACCGTCAATGCGAAGATGAGTCCATCCGGACATGTTCTGACCGAAATCGACGATGAACTTCTCCCCCACCCTATTGACCGATTGCGCCGGCAACTGCTGCAGCTCACGCATGGCAGGAGTCATCATTCCGCGGAGAGTACCACGAGGAATAGCCGTGCGCTCCGGGTTGATCCATTTGCTATCGTCATAGCCAGGCATTGTCCAGTCGCCAAATTCCTTGCGGGCATCATATATCTCGCCGTCGTATTCGTTGTTGGAACGGATAGGTCCGTCGCAGTTGAAGCGCCACTTCTCGTCGGTAGAGACTGTGGTCTTCTTGCCGTTCTCATATTCTATTATAAGGTTCGCGCGCAAGGTAGGATAGCCAAAGTTCTCAATCTTGTACGGCTTTTTCTTCTGCTGCATGGTATAATAGCGGCCATTACCCAGCACAACGCCTATCGCATTCTGCTCCTGAAGCATGGAAGTCACGTCGTAAGCATTGTAAAGGACGGTCTTCGTATAGTCTGTTGGCGCTGGTGTAAGCACGTCTTCACTGACTTTCTGTCCATTTATGAACGCTTCATACATGCCCAAGCCACAGATATACAATGTGGCACGCTTAACATTTCCTTCTGTCTTGAACTCTTGGCGGAAATAACGCGAGGAGAGTTTGCTGTGTTCTGCCTCCACATCCCATTCGTTTGCTTGGTCAAGACCTATCCATCTGCCGCCCCAGTCTGCTTCGTTCAGCAGGGCTATGTTCCATTCGTTCACGTCAGACCACTCCGATTCGCCCTGAGTAGTAGCTACTTTCACACGCCAATAGCAACGGGTATTGCTACGAAGTTCCTTGCCGCAGTAGCTTATCCACTGCGACTTGTCACCATTAATGGTCTCTGTCCAAAGGTCGCCATCAAGGTTTTCCGCCTTCTCGCGAGAAGAAGACACGATAATCTGCGCAGAAGTCTGCATCACATCATTCTTCTGCGAAACCATCTGCCAACCCAAACGAGGTGTTGGAGTATCAAGAGATAGAGGATTCTTCAGTCGTTCTGCCGTAAGATTCACTACAGCAATGTCAGCCGTTTTCTGCTTCTTTGGCTTAGCACTCACTGGCAACGTCAAAGTCAACGTCAAAATAAACGTCAGCACTCGGGTTATAAGTAACGTTTGTTTTCGGAAAGTCATATTCATTAGTGTATTGTCCACAGTATTTATCGCTGCAAAATTAATAATAAGATAATAAAATCCCAAAAGATTGCCCATTTATTTTGTTTTTCACTCGCTTATTCTTAATTTTGCACCCTGAAAACCTATGAATCAGCAAATTACATTCAGCGTCATAACAATCACGTTCAATGCGGAAACATGCCTTCAGCGCACTCTTGACAGTGTGCTCATGCAATCTTATCCGTATGTAGAACACCTGATTGTTGACGGTGCATCAAAGGACAATACCGTTGCCATTGCCGAAGCTTACGCAGCAAAATCGCCGCACAAAGTCATAATATCTTCCGAGCCTGACCGCGGACTTTATGACGCAATGAACAAAGGTTTGCAGCGCGCCACCGGCGATTACATCATCTATATGAATGCCGGCGATAGTTTCCCGAATCCAGACACGCTCGCCCATGTGGCCAACAGCGCAAGCTTATGCAATTCCCAGCCGTTATCGGCTGGGCCCGACTCCGCGCAGCCTAATTCAGCATTCAGCATTCGGCATTCGGCAATCCCCGCCGTCCTCTACGGCGACACCAACTGGACTGACAACGACGGAAACTACATCGGCAAGCGCAACCACTCTGCTCCGGCCAAGCTCTCCTGGCAATCGTTCAAGCACGGAATGCTTGTTTGCCACCAAGCCTTCTACGCCCGACTGGACATTGCCCGCAAATTCCCTTACGACTTGCAGTACCGCCATTCGGCAGACATTGACTGGTGCATACGCGTAATGAAGGAAGCCGAGGCGCAAAGTCTTCCTCTTGTCAATGTTAATGAGGTCGTTGCAAACTACCAGCGCGAAGGACAGACCACTGCCAATCACAAGGCATCCTTAAAAGAACGCTACCGCATCATGAGCAAATACTACGGTACACCTACCACAATCCTCATGCACATCTGGTTCGTCATTCGAGGCATAATCCGTAAAATCACCAAATCATAAATCACCAAATCACGAATGCTTAGTCTCTTCCCTGCCGTTTTCGGCAGGGCTTAAATCATACATCATACATCCCAAATCAAAAATGAAGTTCCTCTTTTCCCTTTTACTTTCCGTCCAGCTCTTTAACGGCTGCAACGACGCTTCTGCCCTAAAGCAACTCATCCCTGCTGCAATCCAAACAGACTCCGTAGAAGCAGGACCTGACACACTAACCTCTACCCTACTCTTCGTGGGCGACCTCATGCAGCACGGGCCCCAGATAAAGCACGCTCTCGCCTGTGGCAAAAACGAAACCTACAACTACGATGACGTATTCCAATTCGTAAAGCCAATTATCAGCGAGGCTACCGTTGCTATCGGTAATCTTGAAGTGACACTTGGCGGCGAGCCATATAGTGGCTACCCTCGCTTCTCCGCACCAGACCAATACCTCTATGCCATAAAGGATGCTGGCTTTGATGTTCTTACCACTGTCAACAATCACTGTGTGGATCGTGGAAAACAAGGTCTTGAACGCACTCTTGCCACACTTGAAAAGGCTGGTATCCCTTGCTGTGGAACATACGCTGACTCCGTAGATCGCAACAAGCGCTATCCGCTCGTCTTTGATGCCGGTGGCATAAAGGTTTGCCTACTGTCCTACACTTACGACACCAACGGACTCCCTGTAACGAAGCCAAATATCGTGAATGTCATTGACAAGAAGATGATGGCTGCCGATATAAAGAAGGCTAAGTCAATGAAACCGGATGTCATAATAGCAAGCATGCACTGGGGCATTGAAAACGTAACAAAGGAAGGCAAAGAGCAGCGTGAACTGGCACAATGGCTCATCGATCAGGGCGTTGACCACGTCATTGGCGGTCATCCTCACATGATTCAGCCTTCCACTCGCATCACGGATGCAAAGGGCAAGGAGCACTACGTCGTATATTCCCTCGGCAACTACGTGTCAAACATGCAGTTGCCAAACAATAAGATTGGTCTTACCGTCACACTCAAGCTTCAAAAGGTTACTGACAAGGACAAAAGCAAGACAGAACTCATTGACGTTAAGGAGGAAAAGACTTACTGTTCATTCCCAGCACTCAACCCAACAAACAACTACCGCGTCATTCCTGCCAGCACTCCTGACTCCCTTCTTTCCACAGCCGAGCGCACAGCTCGCGTAGGAAGTCTGCAGAAAGACCCTGTTACCAACAAGACTGAGAAGAAGCCTGTTGCAAAGAGCGACACTGTTCGCAAAAAAGCTACTCCAGCCAACTCTGACACCGTTCGCAGAAAGGCTACAACAGCAAAGACTGACACCCTCCGCAGAAGAAAATAGCCATTGGTAATTCACGAGAAGCCAAAAGCACTCCTCACTCGTCACATTTCTCCATAACACATTAATATTCAAACCGTTACAAGGTGATGAGTAGGTGATAAGTGTCATCACTTTGTACATTTTTGGTGAGGAGTGGTGAGGAGTCATTTGCAACTCATCACCCTTCTAATCCATTGATAATAAGGACTTAACGAACGATTGGTGAGGAGTGAGGAGTTGCAGCGAAAATTCTCAAAGATTCAAAACAGTCAAACGCCCCCACACCGATTATATTCCTTACGAAAACGACTCGTATTCGTAAGGAATACGAGTCGTAACTTCAAGGAATAATTTTTTATTCGTAAGGAATACGCACCGTATTCCTTACGAATATTTTTTGTATTTGCAAGGAAAAGAAAACAAAGAATCTTTTCATAGGCAAAATAACGTTAAGCATCCACAAACCTATTCTTCATCAAAGTCATCTTCAAGGAAGCAGTTGCGCTTTGCTAGGCCTTCTTCCGAAGTATCAGAATAACCATTGTCACTTATATTAGGAGAACCCGCCAAGATGGTCTGCGCTTCGCTCTTTATCGTTTCACAGAGAGGAGTGATATATTGCTTTTTCATATCGTTGAGTCCTTATTTGTTGATGTATAGTTTACCGTTCTTGATTACGAGGCCGCGAGTATTGCCATTCACGCGCATACCGTTGAGGTTGTAAGTGGCAGTGTCGGTTGTACGGTTATGCGGTTTTTCGGTTATACCTGTGGCATCGTCAGTAAACTTGAAGAACGAAGTGAGAGAAGAGCCTGCCTTGAGATAAGCGCCATACTGACGAACTCTCTGGTTGCCATTGTTCTCAACCTCATAGAATGCAAGTCCATTTTGTGTAGGCAGGTTCTGAAGTACATACGAAGCCTGAGGAGCGTAGGTCGGAGCGGCTGTAGTGTTGCCTACGAGGATTCCGTTCTTGAGGTTCTCAAGTTCTGGCGTGTCAGGACCTTCGAATGTGTAAGTATCTGGAGTACCTGTAACGAGGTAAGGCTTGTTCATCTGGAGCGCAGCGACCTCTTCCTTCACAAGCAGGTTGCCCTCTGTGCCTGTCACGGTGTATGCCGTCATGCCTTCCGGCACCTCAGCATCGTATGGCAAGCAGAGCGTGCCCCAACCAGCGTCGGTAAGGGTGTAGTCGATAGGCCTGTCTGCACGGAGGCGGAGAGGTACTTGTGGCGAAAGAAATTCACCTGTACTGCCATTATAAACAGCTACACTATAGTCATGACCAACAGCAAGTGTGTTATTACCATATGTCAACTGTGAAAGATTCAGAGAATAATCTATCTCCTCACCAGCCTCAAATGTCGCAGGTCTGAAAAGCCAATAGGCTTTAGAGCTGCCATCTTCAAACACCCAGATGTAAAGGGTTGGTATTTGACTTGTCTGAGAATCGTAATTCTTCAGAGCGAAATGAACCTCACCATTCGTCTTTGACATATAGCCGCCGTTGTCGATTATGAGTTCCTTCGAGAGCGCAACGCCTGCAGGTTCGGTAACATCGAGTACCTGTGGCTCCCAATTCTGTGGCTGTGGCATATCGACATATTCGCCATCGCTGTTCTCGTACATCATAGTCACATAGTAAGACTCACCTGGTTCAAGAGTATAAGGAGCGATGAATGCTTCGCTAGAACTTTCGCTATAACCAGAAGAAAGTTCGCGAGTGGTACGTGTGTATGTACCGATTGTGACATCCGACTCGTCTGCAACGTTAGTGAACTTCATCTTGACATTGTAAGCCTGTGCCACCACGCTTGAATTTCCACAGTAGTAGCCATCGATTGAAATGTTGCCGCCAGGAGTAGTAGAAGAAGTAACCAGCGTAATGCCTCGTGTGAAAGCGCTCTTTGCTGGCTTGCTTGTTCCGTCATAGTCAGGAGTGATGCCTATGCCAATATGCTGAGACATGTAGTAGCCTTCGCCTGCCTCGCCACCACCTGAACCAGAGCCTTCTGGACAGAGTGCTGAGCCGGAAGCTGCTGTAGGAGTAAGGAGGAAGTAGTCGTTGTAAATGCCGCTCCATCCCCAGTTGATGTGGTAGAGGCCATCCTGATAGCCATCGCATACGAAAGCATGTGCGCTGCCAGACTCCTGCTGTCCGCCATAAAGCACAGGGCGACCTGCGGCGAGTTCATCATACACAATGTTCTCCCACTGCTCATCAGAATAGTAAGTACGCTCGTGGTATGTGATGCCCTTGCTGTACTTGAAATAAGTCTCAAGAGCTGTTGCAAGCTTTCGTGTATCAGCGCCGGAACCGCCAGACATCAACTGTCCGAACTTCATGTCAACAGCCACACCAACGTGATACATCAATGTGCCGACAGCGATATCTGCTTCATCGCCATTGTATGAGCAGATGTCGTATTCATCGTTCATCTTGTCCCACAGGTATATGGTTTCACCGAAGTTGGTAAATGGAGTATAGCCAGCGAATGAATATATGTCTGTGTGGCTGCCTACACCTGTTGTTGGCCACTCATGGAATTTCATAATCTGAGCACCTGCAGTCGCCACGCAACCTGTTGCTACAGCATACCCATCATCCGTAAAAAGATCATTATCTATATTAAAAGGATGCATGCAGTTGAAAGGTCCACCCTGATCCCACGTGGTCTGTAGCAAATAGTCAATGTTTGCCTTTGGAGCCTTGCGAGCAGCACGCTTTGCCTTTGCCACATCAGCAGCAGAGATCTTGCCTTCCTTAACCTGCTTGATAACAGAAGAAATCTGCTTGTCGTAACAAGCGAGGAACCACTTCATGTTTTCTGGAAGCTTGTCGTAGTTGAATGTTCCGCTGTTTGAATAGCCAAGCACATCCTGAGCAGCTTCATCACCACCTATAATAATATAGCCGTCCTGAGCATTGTTGAATACATAGTAGTAAGTCTCATCACCAGCCTTCGATGTATATGCCAACGACAATGACTGAGCACTCGCGCCATTGGTAGCCTTAACTTTTCTAGCCTTGCTAATGAAAGACAAAGCCTTCGCCCTAGCATCATCAGGGCTCACTGTCTGAGCAATAACAGAGGTATTTCCTGCCAGCATCAACAGAAGCAGGACATAGATGGATTTGAAGATGTTCTTTTTCATATTTTATAGATTACAGAACTATGATGTCATGTGTGTATATACAAGATTATTCTGCATCATCAGAGCCGATGATCTTCCAGACACCGGCAGCAGCTGCAGCACCGAGGAATGGACCTACGATGAATGCCCAGAGCTGAGCAAGAGCCTCTCCACCTTCGAACACAGCTGGTGCAAGAGAACGAGCAGGGTTAACAGATGTTCCTGTATAGTGTATGCCTACAAGGTGAACGAGAATGAGCGAAAGACCGATAGCAAGGCCTGCGAGATTGCCAGCACCCTTCTTCTCATCAGTTGTACCAAGAACGACAAGAACAAAAATGAATGTAAGAACCACCTCTGCTATAAGAGCAGCAATAGCACCTTCCTTGCAAGCATTAGCACCTGTAGTTGTGCCATCTGCACCTACTTGCTGCACAAGAATGAAAAGAAGACCTGAGCCAATGAAAGCACCAATACACTGGAAAATCATGTACATACCAGCATCCTTGGCATTCATGCGACCAGAAAGAAGACAACCAAGGGTGATAGCAGGATTAATATGACATCCCGAGATACCGCCAATAGTATAAGCCATTGCAACAACTGCCAGACCAAAAGCAATTGCTGTTCCTACTACAGAAGCTGTGTCAAGACCACAATTAAGGCTTACAGCTGTACCGCAACCCATAAGAACGAGTACCATTGTACCCACCATTTCTGCTAAATACTTTTTCATAACAAGGAAATTTAAGTGTTAATATAAATAAAATATTAAGTTAATAAAATACTAAAAAATTAAGTTAATAAAATACTAAGCTATTAAAATAGAGTTGACACCAAATTGATAAACATTGCTAAACAACACTGCAAAATTAATAAAAATAAAAGAATTACAGAATAATAATTATAATAATAACTAATAAAACAGATAATATACACATAAATGTTCAAAAAAAGTACTGACACTCTAAAGCATCAGGACTATCTAAGTCACAAAGACATCTGTAGATAGACATAAACGAAGAAAGCCAACCCTTGCGGATTGGCTTTCTCCTTATTAAAAGAAGGGCAGCGACCTACTCTCCCACATTGCATTGCAGTACCATCGGCGCGCACGGGCTTAACTTCTCTGTTCGGAATGGGAAGAGGTGATCCCCGTCGCTATAACCACCCAA
>JAZLHI010000057.1:0-5292 GCA_045616725.1 Prevotella sp. | reverse complement strand
AGCACAATCCTCTGCTGCCATCTGAGCTGCATAAGGAGTGTTCTTCTTAGAGCCACGGAATCCCATCTTACCTGCTGAAGACCATGAAATAACCTGACCTTCGCTGTTTGCCAAAGATACAATAACATTGTTGAATGAGCTGTGAACATGAAGCTGTCCAATAGCGTTAACTTTGACATTTCTTTTCTTAGTAGTAGTTTTCTTTGCCATGACTCAATTATTATTTAGTAGCCTTCTTCTTATTAGCAACTGTCTTCTTTCTACCCTTACGAGTACGAGCGTTATTCTTAGTGCTCTGACCACGAACAGGAAGACCGTTACGATGACGAACTCCACGATAGCAACCAATATCCATCAGTCGCTTAATATTCATTTGGATCTCAGAACGGAGATCACCTTCAACTTTGAATTCAGCGCCGATAATTTCACGGATCTTGGCAGCCTCGTCGTCAGTCCAATCGCACACCTTAGTGTCGCGGTTAACGCCGGCTTTATCCAATATCTTTGCTGAACTACTTCGACCTATACCGAAGATATAAGTCAATGCGATTTCGCCACGCTTATTCTGGGGCAAATCTACTCCAACAATTCTTATTGCCATGTTGTTAGTTAAATGATTAAAAATTAAAAATTAAATAATTAAAAGTTTTTAAGATTAACCCTGACGTTGCTTGTACTTAGGGTTCTTCTTGTTGATTACGTACAAACGACCTCCGCGGCGAACCAACTTGCAGTCTGGAGTACGTGGTTTAACAGATGCTCTTGTTTTCATAAGAGATTTATAAAATAGTTTTGGTTTTATTTATATCGGAAACTGATTCTTCCCTGTGTCAAATCGTATGGAGACATTTCGACTTTCACCTTGTCTCCTGGAAGAATCTTGATGTAATGCATACGCATCTTGCCAGAAATGGTTGCTGTAATTGGACATCCATTCTCAAGTTCCACCTTGAACTTCGCGTTTGACAACGCTTCTAAAACTGTACCGTCTATTTCAATAGCAGACTGTTTTGCCATATATCTTTATATATATTAATGTGTAAGTGCAGTGTATCCACACGATTATCGGGCATAACCTTCGCGATTATGCAATTTCGGACTGCAAAATTACGAACTTTTCATGTAAACTATACATTTATATGTACGATAAAAGTCATTTATATTAAATTTCTTAATTAAGATTAACTCATTTTTTCAAAAAATCTCACGAAAGGAGAGTATTTTTACGAAATATTTGTGTGTTTTAAGATTATTTTTTAAATTTGCTGCGTCAAAAATCACTCCTATTAGAAATGATTGAAAAACTTTTGAATTTCCTCAACGCATCGCCGGTTAACTTTCTGGCGGTGGAAACAATAAAGAAGCAACTCGACGAAGCTGGATTCAATATGCTTGATGCTGGCGAAAAATGGCCTGAGATGAAGGCTGGAGATTGCTACTACACCACGAAAAATGACTCTTCTGTATATGCTTTCCGCATTGGCAACAAGCCTGTGGAGGAGGTTGGCTTCAAGCTCATCTGCGCACATTGCGATTCGCCAACTTTCCGCATCAAGCCTCGCGGTGAAATGATTTCCGAAGGCGGTGTCGTGAAGTTGAACACAGAAGTCTATGGTGGCCCGATTCTTTCCACTTGGTTCGACAGGCCTCTTTCTATTGCCGGACGTGTAATTCTTCGCAGCGAAAACGCTCTTCACCCAAAGACAGCTCTAATAAACATTAAGCGCCCTTTGCTGACAATCCCTAATTTGGCTATACACTTCAACCGCCAAGTAAACGATGGCGTCAGACTCAGCAAGCAGAAGGACATGCTTCCTATCATAGGCATGATAAACATCCACTTGGAAAGCGGCAACATCCTAACTGACATAATCTGCAACGAGCTTAATGTCAAGCAGGAAGACATCCTTGATTTCGACCTTTATCTCTATGACATCACGCCAGCTTGCCTTGTGGGAGTCCACAACGAACTTATTTCCGCGGGTCGCCTTGATGACCTTTCAATGGTTCACGCAGCCCTTGAAGCCATGATAGCAGCAGAGACTTCTGACGAGACTCAGGTAATGGCAATATTCGACAACGAGGAGACAGGCAGTGGCACAAAACAAGGCGCAGCATCACCAGTGCTACGCAATATGCTGAAGCGCATTGCTGGCAGTGGAGAAAACTTCTATCGCGCAGTGGAACATTCGTTCATGATCTCGGCGGACAATGCTCACGGTTACCATCCAAATTACGGAGAAAAATACGATCCAACAAACCATCCGCTCATGGGCAGAGGTCCTGTAATCAAGTTCAATGCATCGCAAAAATACTCCTCAGACGCAGATTCCGCTGCTGTCTTCAAGACTGTTTGCGAGAAAGCGGAAGTGCCTTGCCAGACATTTGTCAACCATAGCGATGTTGCTGGCGGAAGCACTCTCGGAAACATCCTGACATCACAGATTCCTCTTCGTGGTGTGGATATGGGCAACCCGATTTGGGCAATGCACTCTGTTCGCGAAACAGGTAGCGTCCTAGACCACATCTTCTGTATAAAGGCTTTTACACAATTCTATAATATATGACAAAATTAAGCGTAAACATAAACAAGATTGCCACAATCCGCAACGCGCGTGGTGGCAACAACCCTGATGTAGTCAAAAGTGCCATCGACTGCCAGCTATTCGGCGCCCATGGAATTACCGTCCATCCTCGTCCAGATGAGCGCCACATTCGCTATCAGGACGTTCGTGACATCAAGCCAATCATCACAACTGAGTTCAATATCGAGGGTAATCCTATTGATTCCTTCAACGAACTTGTACTTGAAGTGAAGCCTACTCAAGTAACACTTGTACCAGACTCACATGACCAGATAACAAGTAACCACGGTTGGGATACAATTGCAAATGAGAAGTTCCTCACAGACATCTGCAAAACATTCAAGCAAGCAGGCATTCGCACAAGCATCTTCGTGGACCCAGACCCTGTTATGGTGGAAGGAGCAAAGGCTGCTGGTGCTGATCGTGTTGAGCTTTACACAGAGCCTTACGCAACCCTCTACCCTACTGACCATGAAGCTGCCATCGCCCCATTCGTAATAGCCGCTGAGAAAGCTCGCGAACTCGGTCTCGGTCTTAATGCTGGGCATGATCTCAGCCTTGAGAATCTAAAATATTTCTGTCAGACCATTCCTTGGACTGACGAAGTGAGCATCGGGCACGCCTTGGTTTGTGATGCGCTCTATCTTGGACTCAAGGAAACGATTCGCCAGTATCTCAATTGCCTATAGAATTTATATCTATAACACAAAATCCTTTTATCTGTAACAACAAAAACCTTATAAACCAATGAATACAAAATTCCGCTTAACGTTGATGAACTTCCTGCAGTTTGCTGTATGGGGAGCTTATCTTACTTCCATGGGAACATATCTTGCAGGTGCAGGATTCGGTTCTATCATCGGCTGGTTCTACGCTATCCAGGGCGTTGTATCCATCTTCATGCCGGGAATCATGGGTATTGTTGCCGACCGTTGGATTCCGGCACAGCGTCTGTTAGGTCTGTGCCATGCCATAGCAGGTGCTCTTATGGTTGGCGCCGGTGTCCATGGTCTTTCAGCAGAAGCAAACATGTCTGTGCTATTTGCGCTCTACGCCTGTAGCGTAGCCTTCTACATGCCAACACTCGCACTTTCCAACAGTGTAGCTTTCAACGCATTGACGAAAGCAGGACTTGACACGGTGAAGGATTTCCCTCCTATCCGAGTATTCGGAACTGTCGGTTTCATCTGTACAATGTGGGTTGTTGACCTTGCCGGTTTCCAGCCAACAAGCAAGCAGTTCATAGTATCAGGTGTCATCAGCATCGTTCTTGCTATCTATGCACAGACTCTCCCAGCATGCCCTGTAAAATCAAAAGTTTCTGGTGGCGAACAGCAGTCGCTTGTTCAGGCTCTTGGTCTTGATGCGTTCAAGCTCTTCAAGGACTATAGAATGGCTGTGTTCTTCATATTCTCCATGCTCCTTGGCGTTAGCCTTCAGATCACAAACGGCTATGCTAACCCATACATCACTTCCTTCCAGGGAATAGCAGAATTTGCAGACACATTCGGAGCACAGCATGCAAACATTCTCATCTCATTGAGTCAGATAAGTGAGACTTGCTGCATCCTTCTCATTCCATTCTTCCTGAAGCGATTTGGTATCAAGAAGGTTATGCTCATTGCCATGATTGCATGGGTATTCCGCTTCGGACTCTTCGGCACTGGCAACCCTGGCTCGGGCGTTTGGATGTTCGTTCTTTCATGCATCGTTTATGGCGTAGCATTCGATTTCTTCAACATCTCTGGCGCTCTCTATGTTGACCAGAACACTAATGAGTCTATCCGTTCTTCTGCACAGGGCTTGTTTATGATTATGACCAACGGACTCGGTGCCACAGCAGGTACACTCGCTGCTCAGGAAATCGTGAACCACTTCGTTTACAACCAGCCAGAAGCAGCACAACTTGAAGGCTGGCGCACATGTTGGTTAATCTTCGCAGCATACGCCCTCGTTGTAGGCATTGCATTCTTCTTCCTCTTCAAGAACCCTGCAAAGAAGGAGGCTTAATTCAAAATGCCATCCATGTCTAATGAACCATTTGGCTTAATCGGAGTAAATCGATCTCCGTTTTTTCATAAACATAAAAAGCAGCTGAGCACATCGCTCAGCTGCTTTTCTTTTATTTATACTTTGTTGGGAGGATCAATTATTCCTCGTCCATCATGAGCTTCATCATCTCGATTGCAGACTTCGCAACTGGAGTACCAGGACCGAAGATAGCTGCAACGCCAGCCTTGTAGAGTGCATCGTAGTCCTGAGCAGGGATTACACCACCTGCAACAACCATGATGTCCTCACGACCGAGCTTCTTGAGTTCTTCGATGAGCTGTGGAATGAGAGTCAAGTGACCTGCAGCGAGTGAAGAAGCACCTACGATGTGAACGTCGTTCTCTACAGCCTCACGAGCAGCTTCAGCTGGAGTCTGGAAGAGAGGTCCCATGTCAACGTCGTAACCGCAGTCAGCATAACCTGTAGCAACAACCTTTGCACCACGGTCGTGTCCGTCCTGACCCATCTTAGCGATGAAGATACGTGGGCGGCGACCTTCCTTCTGTGCGAACTTCTCTGTGAGAGCGCAAGCCTCGTCGAACATAGCGTTCGAACCTGATTCTGATTTATACACGCCTGAAATAGTTTTGATTACTGCCTTATAACGTCCTACAACCTCTTCGCAAGCGTCTGAGATTTCACCGAGAGTACAACG
>JAZLHI010000056.1:0-2617 GCA_045616725.1 Prevotella sp. | reverse complement strand
TTGGCCTTTCCTGTCGCGGCGACGGCGGCCGGAGCCGTCGGAAGAGGGCAACTTGAGGTTTTTTTGCAGTTCTGCGTCTAATTTCTTGCAGAATTCATCGATAGTACAGAAAATCTCAGTAACTTTGTCGTCGGTAATCATGGGAGTATTGTTTTGAATAACTTGCTGTTTATCACCCACAAAGTTACAAAACATTCTCGTGATTACCAACTTTTTTAGATACTTTTTTCTTGTCGCTTATCCCGAACTCGCGTAAGAATACGATGAAACGATGTATGCCAACCAGAGAAGAAGCAAGGCTGAGAAAGAGGTCATTTACCTGAGAAGGAAATTGGAGAGAATGCAACTGGAGCTCGGTAACTGCAAATTCACAAACTATTGAAAGATAGTATTTCCAAATTTTGTTATATAGAAGAAGAAAACAAGACCTTAGGACGCGCACGCACGCGAGGAAAAGAAGGTGTCAATGAGTACCATTGGACGTGACGTAAAAGCAATGTGTCCTATCGTTAAACGTGTGGGAGATGACAAGGGAGGGCACTGGGAGATTGTTGGCTGATTACCTCACATACGAGGTGGTCAGGAAGGTGATTCGAATTTCACGTGAATTTCACGCTAAAACAAAATCAAGCAGCCAACCGTGTGTTAGCTGCTTGATTTATAATGTGGACCAGCTAGGGCTTGAACCTAGGACCTCCAGATTATAAGTCGCGCAAAGTGATATTCCATGAGATCTTGTTAGTTGTAAGCAATACTGAATATCAATGCTTTATAAATCGTTATCTTCTTTGAATCTCAAATAAAAAACCCTAACCAAAATGATTTGTCTACGCATTGTTTACGCAGAATTCATGGAAAGAAGCACGTTTGTCAATTCGTTTGCTAGATTGTTATCTGTGACTTTTATCACATTGTCTTCTTTGGAAGTATAGCCAAGCACATTGATTGCACCATACCAAACTATAGTCTTGTCTATAATAGTTGTGCACAGCGACAAGGTTGGTATAATCCTAACTGATAATCCTTTTCTTTGCAGGTATTCTGTTTGTTCGTTGGCTGTCTGGGTAAGGATGAGGACTTCGATGCCTTGGCTTGACAGATCCATTAAGTATTCCGTAAGGCTATTTCGCTCTACGTTATACAATTTTGGAGAAGATAGTACGATGGAGTGCTTGGTTGTTCTAAGATCTGCTTTGTATTGACGGAAGTATGTCTTACCATTAAATATCTGCTCCTCGTTTATTGAAAACTCAATGTCATTCACATTGTCAAATAGCGTTGGGGAGCCTTTAGTGATGGTCTTATAACCTATAGAAGCATAGCCTTTGAGTCGTTTTCTGTACATGCTGTCGCAAACAGGTTCGTGGATGTCTATATAGTCATAGATGCGCACATCCTTTTTCCCTTCATTCTCTCGATGCAGTCGTCCTGCATACTGAGCTACGAGCCCTTTCCATGAGATTGGCAATGCAAGAAATAGCGTGTCCAAACGAGGGTAGTCAAAGCCTTCTCCAACATATTTGCCTGTAGCCACAATTACTAAAGGCTCCGAGGGTGAGATTGCCTGTAATCGCTGCGAGGCTTCTCGTTTTTCTTTTGTTGTACCAGAACCTGTCAAGGTAATCACATTTGGGATGGTAGTTCTTAATTCCTCCGCCAATAAGGTCACATGTGAGGTCCTGTTTGTAAGGATGATTGGAGTACGCCCAGAATCAACAACTTTACAAATATCTTTCACGATGAGGTTATTCCGCACTGTATCTTCAGAAAGTGATTTGTACATCGCGGTAATGGTCTGCTTACCTTTTGTAATTGACCAATATGATGTGAATCTTGGAATTAGATACCTGTCAAAAGACTGCTTGGCTATCTGACTCTTTGCATCTGCAGAGAATCGTATTGGACCACATTGCATGAAAATGATAGGCTGTTGACCGTCCTTACGAATTGGTGTTGCAGTCAAACCATACACTGTGTAAGCCTTTATGTTCTTCAACACCTTCTCAAATGTAACAGATGATACATGATGACATTCGTCAACGATGACAAGACCATAGTCCTGCACAAAAGGTTTGACACCTGCCTCGTCCAGACAAGATTGGATAAGGGCTATATCAATAACTCCATGCAAGGAATTGCCCATAGAATCAAGGCATCCTATCGGGGAGAATGCCTTCTTACGGCCACGTTTCTTTGGTTCTATCGGTTCCTTAAAGTCAATGTCAAGAAATTCCGTAAGACGTTCGTGCCATTGTGTAAGCAAGGCCTTGGAGTGAACAAGAATTAGTGTGTTTACTTCCTTGCGTGCAATAATTGCAGCGGCTGTAACGGTTTTTCCAAAAGCAGTAGTTGCATGTAAAACACCATTGCTATGAGGAAGCAAAGCGTTGATGGCCTCTGTTTGTTCTTCTCGTTCCTTACCAATGAATGTCACTGATATCTCTTTCCCATGACTTGTTTCGTCTGTAATACTATATTTTACGCGAGTTCGGGATAAGCGTTTTTAAAAGAGTGCCAATTGCAATGAGTTCTCCACGTGTACGGGAAGCGCTTCGGGCTTGTTATCGAAGAAGCAGTAAGCGGTAAGTGCTGCACAAAGGTTCATGATGAAGTTATG
>JAZLHI010000055.1:0-12953 GCA_045616725.1 Prevotella sp. | reverse complement strand
TATGCTGCCCCTGGTCGAATTAACATCATCGGTGAGCACACAGACTATAATAATGGTTTCGTACTTCCGGGTGCCGTTTCCAACGGCATCCTTTGCGAAATCCGCCCTAACGGAACTGACACCGTGCAACTCTACTCTATCGACTTGAAAGATAGAGTGGAGTTTGCTGTTAATGATGAGAATGGTCCTAAGGCTTCTTGGGCACGCTACATTTTCGGCGTTATGCGCGAACTTCAGCTCAAGGGCGTGAAGGTGGAAGGCTTCAATGCGGCTTTCTCTGGCGACGTGCCTCTCGGCGCTGGAATGTCTTCTTCGGCTGCTCTTGAAAGTTGCTTCGGTTTCGCTCTCAACGACCTCTTCGGTGGCGATAACGCTGTGAGCACTTGGGACTTGGCTCTCATCGGACAGGCTACAGAGCACAAGTATCTCGGCATGAACTGCGGTATCATGGATCAGTTCGCAAGCTGCTTCGGACAGAAGGGCAAGGTGATGCGCCTTGACTGCCGTTCTCGTGAATTTGAGTACATGCCATTCGATACTGACGCCTACTCTCTCGTTCTCTGCAACTCAGGCGTAAAGCATAGCTTCGCTTCAGAGGAAGGAAACGCTTACAACGAGCGTCGCCAAAGCTGCGAAACAGTATCGAAGATTCTCGGCGTTGAATCTCTCCGCGATGCAGACTTTACCATGCTCGAAGCAAAGAAGAATGAGATTGACCCTGTTGACTACAAGCGTGCCGTTTATGTGCTTGGTGAAAAAGAGCGCGTGATGGCTGTTTGCGATGCTCTTCAGGCTGGCGATTTCGAGACTGTCGGCAAGAAGATGTACGAGACTCACGAAGGCTTGAGCAAGGACTACGAAGTATCTTGCGAAGAAATTGATTTCCTCGCGGAAGTAGCTAAGGCTAACGGAGTTACAGGTTGCCGTATCATGGGCGGTGGCTTCGGAGGATGCACAATCAACCTCGTGAAGAACGAACTCAAGGAAGCTTTCGTAAACGCAGCAAAGGAGCAGTATAAGGCTAAGTTCAATATCGAACTCAAGGTTTACGATGTAGAGATTGCCGACGGTGCTCGCAAGATTGAATAATAAAACTAAAAACTACCCTTTAATAATGAAAAAAATCCTATTCGCAGTAGCAGCTGTCCTTGGTTTGGCAGCTTGCAATTGTTCAGAAGAGAACGTAGCGCTTCAGTCTGGACTTGATCCTGCAAAGTTTGACACCATCATCGGTGGCGACACAGTAAAGCTTTACACATTGAAGAATGACAAGGGCATGGAAGTGAGCATCACCAACTATGGTGGTCGTGTCGTTTCTCTCGTTGTCCCAGACAAAGATGGAAAGCCTACAGATGTTGTTCTCGGTTATGACAACATCGCTCAGTATGTTGACACGCTCAACTCTCCAAGTGACTACGGTTCTTCTGTAGGTCGCTACGCAAACCGCATCGCAGGCGGTAAGTTCACTCTCAACGGCGAGGAAATTCAGCTTAAGCAGAACGATGGCCCTAACTGTCTCCACGGTGGTGGCACAACAGGTTGGATGAACAAGGTATATAAGGCAGAGCAGATCGGTGACTCTATCCTTAAGCTCACCATCGTTGCTGAGGATGGCGAGAACGGTTTCCCTGGTACTGTTACAGCAACTACTACTTACAAGGTTACTGCTGACAACACTCTCGACATGACTTGGGAGGCTACTACAGACAAGGAAACCATCATCAACCAGACAAACCACAACTATTACAACCTCAACGGAGATTTCAACAATGTAGGTACTGACATGGAGCTCATGATCAATGCAGACAACTTCACTCCATCTGACACTCTCTACATCCCTACAGGAGAAATCAAGTCTGTTGAAGGTACTCCATTTGACTTCCGCAAGGCTCACGCCATTGCAGATGCAATTGGTGCTGACTTCGACCAGATTAAGAACGCTCGTGGCGGTATCGACCACAACTTCTGTTTGAACACAAAGGGTGATGACACTAAGGTTTGTGCAACTCTCTACTCAAAGAAGACAGGTATCTTCATGGAGATGTTCACTAACGAGCCAGGCGTTCAGTGCTATACTGGTAACTTCCAGGGCGTTGACGGTCAGCTTGAGATCCCTCATAAGAACGGTAAGTACCCTCAGTATGTAAGCGTTTGTCTTGAAAGCCAGAAGTACCCTGACTCTCCAAACAAGAAGGATTGGATCCAGCCAAACCTCAAGCCAGGTGAAACTTACAAGAGCCACGCAGCTTACAAGTTCTCTATCAAGTAAAATAATTATAACAATAAATAAAAAATGGAAAAAATCTTAAATGCTTTGAGCGGCAATGGTTTTGAGCCTATTGACTACATCGTCTTCGCCGCTTACATTGTCCTTCTCGTAGGACTGGGTATTTTCCTCAGCCGTGGAAAGAAGGGCGAGGAAAAATCATCTACAGACTACTTCCTCGCAGGTAACACTCTTACTTGGTGGGCAGTAGGTGCTTCTCTTATCGCAGCTAACATCTCCGCTGAGCAGTTCATCGGTATGTCTGGTTCTGCATTCGCTTCAGGTATTGCTCAGGCAGCTTACGAACTTATGGCAGCAGCAACATTGCTCGTTGTTGGTAAGTTCCTCTTGCCTTTGATGATCGAGAAGAAGATCTTCACAATCCCACAGTTCCTTCGTGAGCGTTACAACTGGGGTGTAGGACTTGCATTCTCTATTCTCTGGCTCTTCCTCTACGTATTCGTAAACCTTACTTCCGTAGCTTGGCTTGGTGCTCTCGCTATCCAGCAGATTCTCGGTCTCCCTACAGACATGATTATCAGCGTAGCAGGTATGGATGTTGACCAGGTTCGTATTTGCATCATCCTCTTCCTCTTCCTCATCGCAGGTATCTATTCTATCTACGGTGGTCTTGCTTCTGTAGCATGGACAGATGTTATGCAGGTAACATTCCTCGTAGGTGGTGGTCTTATCACAGCTTACGCAGCACTCTCTGTAATCGGTGCTGAGGTATGGGGCTGCGGTGCTCTTGAGGCATTAGGAAACATCTATAGTTGGTGTATAGGACAGGAAGGCGACAAACACTTCAACCTGATTGTTACCCGTCAGGAAGAACTCTATCCTGTAATCAACGGTGTTACAGACGCTGCTGGCAATGTAGTTCAGAAGGAAGACCCATTCTTCACTAACCCAGGTCTCGTTCTCGTATTCGGTGCTCTTTGGCTTACAAACCTCGGCTACTGGGGCTTCAACCAGTACATCATTCAGAAGGGTCTTGCTGCTAAGTCACTCGCAGAAGCTAAGAAGGGTATGGTATTCGCTGCCGTACTTAAGATTCTCATCCCATTCATCGTTTGTATCCCTGGTGTTTGTGCATTCTTCATCATGAATGGTGATGTAAACGGCATCCCTGTTCTTGAGAAGCTCCCTAACCTTGCTGGTGAAATCTCTCGTTCTGACGACGCTTATCCTTACCTCATCCGCAACTTTACTCCTGTATTCGTTAAGGGCCTCTCATTTGCTGCTCTTGCTGCTGCTGTTATTTCTTCATTGGCATCAATGTTCAACTCAACTTCTACATTGTTCACAATGGATATTTATAAGCAGTTCATCAACAAGGACGCATCAGAGAAGAAGCTCGTGAACGTAGGTCGTCTTACTTCTATCACAGCTCTCATCATCGCCCTCATCGCAGTTTACCCACTCATGGGTGGTATCGACCAGGCATTCCAGTTCATCCAGGAATACTCTGCATTCGTTTACCCAGGTGTTGTAGTAATCTTCGGTCTTGGCCTCCTTTGGAAGCGTGCTTCTGGTACAGCAGCCGTTGCTGCAGCTATCGGTACATTCGCATTCTCAATCATCTTCAAGTTTGCGCTCCCTGAGATTCCATTCCTCGTTCGTTCAGGTTTGGTATTCATCGTTCTCGTTATCATGTTCGTAGGTCTGTCACTCATGAGCAAGGATACTGAGAAGGCAGACGAGCTTTCTGAGGCAGATGTAAAGCAGCAGCTTTTCTGGAGCAACATCATGTTCGCTATCGCAGCTGTTTCTTTCGTTCTCTTCGTAGCTTCTTTCTTCAGCGACACTCTCCACATCTACGGTATGGAAGGTGCTATGGCATTCTTCGCAGCTATCACAGCTACTATCGGTTACTACCTCCGTTCTAACGCTCTTGATGCTGTTCAGGATCCTAAGCTCGTTGCTATTGACCTTGCAATCTTCAAGACTGACAAGACATTCAACATCGGTGCATTCATCGTAATCGCACTTCTTACTATTCTTTACCTCGCTCTCTGGTAAAATAACACATTATTATATATGGGTGGGGAAATGAATAAGTTCCCCACCCTGAATAAACAAAATGCCTGAATATTATTCACAATTCGCCAAGGCGTATGTATCGGTAGACTGTATCGTATTTGGCTTTGACGACAACAAGCTCAAGTTCCTTGCCGGCAGAAGAAAAATGCAGCCAGGCTTTGGAGAATGGGCACTCTATGGTGGTTTCGTAGGCACAGACGAAAGTGTTGACGATGCCGCTTCCCGTGTTCTTCATGAACTCACCGGCCTAAAAGACATCTACATGAAGCAGGTCGGAACCTTCGGTGCTCTTGATCGTGCTGAAGGCGAGCGCGTTATATCTGTTGCTTATGTAGCTCTGATAAATGTGAAGGACTATGATGAGAAGAATCTCATGGAGAAAGAACTTCATTGGGTATCATTGGAAAATATCCCAAAGATGTTCTCCGACCATAACGAGATGGTCAACAGAGCCGTGAGAATGCTTCGCAGAAGAATAAACACAGAACCTATTTCATTTCAACTTCTCCCAGAGTATTTCACACTCACCCAACTGCAAAATGTTCACGAGGCTGTCCTGAACACAGAACTTGACAAACGAAACTTCCGCAAGAAGATCAAACAGGTTTCCTATATCATTAAGACAGACAAAGTTGACAAGCTCACATCAAAGCGTGGAGCTGCACTCTATCGCTTCGACGAGACTGCAGTCATTGATTAAGACTATACTATAAAACTAATAATATAACTTTTAAATAACACTATGTTAGAAGAACTAAAACAGAAAGTTTTTAAGGCAAATCTTGACCTTGTAAAGCAGGGACTTGTTATCTTTACATGGGGTAATGTCTCTGGAATCGACCGTGAAAAAGGCCTCGTAGTTATCAAGCCTTCAGGCGTAAGCTATGACGAAATGAAGGCAGAAGATATGGTTGTCGTGGACCTTGAGACAGGAAAAGTCGTAGAAGGCAACCTCAATCCTTCTTCAGACACTCCTACTCACCTTGTTCTCTACAAGGCATTCCCTAACATTCAGGGCGTCGTTCATACCCACTCTACTTATGCTACAGCATTCGCTCAGGCAGGTAAGGACATTCCAAACATCGGAACTACTCACGCAGACTACTTCTACAAGGACATTCCTTGCACTCGCGATATGACAAAGGAAGAAGTTGAAGGTCAGTATGAACTTGAGACAGGTAATGTTATCGTTGACGAGATTCTCAACATCCGTGGCATCAACCCAGACCATACTCCTGCCGTTCTCGTAAAGAACCATGGACCTTTCTCTTGGGGAACATCTCCAGACAACGCTGTTTATAACGCAAAGGTTATGGAACAATGCGCAAAGATGGCATTCCTTTCATACTCTGTAAACCCAGAGACTACCATGAATCCTCTTCTCATCGAGAAGCATTACATGCGCAAGCATGGTCCTAACGCTTACTACGGACAGCCAGGACAAAAGCATTAAGAGACCTTTCCCCGGCCCCTTCCTTTCAGGACGGGGAGAAGATACTCCAATAAATAAAATCAACAAAACATCTTACTTAAGTAGAATATAATCCCCCGACGACAAAAGCATTCTACTCCCCGTCTTGAAAAGAAGGGGATGGGGGAAGATCAAATATGTACAAAAATTTAGAACTTTGGTGGATTACCGGCGCCCAGCTCTTGTATGGTGGCGAAACTGTAAAAATCGTTGACGGTCACTCTCAGGAGATGGTTGATGGCCTCAATAATAGCGGAATTATCCCAATTAAGGTAGTATATAAGGGCACAGCAAACTCTTCAAATGAAGTAGAAACTGTGATGAAGGCTGCCAATAACGACGAGAAGTGTGTTGGTGTAATCACATGGATGCACACATTCTCTCCAGCTAAGATGTGGATAAAGGGTCTTCAGGCTCTCCAGAAGCCTCTACTCCACTTCCATACTCAGTACAACGCAGAGATTCCATGGGACACTATGGACATGGATTTCATGAACCTCAACCAGTCAGCTCATGGCGATATCGAGTTCGGTCATATCTGCACTCGTATGCGCAAGCCACGTAAGGTTGTCGTAGGCTACTGGAAGAGCGAAAAGGCACAGCAGCAGATTGCTGTTTGGGCACGTGTTTGCGCAGGTGTTGCTGATGCTCACAACGTTCGTTGCCTTATGTTCGGTATGAACATGAACAACGTTGCCGTTACTGATGGCGACCGCGTAGAGTTTGAGCAGCGCTTCGGCTATCATGTTGACTACTACCCAGTTTCATCTATGATGGACTACTTCAAGAAGGTTACAGACGAAGAAGTTGACGCTCTCGTTGAGACTTACAAGAAGGAATATACAATCAAGATTGACGAGTCTGGCGAAGAAGTATATTGGGAGAAGGTACGCAACGCTGCTAAGGCAGAGCTTGCTATCCGCGCCGTACTTAAGGCTGAAGGTGCAACAGCCTTCACGACAAACTTCGATGACCTTGGCGATGCAGACATCGACGATCCTAACTTCTGTGGTTTCGACCAGATTCCTGGTCTTGCTTCACAGCGCTTGATGGCAGAAGGTATCGGTTTCGGTGCTGAAGGCGACTGGAAGACAGCTTGTCTCTACCGTACTATCTGGGTTATGAACCAGGGCAACGAGCATGGCGTTTCATTCCTTGAGGACTACACTCTCAACTTCGCAGAAGGTCAGACTTCTATTCTTCAAAGCCACATGCTCGAGGTTACTCCACTTATCGCTACAAACAAGCCTACACTCGAAGTACACCACCTCGGCATCGGTATCCGCAAGCAGCAAACAGCTCGCCTCGTCTTCACTTCAAAGACTGGCGCTGGCGTTAAGGCTACTATCGTTGACCTCGGCAACCGTTTCCGCGTAATCACTCAGCAGGTTGAATGTATTGAGCCTAAGCCAATGCCAAAACTTCCTGTAGCTTCTGCACTTTGGGTTCCACAGCCAATATTCGAGATTGGTGCCGGCGCTTGGATTCTTGCTGGTGGTACTCACCACAGCGCATTCGGTTACGACATCAC
The DNA here is from genome assembly GCA_045616725.1 of Prevotella sp. Classification (GTDB taxonomy): domain Bacteria; phylum Bacteroidota; class Bacteroidia; order Bacteroidales; family Bacteroidaceae; genus Prevotella. Next base: position 5,642 of record JAZLHI010000055.1, on the reverse strand, counting down.
AGAAGAATATTGGGAGAACTTCGCAGAAATGCTCGATGTTGAACTCCTTGAAATCAACAAGGACACAACCATTGGTAACTTCCAGCAGAACCTCCGCAACAACGAGGTTTACTATATGTTGAACAAAGCACTCAAGTAAAACACATGAACGCAAAAGAAACCATTACTTCAGGTAAAGCCATTCTCGGTATTGAGTTCGGCTCTACACGAATCAAGGCTGTCCTCATCGACGAGGAGAACAAGCCTATAGCACAAGGTTCCCACGAATGGGAGAATCAGCTCCATGACGGCATCTGGACATATTCAACAGAAGCTATCTGGTACGGTCTTGCTGACTGTTATGCAGACCTCCGCAAGAACGTAAAAAGAGAATACGACTGCGAAATCGAGATCCTCGCGTCTATCGGTATCTCAGCCATGATGCACGGCTACATGCCATTCGGTCCTAACGGCGTGGCAAGTGCAGGTGCTCCTATTGGCGAGAGCGAGAAACTTCTCTCTCCTTTCCGTACATGGCGTAACACAAACACAGGTGTTGCAGCTGCTGAACTCTCTGAGCTCTTCAACTATAACATTCCTCTCCGCTGGTCTATCTCACACCTCTACCAGTGCATTCTCGACAACGAAGAGCATGTGCCAGGCATCACATACCTCACTACTCTCGCAGGTTATATCCACTGGCGTCTCACAGGCGAGAAGGTACTCGGTATCGGCGACGCTTCAGGTATGATTCCTGTTGACCCTGAGACAAAGAACTATAACGCAGAGATGGTTCAGAAGTTCAACGACCTCGTTGCAAAATACAACTTCCCATGGAAGCTTGAGGACCTTCTCCCTAAGTGCATCTGCGCAGGCGAACAGGCAGGTTTCCTCACAGAACATGGTGCACATCGTCTTGACATCTCTGGCCACTTGAAGCCTGGCTGTCCACTCTGTCCTCCAGAAGGCGACGCTGGTACAGGTATGGTTGCTACAAACGCCGTTAAGCAGCGTACTGGTAATGTCTCTGCTGGTACATCATCATTCTCTATGATCGTTCTTGAGAAGGACCTTTCAAAGCCTTCTGAGATGATTGATATGGTGACAACTCCTGACGGTTCACTCGTTGCTATGGTACACTGTAACAACTGTACTTCAGACATCAACGCATGGGTTAAGCTCTTCAAGGAATACCAGGAACTTCTCGGCATCCCTGTTGACATGAATGATGTTTATGCTAAGCTCTATAACCACGCTCTCACAGGAAATGCTGACTGCGGTGGTATCATGGCTTACAACTTCATCTCTGGTGAACCTGTAGCAGGACTTCAGGAAGGTCGTCCTATGTTCCTCCGTTCGGCAAACGACAAGTTCAACCTCGCCAACTTCATGCGTGCAAACCTTTACGGTACCGTTGCCGTTCTTAAGCTTGGTAACGACATCCTCTTCAAGGAGGAGAAGGTAAAGGTTGACCGTATCACAGGCCATGGTGGTCTCTTCAAGACTCCAGGTGTAGGTCAGAAGGTTCTTGCTGCTGCCATCAACTCTCCAATCTCCGTAATGGAGACTGCTGGTGAAGGTGGTGCTTGGGGTATTGCTCTCCTCGCAGCATACCTTATCAACAATAAGGGCATGAACCTTGCCGACTATCTTGAGACAATCGTATTTGCAGGAAACACAGGCGTTGAAATACAACCAGATCCTGCTGATGTAGAAGGTTTCAACAAGTACATCGAGACCTACAAGGCATGTATCCCTGTTGCCCAGAAGGCTACAGAATGCAAGAAGTAAAAACTATTATTAATCTTAATTATATACTAAAAAAAATGGCTAACGACATTAAAGTATTGAATCATGCAGCGGACAACATCCGCATCCTCGCAGCTTCTGCTGTTGAGAAGGCAAAGTCAGGTCACCCAGGTGGTGCCATGGGCGGTGCAGACTTCATCAATGTACTCTACTCTGAGTATCTCAAATATGACCCACAGAACCCTTCATGGGTAGGTCGCGACCGTTTCTTCCTCGACCCAGGTCACATGGCTCCAATGCTCTACTCTCAGCTCTGCCTCGCTGGTAAGTTCACTCTCGAAGAACTCGCACAGCTCCGTCAGTGGGGTTCTCCTACAACTGGTCACCCAGAGTTCGAGATTGCTCGTGGTATTGAGAACACTTCTGGTCCTCTCGGTCAGGGTCACGCTTACGCTATTGGTGCTGCCATCGCCGCAAAGTTCCTTGCTGCTCACACAGGCAACCCAACATTCGCAAAGGAAACAATCTACGCATACATCTCTGATGGTGGTATCCAGGAAGAGGTTTCACAGGGTGGTGCTCGTATCGCTTCTGTACTCGGCCTTGACAACCTCATCATGTTCTACGACTCAAACGACATCCAGCTCTCTACAGAGACTAAGGAAGTTATGAACGAGGACACAGCTGCCAAGTATCGCGCATTCGGTTGGGAAGTTATCGAAATCGTAGGTAACGACGCTCAGCAGATTCGTGACGCTATCGAGAAGGCACAGGCTGTAGAAGGCAAGCCAACACTCATCATCGGTAAGTGTATCATGGGTAAGGGCGCTCTCAAGGCTGACGGTACTTCTTACGAGGCTAACTGCAAGACTCACGGTGCTCCTCTCGGTGGTGATGCATATGTAAACACTATCAAGAACCTCGGTGGTGATCCTGAGAATCCATTCCAGATCTTCGACGATGTCAAGGAGCTCTATGCAAAGCGTGCTGAAGAACTCAAGGGTATCTGCGCAGAGCGTTACGCAGAGGAGAAGGCTTGGGCTGACGCTAACCCAGAGAAGGCTGCACAGCAGGCGGACTGGTTCTCAGGCAAGGCACCAAAGATTGACTGGAGCGTAGTAAACCAGAAGGCTAACGACGCTACTCGTTCTGCTTCTGCTGCTTGTCTTTCTGCACTCGCTGAGCAGGTTCCAAACATGATCTGTGCTTCTGCTGACCTTTCTAACTCAGACAAGACAGACGGCTTCCTCAAGAAGACTAAGGCTCTCGTTAAGGGCGACTTCTCAGGCGCATTCTTCCAGGCAGGTGTTGCTGAGTTCACTATGGCATGCTGCTGCGTAGGTATGGCTCTCCACGGTGGTGTTATCCCTGCTTGCGGTACATTCTTCGTATTCTCTCAGTACATGCTCCCTGTAGTTCGTATGGCAGCTCTCATGCAGCTTCCTGTTAAGTTCATCTGGACACACGACGCATTCCGCGTAGGTGAAGACGGTCCTACTCACGAGCCTGTTGAGCACGAGGCACAGATCCGTCTCATGGAGAAGCTCAAGAACCACGCTGGCAAGAACTCTACACTCGTTCTTCGTCCTGCTGAGGCAAAGGAAACAACTGTTGCTTGGGCTATGGCTATGGAGAACACAGACACTCCTACAGCTCTCATCTTCTCACGCCAGAACATCAACGACCTTCCAGAAGGCAACGACTACGAAGGTGCTCGCAAGGGTGCTTACATCGTAGCAGGTTCAGACGAGAACCCAGATGTAGTAATGGTAGCTTCTGGTTCTGAGGTTTCTACACTCGTATCAGGCGCAGAACTTCTCCGCAAGGATGGCGTTAAGTGCCGTATCGTAAGTGTTCCTTCAGAGGGTACATTCCGCAACCAGCCACTCGAGTACCAGCAGTCAGTAATCCCTGCAGGCGCTAAGGTATTCGGTATGACAGCAGGTCTTCCTGTAAACCTCCAGGGCTTCCTCATCGGTGCTGATCCAGCATCAAAGATCTGGGGTCTTGAGTCATTCGGTTTCTCAGCTCCTTACAAGGTGCTCGACGAGAAGCTCGGCTACACAGCAGAGAATGTTTATAACCAGGTAAAGGCAATGCTTTAAGTCCCACCCTATGATCGGTTTAGCTTCAGATCACGCAGCTTTTCCTCTCAAGCAGTTCGTAAAGAGCTACTTAGAGGAGAAGGGCGTTGAATATAAAGACTACGGCACATACACAGAAGACTCTTGCAACTACGCCACTTACGGACATGCCCTCGCAGAGGGTATCGAGAAGGGTGAGGTTGAATGTGGCATCGCCATGTGTGGTTCCGGCGAAGGCATCTCTATGACTCTCAACAAGCACCAGCAGATTCGTGCAGGCCTTGTTTGGCAGCCAGAGATTGCCCACCTCATCCGTGAGCACAACAACGCGAATGTCATCGTCTTCCCAGGACGCTTCATCACAGAAGAAACATGCCGCCGGTGTCTTGACGAGTTCTTCAATACACCATTCGCAGGTGGTCGCCACCAGCAGCGTATTGACGACATCCCTGTAAAGTAACAAAACTTAAACATACCCCCACAATTAGCCACGACCCTCACACCGAGAGCCGTGGCTTTTGTAATTCGGACATTGCATTCTTGTTTTCAGATTCAGTAATCTGCCGCATACCCGCACCCCCGCATACTCTCAAAACACTCTCACAAGGGGGTACTTTTCTATATATACTTTTAGATAAATAATACATACATATACAACTCTTCATTGCTCCTCTCTTCATTTTGTATAAGAATATGCCCCCCCTTGAGAGTGTTTTGAGAGTATGCGGCATAGCGGTCTTGCGGCAATCATCTGGTTTCACAAAACCTACAAAAAGCATAGACGATTCAATTCTATCGAATATGGATTGTATAGCTAGGGTATTAGCTGCATAAAGCATAGAGTTACGGGACGTTTCCGTGGGAGTTACATGTCGCATTCGTGGGAATTACATGTCGCATTCGTGGGAGTTACGGGTCGTTTTCGTGGGAGTTATGAGTCGTAACGCATAGGTGTATGGAACACGACATCAAGGAACGCGACATCTATATGTCGCGAATTTCCGCAAATAGGTTAGAAACTGTTATATTACAGCGGGATGAAGATCCCGCTCTCCTTGTTGGATAATGATTTCTGAACCGTGAACACTCCTCATTGTAGCCCAAGGATTCTGGTTATCAGAGTGGCATCTGCTTGTCATACATTAAGATTGGAGTAGAAAATCCATGTGCGTTCATGCTTGAACAGAAAACTTTTAGTAATTTTGCGCCCGAATAGTCTGATTAGGCTTGAATAAGTGGATTCAAGGACGGCAAGATGCAGTCGAACTTTATGAGGTTTCCCGCCTAACGGAGGTAACGCGTAAAATAATGAATAATGTACGCAACCGTAGAAATTAACGCTCAGCAATTCAAGGCAGAACAAGGCAAGAAGATCTTTGTGAACCACATCAAAGACGCCGCAGAAGGCCAGACAATTGAATTCGACAAGGTGCTCCTCGTTGACAATGAGGGCGCAGTAACTGTAGGTACTCCTTCTGTAGAAGGTGCCAAGGTTGTTTGCGAAGTGGTAAACCCACTCGTAAAGGGTGACAAGGTCATCGTGTTCAAAATGAAGCGTCGTAAGGACTCACGCAAGCGCAACGGCTTCCGTGCTCAGTACACGCAGGTAGAAATCAAATCAGTAATCGCTTAATTAAAAGGAGGAATTAACAATGGCTCACAAAAAAGGTGTCGGTAGTTCTAAGAACGGTCGTGAATCGGCTTCACAAAGATTAGGCGTTAAGATTTGGGGTGGCCAGAAGGTACAGGCAGGTAACATCATCGTTCGCCAGCGCGGTACTCACCACAACCCAGGTCAGAACGTAGGTATGGGTAAGGACGATACTCTCT
>JAZLHI010000054.1:0-12748 GCA_045616725.1 Prevotella sp. | reverse complement strand
AAGGGATGGTTACGTTCAAGCCTTTCAGCTCGGGATTCATGGCAAGAATCTCGAGGAAGTGGTCGATGGAAGGAATCTCAAAGTTGAGATACTCGGCGTCAATGTTCTCGTTCTGGAATTTCTCGTTGAAATAGCCTTGTGAGAAGGAGTGACCGAGAGGATAACCGATAAGTCCGTATTTGTCCATAATGTTTATGCTTTTGACCGGCGTTAACGCCGGGAAGAGTTGCTTTTAGCTGAAAGCGAAACTTTCGGGAACAATGGCTTTGAAACCGAAAGCAGAACTTTCGGGAACTGTGGCTGCTTATTTCTCTATGATGTAGAGGGTGCAGATGCCGAAGGTGAGGCGCTTGAAGGTGACGCGAGAGAAGCCGGCTTTCTTAACGATTTCTGTCATGACCTCGCCTTGCGGGAAGGCTTCGATGGAATGAACGAGATAATCGTAGGAGCCTTTGTTGTTGGCTATCATGCGACCAAGAAGCGGAAGTACCGTGTGGGCATATATTCTGTAGAGCTGTTTCATTGGGAAAGAAACCGGCTCAGAGAGTTCAAGTATACCGAAAACGCCTCCTGGTTTCAGTACGCGGCGTATTTCTACCAATGCTGCATCAAGGTTCTCAAAGTTTCGAATGCCGAAAGATGTCGTGATGATATGGAACGAATCGTCAGCGAATGTCATCTTTGTTGCATCTTCATAACTGAACGAAACAACCTCCGAAAGACCTTCTTTCTCTACTTTTTCCTTGCCAACAGCCATCATTCCTTCCGAGATGTCAACCCCTTTCACGGATTTAGGCTGCAACTTCTTTGCTTCGAGAATGGCAAGATCGCCGGTTCCCGTGGCAATGTCAAGAATCTCCGCACCGTCGTTCTGCTTATTTGCGTAAGGAGCAAGGCTGCTGATGAGCTTGTTTCGCCAATAGCGGTCGATGCCAAGCGACATGAAATGATTGATCTTGTCGTAGGTCTTGGCAATGCTATCGAACATTCGCGTCACCTGTTTGCCTTTTGTTTCGGTGCTATCGTATGGGAGAACCTTCTCTTGCTGGTACATTTCAGTGTTATGTTTGCGTGCACAAATGACAGTTAATTCGGGCGCAAAGTTACGAAAAAAATCCGATTACTACGTAATAATTCGTAATTATTTTTGCTTTTGCGTGAAATCCTTAAGCGCTTCAAAGAATTTGTCGATGTTCACAAGCGGCGTGTGAGGCGGAGTATCGCAACCTGAGGACAGCACGAAATTAGGGTATTTCGCGCATTTTTCAAGCAGCTCAGTCGCCTTTTCGTACATCTCTTCTGGCGTAGAATCCTTGAAGACTGATACTGGATCGAGATTACCCAAGCATAGAATGTTCTCAGGAGTGTCACCAAGCACAACTTCCATGTCGCACTTGTTGCCAAGATGAATGGCATTAGCGCCAGTCACAACCATGGCTTCAGTGCAATGGTTTGTGTTGCCGCAGTTGTGCAGAACAACAGTAAAATAATCGTCCTGAACGGCATCGATGATCTGCTTTACATAAACAGAAGAGAACGTCTTGCAGTCGTCGTTTGACATAAGTCCCGCAGCAGGTTCTGCCATAACTACGCCATTCACTCCGCAAGCCTTCATGGCAAGGCAATATTTCAGGATGAATTCAGTACATTTCTTGAGCAACTCATGGGCAGCTTCCGGCTCCTGATAGATGAGAACCATAATCTCCGACATGTCATAAAGTCTGCCGGCAAGTGAGAAAGGTCCGATACATCCTCCGAAGACAGGCCTGTCTGCGATTCTTTCTGCGGCTAAAAGGTTGGCTTTCAGGTACTGAGGCACGCGACCCGCTTTCAAGGATGGCACCTCCAAAGCGCGAATATCGTCAGCATTGTTCAGCATGTGGCCGATGATTGCAGGCACTTCATTCTCCGTGAAATTCACCTCTGCGCCGAACGCTTCAGCCTCTGTTGTGAGGTCCATTATGACTGTTGCGGCATGAGTTGGATATTTCTTTGCAAGAGCGCACACGGCATCTGCGTGAACATCGCCGTTACAACAAGCATTCTTTACGGTCTTTCCGATGAGGTCAATGCCTGGATGAGTCATTATTGGCACTGCCTTTATGTCTTTGTCTGCAAGCACTTTAGCTTGCCATTCCTTCATGTTGGTTTTCATAGGTTATATGTAAAAGTTATATATTCAAAATATTTATACGGCGAAGCTCTTGCCTGCCCATTTCTTGCTGTGCCAACGACGTGTAAGAATTACTCCGCGAGTGTTCTCGTCGAGGGCAAAAGCACACCATATTCCGAGCAATCCGAAGCCGCAAATGAAGCCAAAGACGTATGCTACTCCCACGGCTATCAGCCATTGGAATATGACTCCCACTACGACAGGATAGATAGTGTCTCCCGTTGCTCGCAGACTTCCTGTTGAAAAGATGTTGCGAGTGCGACCAAGTTCCGACGCAATGTTTATTACAAAGATCCAAATTCCGAGTCTTATAATCTCTTGGTTCTCAGTGAAAAAGCTGAGTATTGGTCTGCCAAGGCAAGCAAGAAGAGTCGCCATTGAAAGGCAACAGATCAGTTCCACGCGGAGAATGTAATTGCCAAGCATGTAAGCCGCGCGGTTTCTGCCTTCTCCAACATAATGTCCGATAAGGATAGCGCCACCCTGAGTGAAGCTTGCAGAGAAGAGAACGCAGTAGGCAAGGATGTTCCAACAGTAGGTTCTTGTGGCAACTGCAGCGTCTCCAAGCTTGTTAATCATGTAGATTCCAACCACTTGAGACAGGCAATAACTCAACTCCTCGCTCATTGCCGGTATGCCAACAAGCAGCAGATTCTTGAGTTCCTTGAAAGGGAATGGCCGGAAATAATGGAGCGGAAAGCTTGTAATGTGCTTTCTTGTATGGAAAATAGCCAGCAGAACCATTGCAATTCCGCGACTGAAAGCAGTGGAAATTGCTGCACCTTCAACGCCAAGTGCAGGGAAACCGAATTTACCGAAGATGAGGCAATAGTTTCCGATGAGGTTAAGCACATTGCTTATCAGCGTGACGATCATCGGATAGACTGTCTTGTCGGCACTTCTGAGCGATGCTGAGAGAGCGAAGGAGATGGCTTGCGTGAAGGAGAAGAGACCCGTTATCTTCATGTAAACCAGTCCGTTAGGCATCAAAGCGTCGCTCAAGCCCATGAGTGTCAGTATGCTTTCTGCCTGAAACCACATCACCAAGCTCACGGCAACACCGATGATGAGGTTCATCATCAGCGAAATGCCCACTACCTGCACGAGTCTTTTCTGCAATTTTGCACCGATGTACTGGGCGCAAAGAATGGCAGAACCCATGGAAATGAACTGATAGACGAGGAATACAAGAGAGAATATCTGGTTATCGACGCCCACTGCCGCCACGGCTTCATCACTATGCTGACTAAGCATTATGATATCAACCGTACCGAGCATCATTGCAAGCGCTATGTCTATAAATATAGGAAGCGTCAGCTTACGGAGCTTTTTCTTAACCTCGCTGTTAGTCCTGAATAACGTCATCTTTCTATTATTGCTTCTCGTATGTAGGGGCTTCCTGAAGCTTCACGCTTTCTTTCAGTTCTTTCTTTGAGAGCTTGCCGATGCCTTTAACGTTCAACTGGAAATCTTTCAGGTTGCTTGCTGATAGTTCCTCCGGAGAATCTGTACCTTCACTCTTTGCTATGATGTTGAAAATTCCTAGATTGTCAATCTTTACGTTCTTGCCATTGAGAAGCTGTTCTGCCACGCACTTTGTGAAGTCTTCAACTACAGCCTTGATCACGCTCTCTGAGAATGGGCTGTTGTGGCTCTTCATGTGACGAGCAATGCTTGCAATGTCCTCTGTTTCAGAGTGTTTGATGCGAGCGTGCCACTTGCCTTTAAGGGTTTTGAAAGTGGCGTTTGTCTTGTACTTTAAATATTCTAACATATCTTTTCCTTTTTGATTTTGTGTCTGCAAAGGTAGGCTTTTTATTCTTATTCCACAAGTGTTTGTGCAACAAAACCTACGAAGACGATTCAAAAAGCTTAGAAACTTGATGTATTTTCGTATACAAACGCAGATCAGTTTCGTATACAAACGCGAATCACTTTTGTATACAAACACAAACCAGTTTTGTATACGAAATTTTCTGCAAACTCTAGGCTTTACGATTTGCAAACAAAAGTGATAAAAGCAAAGAAAATACATTAAAATATTAAAAAATATTTATATATTTGGCAGAACGCTCTTTTTTTAGTAATTTTGCGCACGTTTTTAGGCTTGCTTACACCTAGTGTTAAGTGGCCAATTCAATAACGAATAATAATAATTTCAAAAACATACAGCCACATAAGTCCGTATGATAAAGTTTTTCCAAACCAAAGGCAGCGTAGTTGCTGCAGCTCTCAACCATCAGCCTTCAGCAGAAGAAACTGCTGCCATGGAATGGCTCTTCGATGGTAAAGTCATTAACGAAGATTGTCTTCAGGGTTACTTCGTAGGTCCTCGCCGCGAGATGATTACTCCTTGGAGTACAAACGCCGTAGAGATTACTCAGAACATGAGTCTCCAAGGCGTTCAGCGTATCGAGGAATACTTCAAGGTTGATTCTGCTGATGCTGAACACGATCCAATGCTCCAGCGCATGTACGAAGGTCTCGACCAGAAGATTTTTGACGTAAACATCCAGCCTGAGCCTATCAAGCATGTTGACAATCTTGAGGAATATAACGAGACAGAAGGTTTGGCACTTTCTGCCGAAGAGATCGAGTATCTCCACAAAGTGGAAGGTCAGCTCGGTCGTCCACTCACAGACTCAGAAATCTTTGGTTTCGCTCAGATCAACTCAGAACACTGCCGTCACAAGATTTTTGGTGGTGTGTTCATCATTGATGGTGAGGAGAAGCCTTCTTCACTCTTCTCAATGATCAAGAAGACTACAAAGGAGAATCCACATAAGATTCTCTCTGCATACAAGGATAACGTTGCATTCTCTGAAGGTCCAAAGGTAGAACAGTTCGCTCCAAAGGACCAGACTACTTCGGACTTCTTCGAGGTTAAGGAGGTGGAATCAGTTATCTCTCTCAAGGCAGAGACTCACAACTTCCCTACAACAGTTGAGCCTTTCAACGGTGCCGCAACAGGTACTGGTGGTGAAATCCGCGACCGTATGGGTGGTGGTGTTGGTTCTTGGCCTATCGCTGGTACTGCTGTTTATATGACAGCTTACCCTCGCAAGGAATCTACAGAGAACGCTTGGGAGCAGATTCTTCCTGTTCGCAAGTGGCTTTACCAGACTCCAGAGCAGATTTTGATTAAGGCTTCAAACGGTGCTTCCGACTTCGGTAACAAGTTCGGTCAGCCACTTATCACTGGTTCTGTGCTCACTTTCGAGCATCAGGAAGGCGAAGAGAAGTATGCTTACGACAAGGTTATCATGCTTGCCGGTGGTGTTGGCTACGGCACTAAGCGCGACTGCCTCAAGAAGGAACCACAGAAGGGCAACAAGGTTGTCGTTGTAGGTGGTGACAACTACCGCATCGGTCTTGGTGGGGGTTCTGTTTCTTCTGTTGATACTGGTCGTTACACAAGTGGTATTGAGCTCAATGCCGTACAGCGTGCAAACCCAGAAATGCAGAAGCGTGCCTACAACCTCGTTCGTGCTCTTTGCGAAGATGTTGAGAATCCAGTTGTTTCCATCCACGACCACGGTTCAGCAGGTCATGTAAATTGTCTCTCTGAGCTCGTTGAAGAGTGTGGTGGTGAGATTGATATGACTAAGCTTCCTATCGGTGACCAGACTCTTTCTTCTAAGGAAATCATTGCAAACGAGAGCCAGGAGCGTATGGGATTGCTCATCGACGAGAAGCATATTGACCGCGTTCGTCAGATTGCTGAGCGTGAACGTGCTCCGCTGTATGTTGTCGGTGAGACTACTGGCGATGCTCACTTCTCATTCAAGCAGGGCGACGGCGTGAAGCCATTCGACCTCGATGTTGCCCAGATGTTCGGTCACTCTCCAGTGACTTACATGAAGGACGAAACTGTTGAGCGTCTCTATCGCAATGCAGAATACAAGGCAGAGAACCTTGAAACATATATTAAAGATGTATTGAAGCTCGAGGCTGTGGCTTGTAAGGACTGGTTGACTAACAAGGTTGACCGCTCCGTAACAGGTAAGATTGCCCGTCAGCAGTGCCAGGGTGAGATTCAGTTGCCACTCTCTGACTGCGGTGTCGTTGCTCTTGACTACCGCGGAAAGACTGGTATCGCTACTGCTCTCGGTCACGCTCCACAGGCAGGTCTTGCTTCTCCTGAGGCAGGTTCTGTTCTCTCTGTAGCAGAATCTCTCACAAACCTCGTATTCGCTCCACTCACAGACGGTCTTGACAGCGTTTCACTTTCAGCAAACTGGATGTGGCCTTGCCGTTCACAGAAGGGTGAGGATGCTCGTCTCTACGCTGCTGTAAAGGCACTCTCAGACTTCTGCTGCGAGATTGGCGTGAACGTTCCAACAGGTAAGGACTCTCTCTCAATGACTCAGAAGTATCCTGACGGAAGCAAGATCATCGCTCCTGGTACAGTGATTGTTTCTTCTGGCGGTGAGGTTTCAAATATCCGTGGCGTTGTTTCTCCAGTGCTCAATCGCGATGAGGATACAATGCTCTTCCACATTGACTTCTCTTATGACCAGCATCGTCTCGGTGGTTCTGCTTTCGCTCAGAGCCTCGGCTTCGTTGGTTCAGATGTACCGACTGTTGTTAACCCAACATACTTTGCTGATGCTTTCGAAGCAGTTCAGGAACTTGTCAAGAAGGGCATCGTACTCGCTGGCCATGACATCTCTGCTGGTGGTCTCGCTACTACTCTCCTTGAAATGACATTCGCCAATGCTTACAAGAGCGGACTTGCAAACGACCTCTACATCAACCTTGACGGCATCACTGATGGCGACGTAGTGAAGACTCTCTTCGCAGAGAACCCAGGTGTTGTTATCCAGATTAAGGAAGCTGACAAGCAGCGTTTCTTTGATGTAATGGAAGACCTTGAAGTGCAGTATGCTTACATCGGTAAGCCAGCCAAGATTTCTGCTGCTGACGGTTCTGAGAAGCGTGTTGTTGAAATCTTCAACGGCGAGACAAAGGTTGCAAGCCTCAACATCGACGAGATGCGCGAGACTTGGTACGAGACTTCTCACCTCCTCGACCGCAAGCAGAGCTTCAACGGCATGGCAGACGAGCGCGCAAAGAACTACGCTCACCAGCCACTCGAGTTCAAGTTCAACGCAGACTTCACTGGCAAGCTTGAGCAGTTCGGTCTTGAGAAGAACCTCGGTTCACGCAAGGTTGGCGAGCGTCCTGTAGCAGCTATCATCCGTGAGAAGGGTACTAACGGTGAGCGTGAAATGGCTTACACTCTCTACCTCGCAGGCTTCGATGTTAAGGATGTCATGATGACAGACCTTATCACAGGTCGCGAAACACTTGAGGAAGTTCAGATGATTGTCTTCTGCGGTGGTTTCTCTAACTCAGACGTTCTCGGTTCTGCTAAGGGTTGGGCTGGCGCATTCCTCTACAATCCAAAGGCTAAGGAAGCTCTCGACAAGTTCTACGCTCGCAAGGACACAATGTCTCTCGGTATCTGTAACGGTTGTCAGCTCATGGTTGAACTTAACCTCATCAACCCAGAGCATGAGCAGCGTTCTCGTATGCTTCATAACACATCTCATAAGTTTGAATCTACATTCGTTGGTCTCCGCATCTCTAGCGATACAAACTCAATCATGCTCAGCAGCTTGAAGGGCAACAAGATTGGTGTTTGGGTAGCTCACGGCGAAGGTAAGTTCTCTCTCCCTGAGAATGTTGAGAACTACGATATCGCAGCACAGTACAACTACGCTACTTACCCAGGCAACCCTAACGGTTCTGACTACGCTACAGCAGCTATCAGCTCTAAGGATGGTCGTCATCTCGCTATGATGCCACACCCAGAGCGTGCCATCTTCCCTTGGCAGTGTGCAAACTATCCTGCTGACCGCCGCTTCCAGGAGATTACTCCTTGGGTAGAGGCGTTCGTGAATGCAAGAAAGTGGTGCGAAGCTAACAAGAAGTAATCAGTAATCTTTTTATCAAGAATTTAAGAATTAAAGAAAGTTAACTTGCAATCAGTTTTCTTCAATTCTAAATAATTCAAAAACAGAGACATTGAAATTCTTAAATTCTTAAATTCTTGAATTCTTGATAAAATATCATATAGACATGTCGGCATCTCTCTTTTCATTATTCAAATGTTTCTTCACCATCGGCTTCTTTACAATCGGCGGTGGCTATGCCATGATTCCGTTGATGCAGGAGAAGATCATTGACAAGAACAAATGGATTGAGAAGGGCGAGTTCCTCGACTTGATAGCCATTGCGCAGAGTTGTCCTGGAGTATTTGCCATAAACATAGCCATCTTTGTGGGCTATAAGCTGAACAAGATAAAAGGTGCTGTCGCAGCATGTCTTGGAGCAGCTTTGCCTTCGTTCTTGATTATTCTGCCGATAGCGATATTCTTCACGCAGTTTAAGGATCTGCCGATTGTGAAGTCCATCTTTGCTGGTGTCCGTCCAGCTGTGGTTGCGCTTATCGCCGTGCCGACATTCAAACTGGCAAAGTCTGCCAATATCACATGGAAGACTGTCTGGATTCCAATCCTGTCTGCTCTCCTAATCTGGCTTCTCGGCGTCTCGCCTATATATATAATAATGTGTGCAGGCGTGGCAGGGTATCTCTATGGAAGGTTCTGTACAAAAGATTAAATAGTTTTAATCCGCAAGGTAAATTGTAAATCCGTAAATCTGTAAATTGTAAATCACATTGGTTTTCCTCAAACTCTTCTATACATTCTTCACTATTGGCCTCTTCGGTTTCGGAGGAGGCTATGGAATGTTGTCGCTTATCCAGAATGAGGTCGTGCGCCATCATAAGTGGATGAGTTCAGGAGAGTTTACAGACATCGTTGCCGTTTCGCAGATGACGCCTGGACCTATAGGCATCAACTCCGCGACATATTGCGGCTATACCGCTGTGCATCATGAGTTAGCAGACAGTATGTCGGGCACATCACTTGAAGCAATCTCCGTTCTTGGCAGTCTCACAGCAACCTTTGCTGTCGTTCTGCCATCGCTGATATTGATGCTGATGATAGCCATGCTGTTCTTGAAATACATGAAGACAAAGCCTGTTCAGAACATATTCAAAGGCTTGCGACCGGTAGTCGTTGGTCTTCTTGGTGCAGCCGTCTTGCTCCTGATGACACCAGAAAACTTCTCGTCGCCTAAAGAAAACCTCTATCAGTTCATCATCTCTTGCGTGCTCTTTGTCGGAGCTTTCGTTGGAGTATGGTTCAAATGGATTAGCCCTATCAAGATGATTTGCGTCTGCGCTGTTATCGGAGCAATATTGCTTTAAGCTCTAAACTGCAAACAATTAATATTAATAATTATACTAATTAACATCCTTCCCTTTGGGAAGGCTTGGTTAGGCTCTTATGAGAAACCGCTTCTTCATATTCCTCATGCTCATAGCCGTTGTATGCACAATGGCAAGCCCTCGTATGCAAAGAAGTGGACGAAACTTCAGGGCTGACGATGATAGTCTTTCTGTCGATTCGGCAAAACCTGCTCTCTCTGTTGATTCGGCAAAAACAATGCTTGCCGTTGATTCTGCCAAGCAAAAAACATTGAACGATTCCATTGCAACGATGATCGCTGAGCATAACAAGGCGATCGACGACTCCATCCGTCTTGACAGCCTTAACCGCAAAAAAGCTAACGGCATCGACGCTCCCGTGGAGTTTGAAGCCAAAGACTCCATGGTCTATTTCGCAGGCAGCAAGAACGCATTCTTCTACGGCAATTCCAATGTGAAGTATGAAAATATGGATTTGTCCAGCGATCGTGTTAGCCTTTCCATGGATTCTTCCCTTGTTCGTGCCACACCTTCCGTTGACACTCTAGGCAACAAGATTGGTGTTCCTGTCTTCAAGATGGGTAGCGAGGAGTATGAAAGTGACACAATGGCATTCAACTTCAAGACAAAGAAAGGCTTCATCAATGATGTATATACTGCTCAGGAAGATGGCTTCCTCACAGCTCAGATAGCAAAGCGCGACTCTTCTGGTGTTATGTACCTCAAGAAAGGTCGTTACACTACTTGCGACGAAGATCATCCAGACTTCTATATCGCACTTTCTCGCGCAAAGGTTCGCCCCGGCAAGGATGTTGTCTTCGGACCAGCCTACCTCGTTGTTGCTGATGTGCCACTGCCATTGGCCATCCCTTACGGCTTCTTTCCATTCTCAAAGAGCTATTCCAGCGGTTTTATAATGCCAACTTACGGCGACGAAAACGCTCGTGGTTTCTATCTCCGTGATGGAGGTTATTACTTTGCTATCAGCGATAAGATGGATCTCAAACTCCTTGGCGAAATATATACTAAAGGTTCATGGGGACTATCTGCAGCATCCAATTATAGGAAACGCTATAAGTACAGTGGCTCATTCCTCTTCTCTTACCAGAATACGAAGAATGGCGAGAAAGGAATGCCAGACTTCATGGAGAGCAATTCCTTCAAGCTACAATGGAGTCACCGTCAGGATGCGAAGGCAAATCCGTTCAGTTCACTCTCTGCAAGTGTGAACTTTGCCACTTCGTCATACGAAAAGAACAACCTTACTTCGATGTATAATCCGCAGACTATGACACAGTCTCTCCGTACATCTTCTGTTTCTTTCAATACGGCATTCTCTTCTATCGGCATGACTTTGAGCACTACTGCCAACCTTGCCCAGAATATGCGTGACACCACTATCGCTGTTACTCTCCCAGACCTCAATATCAATATATCCCGCTTCAATCCTTTCAAACGCAAACATGCAGTAGGAAAAGAGCGATGGTATGAGAAGATTTCCATGTCTTATACAGGACATATCAGCAACTCCGTAACAGCAAAGGAAAGCGAATATTTTACACCCGGCTTCTGGAAGCAGATGAAGAACGGTATGCAGCATAGCATACCAATCTCAGGTACATTCAATGTGCTCAAATATATTAATGTGTCGCCTTCTCTCAGTATAACTGGTCGTACCTATACCCAGCGTAACAAGCAGCATTGGGATGTTGAACAGCAGAAGGCTGTGGAAGAAGACACAGAGTATGGTTTCTACAACATGTTCGGATGGAATGCCAGCATTTCTGCCAATACCAAACTCTACGGTTTCTATACACCAAACCGCAAGATCTTTGGCGATAAGATTATGCAGGTTCGCCATGTACTCACGCCAAGAGTAAGTTATTCTTATTCTCCGGATTCTCGTGACCATTTCTATAGTGGCTACGATTCCTATCTGGTTTATGATAAGGACGGACTTCCTATCTATGAGAACGGCCAGCAGAAGCGTGTATATTACTCACCATATCAAAAAGGTATGTTTGGCGTGCCAAGCGTAACGAAGTCTGGCTCTTTCAATTTTGACCTTTCAAACAATGTTGAGATGAAGGTAAAGTCTGACAAGGACTCACTGGGCTACAAGAAAGTCAGCATCATCGATGAGCTTGGCATGAGCATGTCTTACAACCCGTTGGCAGAAGAACGTCAGTGGAGTGACCTCAATATGCGTATTCGACTTAAGCTGACAAAGAGTTACACCTTCAACCTCAACGCACTCTTTGCAACATATGCATATATAATGGACGGTGGTAGGCCGAAGATAAGCAACCGTTCCGAGTATAGCTATGGACGTTTCGGACGTTTCCAGGGCATGTCGCAGAACTTCTCATACACCCTCAATCCAGAAAAACTCCGCAAGCTTCTTCGAGGTGATTTCTCAAAGAATGGCAAGAAGAAAGATGACGACTACGACACGGGCGTTGATACAAATGTTGACGATAAGATAGAAGCAGGAAAACATGCTGTAGAAGGTGGCCAGAGCTCAATGGCGGAAACGGATGAAGACGGTTATCTCCTCTTCTCTATGCCGTGGTCGTTGACTTTTGGTTATGGAATATCCATGCGTGAAGATCTGTCTAACTTCACGGAACGCAAGGATGGAAGTCTCAGCTTTGGCTATAAGTTTACGCAGACACTCAATATGGGTGGAAACATACAGTTGAGTAAGGGCTGGAACATCAACTTCTCTTCCGGTTATGACTTCGATATGAAGAAGCTTTCCATGACCACTGCGTCGCTTTCACGTGACCTTCACTGTTTCTCCATGTCTGCATCCGTTGTTATTGCGCCATACACTTCATACAACTTCTCTTTCCGTTGTAATGCAGCGACACTTACTGATGCCCTCAAATACGATAAACGTTCGGGCTCAACAAATATAATTCAGTGGTATTAGTAATTAAAATCAATTATCATTGATTTATTTGCGTTATAATTCTTTATTTACGGCAAATAGTCGTAACTTTGCACTCGCTTTTGAGTGAAATACCCTCTTTGGCACATACGGAGATCCGTTAGCTCAGCTGGTAGAGCACAACACTTTTAATGTTGGGGTCTTGGGTTCGAGCCCCAAACGGATCACAGAAAAAACTCATCAAATCGTAAGACTTGATGAGTTTTTGATTAATAGGTCAAATTGCAGGATAAAACATGCCGGGCCCCCGCATAAACACAGGTTGAGTCCGGTGGTCAAGCTCCTTGAGCGTAAAAACGCCGTTAAAAAATGCTCAATGGGTCAATTTGCAGGATAAAATTCG
>JAZLHI010000053.1:0-17438 GCA_045616725.1 Prevotella sp. | reverse complement strand
GTTATAGACGGGATCGGTCGCCCCTCGCAAGAGGGGTGTGGATTGAAACTGCCATCTGTGCGTATGCAAGAAAATCGGTGTTGTCGCCCCTCGCAAGAGGGGTGTGGATTGAAACTGCCATCTGTGCGTATGCAAGAAAATCGGTGTTGTCGCCCCTCGCAAGAGGGGTGTGGATTGAAACTTGTAGGTCATGGGGAAAGCATAGCCTTCGCTTGTCGCCCCTCGCAAGAGGGGTGTGGATTGAAACTTAATAAGAGCCTTTAAGCCGTGGCAAAGGGCGTCGTCGCCCCTCGCAAGAGGGGTGTGGATTGAAACTCTGTATGCTTCCGATTGCTCTACTCACATACGAGTCGCCCCTCGCAAGAGGGGTGTGGATTGAAACGCCAAGTTCCGCGGCTGCGTGCTCGTTTGTCGGTCGCCCCTCGCAAGAGGGGTGTGGATTGAAACTTCACACTCACCAAAGGTGAAACGTACAAATTCGTCGCCCCTCGCAAGAGGGGTGTGGATTGAAACTATGTCATCCAGAACGACACACGCAAGCATTTGGTCGCCCCTCGCAAGAGGGGTGTGGATTGAAACTGCAAACCTTGACCATAAGATTGCGCACGAGTAGTCGCCCCTCGCAAGAGGGGTGTGGATTGAAACAAGATATTGAAGAACTTAACAAAGAACAGTTAGTCGCCCCTCGCAAGAGGGGTGTGGATTGAAACTCAATTTGAGCGGCTTCTAATACAGGATTACCCAGTCGCCCCTCGCAAGAGGGGTGTGGATTGAAACTTGACTATGACGAAAAAATCGAGTTGCAGAAGGCGTCGCCCCTCGCAAGAGGGGTGTGGATTGAAACAGCATCCAACTTATGACCTTGCTTAACTACATTAGGTCGCCCCTCGCAAGAGGGGTGTGGATTGAAACTGCAAAGAAGCAGCAAGCGAAAATAACAAGTACGCGTCGCCCCTCGCAAGAGGGGTGTGGATTGAAACATGTGTTGTGTGTTATGGCCGAAATCGGCGATGTCGCCCCTCGCAAGAGAGATGAGGGAATAGTTGGGACGATTGTACTTCGTATCCCTTTGGGACTCCTTGACGGTCGCTATTACGCTATCGCTAATTCTGCTATCTGTTTTGAATATGATGAAAGTATTGTAGCCATTCTGCTGCTGCTCTGCTTGGCGGACATGCCGTATGGATTCTATGAGCTGGTGAGATTAGCGGCGGCGGGTGCGTTTGTGTATCTGTCTTACGACTATTTCAAGTCGAAGAGGGATGTGTTGGGTATTGTGTTTGCTGGTCTTGCTCTTCTTTTCCAGCCGTTTTTCAAGATTGCTCTGGGTCGTGTGATTTGGAACATCGTTGCTGTTGTTGTGGCGGTGGGACTGATCTTCCTCCTCATAAAGGCGTTTGGGAGGAAGAAATGATGTGCTGAGGGCAAAATAATTGAGCGAAAATTGCAAAAACAAGCGAAATCCTTGTGTATTTAGTTTCTTTGTATTACCTTTGCCGCAGATTTTCATTGAAAATCGTAAGTAGTATTGAGAATTTTGATTGAAAATCGTAAATATGAACACACTTATTTAGTAGCCATGTATCAGCGTATATTACAGATAAACAAGGAGTCGGAAGGTTCTATCTTCCTGTTTGGCGCACGCCAGACAGGAAAAAGTACTTTCTTGCGCAACAGATTTCCTGATTCAGTCTTTATAGACCTGCTCAACACGAGCGTAAAATCGCGCTTTTCTCGTCGTCCAGCCTTGCTATATGACATGCTTCAGGACAAACCGGAAGACACTTTGGTAATCATTGACGAGATTCCAGAGGTGCCGGAGTTGCTAAATGAAGTGCACAGACTGATTTCGGAGAAGTCTCATCGATTCATACTGTGTGGCTCCAGTGCAAGAAAACTAAAGCGAAAGGGGTATAACACCTTGGGTGGCCGTGCCTTTCCTGAGTATTTCTTTCCTTTGGTCAGTGCAGAGATTCCTGATTTTGATATTGACAAGGCGGTAACTAACGGGATGCTTCCAACTCACTATCTGGCGAAGAATCCTTGGCGTAGTCTTTCTGCTTATATAGATGTGTATCTCAAAGAGGAGATAAAGGAGGAGTCCATCACACGCAATCTTAATGCCTTCCAGCGTTTTCTTGAGGTGGCAGCACTGACTGATGGCAAGATGATAAACTACAACAACATCGCGCAAGATTGTGGTGTCAGTGCCCAGACGGTCAGTTCATATTTTGATATTCTTGAAGATACGCTTATAGGCTATCGTATTCCTGCCTTTAATCGTGTCATGAAGCGCAAGATTACCCAGGCTCCAAAATTCTACTATTTTGATGTTGGCATTGTCAACCATTTGCTTCATCGTAAAGACATTCATCGTGGAACAGTAGAATACGGACATGCCTTTGAGCACTTTGTTGTGCAGGAGATTAAGGCTTACCTCTCCTATACATATAGTGACGAGCAGTTGTCATATTGGCGAACATACACGGGGATTGAGGTCGATGTGATTATTGGTGATGCCAGAGTGGCAATAGAGATAAAGTCGTCGGAGGAAGTTATGTCGCGCCATATAAAGAACCTCAAGATTTTCGCTGACGAATACCCTGATAGCCGCCGCATAATAGTGTCCTTAGATCCTTTCAATCGTACTGTTGATGGGGTAGAGCATCTCTATATTCATGACTTCCTACGCATGTTATGGCAGGGAAAGATATAGACATGTATGTGCTAAACAAATGGAACATTTACTGACGATATTACTCTTGCTAGTATGATATATATTCGTAACTTCGCATCCTGAAACCTCATAACCTCAAAAAATGGTCATAAAAGAATGGTCGCCGGAAGACCGTCCGCGAGAGAAGCTTGCTCTGCATGGAGCGGATGTGCTTTCGGACGCTGAACTTCTGGCAATACTGATAGGCAGCGGAAACGCTAATGAGAGTGCCGTGGCACTGATGAAGCGTGTGCTTTATGATGTGGACAACAGCCTGAGTCGCCTCAGCAAGATGTCCATCGATGAACTGTGCAGGTACAATGGCATAGGCCCTGCAAAGGCTATTACCATACTCGCTGCTACGGAACTCGGTCGCCGTCGCAACGATAAGGATGGTGATGAGCGGCAGACATTGGAGACGTCATTAGACATCTTTAACATCATGCACAGCATTCTTCGCGACGCTCCTACGGAGGAAGCGTGGGTGCTGCTAATGAACCCCACTCCAACAAGTTCATAAAAAAGGTTCGTGTAAGCCAGGGTGGACTCACAGAAGCCATTGTGGATGTTCGTATGGTTCTCAAGGAAGCGCTACTTGCCAACGCCACCTGCATAGCCCTTTGCCACAATCATCCAAGCGGAAACCGTCGTCCAAGCCGTGCCGACGACCAGCTCACGGAGATGCTTGGCAAGGCATGCCGCACGATGAGAATAAAGCTCTTGGACCATCTTGTGGTGGTAGAGGGTGGATATTACAGCTATGCCGACGAGGGCAGGCTGTAATTGTAGCCTCTATTGGAATTCATGAAATCTGGACACAACGTAGATTTATCCGTATTTGTATGGACATATTTGAAACGATATTCAAACTGATTATTTGCCATCTATTGGGCGATTTCTTCTTGCAAACACAATATGTGGCAGAGACAAAAGGCAAGAACTGGTACCATCTCTTTGTACACTGCATCCTCTATGCCGTGCCATTCTACTTTTGCTTCGGTTGGTGCTGGCAACTTGCCCTCATCACCATACTTCATTTTCCCATCGATGCTCTCAAGGCGCGCTACAAGAAAATCAATATCACCACGGACCAAACGCTTCATTACCTACTCTGCCTAACGTATTTTTTGTAGAGTGCAAAGAAATCTTTCTATGCATACGAATGCCCCTTCTATACTTACTAATAATTAACCCTCTACCCACAATAATTACTCTCAAACACACACTCTCCATATTGACGTCAAGCGATACCCATTTATGATTATACCATCTTCGCTACAATAAAGACTCCGCAAGCATCTGGCGAAGGTTTCTTCGCTGATGCCTGCGGAGTTATTGTTTGTAAGATCTGATTAATTGAACAGATGCCACTTGCTGTAGTTCTTGTGAGCCTGAAGAGCTGCAGGTACGTCTTGTGAAACCTTTGTACCCTTGAAGCCCATGATGATGAGGCGATCGCAGTTGGCAAGTGATGCAGGGATTGAGCCAGAGAGTTCTGGGTTATCCTGAATCCAAACAGTAGTGAGCTTAGTGCAGTTGCCCAAATTTGCAGGAATTGAACCTGTGAGCTTGTTGCGGTTGAGGTTAATGCTAGAGAGATCAGCGCAATTAGTAATCTCAGCAGGGATTTCACCAGAGAGGTTGTTGTCGTAGATGTTGAAAGTAGTAATCTTACCGCTCTTGAAGAACTCTGCAGGAATAGCGCCTTCGATGCCACAACGGCAGAGAGTAATGCTCTTAAGATTATTCATTGCAGCAACCTTGTCACCAGGAATAGTGCTTGGCTGATTAGCTACGTTGCGCATGAAGATATACTCAAGCTTCGCGTTGTCCCACACCTCAACTGGGAATGGGGCATTTGCAACGCCAGGACCTCCGATGAAAGCGCTATAGTCAACTGTAAGTCTCTCAAGATTAGCCAACTTGCCGACAGCAGCAGGAACGCGACCTTGTGGCTCTTCGCTTGTCTCCCAACGCATTTCTTTCACGTTTGTGAGGTTGCCAACGCTTTCAGGTATCTGTCCCTTGAAGTTGCTTACGTTAAGTGTTTCGAGAGAGGTGAGCTTGCAGAGACCTTCGAACGAACCTTCAGGACCGCTGATGAAGAGAGTTTTTATAGCAGGCATATTCATATCTTCAGGAAGAGTATAGTGCTCTTTACCAAAGATATAAAGAGAGAGTTTCTCCATCTTCTCAAGCTTGAAAATCTCAGCAGGAACAGTGTTTGCGATGCTGTTCTGTCCATTGCGTACACGGATAGAGAGCTCCTGAAGTTCTGTCAGGCAACCGATTTCAGCAGGGATGTCACCGCTAACAGAGTCGGCATTGATAGTAAGTTTCAGTACACGCTCTACGCCGTCGGCACCAGTTTCGGCTGTTACGCCTTCCCATTCAGCAAGAGGTCTTTCTGTACCCCAGCCTTCTGTGCCCTTAGTCCATTTAGAGCCGTTGAGTTTCTCGAAAAGAAGGTTAAGTACTTCGCGGTCAGTAAGATCAGAAGACGCAGCACTTTCACCATTACATGCAGTCATGGCGAACATCATGCAGACAGCACTGATAAACAATAATGTTTTCTTCATAGGTGTTAGGTGTATTTCATAGGTCCGCAGGTTAATAATATGTTACAATCAGAAAGGGCGCGGACAAGCCTCTTTCATGGTAACGATGATTTCTTATTTTGGTTTTTCGTAATACTTGTCAAGGCAAAGTAATGAAAAAAATAAATGACAGCCAAATTTTGCCTCATTTACCTTATTAAAATCCAAGAAAGACTTTACTAATATCAAGGAATACAATTAATAATCTTAGGAGTTACGATTCGTTTTCTTTAGGAATACAATTCAGTTTTGTATACAAATGCGAACAAGTTTCGTATACAAACGCAACTCGGTTTTGTATACAAACGCAAAGTGAGTTTGTATACGAAAATGAACCATAACTCTAAAGAATATGATTCGGATAGTTCAGGTAGAAGGAATTGTTTTTGTCAATAATAAGAAGAAAGCCTTTAGTTACTTAATTGTTCCAAAAGGCGGTAAAGTTATATTTTTAAACATTTTTAGAGAAAAACCTTATGTGCTTCAAATAGTTTTGCGTAATTTTGCACCTTGAAATGAAACGACTATACATTATATTATTAGCAATACTTGGCATTACAACAGCCTCTGCGCAGCGCACTCTTACCCTTGAAGAGTGCCGACAGATGGCCGTTGAGGGCAACAAAAAGCTTGCCATTGCCAAGGTGAAAGGGGATGTGACTGCCAATATCCGTAAGTCAACAAATACCCTTTCGCTGCCTCGTGTCAATGCTATCCTTGGCTATCAGCACTTCGGACGCGAGATGTCGCTGCTAAACAGTTCGCAGAAAACATCGCTTTCCAACCTCGGAACGAATGCTGGTGCCGGCATATCAACTGAGATGACTGACCTTCTCAAGCAGATGACTCTCGGCGGCATCATCACTAAAGAGCAAGCGCAGAGCATTGGCGAACAGCTTAGCGGTGGACTTCAGGGCGTTACCGATGGTTTGAACTCGGTAGGCGAGCACATAAAGGACGCTCTCCGCACTGACACTCGTGATATCTTTGCCGGTACAGTCATGGTTACGCAGCCTGTCTATATGGGCGGCGCTATCACTACGGCAAAGGAGATGGCGAAGATCTCAGAGCAGATAAACGAGACGACCTACGAACAGACTCGCCAGGATGCACTTTATGAAGTGGATAACACTTACTGGCTCATCGTGCAACTGGCTCATAAAAAGACGCTTGCCGACAAATACACTTCCCTTGTCAGCAAACTGAACAGCGATGTCCAGAAGTGTATTCAGGAAGGTGTTGCTACTCGTGCCGATGGACTTAAGGTGAATGTTGCTCTCAACGAGGCTGAGATGACGCAACTGAAGGTTGAGGATGGCATTCGTCTTGCAAAGATGCTGCTCTGTCAGAAGTGCGGTCTTCCCCTTGACTCAGAAATCACCCTTGCCGACGAAAACACTGCTGACATCAGCGCAAAGGTTTCAGCCGACATCGTGGCCACTACGGGCAATACAAACGATTTCTACAACCGTCCAGAATTGCAAATGCTGAATCATGTCGTGGAACTAAGCAAGCAATCGCAGAATCTCATCAAGGCAACAAACCGTCCGCAGATTCTTGCCACTGGCGGTGTTCTCGTCACAAACCCTTCTGCCTTCAACGGCTTCGAGAAGAAGTTTGGCGTAGATTGGACCATTGGCGTAATGGCGCGCATTCCTATCTGGAACTGGAAGGACACTGAATATAAGGTCAATGCGGCAAAGGCTGCCTCAAACATCGCTGAGATGGAACTTGAGGAGGCAACAGAACTCATAGAACTTCAGGTGTCGCAGAATAAGTTCAAGATCACGGAAGCACAGCGAAAGCTCACCGTTGCCAAGAAGAACATCGAGAAAGCGGAGGAGAGTCTCCGTTGCGCAAACCTCGGTTTCGCGGAAGGCGTAATGACTTCCACAGAGGTAATGGCAGCGCAAACCGCTTGGCTTCAGGCAGAAACATCGCGCATAGACGCAGAAATAGAACTTGTACTCGCACAACTTAGCCTGAAGAAGAACTTGGGAAGGATGTAAAAAACTTCGTTTGTACTCTTCCCTGCCGTTCTCGGCAGGGCTCTAACCCCTAAAATTGCTTATGAAACAAACAATAAACATAATCCTCGGCATCGCTCTTTTCGTACTCGTTGTAGGTGCCGTGGCTGCAATAGGTCACTTCACCGTCGGTCAGGAAGAAAAGGATGAAAGCATCCAAGGACAGGTGGAAGTGGAGGAATATCGCGTGTCGTTCAAGATTCCTGGTCGCATAAAGGACATCTATGTTCGTGAAGGCGACCACGTAAGGGCTGGCGACCGCCTTGCTCTCCTTGACGCTCCTGACATTGAAGCAAAACATGATCAGGCAACAAGCGTGGAGCAGGCTGCCGACGCCATGACAGACATGGCAAACAATGGCGCTCGCGAAGAACAGATTCGTGGTGCCCGTGAACTATGGGAGCAGGCAAAGGCTGCCAAGGAAATCGCCCAGAAGTCGTACGAACGCGTCAACCGCCTCTACGAAGGAGGCGTGATGACTGCGCAGAAACGTGATGAGACTCTCGCTCTTCTCAAGGCAAACACTGCTCAGTGTGAGGCTGCAAAGAGTCAGTATGACATGGCTCTCAAGGGCGCTCGCGAAGAAGAGAAGCGTGCTGCAGCGGCAAAGCGCAGTCAGGCTCAGGGCGTTGTCAAGGAAGTAAACTCATACCTCAAGGAAACCGTTCAGCGCGCTGAGTTCGACGGAGAGGTTGCTGCCATCTATCCAAAGATTGGCGAACTCGTAGGTTCTGGTAGTCCAGTGATGACAATCGCCATGATGAACGACGCTTGGGGTACTTTCAATGTTCGTGAAGACAAGCTCAAAGGCATGAAGATTGGCACTGTAATCACAGCCTACTGCCCAGCCTTCGACAAGGACATCAAGCTCAAGGTCTTTGCAATGAAGGACCAAGGCACATACGCCACATGGAAAGCCACAAAGGAAAAAGGTCAGTATGATATCAAGACCTTCGAGGTTAAAGCTCGTCCTGTTCATGCCATCGACGGCCTTCGCCCAGGCATGAGCCTTATCTTGAAATAGAAAATCATACATCAAAAATCATAAATCCCCTTTGCGCCTAAAGATATTCCTATATATAATAGCTCCCGTTTTCGTCATCATCTTTTTCACCACGTTGATGACGGAAGGCTTACCTATGGAACTTCCTGTAGGCGTTGTTGACCTTGACAATTCCTCAACAACGCGCACGCTTATCCGCCGTGTTGACGCCTTCCAATCCACTTTGGTGAAGGAGGTCTATCGTTCGGAAGCAGAGGCAAAGGAGGCTCTACGCAAATGTGAGATATACGGCTACGTCGTTTTTCCGGCGGAAATGAGCAGCAAGGTCATGTCCATGCGACAGCCTACCATAAAGGTTTACTACAACTCAGCATTCTTCACAGCCGGTACACTTGCCTACAAGGACCTTCGCACCATAGCAACACTGGCAAAGGCTGCCGTCGGTCAGGCGAAGTTGCAGGCAAAGGGCGCGTCCAACCAGCAGATAGAAACCTTCCTTCAGCCAGTGATGCTGGACACCCACATGATAGGCAACCCATGGACAAACTACAATGCCTATCTCTCCACAATGATCATCCCCGGACTCATCATAATGTTCGTCGGAATGATGAGCATCTATTCCCTCGGCTCTGAACTTCGTGAAGGCACTGCACGCGAGACTCTCCAGAAGTATCGTGGCAACATCTGGCTCGTACTAATGCACAAACTCCTGCCGGTAGCAGCCATATACATCACCATCATGCTCTGCTGCCAGCTATATTTCTACACCGTTCTCGACTTCCCGCACCAAGGAGGTTGGTGGACAATCTTCGGCCTCTCCATCCTTATGGTCTTTGCAGCACAAGGTGGCGCAGTGCTTCTCTTCGGCCTCTTCCCGCATTTCCGCATGTCGCTCAGTATATGTTCGTTGTGGAGCGTGCTCAATTTCTCCATGTCGGGCACGGCATATCCTATAGCCTCCATGGATCCGATGATACAATCCCTATCGTATCTATTCCCGCTGCGCCATTACTTCATGGCATACCAGCTCAACATCTTCCACGGCTACCCATTTGAATACTCATACCTCTGGGTCTTCGGACTCATCCTCTTCGCCGCTCTCCCGCTCATCGTTGTCTGGAACATCAAGCGAGCTTACGCGAAGTGGGAGTACGAGGCGTAGCCCCCATAAATCATACATCATACATCAAAAATCATAAATCTGAAAACCCTCCGTTCCATATTTACTGACTCCGGCGTCTTGCTCCTTGCCATCATCGTGCCGCTGGTCTATCCGTTGCTCTATTCGTGGATTTACACGAACGAAGTGACGAGAGAGGTTCCTGTGTGCGTCGTTGACCATTCGGGAAGTGCCAGCTCAAGGAATTTCATCCGCCTGATGGACGGCACGCCAGACCTTCAGGTTGCCGCACAATGCGCCGATATGAAGGAGGCAGAGCGCATGCTTGCCGAGCAGAAAGCTTACGGCATAATATATTTCCCTACCGACTTCGCCACAAAGACAAACCGCATGGAGCAGTCGTTCATCAGCGTCTATGTGGACATGAGCTTCATGCTCTACTACAAGACCATCTACATGACGCTCACGAACCTCAACCTTCAGGAGAACACGAAGATACAACTTAAGCTCGCGCAGAACAAGACCGACCGCGAAGACCAGCTGCAAGCAGCATTGATAAAGATTGAGGAGCACAGCCTCTTCAACACTACTGGCGGCTACGGAAACTTCCTCCTGCAAGCCGTTATCGTGCTTATCATACAGCAGACACTCATTCTCGGCATATCAATGCGTGCCGGATGGAACCGTCAGCTACGTGACCTTGGCGGCAGAAAGCGCGACGGAGCGTCCATCTATATGCACAAAAAGGAAAACACCTACCATAACATCCTAAAGGACTTCTGGGGCATTTTCCTCTCTTATGGAGCTGTCTATCTGGTCATGGCGACCTATGTTCTGCTCGTCACGCCAAAGATTTTCGGCTTCGCGCAGCGCATATCTTTCCATGACTTTTGCGTGCTCCTCGTGCCGATGCTCTTCGCCATGCTCGGTTTTGCAATGGCCATAAGCACCATCTTCAAGCGTCGTGAGGACTGCATGATATGCGTAGTCTTCTCGTCTCTTCCTATGCTCTTCCTCGTCGGCGTATCGTGGCCGGAGGCATCCATCCCGCAGTTCTGGGAGTATGTGGCGTGGTTCATACCGGGCACACCAGCCGCCCGTGCTTTCGTCCGCCTCAACGAGATGGGAAACACACTCGAAAGCGTCTATCCCTACCTTGCCGCACTTCTCGTGCAAGGCCTTTTCTATATACTAATATATTTCATCCGACAGTTCCAGTTGCGCGATTCAAAGTCTGTCTGACTTCATCAACTCCTTCTATGGTATAGAGCTGCTTCATGGAGAGAACGAGCTCGCGAACGGAATGGACGAAGAAGACTACGGTGAGATCCACGATGTCGTCGCGTGTGACGGTGTGGAGGGAATCTATACAAAGGTGCAGATCGTTGGTTATCATGTCAACGACATCTATGAGGAAGTGGTAGCGGTCGATAGCCTTTATGGTTATGCTGACAGGATATTGTGCGTCTGGGTCCTCTGGGAAAGGAGTATCGACAATGGAATCACCGAGCTTCGAAGCAAGACGTATTGCCTCAGGACAGTTGCGGCGGTGCATGGTTATGCTGCCGTCTTCGTCACGGAAACCGATTGTCTCGCCTCCAGGGAGTGGCAGACAGTGCGGACAACGGTTGAACTGCTGCTTAGCAAGCTGTGCCGCAAAGTGGCGACGCAACTGGCGCTTTGCCTTGAATGTGCAGACATGGTTGAGCCATTCCGCCTTAGGTGAATAGCTTTCGTCAACGCCTATCTCCACACAGTCGCCACGCTTGAGCACGGTCTTGATGGAAGAGAGCTTGCCGTTTATGCGGGCATACTTTGCGTGCATGCCGATGTCCGTATGGAGTTCGAAGGCGAAGTCGAGGGCAGTAGCACCGTTTGGCATTATTATACCTTCACCCTTTGGCGTAAAGACGAGCACATCGTCGTAATAGAGCGATGTCTTGACGCTCTCTATGAACTGCTGTCCCTCCGACTCTGTAGCTATCTCCTTCAGTATCTTGCGGAACTTCTCGAGCCACTGCGTAACGTTCTCGTGGCTTACGTCATTGCCCACATGTCGCGTTATGGCGCGTTCCGCCACTTCAGCGAGACATCCGAAGCGCGACTCGTTGACCATCTTCTCCGAGCATATCTGAACGTCTTCCCAAACACCTTCGCCGGAAAGCAGCATGATATTAATGCTCTTGTAGGAATTTTCCTTCGCCTGGTCTATCTGGTTCACGAACGATCCCGGCTTCTCCTGGAAGACATCCGTGAGGAGGGAGTATATGCTTATACAAATATTCTTCTCGCTGAGCGTCTTGTCTGCGCAGTCCGTCCAAGTCACACGAACATAGTATCTATTGTCCAAGTGCCAGAAGTCCTTCTCCTGACTCTTCATCCTGCGCCATAGGCTGTAAGGCTTTCGCCAGAAGACTTCCGCACGTGCCATGATGCCATTGTCGGAGAGTATCTGCTCTATCTTATCGGTGAATAACTTGAGTCGGTCCTTGTTGTCGCGCATGTCCTTGTCGAGCATGAGCTTGATGTCGGTGTACTCCATGCCACAACGGAACTTGAACGAGAGGTTCTCGAGATCAGTCTTTACATCGAAGAGTCCGAGGCGGTTGGCAATCGGAGCATAGAAATAGTCGGTCTCGCCGGCAATCTTCATCTGCTTGTCAGGGCGCATGGAGTCGAGTGTGCGCATGTTGTGGAGGCGGTCAGCAAGCTTCACCATCAGTGCGCGTATGTCGTACTGCACTGATTCAAGGAGCTGCTCGTA
Source organism: Prevotella sp. (assembly GCA_045616725.1). GTDB lineage: Bacteria > Bacteroidota > Bacteroidia > Bacteroidales > Bacteroidaceae > Prevotella. The sequence goes on along the minus strand of JAZLHI010000053.1, from coordinate 5,211 downwards.
GTTGTCCACCTGCTTTGACATGCGGTAAGTGTCCTTCTTGCGCTTCGTAACCATGTCAACGAGATAGGCAACGTCATCGCCGAAGCGCTCCTTGATGTCTTCTATCGTGTAAGGCGTGTCCTCTACGACGTCATGAAGGAAGGAAGCTATGACGGAGTTTGTGTCGAGCATCAGTTCCTCGGCGGCAATCATTGCCACGGAGATAGGATGTATGATGTATGGCTCGCCCGACTTGCGTCGCTGCTCCTTGTGGGCATCGCGTGCAAAGACGAAGGCATCCTTCAACTGTAGCAGCTGCTCTGGCTGCACTCTGTACTCCATTGAGGCAAAGACCTTGTCGGCAGCCTCCTGAACAATCTGGTCGTAGTTAGTTTTCATATTGTAAAAATAACAGGTTCAACGGTATCAACGGATTCAATGAATCCTTTGAAACTTTTGAAACTTCTGAAACCTCTAAGTCGGGATGACCAGATTCGAACTGGCGACCCCTTCGTCCCGAACGAAGTGCGCTACCAACTGCGCTACATCCCGATCCATCTCAGCAACAAACTGTTGCTTGTCGTATTCCTATTCACCTAAGCCCTCTGTCTCAAGAGGGGACTGTGGGTTTGTAGTATCATCCTCGAGACCGAAGAAAGCCTTAGAACGCTGGATGCCATTGCCTTCCTCGTTTACAACAGGCAACGAAGGTGAAGCTGCGAGGAGCGCAGCCTCCGTATCTGAAGAATAAGAGATTGCCTCTGGCTTAATATACTTTTTCATAATATTTGGACCCACCCCATCCCTCCTTGTGAGGGAGGGGTGGGGAGATTGTTTTTAATTATTAATTCTATTTATTAAAGCTTTATCACTTTCTTGCCTCCTACGATGTAAACGCCCTTTGCAGGGTTCTTTACCTCACGACCAGTGATGTCATAAACCTTAGCTGTCTTCTGCATTGATGCAGTGTGAATGGCATTTGCGCCTTCGTTGAAAGCGAATCCCATAGCCTTGCTGAGATTGCTTTCAGAGTCAAAGACTGACTTCTTTACTGCGAGGAACGCCTTGCCGGCTCCGTTTGTGAAAGCAGCACCTTCTGGGTTCATCCAGTAGAAACCAATCTCGTTGTCCTTGCTGAGTGAGAGAGCGTAGTAGTAGTAATCCTCTGGATCGCCGTCAACGAGTTCGTCTGTCTCTGTATCTTCGGCAGAACCGATGAGGTCGTTGTTTGCAGGAGCTTCGTTATCCATACTTGTAAGAACGAGTGAGTATGTGCCTGGAGTTTCGCTGTAGAGAACTACAGGAGTCTTTGCAGGAATAACATCACCTGGTTCGTAAGCGTCTGCGAGGACAAACTTGTTAGCATTTTCATCGTAATATACTGCCTTTGCATAAACAGGAACATCTTCTCCAGGAATAAGGACTGCACTTTCGTTGTAGAATGTGATGTACTTGTATTCGTCGATAGTAACATCAACTGTTTTGATTTCGAGCTTCACTGGTTCACCGAAACCACCACGACCGTTAGCCTTGCGGATAGTCTTGTTGATAACATCAGCTGTGAAGTCTGAACCCTTGATGATGGCTACAAATTCGCCTTCATCCTCTACAAGGTAGAGAGCATTTTCATCGATGTTGTATATATCAGCATCTGCCTGAGCTGCGATTGTCTTAGGATCCCAAGTGCCGAAGAGGCTTTCAAGAGTGTAAGCTGCTGCCTGCTCTGCTGTAAGAACTGACTCGAAGTCGCCACCCTTAGAAGTTGTAAGATGGTTGCTTACAGGAGTGTTCATTCCGTTGCCAGAAAGGTCTTCAGTGTTGTACTCACCGAAGAAGCGAGGCTTAGAGTTCATGTCTGCTGTAGAGAAACGAGAGTCAACAAGCTTACCGCTCTTGATAGTAGTGTTGAGGTAAACTACGTAAGCGTCAGCCCATGAACGACCGAAGTTGAATGTCTGGCACTCTGACTCTACGGAACTGTTGTTGAAGATGTACTTGCCAGTACCCTGATAAGCAGTCATTGTGTCATCGCCAGACTTAGCAGTTGCAGAACGGCTCTTGTTGAGGAGAGTGATGTTCTCGAACCAAGCGTTACCGCCACCACAGATGTAATCGACAGTACCCTGGATAAGACCGCCCTCGAAGTAGTAGTTGCCTGACTTTGAGTAGTAAGTGTCCTGGTAAGAACGCATTGCTACGTTGCGGAGGATAGTCTGGTTACCATTGTCCTGAAGCACTGCTGCACGACCTGCAGAACCAGAGTTATAATAGTCGAAGTCGTTCTGAAGTGTCAGATCCTGCATGTAGAGACCAGTTGAAGTGTTGTAGAAGAGGTCTGCAACACCAAGTTTCTCCTCTAGCGCTTTAGTCTTGATGATAGTACCTTCCATAGACTCACCTATGATAGAGAGATTGTTAACACCGATAGTAGTACAAGTAGTTTCACCGAAATCGTATGTTCCATTAGGAAGGAAGATCTTGTCACCAGCCTGAGCACTAGCAAGAAGAAGAAGCAAGCCAGCACCATCGTTAGGTTTAACCACATAATAACCCGCATCGTTCTTCTCAGGAATCTCTGTTACGTTAAACACCTTTACACCATGAACGTAGCCACCATTTGTAAGAGTGAAAGTGAGAGTTGTAGCATTTCCATTATATGAGATGGAAGCTGAACCGCCATCAGCAGAAACAGGAGTCGTTATAGCCTCACCAACCTGATTGCCAGCAGCGTCTGTAGCCACGATAGTACCTGCATTACCAAACTGGCAAAGGGCGAAGTTTACGATAGCGTTACCTGCCACCTGAAGCTTGATAGTCTGGTTAGCACCGAATATCCAACCGTGGTTGTTGTAGTAGCTACCAGTCATCTCAATGAGTTCGTGATCTTCCTGATAGAAGTTCTTCTTTGTAAGGTCGTAGTTGAATACAGAACCAACCGTCGCAACCTCTATGTCTGTAGCCTTAGCAAAGAGATTGAGGTCTGCTGTTACAGCAGTGCCCTCAGCAACCTTACAAGCAGTAACAGCTTTACCATCAAACCATCCACGGAATGCCTTGCCATCAGCTACTGTAACATCATCAGCGCCATAAGCATAAACAAGGTCTGAGCCGCCTTCTATTACCTTTTCGCCAATGCGTGTCTTACCATCTGTATCGAAGTATGTTACGGTTACCGATGGGATAAAATCAGTCTTCTCAGCAATAAAGAATGGGCAGTAGCCATTTACGCTGAATGTGAGAGTTGCAGGTGTCTCATTATTATATGTATATGTTACATACTTATCGTATGTGCAGCTTTCAATAGTAGTATAACCGTTCTCACAACCATTGTTGTTATCAACAGTTGCTATTGTCTCTGAGCCATTCTTTACGGTTACGGTATGACTGCCGAACTGACAAGAACCGATAGTGAACTTAACAGGACCATCAACCTTTACAGTAACAGTAGGATTCTGTGCTCCATGCTGACCACCATTGTATGAGCCTGGATTTACAGTCACACCTTCTGGCAGACCTTCTGCTGGTGATACTACTGTATAAGCCTGCTCACCATCCTTGATTCGGAAATCAACCTTGAAGTCAGTGAATGTACGCTTAGCAACCTTAACATTTCCGGAAATCTTGAGTGAAGTAACGTAAGCATTTTGACTTGTAGCAAATGCACCGAACTTAATCTGACAATTTGTACGGTTGATGTCGTATGCGAGTGTCTCACCGCCAGCAGTTACAATAGACTTGTTGTGAATCTCCACCCAGTCAGCATCGCCGTCACCCTTTACATATATAGTGATACCGCGTGTACCACCTGTAGCAGCCTGAACGAGTTCAAGCTTTGTGATGCTTGTAAGAGGTGAAGTGACAACACTTGCTGTAGCCTTCTTATCAGTTTGGAAGTAACCTGTTGTTACGCAGTCGCTATTGAACTTAGAGTTTGTTCCCTCTGGATCAATAGCAGTATCAGTGAATGTGAATGTAAGTTCCTGACCGTCTGTTGTAGTCTTTGTGACATTAAATGGTGTAGAACTTGCGCTCTGCTTCTCCCAATCCTGGAACTTAGTTGAGTAAACAACTTGCTCCTTGAGTTCGGAGTCATCATCGCCTCCGTCATCGTCGCCGTTTGAATATGCTATTTGCTTAACAGAGATAGAGTAGAGATAAGCTGTAGCTGTAGCCACGATGTCAACCTTTCCGGCCGTAGCGTCAGCCTTTACTGCGGTATATGTCTCAGTGTCATTAGCTGCGGCAGTACCCGCAATGGTGTAGAAATGATAGTTAGGATAGCTTACGACAGTAACAACATCACCTGCATGACGAACAGGAACGCTGATAATAGCACCTTGGTTGAACTGTGCATCGCTGCCACGACTTACAAGTTTACCGCTTGTAGCATTAACTGCGAGCTCTACGCCCTCAATGTCAGCCGGCACTGTACCAGTAGTTCCGTTGATGCTAACAGCATCTTTTTCCATTGCCCTGAAGTTCCAAGTAGCAATGCGCTCCTCAAAAGTAGCTTGTGCTGAAGCGCTACCGATTCCCATTACCAAAGAAAATAGTAATGCGAATAGTTTAAGGGGATTTAGTTTCATAAATGATAGGTTATTGATATTATTTATATAATGTATTTCCGTTGCAAAGATACGAAAAAGTTTTTGTAATCTCAGTTATCCTTCCCCATGTTTTATATCGTCACTTAATATTTTAATGGTCTAAATCATTGATTTATCGAATTGCGTTCATAAGGAATATGCCCCATATTCTTAAGTAACAGCGCATTATTGCCCAAATAGCATCTATTACTTCACAAAACAGATCTGGCGCAAATCCCTACATTATGATTAATGCAAAGATTTGCGCCAGACATATATTTTGTTTATAGAGAGGTTAACTTACCTGTTACCAATTAAATATTCTGTCAAGCAATTTGCCGACGTTGTCGCGGTTTGTGACGCCGCTGTCGCGCCATGTTCTGCCGTTGTTGCTATAAGAATCTCTTCTGCTATCCCCCTGCGCATAGCGTCAGCACAACGATCCATCTTACGGTCTATTACACTATTAGGAACGATGTTCTCATCGATGTTGTTATGCATGCGTGCACTCTTGTAAGCCTCCATGGCTGCCTCATAGTGACCGAGACGATACTCGTCGTCACCCTTGTTCATGTAGTCATTTACATGCACCTTGTGGATTGCGTGGTTAACGGCTTTATAGTCTTTTCCGTCCAAGGTTGACTGT
>JAZLHI010000052.1:0-7994 GCA_045616725.1 Prevotella sp. | reverse complement strand
CTCCACTATGCTTCAGACAGCATCGGCAAAGGTACTGATTTCTTCGTACCAGACCAAATTTTGAAGCTGATTTCTTATCCTGCAAATTGACCCATTGAGGTATAAGTACTCAAAATCATCCTGCAAAATGACCTATACGCCAATTTTTCGTATACAAAACTGCTTCGTGTTTGTATACAAAACTGATGTGCGTTTGTATACGAAAATGGTTTGCTTTCGTATACGAAAATGAAACGAAACTCCCAAGAATATTCCATGCATACTTATGAGTTTTGACATGTAAAGCTAGGATTTGTACTCCATGATTTACCGTGAATAGGTTCAAAATCGTGAACACTTTTTATACACATCTCGCCTATTCACGATGCGAGACCCCCTTTATATAGGGCATTTCGTGAATACCGTGAGTGTTTTTGCAGAGGTGTAAAGAATGAAACTTCGCAGTTTTTGTTGAATCAAAATCTCATTTTTTTTTGATTTTGTTTGGCTATTTGGAATAAAACTATTACTTTTGCAGCATCTAAAGCAATAGTCAATGGTTCATTGAACCAAGGGACAATGTGCATTTAGATCACACAAAGTTCTGCGCCTGAACGTTGTGTCGGAAATTTACATAAGGCGCCAAGAGAGCGTTCCACCCTTCTATCCTTTGAATCGAAATCGCCAATTTCAAGTAGAACAGGGAAGAAGGTAATGGATCGCCTATTCTGTTTTTGTGTATCGTATGCATACGTGCGCTCACGCCGTATAGCTCGGGCATAATACGGCGTGGGTGTGATGTTTCTTTTCATTTGTTCTATGGTGTTTGGCGATACCTGATTCAAGATGAGTAAGGACTTCCTCCACGCTCTTCTTGTAATTTATGTAATATTGTTGATGCGGGAGTCATTGACGCAATTCTGTCAGTAAACAAGCAAAAACAAACATAAGATACCCACCTTATACTCATTTCAACGAAGGTATACACCTAAATAACGTCCAAATACGAGTTTGGGACTATTGCTGTAATTCATTATTCTCAGCAATCCGTTTACCTTTTCGCCATTTTGGGTACAAAAAAGTAAGGGATTACAATTGGAATTAACTAAATGTCTAACGATAAAAAGTGAAACTATGAAAAGATTTCTAACAATCTTTAGCCTGTTCCTGTGCGCAGCGGCTTGCTTCGCCCAGAACACGCTGAATGTCCATCAGAAGGATGGAACGGTGGTGAAGTACGGTTTTTCCGAGAAACCTACAGTCACTTACACCGACACAGGAATCCACCTCGCAACAACGAAGGTGGAAGTAGATTACCCTTTTGCCAATCTCGAGAAGTTCACTTTCTCAGACGAAGCAAGTGCCATTGATGTTCTCAAGATGGAAATGACGAACGACGATGTGCGCATCTACAACACCAACGGCGTGCTTCTCAAGACCGTGAAGCTAAACGATGGCGCAGCGTCATTCTCAACTTCAGACCTTCCAAAAGGCATTTACATTATCAAGAACGGAAAAACAACTTATAAAATCACAAAACGATGAAAAAGATTCTTTTTACACTCATTTCTATGCTGGCATTTGCTGCAGTAGCAAATGCTCAGTCAATGAAAGTCTATCAGAATGGCCAACTGAAAGCAATCTACTATGTCTCAAAGGATGATAAGGTAGAGTTCAGTGACGATTTCCCTTTCCCAGAAAACAATAACATGGTCAATGGTCACGAATGTGTTGATCTCGGTTTGTCCGTAAAATGGGCAACGATGAATGTCGGCGCAACAAGCCCAGAAGACTATGGATGGTACTTCGCTTGGGGCGAGACGACTGCTAAGACGACTTATGACTGGAGTACATACACATTGTGCAAAGGGTCTTTTGATACCATGACCAAGTACTGCACCTCATCAAGCTATGGCACAGTTGATAACAAGACCACCCTTGAACTCGCTGACGATGCAGCATACAAGAACTGGGGCGGCTCTTGGCGCATGCCGACGAAGGCTGAGCAATACGAACTACGCGAAAAGTGTACTTGGACTTGGATAACTCAGAATGGTGTGAATGGTTACAAGGTGTCAGGTCCGAATGGTAATTCCATTTTCCTCCCTGCTGCTGGCTATCGCAACGACAGTTCTCTCGACTTCGCAGGTTCCCACGGCATCTTCTGGTCGTCGCTCAGTACGAGCACCTCGGACTACGCGTACGGCCTCGGCTTCGGTTCGGACGGCTTTGGCTGGGGCAGCAGCTACGTCCGCTACCGCGGTCGATCTGTCCGCGCCGTTTGCCCATGATCAACCATAAACTTGTACGATAAACAAGCATCATAAAGGAAAACAACTATGACTCAAGAAGAACTCAGAATAAAGCTTAAAAGTATACCTGACACTTTTGTTGTCAACAATGATGTAGAATGGTACACTAAACCACTGAAGATGCAGACATGGTGGAAAAAGGCAAATGCAGAAAATATCCTTGAAGCCTTGCCTATAGATTGTATAGAAGACGAAAAACTCGCACTTAAATACGATAATGCATACGCAAATAATATGGGCTTAACACCTTCCAAAGAAAATTATAAACAACTTCTTGACGAATGTGAGACCATTGAAGTGAAAGGCGATAAAGGACTACTGTTGACTAAAGACGGACGCTACATCTACTTTGCTGAAGGGCAATACTGGACAAGCTCTGTCTGCCGTGACGAAGAAGGAACAGCAATTCCACTGCATTTAGACGTATCAAATGGAGAGTATCACTTCTCTTCAAGCTACAAAGCGACTAAACAATTATTCATTATGCCTATAAAAATCAAAAAGAAATGAAAAAGATTCTTTTTACACTCATCTCCATGCTGGCATTTGCAGCAGTAGCAAATGCTCAGTCAATGAAAGTCTATCAGAATGGCCAACTGAAAGCAATCTACTATGTCTCAAAAGAAGATAAGGTGGAGTTCAGTGACGATTTCCCTTTCCCAGAGAACAATAACATGGTCAATGGTCACGAATATGTTGACCTCGGTCTCTCTGTAAAATGGGCAACTTGCAATATCGGCGCAAGCAAGCCGGAGGATTATGGCAGCTACTTCGCCTGGGGCGAGACGACTGCTAAGACGACTTATGACTGGAGTACATACACATTGTGCAAAGGTTCTTATGATACCATGACCAAGTACTGCACCTCATCAAGCTATGGCACAGTTGATAACAAGACCACCCTTGAACTCGCTGACGATGCTGCATACAAGAACTGGGGCGGCTCTTGGCGCATGCCGACTAAGGCTGAGCAAGATGAACTTCGCACTAAATGTACTTGGACTTGGACAATTCAAGGTAATGTTGAAGGTTATAAAGTAACAGGTCCGAATGGTAACTCGGTTTTCCTCCCTGCTGCTGGCTATCGCTACGACAGTTCTCTCGACCGCGCAGGTTCCTACGGCATCTACTGGTCGTCGTCGCTCGTGTCGAGCGACTCGAACTACGCGTGCAGTCTGAACTTCGATTCGAGCAGTGTTTGCTCGGACTACGGCGTCCGCTACGGCGGTCGGTCTGTCCGTGCCGTTTGCCCGTATTAATATGATTAAATAATTTGATGCCGGAGTACCTCTCCGTTAACAAGGAGAATTAACATGTATCATTCTATAAAAGAAAGGAGGAAATATGAAATAGAAGAAATTCAAATATCTCATGATAGTCTTGAGTATAATCATGAACTTCATCTGTAGTTTTGTGCTTACCCCAGAACTAGCTTTCATCGCAAGTCTGCTATGGTTGTGGATATGTGATTAGCTATCATGATTAACAGGAACGGCATGCATCAGCCGTTCCATATAAAAACATAGAATCATACACCCAAATAAAATTTGTAATATGTCAAAAGAACAAAAGCTCAACTCTGATATAGAGATTTTAAATGAGAAAATCGCAAAACTTGAACAAGAGATAGCTCATCTCAAAGGCGAAATGACGGATAAAGACGTGGAAGATGCCATTCAAAGTGGGCTAGATAAAGAGTTGTTAAAGAACAGCCATTAACAGCTATTGTCATTCATCAATCAAGTAATATTAATTTCAACTATAATACAAAAAAAATGAAAACAAACAAACTCTGGAGCATCCTGATGATGCTCGTCATTGCACTCTGTGCAAGTATCTCATTCTCTTCATGCGGTAGCGACGATGATGACGACGTTTCTGGTGGAGGTGGTTCAACAACATCTGGCGGTGGTGCATCGGCAACCTCTGTTCCTGGTTCTTACACAGGTATCACAGGTAGTGACACGGAGAAATTGACTGCAATATTTGCGGAAGATGGCACCGGCATCATTAATGAAAACAGTGAGCAGTATTCGTTCACTTATTCCATGGGTGGAGAAACGGGAATTGTAAAAGTAAAAGAAGGGTATCCCACATACACATATACCATCAAGTTCATCGATGGCTTTATGCTCCTTGAAGAATCAGATGGCGATGTTAGTTACATCTTCTACAAATCAGGGCAGAATCTAGGCAGCCCAAATGCAAAGAAGTTTATCGGCAGTTGGGAAAACAAGATTGTAGACAGCGAGTCTACATATATTGTGAACTTTACATTTAATAGTGATGGTACTTTGAATTGGTCAGAATCAGGGACATACCCTAGTTATCCTGAGAAAAATTATGAAAACAAGGAGACTTTCACATATAAGATGGTAAACGCATATGTAGCAAGGTTCGCAGAATATGAAAAGGATCGCTATTACTATCATACCGCTGTTGTGCTCAATAATAAAATTTATATTGGTACAGGTGGAGCCGTATCTGCATGGATTCTCTCAAAGAAATAATCGTTGCATAAACCTTTGTAAACCTCAGTATAAACATCGGCTCTGCTGAATGTTGAAAATAAAGAAAACGGTTCTCTTATTCTTTGACAAGGAATAGGAGAACCGTTTTTGTTTGTCTCTATTTTATATGAGAGAAAGAGGCATAAAGATGACAAAACGTCACCCCCAAGATTTAATTAAACTTACGATGGGAATAAATAGAACCACCTTTAATCTTTTAGACAACCTATAGGTACAACTAACACTCCATCCTCAGGACGCTTATAAGCATAGTTGCCTACGCCAGTAAGAACCATCAGGAAAGATGGTTTCTTCATCTTTGTCGTATCCAGTTTATTTGCTAATACTTGCAGATTCTCTGCACCTTCTTTAATCAGAGTATCGCCTCCCAACTTGATCTCTATGAGTCCGTGCTTTTGGCTCTTGGTGTCAGGGTCAGCCATATATAAAATACTTTTTGCTTGCTGAGTTGCAAGCGTAGTCTTTCCACAATACTTGGGACCTTCAATGAGAACAGCACCCATTGCTTCAAGTTTATCTGCCAAAATTTGATCGGCTATACGTTTCTTGTATTCTTTCATCCTGATGCTTTTTTCTTGGTTGCAAAGGTAATGCATTTTTATGAATATCGTGTATGTTTTAGCGATAAATGTGACATTTGGCTGAATTTTAATGTGGCATTTGGCTAAATTTTGATGTGGCATTTGGCTAAATTGTGATGTTACACTTGGCAAAATACTCGTATTACATATGGAAGAAGGGTAGTAAAAAGCGGAGACGCAAAGAGCCCCCCACAAGCGTGGGAGGCTCCATGCGCTGATGCTTATTTCTTGTTCGAAATGATGCTTATTTCTTTGTTTGTGGATGATGTTTATTCCGCCATGAGGAATGCCTTGAAGTCGGCGAAGTCCTTAGAGCATTCTACGCTCTGCTTTGTGCCCTTCATGAACTCTGCAAGGCGTTCTGGGATAGCTACTTCTGCGCCGATGATGCCTTCAACGGTTTCCTTGAACTTTGCAGGGTGGGCTGTCTCTGCAAATACAGCGTGCTCGCCTGGCTGAAGCTGCTCCTTGAGAGCGCGGTAGCCACAAGCGCCGTGAGGGTCGAGAGTGTAGCCTGTTTCTGCATAACACTGCTTCATTGTCTCTGCAATCTGCTCGTTTGTATAAGTAGAGCCAGAGATGAGTGAAGTGATTTGAGCATGGTCGCCCTTATAGAGTTCGTAGATGCGAGCGAAATTGCTTGGATCACCTACATCCATTGCGTTTGCAATGGTCTGAACAGATGCCTTTGGTTCGTACTTGCCTGTCTGAAGGTAGTTGTAGAAGATGTCGTTTGCGTTGTTTGCAGCAATGAAACGCTTAACTGGCAAGCCCATCTGATGACCGAAGAGAGCAGCGCAGATATTGCCGAAGTTACCGCTTGGCACGCAAATGACAAAATCCTTCTCCTTGCCAATCTTCTTGAGCTGGGCGTATGCGTAGAAATAGTAGAATGCCTGTGGAAGGAAACGAGCCACATTGATTGAGTTTGCCGATGTAAGCTTCATGTGGTCGTTGAGGTCCTTGTCCATGAAAGCAGACTTCACGAGTGCCTGGCAGTCGTCGAACACACCGTCAATCTCAACGGCTGTGATGTTCTGTCCGAGAGTAGTGAACTGGCTCTCCTGAATCTTGCTGACCTTTCCCTTTGGATAAAGAACATAAACATGGATGCCGTCAACGCCGAGGAAACCGTTGGCAACGGCAGAACCTGTGTCACCTGATGTCGCAACAAGCACATTCACGAGTCCTTCCTTGTTCTGCTTCTTAATGAAGTACTGAAGAAGGCGAGCCATGAAGCGTGCGCCAACATCCTTGAAGGCAAGCGTTGGACCATGGAAGAGTTCAAGCGAATAGATATCTTCCTCGACCTTGTTTATTGGGCAATCGAAGCGGAGAGTGTCGGCCACGATGTCATAGAGAGCATCAGCATCAACGTCTTCGCCGAAGAAAGCGTTTGCAACCTGGTAGGCAATATCAACGAAGGACATCTTGTCGATGTCGTCGAAGAACTGCTGTGGGAGTTTCTTTATCTGGTATGGCATGTAAAGACCGCGGTCTTCTGCCAGTCCGTTTACTACTGCCTGCTCGAGAGTGGCATCGGCAGCTTTATGGTTTGTTGAGTAGTATAGCATTTTCTATTATTTTAAGCCGACGTGAACACGTCGGGAGCGGTGACTTTTTAGGCGTTCATGAATGTTTCAATGAACTCGCGTAGACGGAGAAGTCCGTATGCGCCTGAGACGCAGCTTTCCTCGTTGTATTCCTGCACGCTGTCGGGAGTGATTTCCTTGTGCCAGATGATGAAAGGCACTGGCTCATTGACATGAGTGCGGGTCTCACATGGGGTAGGGTGGTCAGGGAGAATGGGGATGGAGATGTTCTCATCGACAGACATGATGTATTCGTAGATAGGCTTAACGATGCGGTCGTTGAGATATTCCGTAGCTTTAACCTTGAGAGCTACATCACCATCATGACCAGCTTCGTCAGTAGCTTCCACATGAACGAAGACAAAGTCGTCGCCGTTCTTCAGAGCATTGACAGCAGCCTCTGCCTTGCCTTCATAGTTTGTGTCTGCAAGACCAGTGGCACCTTCCACATTGATGATATTGAGTCCTGCGTAATGTCCGATGCCTTTGATGAGGTCAACGGCAGTAATGACAGAACCTTTCTTTATCTCTGGGAACTGCGAAAGAAGCGTTTCCATAGAAGGACGATAACCACCGCTCCAAGGCCAGATAGAGTTTGCCTGAAGTTTTCCGTTGGCTTCACGCTCTTTGTTGAAAGGATGAGCGGCAAGGAGTTCCTGAGAACTATGGATAAGCAGATTGATGAGAGTAGCCGTAGCGTATGCCTTCATGAGGTCTGCCTTAGGAGCTTTCGTGTCAGGCTGTACGAGCAAGCCTTCCCATTCCTCGTTCGGATGATCATGAGGAGGATTGCAAATGATGTTCTTGTTGCCGCCCTTTATTATAAGAAGGTGGCGATACTGTATGCCTTTAACGAACTTTACGTTGAATGTCTCGCCGTCGATGGTGTAATCTCCTGCGAGGTTCTCGTTGAGATAATCAATCAGCATGTGAGCATCTTCCGTCTGAAGATGACCGCCGTGGTGAGTCATTATCTTGCCGTCCTTAAGCGAAATGATG
>JAZLHI010000051.1:0-10359 GCA_045616725.1 Prevotella sp. | reverse complement strand
GAATTCTTTTTTGCTTGCTTGCAGCCATAATATCGGTTGCGGCAAACGCACAGAAAAAGACTCTGACCATCGACTTCACAAAAGGAAGTAACTGGCAGAATGGTTTTGAGTATGCCTCAAGTCCAGTAAAAGGAAAGACCTACGAGGTAAGTGACGGATGGAGCGTGACGTTCAGCGATGGTGCGCTGTTCCGTAGAAGATCGATGCTTGTAGATGACAAAGAATACCTCGGTCCTGTTTTTGCTCATTATTATTACGGAACACTCTATGTTTTCTTCTGGGCTTATGCGGAAAGTAAGAATACTGGTGTAACGGTCAAGAACTCGCAAGGATTGGAGGCCACCGCTGTAAGATACTATGTTAACTACCGAGGCTATGAACCTATTTTCTCAGCATTGGACGCGAAGGGAAAGAAGGTAGGATTCACGAAGAACGAGGAGCTTCTGGAGAAGACTATGACAGCCCGTCGTTACAAATACGAAATCAAATTGAACCAACCATCCAAATCACTTAGATTTGATGCGGGTGTTTCTGATAATGCTAAGGGTACTGGTTATTCAGATTGGGGCTCTGTCAGAGACATGTTAGGTTTAAAGGACAAACCGTTTCATTCCCTTGCTGGCGAAGAAGAAAATCATAAACCAGACCCCGTTACAGGTACCCTCTACAAGATAGAGATTGACTATGAACCAGCCAAGTATCCTGGCAGTTATGCTGAGCTGTTGGCACAATACAAGGAACTTGAAGATAAGTACAACATTGCCGATGCGGAGAATAGCAGCCTGAAAGAAAGTGTAGAGAACTTGCAGCAGTCGGAAGATGCTCTGAATGCTACAGTAGCAGACCTTCAGCAGCAGTTGGAGAAGGATGAGGCTGACCTCGGCGAAACATTGAACGACTTGACTTCTGCACAGATGGCTGCCCGCAGATACATGGCTCTCTACAACATCAACAAGAAGGACCTTGACAAGATGAATAGCGTTTACACAGCTGGTGTGCCAAGCTCTTACGGAAATCCGTCATCATCTTTGCGTACAAAGAATGTACTAAAATATACAGAGACTAAGGGACAGAACAAGGAACTTACCATTCTGAACTCTTCTTCAACGCACGATATGGCTGGCATCACGATGGGTAGCGATGGCAAATACTACATTGGTTCAAAGCAGGGCTACTACATCACTCGTGTTGAAATAGAATACGCTAAGATTGGCGAAACTGACAATACCAGCATCGCAGGTAATTCTCAGAAGACAAAAGACCAGAGCGAGGTGTGGAGTACGCAACGCAAGGTTCATCATGCCACTTTCGTAGCCAACGCCGAGATGAACGATAATACAGGAGATCCACACGTAAAGGTTCGTGGTGTCAATATCACGGCTGCTCCTGGTGAGAAAATCTGCATCATGGACATCAAGGTATGGACGGCAGAATCCAACGACCGCTGGGCATCGGAAGACTACAGCATGGGAACAGACAACTTCTTCACATACGATGATTTCGTGAAGTACGGAGGTGGCACGAACGCCATTGGCGCTGCTATCCAGATAGATGACAATACAAAGTCTGGCACTTACGATCTTCTCGGTCGCAAGCTCGCTGAACCTCAGAAGGGTATCAACATCATCAATGGCAAGAAGGTGATGGTGAAGTAAGTCTTAATGACAATCATGACAATGGTGAAAACCATTGCCCCGAAATGATATGAACCCCGAAAGTTAGACAAGAACTTTCGGGGTTTTATTATGTCAGCCAAAAGCCTGAAATCGTAATTTTTCCGTACATAGAATGAATAAGACGTACAGTTTGTGAAATTCACAGATTGTACGTTTTGTTTTCATATAGTGTTTGCTGTGAGTGTAAATTAGTGTGTACTTTTGCATCGTCAAACAAACAAAATGACACTCAGAACAAACTCAAAACTTAAAACTAAAAAACAAAATTTACAAACTCTTTAAAACATTAAACATTATGAAAAAGTTCGTTTCAAAAATCATGTTCGCAGCAGTAGCAATCCTTTCAGCTACAGGTTTCACATCTTGCAACAACACTGACGATGATCCTTATGTTCCTACACAGGCACCTGTTCAGGAGAAGCCTATGTACAAGGAGTTTCCTACATACGCAGCATCCCTTTCTAACGATATCCTCGATATGTATGACGTAACGCTTGTTCTCCACAATGGCGACCAGTCACAAGAAGTAGTTCTCACAAAGGCTAATGGCGAGGCTAAGGAATATAGCGGCAATGAGACGACAACCTACTATAAGTACTCCTTCACAAACGTGAATGGCGAGGACGGTGTTTACTCCGTAGAAGCCAATGTTACCCCAAAGGCTGACATCAAGAACATTATTGAGAACATGCCAGCAGGAACGAAGGGCATCTTTGTTTACGGAGCTGATATTGTCAAGGCTATATACAATAATGATAGCGGCAAGAACGTAGGTGAAGTGTTCAGGAATGAAAATTCTCTAAGTTTCTTCCTTACTTCAAATGAAATGATGGAAATAACCGAAGACGGAACATTCGTATACGAGAGACAAGGAAAGGACCTTGAAGAATATCTGACACGCAAGATTCAGTAATTTCCAGACAACAATTTCCATAAACAAGAATATTGTCAGCCATCCGCTAGCCTTTGGGCGACGATGCGGATGGCTTTTTTGTTTGTAGTATATCACAAATGACCGAATAACAACATTACAAATAACCGAACGAATTATCTACAAATAACCGAAAAAGCATAAAATTATTTGGTGTATTGAGATAAAAAATGTAATTTTGCACTCAAAATAGGATGTTATGGCAAAGTATAAGCAACGAATAGCAGATAGAATTCTTGAACGTAAGGTTCTTGGTAAGGGTGCAGTATTGATTGAAGGTCCAGAATGGTGCGGCAAGACTACAACTGCAAAACAACTTGCAAGGAGCGTTCTTGATTTAGGTGATTCTACAGTATTGAAACAGAGTTCAGGGCTTATAGAGATAAGTCCCAAGACTCTATTGGACGGCGCCATACCTCGATTGATTGACGAATGGCAAGCACTTCCTCCTATCTGGGATACGATACGTAGTGAGGTGGACAAGCGTAGTGAACCATCACAGTTCATCCTAACAGGTTCGTCTGTTCTTCCAGAGGCGGACGAGACAGTCCATAGTGGAACAGGTCGATTTGCTACAATCAAGATGCGTCCGATGAGTTTGTATGAATCTGGTGAGTCAACAGGAACTGTAAGCTTAAGGGATTTGTTTGATGGTAAGTCTATTGAGGTGCAACAGAACGCACTTGAGGTAGAAGATATAGCGTACCTCACTTGTCGAGGCGGATGGCCATGGGCGACGATAATACCAAAAGATGTGGCACTTGATCAAGCTTTCGACTATGTGGATTCCGTTACCCAAAGGGATATACAGCGTGTTGACAAAGTGAAACGTAGTGCCGAACGAGCAAAGTTGCTCCTGCGTTCTTATGCAAGGAACATATCTCAGCAGGTCTCATATAGTACTATCCGAAAAGACATGCTTTCAAATGATGCCAGTACATTGGATGAAGACACTGTCGCTGACTATATCAAGGCACTGAAGAAACTCTTTGTAATAGAAGATCTTGCAGCTTGGAACCCAAATATCAGGAGCAAGGCAGCCATCAGAACTAGCGATACAAGGCATTTTGTTGATCCAAGTATCGGTACGGCAATATTAGGATTGGGACCGAAAGACTTGATAAATGATTTGAAGTCATTCGGCTTCTTCTTTGAAGATATGGTAGTCCGAGATCTTCGTGTCTATGCAGAAGCTCTGGATGGTGCATTGTATCATTATAGAGATAGTAGCGGGCTTGAATGTGATACTGTCCTACATAGGCGTAATGGCAGTTATGCCCTTATGGAAGTGAAACTTGGCGGTGAACAGAATATTGAGGAAGGAGCCAAGAGTATGCTCTCGTTAGCAGAGAACATAGATACGGATAAGATGCCTGCCCCGTCTTTCATGGCTGTTATCGTCGGTGTAGGACAGTATGCTTACCAGCGAAAAGACGGAGTCTATGTTATCCCTGTTGGTTGTTTGAGGGATTGATGAGAATTAAAGGCAAGTTTTACGTACATAGAATGAATAAAACGTACAGTTTGTGAAATTCACAGATTGTACGTTTTGTTTTCATATAGTGTTTGTTGTGAGTGGAAATTAGTGTGTACTTTTGCATCGTCAAACAAAACAAAATGACACTCAAACATTAAACTTAAAACATTAAACTTAAAACCCCAAAACCAAACATTATGAAAAAGTTCGTTACAACCCTCGCAATCGCAATCGCTTTCATCTTCTCAGCAACAGGTGCAAACGCTCAGATGGTAAGTAAGACAAACCTCGAGTCATACGCAGAACAGCAGTATGGCGCAAGCTGGGAAAAGTCAGCAGTAGATGAACTCCGTGGAAGCGCTCTCGACAACAACGGCAACCTCGTGTTCAAAAAAGAAATATCAGCCTCACACCTCTCGAAGGATGAGCTCTACTACGAGATGGCAAACTGGTTCATCGCAAACTACAGCAACTCCATCCAGTTCGCCGACAAGGACCAGGGACTCATCATCGCTCGTCCATATATAGAAAACATCGCACGCCACGCTGGTGGCTTCAACGCATACGACGTCAGCATCTGCCCAACAATCCGCGCACAGGTAAAGGACGGCAAGGTTGACGTAACCTATACACTCGGCGACTACAACGTAGTAGTGGAAAAGGGCGGTGGCAATACAGCAGCCGGCATCGGTCTCGGCATCACGGCCCTCGCCGTAACAGAAGCAGTCGCAGACGCATCATCTTCACATAACAGAACATACGTAGAGCACCACAACTACGGACATGGCTATAGCTCAACAACAGTGATCCGTGACTATCGTCCACGCACAACATTCTCAGACGCGCTGCTCGTCTCTTGCATCGCCGACGCAGCCCTCACATCAGGCCCTACAAAGGGCGATACATGGCACATCGCCGACTGCTACCCATTCGTCTCAAAGGACAGCCACAAGAAGACTTCCTCAAAGGCCTTCGTGATGGCAAACGTTTACTCACAGGTTGTCATGAACAACATTGAACTCGCCCTCAACGAATGTAACTCAGTTTACGCAATGACCCAAATCGGTCGATAGACGACATTGGCGTCATTTCGCTTCTCTTTGGCATCATTTGCAGCACAATTCATTCACATAGGAACCCCTATGCTCATTCATTGTGCCACAAATGCTGACGCAAAGATAAAACAAAATCCCATCCATGGTCTAACGACCGATTTGGACCTAAAATAAGAGCGAAACTTTTCATATATAATGTCAGCCATCCGCTAGCCTTTGGGCGACGATGCGGATGGCATTTTTAATTATTCGGTAAAGAGAATGTCATAAAATCTTAGGTAATATAAAAAAAATGTTAGAAAAATTTGCATGATAGGAACATTTATGTTACTTTTGCAGCGTTCTAAATAAAACGTTCTTTGACATGGTAAAATTTTCAGAACTGTACAGGCTCCTCGAAGCTAACGGTTGGAAGCGAAAAACAGGCAAGCGTCACCATAAGTACGTTCACCCTGATTTCGGTCATTTCATTCCTGTTGGTCGCCACGAGTCTCAAGAAGTACCAACAGGTACTCTAAAGAAGATTCTCAAGGATGCCAATTTGGAAAGTAAGCTGAAATGAGCCATTCAATGTACGTGCTGCTCCTAACAAGGTGTTAGGGGCAGCTTTAGAACAAAATATAGATGGTATAAGCGTATGGAAAAGGTTATAGCAATCATTGAAAGGGGTCTGGATGGAGGTTTTACTATCTACACGGAAGACGTTAAAGGCTTGATAGGAACAGGTATGACGGAAGATGAAGCGAGGCAAGACTTCATTGAAGTCAGAGAAGAACAAGCTGAATTCTATGTGGAAAAGAATGGGCGAGAACCTGTATGGGCAAATATGGAAATAGACTTCCGTTACAGTCTTGCCGCCTTTTTCATGGCTTTCCCATACATCAATGCTACCCAGTTTGCCAAAAGCATAGGCATGAATCCTTCGTTAATAAGAAAATATAAGATGGGATTGGCGACAGCCTCAGAAAAACAAAAACAGGTTATTCAAGAGAATCTGAATACTTTAACAGATAAGTTGCAGCGCGTACAGTTTGTATAGACATGCACAAAGAACAAAATGTTTAGAACGCCGACGGACACCCTCTCTTAGATTAGGGTGTCCGTTTCTGTGTTTTTTACAAAGTGACGACGTACGGTTCTCTTTCACATACTATAGTACAATCTTTCGGAGCAGTACATTCTGTCCACTGTACCTCTTTTCTTTACGTTCTTTTTGAATAGTTGAATGATCGCAACATCTTTCTACGGAACAGCAACATGCTTATTCCTGTTTTGTCCATCGCATAACCGATCATCAGAGAGCCTATTGTTGCAAGAACAATCACAACGATACAGTAAGTTATTATGTGTCCATTTTCAATCAGGCTGCGCAGCAAACGCTTTGATAATAGTGTGAACAGCGGATGGAAAAGGTATATGGGCAATGTGTTGCCCCCAATGTAACCGACGATACGACGTGCTTTAAGGGGAATCCTCTGGGAACACCAAACCAAGGACGTTGTCGTGCAGATGCCAAGCAGTATGCTGAAGTACGACAACTGAGCGGCGTATGCCTGATTGTTGCAGATGCCATACAATAATGTTACCACAGCGATAGGTATTGCCATAAATGAACCGCTGAACATGCACAGCAAATGCTTGAACCTGTTTCTTGCAATGACGCCCATGAAGTATGCAAGCGGCGACAAGACACCGAGCAAAGGAGTGTAGTATGAGAGTGTCACACCAATGAGCATGGATGACGATATGGCGATGTCTGTATCAAGATAGCATGACAATTGATGTGACAGATAGTATATGCAACTGCAGATTATCATCGTATGCAAATACCAATATGGACCAATGGGATGCAGAATCAGTTTGCTTAATACCACTGTTGTCGTCAGTTCCGTCACCCCATCTCTCACTGGAAGGTAATAGGATAATGTGACGTATGCCGTTTCAAAAATGGCGTACATCAGCAACATTCCATAAAGGTAATGCGCAAACTCTTTCCACGTTTTCTTAACATTGAACAGATAGCCTGTGATGAAGAGAAACAATGGCACGACAAATGCCAGAAAGGCATTCTGTACATTGGGATACGAATCCTTGAAGGGAGTGCAGTGGATGAGTATTACAAGGAATATCAGCAGCCATCGGATTATGTTTATTTCCATGGTGGGGGGACTTGCTACTTTATTATCACCTTCTTGTTGCCGATGATATAGATGCCTCTTTCTGGAATAGACCGTAATCGGCGACCTTGGAGGTCGTATATCAAGGATTCATTTTCCGTGCTTGTCCTGTTTATGCCAGTTGAGGGTTCATAGAGTGGGGATTGATAGACAAGTACGTTGCCTTCCCAACAACGAAGCACGCATGAAATGCCATCCTCGTCTTCTTCCGGCAGCAGTATGCAATGTTCCCAGAGAAAGTTGCAAATCTTTTCTTCCTGATCAAGACCGAAGTTCAGTAATACTTCCGGTTCTTTGTCGGCATTGACCATGTAAATCTTACGCCCCTCTTCAAATATAACCTTATTGGCGCTGAATATAGTAGAACAAACCTGTTTGCAGATGCGGTTGTCAATAATGGTGTCTCCCTTTATTTCGACCATATAGGTTTCATTGAGCCCACTCTTGGAGACATCCATACACTCCCATTTTATATCGTTTGTCAGTATCTGACGGTAAGGGATGCATACTTCAAAATCTGTTTCTGGAGAATTGTCACCACGAGGCACTTTATGCTTGCCCTTGGTAGAGAAGATAACATGACTGATGTTTGTGGCTTTGGGACGTTTCTTGTTGTTAGGAACTTGGTTACATTGGAAGAGTTCCATCGGTCCACCGATATAGCCATAGCGATATATGATACCACCCCATGAAGGCAGCAGTTGCGTGTCGCCATTAATAACGTAATACTGCAACGACCCCTTCTGCCAGTCGATGTATTCCTCTCCGATATTGCCATCCTGGAGACCGTAACGAATCGTTTCGCCATACTCGAATGGAGTACTGAAATCATATAGCAGACACTCCTTTCCAATGCTGCCATCATCAAGTATCGGGCGAACGTAAATCATCGTATCGCTTTCGTTCCTGATGTAGCCAATCAGCAAAGTATCACCTCCCATACCATTCATGTATTCCGTCTTATGAAGAGTCATGTAGCCGTCATCGGCATGCCCCAGACGGTATCTTACGCTCTTCTCAAGCACAATTCCGTCTTCGAGTTCTGGTTCAAAGAACACTTCCCATTCAGAGCCTACTGCCCATATTCCGATAGAATCAAAATCATGCACATCTCGGTCTTGGGCTTGCGCAAGTATATGCACAATCATACACAAAGCTAAAAGTAATCTTCTCATATCATGTATTGGTTTAAGTAGTTTTCAATGGTTTGGTTCTGCCCATCACTGTCGAGCTTCTTCTTCATGCGCTGCTTCCTCATGGCTACGGATGACGGTGCTATGCCATAGACATCAGCGAGAAGGACATTCGGCACACGCATCATTATGAGACAGCAGAAACGCACATCTTCATTTGTCAGGACAGGGTGTTGCCTGCGTAGTCGGGAGGTGAACCCAGGAAGAACCATGTCCGTGTTCTTCTCTATAAGCTCCCATGACGATTCCTCAAGGTTTATATGACCGTTTTTGCCACGATTGGCATAGAGTATAGGGAGTATAATGGCATACAAGTGTTCATAATAAAGCTTTTGCAACTTTATGTTTTCCTCCCGAACCAAGCTCTCGTTTGCTTTGGCATGCTCAGATAGTTGCATGGCTTCAAGTTCCTGAGCGTGGGCAATTCTTGCCTTGCGACGATAGAAAAGTCCTGTGATGGAGGCTATGAGCAACAGGAAAAGCACGACAATGATAATGATGAACAATCGTATACGTACCGCTTCGTGTTCTGCACGTTGGGATTCCATCTGCCGTTCATGCTGTAGAGCGTGTATCTTAGCCATGTTCTGTGAGTTCTCGTCCTTGGCAATACTGTCTGTTATGTCCATCAGCTTGACCGCGTCCTCATACGCTTCCTTCCAATTCTCCGTTTCCTCATTACGAAACATCATGAGGCGCGTCAGTTCCGCTTTATTGTGGATTTCGCTTTCGGCAATGTATGAGGGCAGAAGCTTCATCATCTCCCCATACCTTTCTTGTAGGTTGAGGCCATAGAGGTATGTTATGCGATAGAGATCCGTGCTTACCACGTCCGGAAAAATACGAGTCGCTTCGTCAGTGTAATGTAAGACACTGTCGCCATTGCCCAGCGTCAGGTTTATTTGTGCAAGCAATAACAGGGTCTGTGCACGGAAGTCGAGCGTGTCTTTAGGCGTCAGCTCGTAGGCATGATGCGCTTTCATGGAAGCACTGTCCGTTTTCCCTTCTACCAGATATGTCGTAGCCATTTGCTGTAGAGCCTCTGCCAACAGTGTTTTGCCATGATGTTTGTCTTCGTGGCTGATGGCTTCCGCTTCGCATAGCATTTTCTGCTGATAAAGCTTTTGTAGACCAATTAGATTCTTCTTTTCGTATTCCGTTGATACCTGCGAATACAGGTGGAATCGTTTTTCTCGGTCGTTTGTTTGTTCGCATTCGTCTAGTTCATTGAGTAATGTGACCAATTCGGAATCCTCTTCTGCAAGAGGAGCATTGCTTACTTTACTACAGCACACAAACAAGGCTATGAATGCAATAGGAAGTATATTCTTCATGTTCTGGATTTTTGCTGCAAAGTTACTAATAAAAAAGCATTTACAAACGTGATGTTCACAAATGTAAATGCTTGTATAGAGGATTTTCGTGTATATAATGCTGATATTCAGCGATATGATTGCATCTTAATTGTATATCCTATTTGCGTGGTTTCTTCCTGATATAATCCCCATTTTCACGTACATAGAATGAATAAAACGTACAGTTTGTGAATTTCACAGATTGTACGTTTTGTTTTCATATAGTGTTTGTAAAGAGTTTGAAAAACACCATACCTTTGCAGTGTCAAAAATCAAAAATGACACTCAAAAACAAAACTTAAAATTCAAACTCAAAACATTAACAAACCACGCTTCCCTGCCGTTCTCGGCAGGGTTCCCCTAAAAAACAAAAACTCAAAATTATGAAAAAGTTCGCTACAACCCTCGCAATCGCAATCGCATTCATCTTCTCATCAACAAGTGTAAACGCACAGATGATCAGTAAGACAAATCTCGAGTCATACGCAAAGCAGC
>JAZLHI010000050.1:0-3411 GCA_045616725.1 Prevotella sp. | reverse complement strand
TACTATAGACATGGAGTGTGAAGGTGCAAATATGATAGCCGAAGAATAGCAGGATAGCACGAACGTTTCTCATACTCACTTCTATTTACTAATACAATTCATCCGCAAACATCAGTTCTTTTGGCGAGTTCAATACGAACTCCAAGAATCTGAAGTTTGCGGATTATTCATTCCAATATAGATATGTTTCTATCATGAACGGCTCGGAAGGTTTAGCTCGGCGGCGCGAAGCGGAAAGCCAAATCCTCGCCCTACTTTATTGCCATTAGCCATTAGCTATTACCCTCAAGTTTCGCAGATGCGAAACTTGAACATTATCCTTCAATTGTCTGGATAGTGCCGTCTTCGTTGTAGTGGAGTTCAGCAACCTTGAGTGAGCGGAGGCTGTTTACGCCGCCTGAAGGTGCTGAGTCGTGGTGGAAGAGATACCACTTGCCCTTGAACTCTACGATAGAGTGGTGAGTAGTCCAACCTGCCTTCACAGGAGTGAGGACAACTCCCTTGTATGTGAATGGTCCGTAAGGATTGTCGCCGATAGCGTAGCAGATCATGTGAGTGTCACCTGTAGAGTATGAGAAGTAGTACTTTCCATTGTACTTGTGGCACCAAGAAGCCTCGAAGAAGCGGTGTGGATCGTCAGCCTTGAGAGGCTTGCCGTCTTCGCCAAGGATGATTACTGGCTTTGGCTCTTCAGCGAAATGCATCATATCAGGAGCAAGGCGAGCAACGCGTGATGGCAGTGCGTCAACCTCAGACTTCTTAGCAGGCATGATGCCTTCTGTGTCGCCTGGAGGAGGGCAAGCAGGACCAACCTCGTTGAATGCTATCTTGTTGTCCTTGTACCACTGAAGCTGACCGCCCCAGATGCCGCCAAGGTAGAAGTAGTACTCGTTGTCGTCGTCCTTGAGCACAGCGTAGTCGATAGAGTAAGAACCGTGCATTGGATCGTTGAGAGGCTTGAAAGGACCTTCTGGAGAATCAGCCACAGCAACACCTGTGCGGAAGATCTCAGTCTTGTCCTTTGCAGGGAAGTACATGTAGTACTTTCCGTCCTTCTCCTGAACGTCGTTGTCCCAAAGCTGGTGGCTTGCCCAAGGAATGTCCTCAAGCTTAAGGATGCAACCGTGGTCAACGAGCTCCTTCTCGCCGCGGCAAACAGCCTCGAGGTCGTCAGTAGAGAATACGTGATAGTCCTTCATCTCGTACTCTGCGCCGCTATCGTCGTCGCCAACGCCAGCATCCCAGTCGTGAGATGGGTAGATATAAAGTCTGTCATTCCATACGTGAACAGATGGGTCGGCCATGTAGTCGTGTGGCCAAAGATAGAATTTTCCTTCCATAGTATATAAAGGTTTAAGAGTTTAAAGGTTTTAGGGGTTAAAGGGTTTATCCGGATATTCCAGGTATTCCGGAGAGTCCGGATTTTCCGTAATGATTATTTAGAACTTGAACTTTCCTTCGCGGTCGAAAGGCAATGGATAGTCTGTGCGGCCTGGAATAGGGAAGTCGTTCTTCCATGAAGAAGCGTCGGTGATGCCCCAGAAGGTTACGCGCTTAACATTCTTGGAATACTTGTTGATGATGGCGAAGAGTTGCTTGACACGCTTCTGCCAAGGCTTGAGTTGCTCCTTTGTGATGCCGTTCTTGTAAGGGTCTTTCTCAGGAGTGTACTGGAAACGAGTCGATACATCGGCACCTGTGTAAGGATTAGGGAGGACGGACATGTCAGTCTCTGTGAGCTGAACATCAACGCCTGCCTCAATGAATGCCTTGAGAGACTTCTCATATTCCTTGAAATCAGGGAAGTCCATGCCGATGTGTGTCTGCAAACCAACAGCATCGATGCGGATGCCCTTGCTCTTGAGACGCTGAACCATCTTGACAACTGTGGCACGCTTGCCAGGGGCAGACATTGAGTAGTCATTATAGTAAAGCTCTGTGTTAGGGTCAGCTTCCTGAGCGCATTGGAAAGCCCAGTCGATAAACTCCTCACCCATAATCTTGTAGAAGTCGCTCTTGCGGTATGAACCATCGTCTTCAATGGCCTCGTTTACAACATCATAACCCTTGATCTTTCCGCGGAAATGACCATAGACAGTATTGATGTATAAGCGCATGTTTGCCTTGAGCTGCTCCTTGCTGACGAGACTTCCGTCTTCGTTGTGGCAGAGCCAGCGAGCACACTGTGAGTGCCAGATAGGGGCATGGGCAATGATAGTGAGGTTATGCTTCTGAGCATATTCCACGAACTGGTCTGCGAGTACGAAATCGAAGATGCCTTTCTTTGGAGAGATGACCTCCGACTTCATGCAGTTTTCTGCTGTCACGCAGTTGAATTCGTTTGGCACAACACCAAGTTCAACCTTCATCTGCTCGCGATTACCTACGAGCTTG
Source organism: Prevotella sp. (assembly GCA_045616725.1). Classification (GTDB taxonomy): domain Bacteria; phylum Bacteroidota; class Bacteroidia; order Bacteroidales; family Bacteroidaceae; genus Prevotella. Next base: position 1,017 of record JAZLHI010000050.1, on the reverse strand, counting down.
TAGCTTGGGTCATTGATCTGATGCTCAGAGAGTCCAAGGTCGGCAGCCACAACCCACTGGTTGACAGTTGCGCCGATGAGGATGTTCTCGGCAGGAATAAGTTTGCGAAGCTGCATGTCCTTCTGTGCGCTAATGCCAAGGGAACAGAGCAACGCTGCGGTTAATAGTATCTTTTTCATGTTAGGTAGGTTATAAGCCCTCCCAAGAATGGGAGGGAAAATCTTATTTCTTGTTGCGAGCTTCAATTTCTCTGTTCATTTCGTGGAGCTTCTCGTCTGTGAGTGGATACTTGTAGATGAGGAAACCTACAACGATGAGGAGGAGAGCAGGAATGATAGTTGTGAACCAGAGAATAGCGTTCTGAACTGTTGCAGAATAATCTGCCAGATTCATGTAGTAAGCGTTTACAGGACCGCTGATGAATGATGCGAGGAATACGACAATGAAGATTCCAATCATTAACTGCAAGCACTTGTTTGCCTTGAACTCGGCAAACATCTCGCCGTAGGTAACAGGCTTCTCAGGAGTGGTAGCAATATTCTCCTTGCAGCTCTTGAAACAATAGAACAGAAGGCCAAGACCTACAATCGCAAACAGCGAAGTTACTGAGAACCAAGCGTATGGATCAGTTTCGAGTGCAGAAGATTCGCTTGAGAGGTCAAAACCAATCATACCCATCACAAGTGGAGTAATCCATCCCGCGATAGAAAAACCTGCCTTGAAGGCAACACCAGCAAGAGCGTTTACAGTAGCTGCTGGACGGTTGCCTGTGCGATACTCAGCCTCTGTGATAACTTCAGGTACGAGTGCCCACATCAATGAACCTACGAGCAAGCCGACACCTGTCATCACCTTGGCAGTCTGTACTAAAGTCTTGCAATCAGCCACATTTGCTACGTTAGGAACGATGTAAAGGATAACAAAACCAATGAAACCGATAGCGAGAAGGAGGTAGTAAAGACCCTTCTTACCGAACATGTTCTTCAATACAGGCAATGATGGGAGGATGATGAAAGC
>JAZLHI010000049.1:0-4590 GCA_045616725.1 Prevotella sp. | reverse complement strand
ATGCTTGCTGGGAATCCATACCACCGTGTCCTTCCCACTTCTAAGCCTAAGAAGGGAAAATCTTCATCTTCCCTTTCTTCAAAAGAAAAAGTGACAAAAGGGAATGGAACAACGCAATCCTATTCCGAAGAACCACTTGACTACATCTCTGGCGAGGAAGTCATGCAGATATATAAGGTTAAGAAGTCATGGCTATACACCTCTGCCAAGAAAAATGAAATACCTGTTTGCAGGATAGCTGGCAAGAACTATTATAGCCGAAAGCACATGGATGAACTCTTTGGACTAACCTTCAATGAAGACAGCATCAAAGAATGGGTAACAACCGAACAAGTCCTTCAACTCTATGGAATGAACTCAGGTTCTATTCATTCATACGCCTACCGCCATCATATTCCAACCAAACGAGAATACGGCATTACATATTACTCAAAAGACCATCTGGATGAACTTCTCAGAACTGATCTCGTTTCTGATGACCGATATTATACCACAGCGGAGGTTGCAGAAAAATACGGAATGTCAACCGCCAATGTTAGTGTGATTGTCAAGACAAAACAACTCACCAAGGTGAAAGTTGGAGTCAGAAACCTCCTTCTCAAAGAAGAGATAGACGGTGTTATGGCAGAGCGAATGGCACAATTCGGTTCATACATCATAGCATGATTATCCAACATAAACCAGTTGAAAATAGTAAAACTACATGCGTAACTCACCAAAGAGGACACGGCAACCACCATCAAAACCCATTATTGAGTACTTACTGACGCATTACCACATATAATATTGATAATCGCCACGTAATGTAGTTCCTTTGCCCTCGCTATGAGACGCATAGCCTCGATTATTCACTAAAAACTGATATTACACATGAGTAACATTTGTAAGACAGTCACCTTGCGCAAGCGTTCCATTAAGAATGGTACGATGCAGAGCTTCTATCTTGACTACTATCCTGGCTATAGGGATGAGTCAACGATGAAGGTACAGCGACATGAGTCACTCGGCATCTACATCTATTCCAAGCCCAAGAACCAGCGCGAGCGTGACTACAACGACAACATGACGGAGAAGGCAGAAGCCATCCGTTGCCGTCGATTTGAGAGTATCGTCAATGAGCGATACGATTTCTTTGACAAAGAAAAGCAGAAGGGTGACTTCCTCGCCTACTTCAAGAAGAAAGCTGAAGAGAAGAACACCAAGTGGGAGAACGTGTACAAGTACTTCGAGAGATTCTGCGAGAGTAAGTGCACCTTCGGAGAGATCACCATTGACTTCTGTGTCAAGTTCATGGAGTATCTGCTTACTACCAAACAGATTCACCATCCTGAGAACAAACTTCACACAAACACAGCCTCTGGCTATTGGTCAACCTTCCGTGCAGTACTCCACACTGCCTATCGTGACCACAAGATTAAGGAGAATCCGATTCAATTAACATAACACAAACTGATGTAGCAAACTTACAAATCTAATGTAAAAATACCCATATATAAACAGTTCTTTTCATTATTCTGATGTAGCAAACTTACAAATCTGACGTAAAACACCAGATTTAGTTGACTTTCCTCCTGACTTCGACAATGCGTCACCCTTCTCACACGCGCATGTACACGCACGCTGATTTTTAAGGGGTTAGGGGTTCGAGGTTATCGAGTTTATGTCGAAAAGCGGTTCAATCTCGTGATGTTCGGGGGTAAGTAGCATTACTTGCTGTTTGGTTATTCCCTTCTTGGGCAGCTTTACTTTTATCGTTACAATGGTCTTTGCAATCTTCAAAACGGAGTCTACACTCTTCTTGATTTTTGCGATTTTGATGATGCGTTCCAGTTCCTTGTAAACCTTGTATGCCATGAAGCAGATGCAGATGTGAGCTTCTATGCGTTTCTCCGTAAAATGAAACACGGGTCTTGCTTCAAGATTCCCTTTGGTTATACGGAAAGCCCGTTCCACGACCCAAAGTCCATGGTATTGCTCTACGACCTCTGCTGGCTTCAGATCGGTGTTCGTGATATAGCCTTTCAGTCCATCCCATGCAGCAGCCTCTGCTATCTTATCTTCGCTGATGACGACTTCCACGTCTTTGCTTATCTCAAGGAACTTGTTGTACCCACGCTTGTTCACTTGCGACTTTGTAATCTTGCCGCTTGCATAAGACTTCCGCAATCTGGCAACGCCCTCTTCGCGGTTATGTGCATCTTTCTTCGCACGATCTGAAGAATAGCCGAGTATGAGTCGAGCCTTGTCACCATATTTGCGATGATGGTACTTGCCGTCTACTTTCTCCTGCTTGAGGATCCATTTCTTTGTCGTTTCGCTCTCTGTATGGATGCGGGCACCGATTATGTACTTGTAACCGGCATCTTCCAACAACTGCACGTTGCGTTTACTCATTAGACCAGCATCTGCTACCACAACGAAGTTGTCAAGCGAGAAACGCTGTATGAAGTCGTCTATGATGGGAATCATGGTGTAGCCTTCGTACTGCTTGCCATTGAAGATGCAGTACGAAAGAGGATAGCCATCTCTGCTTACAAGCAACCCAAGTACAATCTGCGACTCTGCCGTCTTGCCATCCTTGGAGAATCCGTTGTCGCGCAGGACGTCCTTCTCTGCTGTCTCAAAGTACAGTGTGGTTACGTCATAGAACAGCAGTCCTACGTTGCCTCCCAGGATACGTCTCGTGTGCTCTACGCTGATTCTTTGCACTTCCTCACGCTGAGTGTTGTAGAGTTTGTCCATGTAGCGGTAAATGTTGTGGAGTTCAACATCCTCGTCGAAATATGATTTCAGATACTCCACGGTGGCACGTTTGCTCATAGGCTGACTGATACGAGCAATAACGAGACTGCGGAGAATCTCGTCATCTATTTGGTTGAAACCGATGCTGTCGTAAACCTGATCAAGAATGAGGCGATGCCCGTTAATCAGCAATGAGTCGATATTTGAGAGCACACGATCGGTTTCTTCTTCCTCCTGCAACTTTTCTTTCTCATCAATGAAATCCATCTCAAGCTGTCCGCTATACCTGCGAATCCACTCGTTGGCTTGACGGCATAGTGCCTCTATCTCGGAATCGCTACCTGCCACTCCGAAATTCTTAACCTCACGGAACTTGCCGTGACTTTTATCCACCACGACCACACTGGTACGACCACTGCGGTGCTTCTTTCTGTGTACAAACATGGTGCAAAGTTACTAAAAATACTATTTGCGTCACCCATTTTTAGTAAATATTTTTGCTAACTCGTTAAAAATCAGAGATAAGATTTTTAGTTGGCAACTAACTGTCGAAGTCAGGAAATCTGACGTAAAACACCAGATTTAGTTGACTTTCCTGTTTCAACCTTGCTGGTTGCGATACTGTTATTCGAAAATAACAGAAGCAGAGCCGTCAAGTCCACAGGCGTAAATTCGGGCTTCTCTTTCCCTATTTTTTTATTTGTTATAAGACTGCGTAAATTTAGTGCTGCGTTTAAGTCACGGTCAAGAACTGCGCCACAACATTCGCAACGATACGTTCTTTGACTAAGTAACAGCTTTTCTACTACATTACCGCATTGGCTACAAGTCTTACTACTTGCATACCATTGGTCTGCTTTTGTTATCTTCACACCATTGTTGGCAGCCTTGTATTCTATCTGACGTTGTATCTCATAGAAAGAAACGTCGGCAATGCTTCGTGCAAGACGATGATTCTTCATCATATTCCGAGTTCGCAATGTCTCCATTGCAATCTCACTGTAATTTGTTGTAAGGATGGTTGTAACTTTGTTGATAAAGTCTCGCCTTACATCTGCAACCTTACGCATAGCACGACTAACCTTCAAGCATAGTTTGCGGTAATTATTTGACTTTGCCACACCCTGTAAGCGTTCCTGCTTGGTTTTCGCATGTACTCGCTTTGAGAGTTGGCGTTGCAGTCTATTTATTTTTCTTTGTGCTTTATATAATGGTTTGGGATTTTTGATAGTTATACCATCAGAAAGGATAAGAGCATCTTTTAAACCGAGGTCAATACCAACAGCCCTATCCTTCGGCTTGTTCGCATTAGGATGGGTGCGTTGGTATTCTTCTTCAGTAATCAACATGGAGAACGAAGCATAGAACTTATCTCCTCGTTGTGATATTACTACGTTGTTTATCTTTCCGTTAAACCTTATACATTCTGTCATCTTGACACAGCCAAGGTTTGGAACTTTGAGGTATTGATGTTTAAATTTTTCATTATGAGGCATCTTTTCGAATGACTTACTATTCGTGTTAACAGATGAAATCCTCACAGTAAAACTTTCAATACAAAATGATCCCTCATTATCTCTTTTCTTTTTAAATTGAGGATATTTATTTTGCTTTTTGAAAAAACGATCAAAGGCATCCTGCAAATCTAGGAAAGGCTGTCCTACTGCACATTTTGTTACCTCATAGACAAAAGGAAACTCTTCCTTTTTAATAGCATTAAACTTCTTTCTTAGCGCATAAGCACTTGGCTTGCCTCCCTCCTTATACTGGCGTTGCCATTCGGCAAGTCCCCAGTTGTAGGCGAGGCGAGCACAACCAAACGCTTTGCGGAAATATGTCTTCTGCTTA